>JAJPJI010000009.1 GCA_021324305.1 Gammaproteobacteria bacterium | reverse complement strand
TCGAACGATTTGTTCTTCGGAATATCGACTCTTTTTCATACAATGCCCTCGTTTGAGGGGCATTATCTCTAAATCAGCTTGGTTTGAAAATCCCGGGGCAGGTCACAGCCACCCATGATATCTGTGAGCAATTTATTTTGAATATTAAAAATCTTATTGAAACCACGCCGTGGGAAGCTAAAGGAATATTCGGAAGAAAAATTGTTATTGATGGGAAGAAACGAAAACTGCCAAGCAACGTGGAAAAAATATATGAAGAATGTGAGAAAGCCATAGAAAATAAGGATTGGACTTCAAGATTTAATGAAATAGCACGACTGGGATTAAAGGCAAGTGAACCACATAAGTTTGACTTTTTCGGTTTGAGAAAACGCGATGAAATCACGCAACAATTTTACGATCAATTCAGGCAGGCATTTTCGGAAAAAGAAAAAATAAAACAATCAAAACCATCAGGTTAATGATATTCCATATGATCTCTTTGTCACCTCTCCTCCACATTCAAGTGGAGGAGAGGATAGTATACTATTTCCACAAGCTAGAAATATCATTATCCAACGGCAATGCATATTTGTACCCGGTACTGGTGGATTTGGCATCCAGCCCGCGCAAGCGCCAGTTATTTTCGATCAATTTCAGCAGATTGTAATGATTGCAGTGCGCAGGATCATATTTGCCGTTTTCATCCGGTGAATAATTGTTTTGCTTGTTTATTGCTGGATAACAGACAGGTGCATTTTTTCCATCCTTGTTTGGATAAGCGCCGCTATTGATCATGCTTCCGGCCAGCAAGGTATAGATGGTTTTGTCGGGATTGCCGGTGACAGATGGTTCGTCAAATGTGATGACAAGCAGGCCATCTTGCGCCATAAACTTCTGGAAAGGAGCATTGGCTGCATTCGGCAGCGGTTCCCCTGTTTTGGGATCAGTTCCCATCATCCTCGATAAAAAGGCATTGGCGCGCATTGTCCGTTCAGCCAGTGTTCCATTATGACCGTCATTTATCTGGTTGGGGATATAAAAGTTCACATCCGCCATGTTATTGATATCGGCAGCCAGGTGTGCGGCATTCTGGATATTTTTACAGTTTGCGAAATTCTTCTGGATATTCTGGTAACTGATAAAAGGTTCATGCTTGCGCATGTAGCCATTATCATGGGCTCCGCCACCATCCACATTGGAAGCGCCGGTGAAGCATCCGCTGGCGAAATTGAATCCGGTTTTATTTTCTTCCTGGTACAGGTGATTCAGTTTCCTGTATTCATCAAGATATTTCTGTTCAGCAAGATCATTCTCTTCTTCACTCTTGTCTGGATCGCGTACAAAGGGCTGCCTTGGGGAAACATTCATCATTCCGTGAGTTCTTAGCGTATCTGACAGCATAGCTGCCTTGGGGTCAGGCAAGTCTTCCGCATATATTTTCCATGATATTCCCGCGTCATTCAACTCAATAGCGAGGTTATCGACATCCAGGTCATGCATATCGTTATCCTTGATACCCTGAATCGATCCTGAAGTCATGGCAATGTAATTTGGCTGGGAAGGCCGGGCAGGTTCTGTCCCGCCGGTATGATTGTTATAGTAGCTGCTAAAAAAAGCGTATCCATTTCCGGAGCTATCCATCGCTGGCCGCGCAGTCATCATTCTGAGCAGCCTGCCATTCTGGTCCAGTGTATGACCGCTGTATTCGACCAATTTTTTGAATGTGGGTTCATTTCTTATTTCCGCGTAACTCATGTTTTCAAATATCACGACCATGATTTTACTGAAATGCCCAGGCTGATGGACGCTTGGCAGCGGAGCGGCGTCTGCGGCATGAAAAGCAGATAGCGCAGATACAGATAAAATGAAAGACGATAAATATTTTCTGGGGATCATATGACAATTCCTTTTAAGTGATTGAAGTACAATGCGTTCTAAATTTGCTTCCTCTTCTCCACAAAAAGCGTGGAAAGCATCAGGATGTTTCCCGAAACACGGCTGAAATTTACTCCATGGCTGCGGCGACCCTGAGCCCGCGGGCGCAGAGTTCGACATTATGTACACGGATAAAATCGACGGCCTGTCTTGAAAGATACAGCGACATGGCCATTGTCTCGACATCCCGTTCAACAAACGGCATGCCGGTCAGTAATGAAAGAAAGGTTTTCCTCGAATGTCCAATGAGCACGCGCGCGCCGAGTTCTGCGAATACATTGACATGTTTTAACAGCAGCAGGGATTGTTCTGCCATTTTTCCAAATCCTATCCCTGGATCGAAAATAATTCTGTCCCGCGGGATACCGCTCTTTTCCAACTCGAGCAAACGTGTTTTACCCCATTCATAAACCGTTTTGACGGGATCGAGATTGCGCGGCAAGATGTTATCCCGTCTTTCCGGGATACTCATGTGATGCATGACGACGCAGTCTGCTTTTGAATGCGCGATGATCTCCCGCATGGCTGGCTCATCTAGCCCGCTGACATCGTTAATCCAGTCTGCGCCAAATTCCAGCGCTTTAAGGGCGGATGACGGGTGTCTCGTATCGACACTGATTTTTGGTGCGACCAGAAAGTCTTTCTGAATATTTTTAATCGCGGCGAGTATGGGTTCGAGCCGCGTCCATTCAGTATCAGCATCCAGCGGTTTGGCGGTGGGGGCGGTCGATTCAGCGCCAATATCAATGACTTCCGCGCCAGCGTTGGCAAGCTGGATAATCTGTTCGATGGCATGTGCTGGAGCAAAAAATTTTCCGCCGTCAGAAAATGAATCTGGTGTGACATTGACAATACCCACCAGCTGCGGCGTATCAATGCGGTGATTAATTTGCCGGGTATGAAACGGTGCGTTACCGGAAAAACGTGAGCCCCAGGGCTCAACGATTTGTGCCGCTGTTTTACCCTGATTGGGACCGGGCAGCGGAAATGTCCAGAGTGGTGCGACGTCGGCAAGCGGCCAAAGAGCAAACGGCCTTTCCTGCAGGCTTGCGTGTGGAACCGTCAGCGTTTCGCTTTCTAAACATAAATCATCCCATGCAAGAATATCGATATCGATCACGCGCGGGCCCCAGTGCCGGACTTCGGGCTTGCGGCCGATCGACCATTCAATATTTTTCAGCTGTTTTAATAACTCCGGAGCCGCGAGTGTTGTTTCACAGCGAAGTGCCAGGTTGAGATAGGGCATGTCCCAGTCGAATGCTGCGTTTTCCGGCAACAGCGCATCAGAAATATAAATTGGCGACACCTGCTCAATGGTCAGGCCGGGAATCTTTTGTATCGAACGCAGCGCCTTACGGAGATTCGAGAGTTTATCACCAAGATTGGATCCTAAACCTAAAATGACCATCGACAGTCATCTCCGTAGTTAAAACTGACGCCGCCGGTCAATCCATCAACTTTGGGATATTTGGTGATGCGCACATTCAGTTTTGATCTGGCGGGCAGGCATGCTTTGGCAATCTGATAAATTTCAGCGCCTAAATGCTCAATCAGACGGTATTTTCTTTTAGCTGTCTGTTGACGAATTTCACCGATCAATTCTGCATAACAAACCGTATCATCAAGCTTGTCGGTTTCACACGCCTGCGGCGGCTTTGAAAACTGGATATACATATCCAGCAATACGGCTTGCTCATTTTTACGTTCGGCATTTCGCCAGCCCAGATTGACACGCAATTCAAGCTGGCGAATGAATAATGTGCTATCAAGTTTATTTTTAGGCATATCAAATTTCAAAATCAATTAACGCAAGGCCGCATCCATTTTTTTCATTACATCCGGTGTCAATTTTGCTTTTACCTCTATCGCACCGAGATTATCCATCAATTGTTCCATTTTGGTCGCGCCCGTGATAACGGAACTGACGTTTGGATTATGCAGGCACCAGGCGATAGCAAGCTGTGAAAGCGAACAACTTAAATCCTGCGCGATGACGCCCAGCTTTTTGGTTTTTTCTATCATTTGCATGAAATTATCCGGAACCAGCCAGGCTTCTTTTGCAAGACGACTGTCACTGGGTATGCCCTGATTATATTTACCAGAAAGAATGCCTGAGGCAAGCGGGCTCCAGGTAGTGGTTCCCAAACCATACTTATCGAACAGTTTTAAGTAATCTTTTTCCAGATGGTCGCGGAAAAAGAGATTATACTTTGGCTGCTCCATGGTGGGTTTGATGCAATTCAACTGTTCGGCTGTTTTGTAAGCGGCTTCTATCTGGTCTGCGCTCCATTCTGAGGTTCCCCAATAAAAGGCATAACCGCTCCGGACCAGATAATCCATGGCTAGCACGGTTTCTTCGATAGGTGTATTGGGATCGGGGCGGTGACAAAATAATAAATCGACATATTCCAGCTGTAACCGGCGTAATGAATTTTTGGTTCCCTCGATCAAATGCTTGCGTGACAGACCCGTATCATTGGGGCCGTTGCCGCCCCAGAAAATTTTTGTCGAGACGACCAGCTCTTCACGGTGAAATTCCTGCAGCGCCTTGCCCATTAATATTTCTGCTTCGCCGTGAGCATATGCTTCAGCATTATCAAAAAAATTGATGCCATGGTCATAGGCGGCATGCATCAATGCCTTGACTTCGTTTAAACCAATCTGCTTGCCAAAAGTAATCCAGGACCCAAAAGAGATTTCACTAATCCGTATGCCTGCCTTGCCAAGTTTATTATATTGCATGATAGGGTGGCTCCTCCGAAAAACAGCGGACATTCTAGCATTCGTTGCAACGCGGGCAAAGTGTGGTATAAGGCTGGCGAAAGCACGAAGGGTTCAGTTACCCTGTGCCAGGAATGACGTCATGCCAGTGGAAGCGGCATGACAATCAGAAGTACGGTCCTCAACCGTGTTCTGAATGACTGTTTTATGGTTGCCATAATCCGTACTAGCATGGTACTGTATCGCCAAAATTTATAACCGATATTTACAATACCTGGTGTTCCATGCTTCGGATTGGAAAATTAACTGACTACGCCATGCTTATCATGGGCCACATGGCGAAGGCGCCAGAGACAATTCTAAGTGCGTCTTTTCTGGCAGATACACTGCATCTTACGAACCCCACCGTGAGCAAAATTCTCAAGATGCTGTCTGACGCAGGCCTGGTCAATTCCGTACGCGGTGCAGAAGGCGGCTATCTGTTGGCACGACCAGCAGAAGAAATTTCCGTGGCGGATGTTATTTCCGCGATGGAAGGGTTGGCGATGACGGAATGTTGCGAAAGTGCAGGACTTTGTTCAATTGATTCTATGTGCGCAATGCGCGAAAATTGGCAAAAAATCAATAAAATGGTCCAATCTTTGTTAGCCAGATTTACTATAATTGATATGACAGAGCCATTATTTATAAAAGACATGCCAGAAAGCACAAATACGGGGTCATTCGATGGCAAATAAATTAATAAAAGATGTTGTAAATCAACATTATCCATACGGGTTTGTTACCCAGATTGAATCCGAGACGATACCAGCCGGATTGAATGAAGATATTATTCGTCTGATTTCAGCCAAGAAAAATGAGCCCCCATTTATGCTGGAATGGCGTTTGAAATCATTTCGGCATTGGCAAACCATGACACCACCGAAATGGGCGCATCTTCATTATCAGCCTATTGATTATAATGAAATCATTTATTATTCCGCACCCAAGTCAGCCGAAACCGGGCCAAAAAGCCTGGATGAAGTCGACCCCAAACTGTTGGAGACCTATAAAAAGCTGGGTATCCCGCTGCATGAGCAGGGCCGTCTCGCGGGGGTGGCTGTCGATGCGGTTTTTGACAGCATTTCTGTGGCGACAACATTCAAATCCAAACTGGCGGAAGCCGGCGTTATTTTTTGTCCTATCTCCGAGGCCGTGCAAAAATATCCTGAACTCGTGGAAAAATACCTGGGTACAGTCGTTCCCTATCGTGACAATTTTTTTGCCGCGCTTAATTCAGCCGTCTTCAGTGACGGTTCATTTGTTTATGTGCCCAAGGGTGTACGCTGCCCAATGGAGCTTTCCACTTATTTCCGTATCAATACCGCTAAAAGCGGTCAGTTTGAGCGAACGCTGATTATTGCGGAAGAGGGCAGCTATGTCAGTTATCTTGAAGGCTGTACAGCGCCCATGCGCGATGAAAATCAGCTGCACGCGGCAGTCGTGGAATTGATCGCGCTGGATAATGCGCAAATCAAATATTCAACGGTACAAAACTGGTATCCAGGCGATGAAGAAGGTCGCGGCGGCATTTTCAATTTTGTCACCAAACGCGGTCATTGCCGTGGAGTGAATTCGAAAATTTCCTGGACTCAGATTGAAACAGGTTCGGCAATTACGTGGAAATACCCCAGTGTGATTTTGCAGGGAGACAATTCCATTGGCGAATTTTACTCGGTTGCGCTCACCAATCATTTTCAGCAGGCGGATACCGGAACCAAGATGATACACATGGGGAAAAACACACGCAGCACGATTATTTCCAAAGGTATTGCCGCTGGAAAAGGACAAAATACGTATCGCGGTCTCGTGCGCATGCTGCCTGGCGCGGTCAATGCCCGAAATTACACGCAATGTGATTCATTGCTGCTGAGTTCGACGTGTGGAGCGCATACGTTTCCTTATATCGAAGTGAAAAATCCGACGGCGCGTGTTGAGCATGAAGCATCGACATCCAAAATCGGGGAAGATCAATTGTTCTATTGCCGCCAGCGCGGATTAAAAACGGAAGACGCGATCAACATGATTGTCAATGGATTTTGCAAGCAGGTCTTCAAGGAATTGCCCATGGAATTCGCCGTTGAAGCGCAGAAATTGCTGGAAGTTAGTCTGGAAGGAAGCGTGGGGTAGTAAACAAAATATATTAGCAGGTTAAAAATGTTAACGATTAAAGATTTGCAAGTCACCATACAAGACGAAAAACAAAACATTAAACCCATTTTGCGCGGTGTGAATCTGTCAATCAAGCCGGGCGAAGTACATGCCATCATGGGACCAAACGGTTCGGGAAAAAGCACGCTCGCCAATGTGCTGGCTGGCCGTGATGAATACCAGGTCACAAATGGCGTGGTTACACTGAATGGTGAGGATTTGTTGGCATTGGAGCCGGAAGAACGCGCCGCGCGCGGTCTGTTTCTTGCGTTTCAGTACCCGACGGAAATTCCCGGGGTGAATAACATGTATTTCCTGCGTACCGCCCTGAACGAATTGCGCAAGCGTAACGGCTTGCCGCCACTGGATGCCGCTGATTTTCTCATGCTGGTAAAAAGCAAAATCAGGGAAGTCGGCCTGGATGAGGCATTTCTGCATCGGGCCGTAAATGAGGGATTTTCCGGCGGCGAAAAAAAGCGTAACGAAGTGTTACAAATGATGATGCTTGAACCCAGCTTCATCATTCTAGATGAAACGGATTCCGGGCTTGATATTGATGCATTACAAATGGTGGGCAGATGTGTTAACAGTCTGCGCAGCGCAACACGCAGCATTTTGGTGGTGACGCATTATCAACGTTTACTGGATTATATCCAGCCAGATGTCGTGCATGTGATGGCAAACGGAAAAATCCTGAGATCCGGGGATAAAACGCTGGCGCATGAACTGGAAGCCAAAGGATATGGCTGGCTGGAGAGTGAGATGAAATCATGAACGAACTAGCAATGATTCCGGCCTGGCTGCAAAAAAGCGGTGGAGACAAAACATGGTCTTCAGCCCCCACCTGGCTGACAGATTTTCGCCGCAAGCAGTGGGATGCGTTTTTAAAAAATGGATTGCCCACCCGCAAGGATGAACGCTGGAAGTATACGGACCTGTCTTTTCTTACGAACAAGAATTTTTCAACCGCGGCTCGTGTTGACCCGTATCTTTTGCGGGATGTGATCAATCAGCACCGGCTGCAGCGTGGAGAGAGCATTCTGCTCGTGTGCGTGAACGGCTATTTTATGGAGACGCTGAGTGATATCGCCAAATTGCCCCGGCAGGTCATCGCTTGCAGCATGGGCAAGGCATTACAGCATCATGCCGATATTGTTCGAGCAAACTGGCCGGATCATATCGATGCACAAAAGTATCCTTTTGCCAGCCTCAATGCGGCCATGTTTGAGGATGGTTTGTTTCTGAGTCTGCCGGATGATTGCGAAATTAACATGCCAGTACATCTATTGTCGCTGGTGTTTGGCGATGAAGAATTTATCGCCCAGCCGCTTCATATGATCGTTCTGGGACAGAACAGCAAGCTGACACTGGCTGAAGAATGTTTTTCGCACGCTGTACAGGCTTACATGATGAATAGCGTGATGATGATGACGGTTGGCAATCATGCCAAGCTGGATGTCTGCAAAATACAGCAGGAAGGAAGAAATGCGGTGCATATGGCGAATATATTTATCACGCAAAAACGGCACAGCCAGGTGTCATTTACAAACTTTTCTTCCGGCAGCCTGTTTGCGCGCGATGATCTGGTGGTCAAATTGCTGGAGCCTGGAGCTGATTGCCATACCAGCGGATTTTATCGGCTGCGTTCGGATGGCCAGTATGTTGATTATCACATAGACATTGATCATGCGGCGCCGCATAGCAACAGCGAAATGTTGTACAAGGGCATTCTCGACAAAAAATCACGCGCTGTTTTTAACGGCCGATTATTCGTGGAAAAGGACGCACAGAAAATTTTAGCCTATCAGGCTAATCATAACCTGTTATTGTCCAGCGAAGCGGAAGTCTATTCCAAGCCGGAACTTGAAATTTATGCCGATGACGTAAAGTGCAAGCATGGCGCAACGACCGGCCAGATTGATCAGGAAGCCTTATTTTATATGCGCTCCCGCGGCATCGACAAAGAAGAAGCGATGGATATTTTGCTGCGTGGTTTCGCGGAAGAAGTGATGCAGCGTGTTACGCATCCTGGCATCAAAATGCGGATACAGGAGACTATGTATTAATTATGAATACAAAAACCAGGCTGCCGGATTTTTCACGATACCGCATCGATTTTCCTCTATTGCAGGAAACCAATCGAGGCAAACCGGTTATTTATCTTGATAGCGCTGCTTCAGCGCAAAAACCCCGTCAGGTCATCGATGCGATGGCTGATTTCTATGTGCGGGATTATGCCAATATTCATCGCGGAATTTACGAATTAAGCGAACGCGCCACTCGCATGTATGAAGAGACGCGTGAAACTGTCAGAAGATATATTCATGCGGCGCATAAGGAAGAAATTGTCTTTGTCCGCGGCACGACAGAAGGGATTAACCTGGTTGCCCAGAGTTTTGGGCGGTCGCAATGGCAGCAGGGCGATGAAGTCATATTAAGCACAATGGAACATCACTCCAATATCGTTCCCTGGTATTTACTCAAGGAACAAATTGGTGTCGTGTTAAAAGTCATACCGGTGACGGATTCTGGAGCCGTCGATTTGGAAGAATATAAAAAATTATTTTCGCCGCGCACGAAAATGGTTGCCATTACACACGCGTCCAATGTGCTTGGAACGATCAATCCAGTCAAGGAAATCACGGCATTTGCTCACTCCATGAATGTGCCGGTGCTGGTGGATGGTGCACAGGCGGCGCCGCATATGCCAGTGGATGTTCAAGAGATTGATTGCGACTTTTATGTGTTTTCGGGACACAAGATTTATGGGCCAACCGGTATTGGGGTCTTGTATGGAAAAAAAGCGCTGCTTGATGCCATGCCTCCTTATCAGGGCGGCGGTGACATGATTGAAACTGTCGCGTTTTCCAAGGTGACTTTTGCGAAAACGCCACAGAAATTTGAAGCAGGCACACCGGATATTGCTGGCGTGATCGGCCTTGGCGCGGCAATCAGGTACATGCAGGCCATTGGCATGGAAAATATCTATGCGCATGAACAATCCTTGCTGCATTATGCCGAACCCAAATTATTAGCGGTTCCCGGGTTGCGGCTAATCGGCACGGCGACGCCAAAAGTCGGTGTGATTTCATTCGTCATGGATAGCATCCATCCGCATGATATTGGGACGGTTCTTGATCATGAGGGTGTTGCGGTGCGTGCAGGGCATCATTGCGCCATGCCCTTAATGGAGCGGTTCAATGTGCCGGCGACAGTGCGCGCATCATTTGGAATTTACACGAATGAGAACGATGTCGATGCGCTGTTTGAGGCAATTTTATTAGCGAAGAGGTTATTTGCCTAATGTCATTACGCGAATTGTATCAGGAAATCATAGTTGATCACGGCAAGCAGCCGCGCAATTTTGGTAAATTGGCAAATGCCAATCATTGTCAGGCGGGACACAATCCATTATGCGGCGATCGCTTGATGCTTTATATCGTTGAGCGTAACGGTATAGTCGAAGATGTGCATTTTGAAGGCGCGGGCTGCGCTATTTCGGTTGCATCCGCATCGCTGATGACGGAAGCAGTGAAAGGCAAATCTGTTACCGAGATTGATAAACTGTTTGATCTTTTTCATCACCTGGTAACGGAAGGCAGCGAACCTGAAGGGAGTTTAGGCAAACTGGCGGCATTTGGCGGTGTGGCGGAATTCCCCGTACGGGTCAAATGCGCGACCCTCGCCTGGCACACACTGAAAGCGGCTCTCGCGAATGATCCTGATCCGGTAACAACAGAGTGAAGAGGACAACAGCATGAACCCAACTATTACAATTACTGATTCTGCATCTGCGTATATCAAAAAAATGATTGAAAAAGGCCATGGCATCGGTTTTCGCCTGTCAGTCAAAAAAACAGGCTGCTCTGGCTATTCCTATTTGCCGGTGATTGTGGAAAAAGCCAATGCGAATGATATCAGTTTCACCACGGATGGCGGGCTGCAAATTTATATCGATACCGCGTGGCTTGATCTCCTGCAGGGTTTGCGCATTGACTATGTGGACGAAGAAAAGTCCGGACTGAAACAAAAGCGGTTGGTGTTTACCAATCCAAACGAAGCAAGCCGTTGCGGTTGCGGCGAGAGTTTTCATATTGAGGATTAATGTCAGATGTTTCGTGAAACGGCAGTTGAAGTACTAAGAGAAGTTGAAGCCACATTGATTCCATCGGGAGCAAAAGTCAAACTGCAGCCTGGGACACAGGTATTTGTGACCCAGGCACTCGGAAATTCCTATACGGTTTATGTAAACGGCAATCTGGTCAGGGTCGCCGGCAAGGACGGGGATGCCTTGGGCTTGGTTATTCTTGAACAGCCAGATGTAAATGAAATGGAAGGAACCGTTGAAGACAAGGTATGGATGCAATTGAAAACCTGTTTCGATCCTGAAATCCCGGTCAATATTGTTGACCTGGGACTGGTTTATGCCTGCAATGTCATACCGTTAGGCATGAATGAGTATCGTGTGGAAATTGTCATGACATTAACCGCGCCTGCTTGCGGCATGGGTCCGGTGCTGGTTGCGGAAGTTGAGGAAAAAACCCGGCAGATAAATAACGTGAAAGAAGTAAAAGTGGATTTGGTATTCGATCCTCCATGGGATCGCGACAGAATGAGTGATGAAGCCAAATTGCAGTTAGGGTTGTTATAAGGTTTACAAACAGAGAGGAAACATCAATGAATGTTCAAGACAAAATTAAAAAACAGATTGCAGAAAATAACATTATTCTTTACATGAAGGGCAATGCTGAATTGCCAATGTGCGGTTTTTCCGCGCGAGCCGTTCATCTTCTCAAATCCTGCGGCGCGAAGTTTACCACCGTGGATGTCTTGCAGGATGAAGAAATCCGTCAGGGCATTAAAGTCTATTCCAATTGGCCAACCATTCCACAGTTATATGTGAAAGGCGAGTTTATCGGAGGTAGCGACATCATGGCAGAAATGCATGAAACCGGTGAGCTGCAGCAATTAATCAAGGATGCACAAGGGTAACAAGGTTACCTATTTCGTTAATGAACTATAGCTTGATTTATTAACTTCATTTTCTGCTTCATTGCGGGCTCGTAGTCAGGGCTAGTTATCCCTACAGGCGAAACTGCATCTTGCGATCGTGTGTCATTAGAATGTGACGCACGATCGCAGGCCAAATTTATCAATGAATTACCTAACTGGGCAATTCCATGCAACAATTCCCATCTTAAGTTATTGAATAATAAACGATTTAAATTTTAAAGCGCAAAAATAATGGTCTTTTAAAATTAAACTATACTTAATTTAGCCACCAATTTTTTTGATTATGTATAGTTAATTCAAGAGATCACTATGCAGAGAAAATCCGATCCCAGGTCCGCAGCTGAAAAGTTCAACAAGATCTTGTCAAAAAATCAGGAGCGGATCAATGAAATGATTCGCCAGTACGTCGATCAATCATTTATACAATCTGATGAGGGTGATCCCAAAAAAAGAAAGCAAAATGTGATCGACATGATTGAAACGGAATTTAAAAAAATGTTTGGATCAGATGTGACAGTCACACCGATGGGTGGAAACAATAATCTGAATTTATCCATTCAATACAAGGGTGAGGAGTTTGTGATTCAGATAGGAGCGGAACGAGAGCCAAGCCAAACTGCTGTTAGCAGATTAAGTTCAGCAGACTGGTTGGCAGATGTTTATGGGGAGCATACCATCGATTCCGGTTGTGAAACATTGAAAATAATGGCTGATGGCGCAAGCACCAAGCCGCAGGGGTTTATGCGAATGGTTGAAAAGCTGCCTACCAGTCTTGAACATGAAGTGCAAATGCGTAAGCAAGATGATAAAAAAGAAAAAAAGGTAATGGTGGGAACAACCAGGGAAATTGAATTCGCAAAAGATATTGGAAAGCAGTTATCAATGATATTCAGCACAATGTCAGCAGAGAACATAGTATGGACTGATTGCAAACCTGGTAATTTGTTATTGCGGGAAAATGATGATGGCAGCCACCAGATTGTCATTGCTGATTCCAAAGCAATTCTTCCAGTTGATCAAATGCCAAGAACGAAAAGAGGACAAATTGTATTCGATGCATTGTTGACAGAAGATTTTATTTCGAGAGAGGGATCTAAGCGATTGGAAAATCCGGAAAACCATAAGCCTGAAGCATTCAAGGCGTTAATGGAAAAAGAATATAGTTATCAACTGGCCGTAACATTATATTACGCGGCGACAGGTGAAACGATTCTTAGCCGTGACGCCAAGACTTTTAATTTTGACACAAACATGTTTAAAACAATTGCCGGAGAGAGGTTGAAATTCATCATCGAGCAATTGAGCAAACCCAACCCTGATGAGCGCATGAGTCATTTGGCCGCGGCGCAGCTGCTCGCGGTGATTAACAATGACGAGGTATACAAAAGAGTCCTGGACAAAGTTCAAAATCCGAGCCCGCCTGCTTCTCCAGCAATGGCACATGGAACAGCTTCCATACATATGGCGCTTGCTGCCCGTGAAGGAAATGTCAATCCGCGTAAAGAAGCCAGAGTAATGCTCGAAAGAAGAAACAGTCAAATGATAAATCCGGCACCGAGAAAAGAAAAACAAAATGAAGAAGCCAAATTAACATCAAAAACAGAATCCCCCAAAGTGTCAACACCATCGCCCAAGGGAGTCCGGTTTTCTGAACCAGTTGATGCTAAGCCTGAACCTCAAACTCAAGCTCGCGGTTTTAAATGATAATGTGTAGAAAGCGGATTCGTCATTGTGAACTGCCACGGCTGTTTCGCAGCCTCGCAATGACGACACTGACTGCCGGGTATCTTGCAGAGATCAACTTCTAATGCTTGCGCAAGCTATTCGATTTCTGCTGATGAAGCAGCGGTTCAGCTTCTCCCGTATCATCACAACAGCAGCAAAAAAATGAAAGGAAGCTGCGTAATCCGGAAGATCTTGTCTTTGTTGGCGCCGCTGTCACCTGTTGATCTGACGCTATAGTTACTGGCTGCGCATTAGAAGTGATTTGTCTTCTTAAATTTTCATCTTCGATTGTTACCAGTATTTTCAGGCGTGACAGATCGGTATCCAGAGCGCTGATCGCATTTTCAATTTCTTCAACTTGTCTGGTTTCTCCGCTGTATTTCCCAATCATTTTATTAATCTGCTGAATTTTGGTATCAAGTCTTTGATGTTTATCCGTGCCAAGCAAGACAACTTTTTCATGCAAGGCGTTGACCCGTTTTTGCCAACCCTCGATAGTTTGTGTAAGCTTGATAGAAGTACTTAACTCCGATATTAATCCGTTAATTTCCGGATATTCGATTGGTTCACCATTATAAGCGAGAATTTTACGGCTGATTCGGGTGGATTTTTCTTGTAATGAGCGGCGATTATCCTGATCTTCCACACTGGAAATTTTTCCGTTCAACTCTTCCAGTTTTTTTCTCCATTCCAATTTTCTTTCATCAATGATTTTACGAACCGCAGTCATGGGGAACCTTCCAAATGGTTAAATTATCTTCGTAAGAGAATAATAGAGAATACTTAACGAAATATTAGGATTTGAATAATGGGTAATACAGGACATGCGCAAAAAGCGGACTTAATGCCCGCTTTTTAAGCATGTATCTGTCTGATGATTTATTTCTTTAATAATGGTCGTCTTTCTGGTTCTTTATCGCTGTCATCTTTTCCACCGCAGCAAGGGAAACAGGAAAAGAATGAGAGAAATCCACCTTTTTTTGCTTTTTTCTTTTGCGTGGGCTGAAAAGCTGTATGAGTGAGTGCCTCAAGATGGTCTGCCCTCTCCTGAAGGAGAGATATATTTTCGCCTCTATCCAGCACTTTCTGGACGCCATCATAAATCTCTTCTTTCTTTGCTTCGACGGCTTGTTTCCGCAGCTCGAGGACTAGTTTGTCTAGTTCGCCAATTTTGTTGCTGATTAAATCCTGGGTGTTTGGTTTCAACATCAGCCGGCGAATTTCTGCGATTTTATCCAGGGCCTGCTGTTTAAAAGTTTGGTCAAGATTGATTTCTCTTAGGCCGCTTTCAATTTCCTGAAGCTTTTGCATATGCTTCGGGTTGCCTTGTATATGTTGCGCGGTGTCATCTGGAGATTCAGGAGGATCGAGTATTTCAACAGGGCTCTTGTGGGAATTGTCTTTCTGATGTTTATGTTTGTGATGCTTGTCTTTTTCTTTATGATGACGAGATTCTTTTTTTTCCTTGTCTTTATCAGATCGTTCGCCGGGAAAGAATTTTTTTAAAGCCATGAGCAGAGTCCTCGCTGTTTAATTTATAGACATAGAAGAAGAAAATAAAGGATACGAGAGAAAGCTTAAGAAATTCTTAAATCAAGAAAATTAATAGAGACAGATAACGATGCTGGAGGGCTCTTATTTCGTAGATATTTTTTTCCACCAGGACATTCGGGGCAGGTAGAGCAGCAGGAAAATCAAAATGGAGGTCAACAAGGCGGTCAGATACATGCCTGCCGCAACGGCGAGACCGATGGCGGCGGTTGCCCATAACGTAGCCGCGGTGGTCAGGCCAGTCACATAATCACCCTGGCGGAAGATAATGCCGCCGCCGAGAAAACCTATGCCGCTTACCACTTGCGCCGCAACACGGGATGGGTCATCTGCGAATATCTGAAAGCCCACAATTCCAAAAGCGCATGCGCCTAATGAAATTGCTCCATAAGTACGGATACCGGCGGAGATGATATTGCGGTGTCTTTCCCGTTCCCATCCTATCAGGCACCCAAGCAAACAAGCGAAGGTGACACGGATAAACATTTCCAGGTCGGTCACAATGGTTGGATTTGCAGGAGGCAATGGCATAAAAAATCTCATCCATGAAATCATTTTATGCTACACAGATTTGCAATGATTTACTACCGTCGAGGATCAAAAACGGTTAATGCATTCGATATGGCTGAAGTGCAATAGGTTTTTTTGGCGCAGGGGCCTGGCGACGGCTGCCGCAGGAAAAAAAGCAGAAATAATTTGCCATTGTTCTAAAAAAACCTTCATTTTTATGATTGCCATGCAGGGCTCTGGTCTTGAATGTCACAGGGTTATCACACAGCGACTGGGTTTTTTTTAGCAGTTCCTCCATGTGATCACTTCTTTCTTTCAACATCCTTGTCACATGTTGATCGAGATAAGTGTTTGTTTCAGTGACTGCTTTCTTGGCCTGTTCAATCCTGGAAGGCTGGTATTCAGGATTTTCAATGATCTCGCCAAGCTCTGCGTGCCGGCTGGAGGCAACCAGCATTTCAATATTTGCAAACAACCGGTTTATTTCATCGATGCTCTCTGCATTATTCACGCCACACACAAAAATGTGATTGCCCGCCAGTTTGATAAAATAGTTCACGTAACTGCGTGTACAGTGATGAACAAGATGGCTTTGAAAATGAGAATCGCGGAGTTCATTAACGATGGATTCAATCTCCGCTGCAACCCGATTCCCGGTTTGTGAAGGGTAATTAGCAAAATATTCTACAGCGAAGGTTGCCTTGTATATTCCGATTGACAATATTTGCATAGGATGACGCTCTCCAGATTATCCGCTGGAATGGCGCGATATCTTTCATCATATGCCTGAATGCTTAAATTATTCTTAAAGTTAAAATTTTGTCGTGCGTCAGACATGCGGAGAATTATTGTGACATTATCAGCTCACGCATTCTGGCACAGACTTTTTGCATGACATGAATATTGTGAATGCTCGCCAGGTGGAAATAAGCAATGAGGCCTTCCTTGAAAAGATAATGCAGGTAAGCACGGGAAAAGTTTTCACACGTATAACAGTCACAGCCTGGCATGATCGGCTGGGTATCTTTGGCGTATATGCTTTTTTTAATCAGGATCCGGCAATTATCACCTTCACCTTTGAAAGCAAGCCAGCCGTCTTTCTCAATTATGTCACCGCAATATAAAGTTCCATGGCGGGCATTTCGGGTAGGCGCTACGCAATCAAAAATATCGATGCCTTTTGCCACCACATCGATCAAGTCCTGGGGATTCAGGCCTACACCCATGGTATAGCGAACCTTGTTTTCCGGGAGCATGGGGCGTACCCAATCAATAATTTCACAAGTTTTTGGCATATCAAAACCAATGACTTCTCCGCCTATTGCAATGCCATCAAGATCTTGCTGCAAGACAAATTCTGTACTTTGTTCACGAAGGTCGCGGAAACTGCCGCCTTGAATAATGCCAAATAATGCCTGTCTTAAGCCATATGCGGAATGAGGATTTTTAGCATGTTCTTCTTTTGATAACACCAGCCAGCGATGCGTTCTGTCCAGGGCAGCCAGTGCTGCTTCGCGTCCTCCGGTTTCCGGGGTGCACTGATCAAAAGCCATAATAATATCTGCACCAATGATTTTTTGCGTTTGGATGGAGGTTTGGGAGTTAAGATGGATGATTTTTCCCGTGATAGGGTGTTTAAAATGCGCTCCGTGATCGTCGATAATACAAATCGTGCCTTTCTTTGACAAGCTTAATACCTGAAATCCACCACTGTCAGTGAGCATGGCTTTGTGCCAACCCATGAATTGATGCATGCCGCCGACAGCTTCAATGACTTCCATTCCGGGAGTGCACAGCATGTGATAGGTATTACCGCCCAGAATAATCTCACTGCCGCTCTGCTCAAGATCAGTCGGTGTAAGGTAATTCAGCATGGCGCGGGTGCCCACTGGCATGAATGCCGGGGTTAATACATCACCATGAGGAGTTGTCATCCGCATGACCCTGGCGGGCAGGGCAGCGTGTTTTTTAACTATATGTGAATTAAATGAATTGGACATGGATGGGCATTATATAGAAAGTTTGCCTATATTAGAAACAAAAATGAAGTTTGCATGACAAAAGATGATGCGAGCGCAACGCTTGCCATTTGGAACGCTGCTATTTTCTGGATGGCGAATGCTTCTTCAGCTGGGTTTGTTTCATTTCAATTTCATCATTCAAATCCTCAATCCGATCATGCAAGCGATTGATATTGTATTCAGCCATGCAGTGTCTGACAGATTTGAAAATTCCGGATAGTAATATAGCCAGGGAAACAAACAAAAATACAGCGACGATGATTTGTTCATCTCGCGAGACGGCACGATTGGTTGTGATCAGATTCCTGGCTGCGTATCCGGAGGCCGTCGTGCAAAGTGCTCCTAATCCCCAAAGAACAGACATGTCTTTGCAGCTGCTGCGATTTTCAGATTCCTCATCGATCATGTCATTGATTTGGATCTGTTTGTTTCTGAAAAAGCCAATTTGGAAGCGCAAATGCGCTGGTGTAGTATGCTTGAACAAATATTCAGTGCACAGGCTGTGTAGTCGCCTGTTTAATTGCGATGCTGTTCTTGCAATCTCATGGGGGGGAAGGAAACTGATAATGTGTATCAGTATCTCGTCAGGAAAATCCAGTAACAGGCGTACGAGCTCGGAGGGATTCGATTGAGGATAGGCGTGTGTGATCAGCCCCATTTCCATCATTGATGGGGTGTCAAACTCAGGGTTATTGCTAATTTTGCTTTTGGCAAGGCCAAAAAAATTTTTTATTCTGTTTCTGTCTTGCATGCCACTCTCGTTGTCAGATTTTGATTGTTTAATTATTTCACTAATAATCTATGTGATATGAAGTTGAAACGCAAACAATGCGGCAGGCATTTTCATGACGATAATATTTCGGTATGATTTTGGCATCCTATAAAGGCTTGGATTATGAATTCATACCGTCATTACACTTTTATTGACAGGCTCTGCCTTGGTGTTGATCAGGCAGTGCGTGCCCTGACCGATACGGTAAAAACCACTGGTGCCGCTTATCCAGGAAAAAAAATTGCAGAACAGCCGCTGAGCAGTGAACAACGCAAACATTCAGCTGCATTAATGCGTATCAATCATGCGGGAGAAATCTGCGCCCAGGCACTTTATCATGGCCAGGGGGTTGTGTCCCGCTCCCAGGATGTGCAGGAAAAAATGCGCCAGGCAGCAGTCGAAGAAGGCGATCACCTTGCCTGGTGCCGTCAGCGTCTCGATGAGCTGGGCAGTCATCCCAGCTATCTCAACCCATTCTGGTATGCTGGTTCATTTTGCATTGGCATGGTGGCTGGCATGATTGGGGACAAATGGAGTCTTGGGTTTGTCGCTGAAACGGAACGCCAGGTGATAAAACACCTGAAGGGACATTTGCATTCCCTGCCTGCCGATGACCAGCGCAGTTATAAAATTCTTGAGCAGATGGAGTCAGATGAGGCCAGGCATCGTGATGAAGCGATTGCATTGGGAGCAAAAGAATTGCCAAAGATGATAAAACAGGGCATGGGGTTGGCCTCAAAAATAATGGTGAAAAGCGCGTACTGGATATAGTTTTCGAAATGCATACTGATGTCACATCAGCGAAAGCAGGCATACAGAAGATAGATGAAGAGCCTGGATCCCTGCCTTCGCAGGGATGACAAAAAATCGTTAAAGAGATGATTAAAAGCCGTGCAGGGATAACAAATGCCTTCGCAGGGAAGATAAGAAATTTTCGATATCCTTGACACCATTCAAGGATCGCGTCTGGATTACAGGGTCTTATACATCACGACTAATGCGCCTGCCTGAATCAGCCATACTACCCAGACGATTTCCATGAAATAGGGAAACCAGCTGCGTCTGATCAGCCAATAGATGACAGCGGGAATTAAACCAACAATAACAGGAATAGTAAGGAGGGCGATAAGAGCTTTCAGCAAGCTTCCTGCTTGACCGCCAGAAAAGACATCTGCCAGTAATTGAGTAACCCAATCATGAGCGCTTACCAGCCATTGAACGCCATGTTGAACATACGACATGGACAACACAATTGCGACACTGAAAGCAACGAGAGCAATAATTTGTTTCAACATTGTTGTTCCTTGTTATTTTTTTCCCTATGAGAAGATTAATAATCTGACTTGAATATGTCAAACCTTTATGCCAATGCCTTTGTGCAGCAAAATCCACGCCCAAAAAAACATCAGAATGAACAGGACAGAAACCAGGCCAAATCCCCAGTAGATATTCAGGTCTGATACACCCAGCAATCCGTATCTGAATGTGTCAACCATGTTAAGGATGGGATTAAAAACGGAAATGGACCGCCACATGGGCGGTAATTGTTTGATGGAATAAAATACGCCGCCAAGATAGGTTAATGGGGTGAGCACAAATGTGGGAATAAATGAGATATCATCGAAGCGTTTTGCAAAAACAGCATTGATTAATCCGCCGAGGGAAAAAACCATTGCCGCAAGCACAGCCATGATAATGACAATGCCGGCATGATAGATGGGCACACTCGTGAACAGCAGAGCTATCAGGACAACAATCGCCCCGACCATGATTCCCCTGACAGTGCCGCCCATCATGAAGCCAAGCAGCATGATGAAATTTGACATTGGCGAGACAACCATTTCTTCTATGCTTTTGTTGAATTTGGTTAGAAAAAATGAAGAAGCGGTGTTCGCATAAGCATTGGTCATGATAGACATCATGACAAGACCAGGCACGATATACTGAATATATGTATATCCATCTATCATACGGATTTGTGAACCAATAAATTTTCCAAAGATGATAAAATACAAACCCATGGTGATTGCGGGAGGCAGCAGCGTTTGCGACCAGATCCGCATGAAACGCATGATTTCCTTGTGTAGCAGCGTTCTTAAAGCGACCATGTTGGGATAAAAGCCAGTTCGTGATGTCATGGTAAACCCTTTAACTCTCGGTATTTCGTGTTTTGTTTTCCGATACCAGATGAATAAATAATTCTTCCAGCCGGTTGGTTTTGTTGCGCATGCTGGTGACCACAATGTTTTTTTGCGTCAACAGCTGAAACAGTTCATTGATGGATTGGCTGCGATGAATTTCGACTTCCATCGTCGTGGCATCAATCATGCGGTGGTGATAATCATCGAGCTTGAAAGTATTTTCAATTGGTTTTTCGATATCCAGCAAGATGGTTTGCACATTCAGGCGGTTTATCAGCGATTTCATATCTGCATGCTCAATAATTTCGCCGTGATCTATAATCGCCACATTTCTGCATAGCTGTTCAGCTTCTTCGAGATAATGTGTCGTGAGAATAATGGTGGTGCCTTGCTGATTCAGCTCGCTTAAAAAGCGCCATAAGGTATGGCGTAATTCTATATCAACACCCGCTGTCGGCTCATCAAGTATCAGCAATTTGGGATCACTCATAAGTGCGCGTGCGATCATGAGGCGCCGCTTCATACCGCCGGACAATTTGAATGCCGCTTCATTGCGCATTTCCCAGATTCCCATTTTGTTGAGATAAAGCTCCATTCGCTCATGGGCAATTTTTTTGGGAATGCCGTAATAACCCGCCTGATTGACAAGAATCTGGGAAATTTTTTCGAAGATGCTGAAGTTCATTTCCTGCGGTACCACGCCTATCAGGGCTTTTGCTTTGGCTAATTCAGTATCGGTATCGTGACCAAAAACGAAGACTTTTCCGGAAGTTTTGTTTACCAGAGAACATACTATTCCAATGGTGGTTGATTTGCCTGCACCATTTTGTCCAAGAAGCGCGAAAAAATCGCCTTCTGCCACTTCAAGATCAATGCCCTTTAGAGCTGAAATTCCATTGGAATATATTTTTGATAGTTTTTGTACTGAAAGGGCTTTCATAATTTATCCGGAAGAATTTTTAATAGTGATTGTAACGCGATCCCGCGATGGCTGATTTTGTTTTTGATATGACCTGGAAGCTCCGCCGCGGTCTTGTGTTCGGATGGAACATAGAAGATGGGATCATAACCAAAACCAGCATCTCCTCTGGGTGCATGCAATACCATGCCTGGCCATTTACCATCACAAATGAGAGGCGTGGGATCCAGGCTGTGGGACATATAAACAAGCACACAATGGAAGCTTGCCGTGCGATTTTTTTCTGGCACTTCTTTTAGCTCGGCCAGCAATTTTTGAATGTTATCCTCTGCAGTCGCCTGGGCACCGGCATAACGTGCGGAATAAATTCCCGGAGAACCGCGGAGTGCATCAACTGCCAGGCCGGAATCATCAGCAAGCGCAGGCAGGCCTGTGATTTTCGCCGCATGCCTGGCTTTGATAATGGCATTTTCAATGAACGATAACCCGGTTTCTTCAACTTCCTCTACCCCAAGATCAGCCTGCGGGATGAGGTCGATATGAAAATCTTTCAATAACTCCCTGAATTCACGGACTTTCCCTGCATTATTGCTGGCCAGGACAACTTTCATGGACTTTTTCTCATTATATTTTTGGAAGGAACAGTTACCTCTGTTCAAGCATACTTAAATCAACAGGTGATTCTATACAAACCCATTTTTTGCGGCTATGTTCACCTTGCGTAATTATGATCCGCTGTTCTGGTACTTTGAAGCAGCGAGCAAGAAATTTTAGCAGATATTTATTGGCGCGTCCCTCTAGCGGCGGCGCAGTCAGCCTGATTTTAAGGCAGTCGTCATGCAGACCAATAATCTGATCTGAGCTTGCGCGCGGCTGTAAATAGATATGCAGAAAAAGAGATTTGTCACGCCAGTAATACCACGAAGCTTGTTTAGTATTTCCTGGCACGTTTTCCGCTATCCGACAGCAATGCTTAATCCCATGCCAAGTATGGGATTGACGACGATGATGATAAGCAGCTGGAGAATGATTAGCGCCGGAATCGGTGAAAGATCAAAGCCGCCGACGGTAGGTATGATTCGCTGAAACGGGCGCAAAGCGGGTGACGTGAGTTTGCTCAATACCTGGTAAATAGGGGAAGATGGCTGTATCAGGCCGACAATAAATTGTAAAAATATCGCATAAAACATTAATTCAAGGACTAATTTGATGGAATCACCGATAGCCAGTAGCAATAATCCCAGAATATTGGGTACGCCAAAGCTCAATGCAGTAATAACAAAATACTTGATGATCTCGACGACAAGGATGAGAACAAGCGTAGAGGTTTCAAAGCCACGAATATCCGGGAGTATTTTTTTCATGGGTTTGATAATAAAACTGGTTAGCTGTACAACGAGTTGCGTAATTGGATGGGAATATTCAGCACCAGACCACGCGAGTATCAGGCGTATGATTAATACAAAAATATAAAGATCGAATACAGCGCTAATCAGAAAGAGTATCGCATTAAGACTGGTACCAGACATTTCCTTATCCCCTTAAACTTATTTGGCGAGTATCCCAGATAATTTCTCTGGGTATATTACCATCAACTGTTATGCACTTACATACTCTGTTTTATCTATATTAAACCAGCACATTGTGAATGGACATGGCTTCATCAAAAATAGATTTCCGCTCAATGTTACTTGTCGATCAATTCGGCCAGTTCTTCAGACCGCAGTTTTGCGGCTTGTAATGCGTTTTTGAATAAAGTCCGGATATTGCTGTTCTCCAGGACTGAAACTGCTTTTTCCGTCGTGCCTCCAGGAGAAGTGACATTTCGTCTCAGTTCATCCAATGGCTTGCCGCTTTCAATCGCCATGCGGGCGGCGCCAAGTGCAGTCTGCAAGGTCAAAAGACGGGCAATATCGGCGGATAATCCCAGCTGTTCTGCCGCCTGCTGCAATGTTTCCATCATCAGAAAGAAATAGGCAGGCCCGCTTCCTGAGAGCGCGGTAACAGTATCCATTAATTTTTCATCTGGCAGCCAAACGACCACACCGACGGACCGCAAAATGGATTCAGCCAGGCTATGCTGTTCATTGGTTACAAATGGATTTGCATACAGGCCGGTGGCGCCGCATCCTATCAGCGCCGGAGTGTTGGGCATCGCACGTACAATAGCTGTATTTCCACCAAGCCAATGCTGGATGCTGGATTCACGAATTCCGGCTGCAATCGATATCACCAGCGGCTTGTGTGCTTGAATTTGCGGTGCCAGGTCTTTTGCCACCTGTGCAAACAGTTGAGGTTTGACGGCAAGTACGAGTATATCGGCAGCTTGGGCTGCCTTGGAATTTTCGGGGGTGGTGTTTATCTGAAAAGACTGATGCAAATGCTCCAGTTTTTCATTATCTGGATCGGTTGCCCAAATCTTGCCGCAGGGGTGACCCGTATTGATTAATCCGCCTATCAGGCTGCTGCCCATATTGCCAGCGCCTATTATTGCGATCACAGGGATATTCATCTGATTACTCCGTCTATTTTGCGTATTTTGCAATTAAACAGCCTGCCGTGTCATCTGAAGTGTGGAAAGATGACACGGCAAAGAAGCAGCCTGCCAATTAATTTTTCTTGGCTTTCTGGTTCTGCTCCAGGATGTAGAACAGATTGTCGTAGCGGTTGTGCGGGCTCCAGGCGTACCATCCGTCCGCTCCTGCGTCACTGACGGCCTTCAATTGCGCCTGTATGTAATCAAGGGTTTTTTGATGGGACATGGGGTAATGATAATTGGACAGTTCAATGTAAGGATACATTTTGATCGGCATTTGATCGCCGCCAAACTGTTTTTTGATGTGCTGTAATGAAACATAGACGGTATCGTATGGATGTTTGAAGTGTTCAGGAAATGGAACATAATGCGATGGATAAACCATGGGGCAAATGGCATCAACACTTTGTGAGAATAATTTTATGTTCTGGCCGATATATTTTGACTCACCAAAACTTGCGATGCCAAAAACATCAACCTGTAAAGGGATGTTTTGCCCCGATATCTTGTTTTTGTACCAGGAAATAATCTGCAAAACATGTTCTGCGTTGGCTTGAGAAGGTTTTTGTTTGGTGTTGTAACGTATGTAGTCTAGCTGGATCTGACTTGCTCCCCAGTCTACAGCCTGTTTGACGAGTGCATATTTCTTTTGCCATATAGCAGGGTTTTCTATCTGACTGGGTGTGCCGCCGCCGGGGAACATGATTATTCTGGCAACATAATTGATATTATTGTCTTTTAATAAGCCCAAATTATCTTTGTATCGTTTACTCGGTTTTTCGAGATCAACCACAAACGTATTGATGCCTGCTGCTTTAGCATGCTTGATTAAGTAGTTGAGAAATGCAGTATTCTCAAAACTGTATTGAGTGACATAAATTCCTTTGATATGACCACCTGCGCTTGCTATGGAAGTGACGAGCGTGAGTGTGAAAATCAGGAACGCCATCCTCAGGTATTTTTTGATCATTGCTGGCAGCCTCTAGATATTTCCCTATAAGATATTTATACCGCATGTTACTGGTTAATGATTATGGTACAATATGGGTAATTAAATTGATCCCCTTTTTCCAAATATAGCTGTTCCTATTCTGACCATTGTGGAGCCTTCAGCGATAGCAGCTTCAAAATCACCAGACATGCCCATTGATAATGTATCAAGCAATATTCCTTTTCCATTTAAAGCATGCCACAGAGTGTATAGTTTGTGGAATTCTTTACGCTGGTCTGAAAAGTTTTCGTGTTCATGAGGTATGGTCATCAAGCCACGCAACTGCAATCGAGGCAATGTCATGCAGTAAGCTGCCAGCGGCAGCACTTCATCTGTTCTGACGCCTGACTTGCTAGCCTCATCACTGACGTTGACTTCTATGCAAATGTTGAGCCTGGGAAGCTGATCAGGACGCTGGTCATTCAGTCTTCTGGCGATCTTCATATTATCAACACCATGAACCCAGCTGAAATTTTCGGCGATTTTGCGCGTCTTGTTGCTTTGAACCGGACCAATGAAATGCCATTCAATCTGTTTATCGGCTAATGCCGGCATCTTGGATAAGGCTTCCTGAAGATAGTTTTCACCAAACCGGCGCTGGCCTGCATGATAGGCCGCGGTTATTTTCTCAATGGATTGGCTTTTGCTGGCGGCAAGCAAATGCACCGAGCCAGGGTGGCGACCATATTTCGCTTCGTAATCAGAGATTAACTTTCTGATGGCTGCAAGATTGTTTTCAATGATTTCCATGTCCGGGCTGTCTTTGAGAAATATCATTTCTGTTTATTTGCCTTCAGCAAATCGCGGATTTCACCCAGCAGGATGACTTCATCGGAGGACTTTGGAGGGGCTGCTTCCTGCTTTTTTTGCAGGCTGTTGAGGGCTTTGATAGCAACAAAGATGGCAAATGCGATTATCGTAAAATCAATGATGGATTGTAAAAACATACCCCATTTGATCACAGCCTGGCCAATAGTAATTGTTTTGTCAGCAATATTGATGCCGCCAAGAAGTAACCCGATGACTGGCATGATGATGCCATCAACCAGTGATGATACGATTTTTCCAAATGCGGCACCCATGACAACGGCAACAGCCAGGTCAATCACATTGCCACGCATGGCAAAGGCCTTGAACTCACTAATAAAACTCATACTTTCCTCCTTAAAAGTATACGCTGCCTTGCAAAGCGTGCCCCGTTATGTTTTTAAACGGGGCAGCCCCACCTTGAAACTATCAGTCCAGTGACGGTCCTGCATTTTTAATCGCATCGCTTACGTTAAAGCGTTTGAAGTTTTCCATAAACTGCGAAATCAGAGTGCGTGCGTTTTTATCATGCTCTTCCTTGTTTTTGTAAGTCTTGCGCGGATTTAGCAAGATCGAATCGATACCGGCAACTTCTTTGGGTATATCCAGATTGAATCCTGGCAATTTCTCGTACTCGGCATTTTTAAGTTTGCCGTCCACAATAGCACTGACAATGGCGCGAGTTGTCGGGATAGAGAAGCGTTCACCGCCTTCGCCGCGAGCGCCGCCAGTCCAGCCAGTGTTAACCAGATAAACCTGTGCGTCAGAGTTGCGTAAGCGCTTCATCAGAAGTTCAGCATAAACACGCGGCGGTCTTGGGAAAAATGGTGCGCCAAAGCAGGTACTGAACGTAGGCTTGATGCTGCTGCCTTGGCCAACTTCGGTGCTGCCAACCAGAGCGGTATATCCACTCAGGAAATAATAGGCGGCTTGTTCAGGGGTAAGACGGGCAATGGGAGGCAGTACGCCGTACAAGTCGCAGGTCAGAAACAGGACCGAATGCGGCTGCTTGCCGCGGTTATCTTCAACACGCTGCGGAATATATTCGCGCGGATAAGCGGCACGGGTATTTTGTGTCAGGCTGGCGTCTGTATAGTCGGGTTCTTTTGACTGAGGATTCAATACAACGTTTTCAATCACTGAACCATAGCGGATGGCATTCCAGATCAATGGTTCACGCTCTTGTGAAAGATCAATGCATTTCGCATAACAGCCGCCTTCAAAATTGAAAATACCATCTGTGCCCCAGCCATGTTCATCATCACCAATCAGAAAGCGTTGGGGATCAGCTGAAAGCGTGGTTTTGCCTGTTCCTGAGAGGCCAAAAAACAGGGCGGTGCCGCCATCCTTGCCAGCGTTGGCTGCGCAGTGCATTGGAAGAATGTCGTGTTCGGGAAGAATAAAATTCAGTACGGAAAACATGGCTTTTTTCATCTCGCCGGCATAATAGGTGCCGCAGATGAGCACGCGTCGCTTACTGAAATTGAGGATAACAGCTGCATCGCTATTCACACCGTCACGAGCGGGATCAGTTTTAAAGCCAGGTGCACTCAAGATAGTCCACTGATCAGGTTCATTGGCGACCGTCGGTTTTTCCGGCCGAATGAACAGCACATTGGCAAAAAGATTATGCCAGGCAAGTTCAGTCATGACTTTTACGGGTACACCAAGTGAATCATGGGCCCCCACCTTCAGATAGGAGACGAAATGAGTATCAAGAGATTCCAGATAATGGAGGGATTTCTGCCAAAGGGATTCAAATGCTTCTGGGGAAATTGGTTGGTTGATGTTATTCCAGTCTACCTGTGATTCTGTCGCGTTATCCCGAACAATGAACCGGTCTTTGGGAGACCGTCCGGTACGCGCGCCGGTTTTAACTACCAGCGCCTCATTGGAAGCCAGTTCGCCTTCGCCACGAGCAAGGGCAATATCAACTAATTCTTCAATCGTCAGATTGATATTCGCTTTAGATAGCATATTGATAACCTCATTAGTGGAATCAACCATTTGGATGGCCTCCTGTACTGTATATTATTAAAATTAGGATGTTTTTTTGTTCTTCTGGGACTTTGGGAGCGCCTATTGTACACAAAATGGCGGACAGATGACAGTAGATGGTTCAGAGAGAAAGTCCGCCGACCTTCATTTCCGAAATCGTGTAAGGCGGGTGATTGCCAAGCGATACTGTTTCATTTTCCCCATTTTTAAGTATTTACATTTTTTTTTAATCGCCATATATTCGGGAGATGCACAACAATTTCGCAACATATGGAACTGTCACTCCCGCTTGATCTGGGTTCTATGGATAGAATGATGACTACGCGGTTCTAATGCCTCAATGGAACTGCGCAAGGTTGTTTTGCAAACATGGTCGAATCCAAAACCTATCGTGATTCAGTGAGGAGAAATGCAGCATGTCTACTAAGCAATTCATGAAGTTAAGCATATTTACTTTAATGTGTGTCAGTGCGTTACCAGCCTTTGCAGCAAAAGCCATTGATCTCAGTCATCAGAATATTAATTATTTGAAGTCTCTGACAGGCTTAAAGCCGGCACTAGCAGCTGCGCCGGGAGCAGGTGCAACCGATCTCCAGGAAATCAGCCAAACTACCGATTTCAATCAGACGCTGCATACCCGTATGAAACAAACCTATTCAGGTTACCCTGTATGGGGAGGTGATGCGGTTATTCACACGCCTCAGGGCAAAAGTAAAAATCTGCGTACGCTGATGGCCTCTCCCGAAGTAACGGCTTCGACCATGAATGGTACGGTGTATGAGGGTCTGGATAAAGACTTGCAGAATACCCCTGCTTACGTGTTTGATTCCGCACAGGCAGATAAAGCTTTCAATCAGGCAATCACTGACTTTGAAAGTACGACAGGAACCAAAGCGCAAGTACAAAGCCGGGAAAGCAAGTTAATTGTCTATGTCGATGCAAATAACAAGGCACATTGGGCATTTCATGTCAGCGCTTATGTGAGCGCCGATGGCAAACCGGCAAAACCGGTCTACATTGTGGATGCAACCGATTTCAAGGTTTATGAATCCTGGGATGACAGAAAAACCGCTCGCTCAAATGAAGATGGCGGTGGTTTCGGCGGCAATGAGCGAACCGGAAAGCTGGTTTACGATGGAGTCAGCCTGGCCAAACTGGATATCCAGCGGGATGCAGGCAGCGAGACATGTTATCTGCAAAACAGTCTTATCACAGTGACGGATGCGCGCAGTGGCAAGATCGCCAGTTTCAAGTGTCCAGGTGTCGATGTAAACCACAATAATCTCTATTGGAATATTGGTGCGGATCGTTCGAATGGTGGCTATTCACCAAATAACGACGCGATGTTCGCAGCCAAAATCATCAGCAACATGTATCAGGACTGGTATCACGTGCCTGTTCTCGTCAAAAACGGAAAACCAATGTTGATGGCGATGGTGACACATGATGCAAATGAAGGAGAAAATGCGGAGTGGAACGATGAAACGGAAACCATGTATTTTGGTGACGGCGGTGATACTTTCTACCCGCTGACGTCATTGGGCGTCACATCGCATGAAATCAGTCATGGCTTCACTTCACAGCATTCAAACCTTATCTACAAGGGTGAGTCTGGCGGAATGAATGAATCTTTCTCGGATATGGCAGACCAGGCGGCAAAAGTGTATGCGACGGGCAAAAATGACTGGATGATAGGGTCTGAGCTCGCTAAACCCGATGACTTCGCTTTGCGCTATCTTGATGATCCAAGCAAGGATTGCAAATATCTTGCTGAGACTGGTCAATGCTCGGTCAATACAGTTCAGGACTATAATGCATTTAATGCCAAGGCAAAACTGGAAGGCAAAAAGCCAATGAACGTGCATTTCAGCAGCGGCATATATAACCGCGTATTTTATCTGCTGGCAACATCAGATGGCTGGAGTGTTAGAAAAGCATTTGATGTAATGGTGCA
Source organism: Gammaproteobacteria bacterium (assembly GCA_021324305.1). Lineage (GTDB taxonomy): Bacteria > Pseudomonadota > Gammaproteobacteria > DSM-16500 > DSM-16500 > Aquicella. Next base: position 92,217 of record JAJPJI010000009.1, on the reverse strand, counting down.
GGCAAATAGTCATTACTGGACTGCCAACTCAACTTTTGCGCAAGGTGCTTGTGGTGTTTTGAAAGCTGCAAAAGATTATAAGTATGATACCGCCACTGTGACTGGCGTATTCAATAAAGTAGGTATCAGTACAAGCAATTGTTAATACGGTGGAACCTGGATTGACACCATCCTGCGGAGTTTGCCCCGGCATGTTTTAAGCCGGGGCTTACAATGGTGATGATGTGCGTTGATGTGATCTCGTCATTTAAACCGGGCTGCTTCTTACTTTCTGCATCTCTGCAAGTAACTTTCCCAGCCTTTTTCACGGTATTTTTGCGCTTCTTCGAGCGGATCATTCGCCTTTATGATGCCGCGTCCAACAATGATAACGTCGCTGCCATGTTCCATGATGGCTTTCATTGGCGTCACATATTGTTGACCAAACTTGTCCTGATCATCCTCGAGTTTCACTCCCGGGGTCAAATTGATCCAGTGAGGATCTTTTGACAGCGCATGCTGAGTAATAAAGCCGATGACAAAATCAGCAAATTGTTCAGCCATTTTAAGAGTGCTCTGCATATAGTCGCTATTGATCAGGTGACCCGCTGAACTCATTTCGGCAAGGAGAATCAAACCGCGATTTTTTTTGCGGCCGACTTCTGCAAGACCTTTTATTATCCCGGGTCCAGGCAAGCTATGCGCATTCACAATATCTGCCCAGTCAGCGATATGATACATTCCCCCTTCATATTGATGTTTGACAGTGTTGCCAATGTCCGCGAATTTTCTGTCTTCAAAAATAAGGAAGCGGTGTTTAAGCGCAAGCTTGCGCAGTTGCTGGGTCAATTCCGGAGTAAAATCCTCGATAATATCTATATGAGTTTTTAGGACACAAATTTCAGGACCTAATAAGTCAGCAAGCTTTAACAATTGCTGGGCTGAGGTGACATCGGCGGACAAGGCAAGATTGGTCTTTTTTTCATCCATCAACTGAAACAGGTTTTTTGCTATAGGCGAGAGGCAGTAATGTGCGCGCTCAGCGTATGTATTCCTTGAAATAATCATTTGACTGCTCTCTCTTTGAGAAATTGATCAACAATATGTTGTTCAGCGGGAGTCAAAAGGCCTGATTTGAGCAGTGAGTGCAAAATTCCGGACAGTGACAAGATGGTATGAATGCGATACTTTTGTGACAGGGTTTCTTTGCCGCCTTGCTCGCGGTCGATAAGAGCGACGAGATCATGGACCTTAAGTCCGGCGGCTTCGAGTTCGGAAGCTGTTTCGATAATGCTGCTGCCAGTAGTGATGACGTCTTCAATGATCAGGCACCGCTGCCCCTGCTTATACTCGCCTTCGATCATTTGTTTGGTGCCATAATCTTTTTTCTCTTTTCGGCGCATGATCATGGGAATGTCATGATCTAGAGAAATGCAGGTTGCAATTGGCAGAGCTGTATAAGGAACACCGCAAACCAGGTCAAACTGACAATCCTTTGTTGCATCCCACATGGCTTTTGCGACAGAGCGTAGAATATCGGGATATGAAATGATTTTCCGCAGGTTCATGTATACTGAGGAGGTTTGTCCGCTTTTTAACTTGAATTCTCCGAATTGAATGGCACCGATCTTGTAAAGAGAGGTAATCAGGGAGTCTTTCATTTTTATCCACACCATAGATATTAGGTTGGGTAAGAAAAATACTCGATATTCAGGGGGAAGTAAATGTCCTGCCCATCTTACGTCAGTTTCTGCTCGTTACTTCCTCTGCCGTTGCCCCCGTTTATGCGTGATGAAGCGAGAAATTCACCTATAATTCATAAAAAAAGGTTATTTACATTATTAGCTTAAAAATGGTACAAATACGCAACTATAAATAAGCACGAATATAATATGAGCCTCACTGCGCAGTTAGTCTTAAAATCGGGAGAGGTGTTTTACGGTGAAGTCCCTGTTCATCAGGAGCATATTTCTTTTGGGGAAGTCGTTTTCAATACAGGCATGGTTGGTTATGTGGAATCATTGACGGACCCATCCTATGCTGGACAGATCCTCGTATTTACTTATCCTTTGATTGGCAATTATGGTGTTTCAGAACCGGAAACCTGGGAATCACAAAAAATCCATGTTCGCGGGGCTGTGTTTTCTGAACTTTCTCCTTATTACTCAAACCATGCAGCGAAACTGTCACTAAGAAAATGGCTTGAAGATCAACACATTCCCTATATGACGGGGGTGGATACGCGAGCCCTCACCAAGTGTCTGAGAACCAAGGGGGTGGAGCCGGGTGCAATCACACCGATCAATGCAAAGCTGGATCATTTCGAGAATTTTGACCAGATTAATTGGGTCAAGGAAGTATCGATCAGGGAACCGGAGATGTATGGTACGGGAAATAAGTTGATTATCGCCATTGATTGCGGAATGAAAGAAAATATCCTGCGTTCCCTGCTGAAATATCCGGTTCGTATCAAGCGTGTTCCGTACGATTATGATTTCACTAATGAAGAATATGATGGTGTTTTCATATCCAACGGTCCAGGCGACCCGGTACGCTGCTATAAGACCATAGAAATTATCCGCAAGGCCATGAGCCAGCATAAGCCCACCTTCGGGATTTGTCTCGGGACTCAGTTGATGGCGCTCGCAGCAGGAGCCAAGACTTACAAACTTCCCTTTGGCCACCGGTCGCATAATCAGCCGTGTTTATATCTATCAACGAATCGCTGCTATCTGACATCACAAAATCACGGCTATGCTGTGGATGAAACCAGTTTGTCTTCAGACTGGCGTGTTACGTTCAGAAACCTGAATGATCAAAGTGTTGCGGGAATCGAGCATCATTCGTTACCGTTTTTTTCGGTCCAATTTCATCCTGAAGCTGCACCTGGACCAGAAGATACTCAGTGGTTGTTTCAAAAGTTTTTTGATTCACTTAAGTAAATGTCACGTTCTTTTACCTTGCCTGCTTGCGCAAGCGAGCAAGGCGGGGGTGGGCGCGAAAAATGAAAATGAGGCAAAACTATGCGATTTGGCGGCAAAAAAGTCTTACTTCTCGGCTCGGGCGGGTTGCGGATCGGTCAGGCAGGAGAGTTTGACTATTCGGGTTCGCAAGCCATTAAAGCCCTCAAGGAAGAAGGGATACAAGTTGTCCTGGCCAATCCAAATATTGCAACCGTGCAGACTGATGCACACATGGCAGATGTTCTTTATCTGCAACCACTCAATATTGAAGTGGTTACCCAGATTATTAAAAAAGAAAAGCCAGACGCAATTTTACTTGGGTTTGGCGGGCAAACAGCCCTCAATCTCGGATTGGCGCTGGAGAAGGCTGGGATACTGGCTGAACATCATGTTGAAGTGCTGGGAACACAGGTAGCCTCCATCCGGCAGACGGAAGACAGGGATTTATTTAAACAGGCGCTAGAAAGCATAGGAATACAAACGCCACGCAGTATTTGCGTGACCACAGTAGACGATGCCCTGGCTGCTGCGGATGAAATTGGCTATCCGATCATGATGCGGGCGGGTTTTTCATTGGGCGGCCTGGGTTCAGGAAAAATCACAAACAAATCCGAATTGATCAAGCGAACCAAGGAATGTTTTGCCACGGTTCCGCAAGTATTGATAGAAGAATATTTGCTGGGTTGGAAAGAATTTGAATATGAAATTGTACGGGATGCTGGCGGCAATGCGTTAACCATCTGCAATATGGAAAATCTTGATCCCATGGGCATCCATACCGGCGAAAGTATTGTTGTTGCGCCGGCGCAAACATTGAGCAACCCGGAACACCAGCATTTACGCAACATGTCCATCGCAATTGCAAATCATTTCAATATCGTGGGTGAATGCAATATTCAATTTGCGGTCAATCCTGTTAATGGGGATTATCGGGTCATCGAAATGAACGCCAGGTTATCGCGTTCCAGCGCACTGGCGTCAAAGGCGACAGGTTATCCGCTGGCATTTGTAGCGGCCAAACTGGGTTTGGGTTATTTGTTGCATGAAATAAAAAATAGTGTCACGCAAAAAACATGTGCTTTCTTTGAGCCAGCGCTCGATTATATTGTCGTCAAGATTCCACGCTGGGATACGCAGAAGCTGAAAGCGGCTGAGCGTACCATAGGCACGGAAATGAAGAGTGTCGGCGAAGTCATGGCGATCGGCCGTTCATTTCCCGAGAGCCTGCAAAAAGCAGTCGGCATGCTAAATATAGGTGCTTCCTGCCTCAGTGACTATCTTCATGATATCCCTGATCCTAAAATGGAAATCGAATTTCCCACCGACCGGCGCCTGTTTGCCCTGTATCAGTATTTCCTGAGAGGCGGAACTGTTAAGGAGGCGAATCAACTCAGCAATATCAATCCATGGTTTTTATCCCATATCCATGCAATTGCAGAATTGGAGAAGCGCCTGACATCAGAAGAACTGTCATTTTCACTGCTGCACAATGCAAAACGAAGCGGCTTTTCTGACCGTGCAATTGGCAGGTTAACTGGTAACACTGAGGAAGCGATTCGGGAAAAACGCTTTGCTGCGAATATTGTTCCTTATGTGAAGCAAATTGATACGCTCGCAGGTGAGTTTGCCGCACAGACCAACTATTTATATCTGACCTATCACGCAGCTGAACATGATATCGAACCTTCAGCCGAGAGACCGGTTCTCGTGCTGGGTTCCGGGCCTTATGCCATTGGATCTTCTGTTGAATTTGACTGGTGCGCGGTCAATACTTCACGCTCCCTGCGCGAACAGGGAAAGAAATCCATCTTGATTAACTCGAATCCGGAAACAGTCTCTACGGATTATGATGAATCAGACCGTCTTTATTTTGAGCAGCTTACGCTTGAGCGCGTAAGAGACATCGCGGATTTCGAGAAGGCTGCGGGAATAGTCGTGTCAGTTGGTGGTCAAATTGCAAATAACCTTGCGCTCCCGCTTGCGAAACAAGGTTATGTTCTGCTCGGTACATCCGCCAAATCAATTGACCAGGCAGAAGACAGAGAAAAGTTTTCCGCCCTGCTGAATCAACTGAACATCGATCAGCCCGCGTGGGAGCGAGTCTCAAGCCTGGAAAATGCAAAGAAATTCGCTGACAAGATTGGTTATCCTGTTTTAATCCGGCCGTCGTACATTTTGTCAGGCTCGGCGATGAATGTTGCGTATAATGAGAAATCACTGGAGCAATTCCTGAAGGAAGCTTCCCTGGTTTCATCCGAGCATCCCGTGGTTATTTCCAAATTCATCCAGGATGCAAAAGAGCTTGAGATCGATGGTGTTGCAGACAAGGGAAGAATTGTCATTGAAGCCATTACAGAGCATGTGGAAAACGCGGGTATTCATTCAGGAGATGCAACGCTGGTCATTCCGCCGCAGCGTTTATACCTGGAAACCATACGTAAAACCAAGAAAATCACCAGCGAGATTGTAGCCGCGTTGCAAATTACCGGGCCATTTAATATTCAGTTTATTGCCAAGAACAACTTCATCCAGGTGATTGAATTGAATTTGCGTGCATCACGTTCTTTCCCGTTTGTGTCCAAGGTCACGGGATACAATTTTATTACGATCGCCACACGAGCAATGTTAGGCAAGTATGTACCGGCTACCTATGAAACACTGGAACTTGACTATGTCGGCGTAAAAGCACCGCAATTCTCATATCACCGGCTAAAAGGTGCGAACCCAGTCGCCAATGTTGAAATGGCATCGACCGGCGAAGTGGCGTGTCTTGGCGAAAATCTTTATGAGGCGTACTTGCGCGCGTGGCTGTCAACGGAGCAGACCCTCCCGGAAAAACGCTTGCTGGTATCCATTGCGGATGCGCATAAGGCGAAGCTGCTGCCTTATCTTAAGCAGCTGGATGAACAAGGCTGGGAGTTTTACAGCACCAGCGGCACACACGCTTTTTTATCTAGGAATGGCGTGGGATCATATTTCGTTTACAAATCCAGCGAGCACAGCGAGCCAAACATACAAACGCTGATCGCGCAGCGCAAAGTAGAGCTAATCATTAACATACCAACAGCAAGCACGATGGACACGACGACAGACGGCTTCATGATTCGCCGCATGGCGGTAGATCATCATATTCCATTGATTACCAACCTGCAGATAGCGCAAATCATGCTGCAATGTCTTATTGATTTCAAAGGCAAAACACCGGAGTCAGTTCTATCATGGCAAGAATATATTCAGAGACATGTTCCGCATCATCAGTCAATGAGAGAGACAGCATAATGGAAAACACATTATATGGCTGTGACATCATTTCAATGAAGGATTTGCCGCTCGCGCGGATTAAATTGATCATGAAGACGGCTGCCAGGCTGAAAGCGCAGCGAGCACTGCATCTTTTAAACAATAAGGTGATTGCGCACTGTTTTTTTGAGCCGTCCACACGGACGCGGTTATCGTTCGAGGCTGCCACGCTGCGTCTTGGAGGCAGTGTTATCGGTTTTTCCAGCGATGAAGCATTATCGATCCAGAAGGGCGAAACATTGCATGATACCATGCGTGTTGTTTCTGAATACGCGGATCTGATTATCATCCGCCATCCAAAAGAAGGTGCTGCGCGTCTCGCAGCAGACATTTCTCCACGTCCGGTAATCAATGCCGGAGACGGCGCAAACCAGCACCCCACACAGGCGCTGGTTGATTTGTTCACGATTCAGGAATGCCAGAACAAAATGGACGGTCTGTCTATTGCACTCGTCGGCGATCTTAAGTATGGCCGTACTATTCATTCGTTTGCCCAAGCATGCATGCTTTTTGATATACGCCTGTTTCTGGTTGCTCCGGAATCGCTTGCCCTGCCTGAATCGATTTGCGATACACTGAAAAAAGTCGGCGTCCGTTTTTCATTTCATCAGTCAATTGAAGAAGTCATTCCCAAGGTTGATATTCTTTATATGACACGTATTCAGCAGGAACGATTCAATGATGCTGAATATCAGCAAATACGCAAGCAATATATCCTGAAGCCTGAAATGTTTGCATCCGCGAGGCCTAACCTGAAAGTTCTGCATCCCTTGCCAAGAGTGAATGAAATCGATATCGGAGTTGATGAAACGCCATACGCCTACTATTTTGAGCAGGCGGCAAACGGCATATATGTCAGACAGGCCTTGTTGACATTACTGTTGAATAAAGAGGGAATATGAATATGAACAAGACGCTATCTGTTTCTGCCATTCAGAATGGGACTGTCATCGATCATATCAATTCAGGCCAGGCTTTTCGAATTGTGCATCTGTTGGGATTGCTGGATAAAAAATATAAGGTGACGATTGGCGTGAACCTGCCCAGCAAGACAATGAAATTGAAGGATCTGATAAAAATTGAAAATTACACGCTGACGAATGAAGAGGCGAATGATATTACCATTTTTGCACCGAATGCGACGATTAATGTTATCCAGAACTTTGAAGTGGTCAACAAGGTAATTACATCTCTGCCGGCTAGTATCAGCGAGGTGTTCATTTGTCCTAATCCTGTCTGCATCACCCACTCGGAGCCGGTCAATACTCATTTCAATATCGAAACGCAGGGAAAGCAGGTGAAGCTGATTTGCAAGTTCTGTGAAAAGGAATTTGATCGAAATCAGGTGACAGTGAAGATATAAATTACTGCTTGTCATGCCAATGTATGACAAGAATGAATCCTTAGGCATGACAGGCATAAGCTCTTACGCAGGGCAATAAAGAGAAAGCATTTATGCTAACCATTAAAAACGCGACAACCATTCATGGCGAGACCAGAGACTTACACATCCACAGTTCCGAAGACAAAACCATTCAGGCGGATGGATTGACCGTATTGCCGGCAGTCATCGACCCGCATGTGCATTTCCGTACCCCGGGGCTTGAATACAAGGAAGACTGGCGAACTGGAGCAAGAGCGGCTGTGCGTGGCGGATGCACAATGGTATTTGACATGCCGAATACAAAGCCACCTACTTTTACAGCGGATTTGCTGGACGAGAAAAAAGCGCTGATCGACCAGCAATTAAATGAAGCCGGTATTCCCCTGCGGTATCAGTTATTTTTTGGTGCAGACAAGCAGCATCTTAATGAAATACCAGGTGTGAAAGACGCAGTTGTCGGCATCAAGGTTTTCATGGGCTGCAGCACCGGAAATCTGGTCATCGACGATGATGAAAGCCTGCATGCGGTATTTTCGATCGCCGCGCGGGAAAACATGCTGGTTGCTGTGCATGCCGAAGATGAGCATATGATTCGTGAACGCAAGGCAAGCTATCATGGAGAAATGAATTATCATGCGCATTCACATCTGCGCAATGTCGAGGTGGCAACCACAGCCGTAGCAAAAGCCGTTGAATTGACCCGGCGTTATGGTACGCGCCTTTATATCCTGCATGTTAGCAGCGCTGAGGAAATTGATATCATCAGGACAGCTAAAAAAGACGGTTTGCCAGTCTTTGCTGAAACGACACCGCACCATCTTTTCTTTGACACGAGTGCTTACGATGTGCTTGGCGGCAAGGCAGTTGTCAATCCACCTTTGCGTGACAAAAAAAACCGGGAAGTGTTGTTTTCAGCCATCCATGAAAAAATAATTGATACCATTGGTTCCGATCACGCTCCGCATACAGTGGAAGAAAAATCGAAAGCCTATGGCGAATGTCCATCGGGCATGCCTGGCATCGAATTTATGCTGCCGTTACTGTTAAATGCATATAACGAGAAAAAAATCAGCCTGGATGAAGTGGTGTCGCTAACTTCTGCGCGCGCCCGTGATATTTTCCACATTCCGGAGCATGAGGACGTGGTATTGGTTGATCTCGAAAAAACAATAACCATTACCAGAACAGTAAGCAAGTGCGGCTGGTCTCCCTATATGGGATTAACGCTCCGCGGCTGGCCGGTTTATACCATCATACGTGGACAATGCCTGAATATAACCTGAATGGATTAAATCATGATAAATATTGATGTCATTAATGAATGTGCAAAGAAACAATTATCATTTCCTGAATCGATAAAACGACTGAAAGAGATAGGTATCGAGCGCTACTATACGGATCTGGTCAGGATGGAAAAAATTTATTATTCACACAATGGAGAATCACATGTCGAACGTATGCCAATCGACAACATGCCTGAATTGGCCGAGACATTTAATGAAGCCAAGGTAATTGAAGCGCTTCGCTCAATCCAAAATGGCGAAACAGATTATCATGCATTCATAAGAAGCATAGTCGCAGCGGGAATCGCGAATTATATCGTGTATATCGATGGCAGGCATGTGAATTATATTGGCAGGAAAGGCGAGCTTTACACAGAGAAATTTCCCTTCTAGACGCACCTTAAGACGCGAAATCGCAGGCATTCAAGCCCGCAATTTAACACAAGAAAATAACTACACATCAATACGATACGCGAGAGCATCGATCTCAAACAGCGCGCCGCAGATTAAAAGAACATAAAATTCAATAAGATAGGAGAAAAACAATAATATTGAAGATGAATTATAATAGTATTAAGCCACAAAAAGAGATAGGTGCTAAAAATGAATTATTACAATAAGATCGGGGTGTTTGGGCTGGCACTGAGTCTTTTTTGCATGATTCAAAGCACATACGCTGATCCGCCGTTACCCACACCTGTGGGGAGAGTGGTATGGATCAAGGGTACGTCTCTCAAAGCGCTAATGCCCAATAAAGAGCAGCGGCTACTCCAAAAACTGTCCGTGATTTATTTGCATGATATTTTGTCAACTGATAATAAAACAGAGGCAGAGATTGTTTTTACAGATAACACATTAATGACGTTTCGACCTAACACACAATTTTCGATTGATCAGTATTCATTTAAACCCAAGCCCAAAACCAAACATGGCTCAGTTGGTAAGTATATCATGAGCCTGATTGAAGGTGGTTTTCGTACTATCACCGGATTAATTGCAAAGAGCAATCCACCGGATTATCAGGTAAATACACCTGTTGCAACCATTGGCGTTCGCGGTACGGATTATGCTGTGTATGTAAAGCAAGGGCAGGTTTATGTTGGATACTATACCGGCAAGCCCTGTGTGAAATCCAAAAAGCAGGGTGGTGAATTATGTCTGGACAACAATACACCTTACGCGTTTGTTCCAACCTCGGAAGTTCCACCCCAGGCATTGACCCAGCAACCGGATGTCTTCAAGGAAAAGCTGGAAATCACGCCCGCCAAGATTGCTGGATTCGGGACAGGCACCGGCGGACCGCATGGACCAATCAGCAGTTTTTGTATCAGCCAGTAAATGAGTCTGGGATTGTATATGTCCTGTCTCGCAGCGGCCTTACTTGGTGGAATGTGCATACACGCCATCCCAGTCTGACGGGACAGGATGTTGCTTGAATTCGTTAATGCGCTGGATATAAATGTCATAGATTTTTTTATCAGGATATCGATTTTTTAACTGTGACATCAATTCATAAGCGGCATCCCATTGCTGCTGAAAATAGAGTTCAAGCGCTTTGTGATACATCTCCAGCTCTGCAGCTATCTCGGGAGTAAGTTTTAAATTCGGGCAAACGACTTCGTAGATGGAAATGCCTTTCTTTTTTCCCTTTACCCGTACCTGATCCAGCTTGCGAAAAACAAAACGCTTCTGATTCTCTTGGGTGAACTCTGTCACGATGATATTCACGCCATAAAATTTTGTCAGTCCCTCGACCCTGGAAGCGAGATTGACTGAATCACCTAATACCGTATAGTTGCGGCGGAAACGCGATCCCATATCGCCAACACTCATCATGCCGCTGTTAATGCCAATGCCGATATGAATATCTGGCCACTGATGTTTAGCCAGGAGTGGCCGCAATTCATGCAGTTTTTCCTGCATTTCCAGGGCAGATTCAATTGCGTGACGGGCGTGACTTTTGTCTTTTAACGGTGCGCCCCAGAATGCCATGATGAGATCGCCCACGTACTTGTCTATTGTGCCTCTGTGCTTGAAGATGATTTCGGTCATTGGCGTGAAAAATGTATTCAGCATTTCAACGAGTTCGGATGCTGACATACCTTCGGAAATGGCGGTGAAATTACGTATGTCTGCAAATAACACAGACATTTCACGGTCTTCGCCGCGCAGAGCATAATTACTTTTTGTTTTAAGCATTTCATCAATGTGCTTCGCAGGCACATATTGGCCAAACATTTCTTTTAATTGTTCACGCCGGCGTGTCTCAAATAAATAGCCATATAGAATATTCAGGAGCGCCAGAAAAAGCGTGAGCATTGCCGGCATCAACAAAGACAATACCAGACCTGTTTTAATCCAGATCCAGTTATTGATGAAAAGCAACGCGGCTGGGAACAGAACAATGATTATGCCAAGTGTACGCGGTCCCAGGTAAGGGAACAGGCAGGCAGCAATGAGGCCAAACAGGATTGTTAAAATAAAGTTGGCACCCTGGGTCCAGGCAGGCACAAAAGAAAAACTATTTTGCAGCATGCCGTTCACCAGCGTGGCCTGGATTTCGACGCCGGGAAAAGGGCTTTGTATAGAGGTTGGCTGCAAGTCTCCCAAACCGGTTGCAGATGTGCCGACAAATAATATTTTTCCTGCAAGCGCATCTTTGGGAATTTTGTTATGTAAAACATCCGTCGCCGAGTAATACGGGAAAGTATAACTCCTGCCGATAAATGGAATAAGCACCTGTCCATTGGCGTCGGTTGGGATGGTGTACGACCCTAGCTTGATCCCTTCAAGCACCTTTCCCTTGTCGTAGCGTGGTGTAACCAGACTGATATTTTCGCCCAGAAACAGCATGACTGCTTGTAATGACAAAGCTGGATAAATGCCGCCATTATATTCCATTACAAGCGGTGAGCGGCGGACAATTCCATCGCCGTCAGCGTAAATGTTAATAAAGCCAGCGCCTTTGGCGGACTGTTGCAGAACGGGAATACTGACAATATAGCCATTGGCCCTGATTATTCCAAGCTGTGCTCTGTCTGGAGGTGACAAGGTCAATATTGGCGGCGGCAACTGATTTTCGGTTTGATTGCGCGGCAAAAATCCGATCGAAAGCACAGCCTGGTTGTCTGCAAGACTTTTTGCGAATGTGGAATCTTCATCAAAAACAGGTTCACTTTTCTTGAGTACATTCGTCACGACGGGATTGGCCAGGTTTTTTTTAGTTAATTCCTGCAAGAGGGTTTCTGCAATATTGGGTTCTTTTTCGGGAAAAAACATATCAAATGCGATAACAGCAGCGCCCTGATTCTGTAATTCATTGACCAGCGCGGCTAGCTTGGTGCGAGGCCATGGCCAGTGTCCCTCAACTTTCAGGCTGTTATCATCAATGTCAATAATGGCAACCGGGCTGGAAGGAGGAAGATTTTCGGTTAACACCCTTGCCCGCAATTGCACGTCATAACCCAGGTTATCCAGGCGGCCAATGATACTGCGAACGGTTTTGTTTGAGGTAGCTAATAGCCAGACGGCGAAACACACCAGAATAATGCCAAGAATAATCGGTATCCGCTTGTTCATGTTTCATCCCTGAGATTGCCACCCTGTTATTATGGTTATTATGCGGGCATTTCCTGCTGGTTGTCACTCATGCGCATGTTTTATTGAGAACAATAGGGGTTGATTTTTACCTTTGCGAGGTTGGTGTCATACAGTGATTTTGCCTGAGACTCGATATCATTCAGGTTCTGGTCCACAGTCCTGTTGCTGTCCAGCCAAGTGGAGGTTTCATCAGCTGGCGTGATGGTATCCGGATTTTGTGGCTGCTGAATAATAGGCGATACATTCGGGCTTATAAGGCTGGTTGGCACATTTACACTGAATCCGGACCAGTCTAACGGATCGGAAATAAATCCGCTAAATTGTCCGGTCAGATGTATGAGACCAAATAATGAATGATCGGGTGTAAGCTTTCCATTATTGCCTAGCAAGTGATTGATATTCGAATAAGTAACAATTGTCACATTGCCGCTAAAAGCACTGCCACTGTATTTGTTTGCTGTGAGAGTGACATTCACTGGGGATGAGTAACCGGTAAAATCGAGCGTATTTGAAATGGCATTACTTCCACCATTGATATTCTGGATGTTGCTGAATGGAATGCCATTGACTGTACCGCTATTAATGCCTGTCATGATAAACGTGTTGCCTGTACTTGTACCAGTTAGTGTATTGACACCGCTGCCGCCAATAATATTGCTGATTGCGCCGCCATTATTCAGGGTGAAATTATTATTGCTGGATCCGCCGAGCAATTTTGCAAAATGATTGAATCCCAGGGTGAATGTACCGTCATTCAGTGTGCCGCTATTGGCGCCAGTAATGTTCCATGATGTCACGACATTTTCGCCATTCAGGGTGTTGACGCCGCTGCCGCCATTAATCTGCGTGATATTTGTGAATCCGCCTGTCGGATTAGGTGATCCGGATGTTGTGCCGCTGAATCCGTTAATGCTGGAACCTGTGAGAGTGGTATTCACGCTGGTAGTGTATGGAGACAGATCCAGTGTATTAATGCCGCCTGGACCGCCATCAATGATTCCGGAAATCGTTTGGCCGTCATTGAAGGTAAAGGTGTCATCAGCGCTGCTGCCGGTTAGATTCTGGATATTGCTAAAGGTAAAGTTTCCGGATACACCCGTTATACCAGTTAAATCGCCAGCGTCAGTACTGGTTACAATCCAGGTTTGTGGATTGCCGGTATTCAGCAAGAATGAATTACCTGAGCCATTTCCTGTGACAGAGACATTATTGAGGGAAAGCAAGCCATTTATTGCGAGAGAATTGCCGGCCAGATTAAGATCTTGATTGCCGCTTATGCCATCATTGATAGTGACAGTATTGCCTGTTAGAGTCCGCGTGCCGGTTAACACGGTTGGTCCATTAAAGACGAGATTGCCATTGACCGCGGTAATATCGCCGTCAATCGAATAGGCGGTTGGTGTGGTTGTCATGAAATCATAGCCGGAATTGATTGTTAAATTTCCGCTGCTATCAACACTGAATAAAATATCAGGATCGACTAACGTGCCAACTGCTGAATTAAAGACGCTGTTGCTCAGCGCAACGGAGCTATCTGCCTGATCTGCTGCTACATTGTTCGCTGTGATGGCAAGACCTGTTGCTCCGGAGAGACTCGATCCTCCTGTAGGCGCCACTGCCACCACATTACCTTTGGTTGCGGAACCGCTAAGATAGGCGAGAAGATTGCCGCCATCACCAATGGTATGATTAACACCTGAAACGACGTTCAATCCTTCAAATAAATAAGCGAATCCATTTGCACCCGTTGTTGTTGTATCGACAATGTTTCCGTTGTCGACGAGATTAACATTGGTGTTTGCTGCCGCTGGCGTCGTGATGGAGATGACTCTGGGAGCGGTGGGGTAGAAGTCGCGCAGATACGGATAGGATTTGCCAGGAATAATGTTCCAGACGGTTGAGAAATTCCAGCCATAGGGAATGAATGTTCCCGCAGACGTGAGGTCAACCGAACCGCCGCCAGCGCAGCTGGTTGCGTCAAAGCAGCCGCCGATGATATTTGTCTGAGTGGATGGCCCGCCAACATTTATGACTCCAATTCCGGAAGCCTGACCGGATGTAGCTGTGTCCCAGAAGAGATTGGATGCGTTGCCTCCAACCCAGTTATCACCAATTACTCCGCCAACCTGGCTGGAGCCAGTAATGACGCCTGTACTGTAGGAATCAGTGACCGTACCGCCAAAGTTATTACCTATCAATCCACCGGCCTGTATGCCATTGATAGATCCGGTGTTATAAGTGTCTTGTATGAATCCGCCAGAACTATTGGTCGCTGCGATACCGCCTGCAATGACGCCAGGGGTGGTGACGGTACCCGTATTATAGGATTTAAAGATGTAGCCCTGGTTGGAATTGACCAGTCCACCTGTGCCGTTTGAGCTTGCTGAATTGCCGCTAATGGTGCCCTGGTTAAAGGAGTCCGAGATGATACCGGCGTTTTCGGACACCAGACCGCCGACATTATACAGCCCGGATACATCAGCGGAATTATAGGAGTTCATGATCATCCCGCCGATATTGTTGTTGGCGACAAAACCACCGACCACATTCGATACTGCGTCACCAGTCACGGTACCGCTGGTATTGGCGTCTGTAATGACACCGGAATTATTTGCAGCCAGTATCGCAATGGGAGCATCACCGGTGATGGCACCGGAAACACCAATGCTGGAAATGAGGGATGTATCTGATGTATTGCCGAAGAGAGCAAGGTTGCCGCCGCCGCTCTTGTTGATATACAAGTTGGAAACTGCATAATTGCTGCCATTCAATGTTCCGTTGAATGTGCTGATTGGAATAAATCCTCCGGCAGTATTCGCAGCGCCTCCCCATACATCAGCCGCATTGGTGATGCCGCTCAAATCAATATTGGTTTCAAGCGTATAGGATTTATCTAAAGCGGCAGGATTAATGTCCATTAATTGCAGAGCATGGGGTGTCATTATGTTGGTGTTATATTCCATTGCCAGCATGGGTCGTGTCTGGCTGTCAAATATGAGCCAGGAATTCGTTGTGGGGTCTGTACCCATTATCCAGGTAGCTGGATAAGTGGATTGAGTCGATAGATTGACTGAGCCGCCGTTTACGCAGCTGCCGGATAAACAGCCGCCCACCAGGGTAGGCGCACTGGTACCTGTACCAATGCCGCTCGATTGACCGCTGGAATCAGTATCCCAGAAACTATCATTAATCGAAGCGGAATTGCCGCCGACAAAGCCGCCTACATCCAATGATCCGGCAACGGTACCGCTGCTATACGAATTTGAAATGCTGCCGCCGCCGTTATTGACGTTATCGCCAACCAGCCCGCCAACCAGGGTTGCTCCGGGCCCAAATACATCGCCTGTGTTATAAGTATTGGCAATCGTACCGCCGTAATTAATACCTGCAAGTCCGCCGACAGAACTGCCTGAACCACTGATTCTTCCCGCATTATAGGAGTACGAAATGCTTCCGCTGTTCCAGCCTGCGATGCCGCCTACGTATTGACCGCCTGTTAAAAGCGAGCCTCCTCCAATGCTGGCAAGGTTGTAGACATTTTGTATGGTGCCGTTGTTAAAGCCATCCAGGGCAACGTAATCACCACCGAAGATGGAGCCAGTGAGACCAAAATTGGAGAGAACAGCCGGCGAATCGGTTGCACCAAACAATCCAACATACAAACTTGAAGGAGATTGCATGATATATATATTAGCTATTTGATAGCCTTTGCCATTGAATGTCCCTGTGAAAGGTGACGTGGACAAACTGCCAATGGGCACAAATCCGGTGCCGCTCGAGTTTGATGTTCCCCAGATATCAGCTGGGTTCTTGATACTGCTAAGATCAATATTTTCAGCCAGTGTATAATTGCCGCCAAGTGTCGAACCCGCTAACTGTAACTGATGGGCATTATGGATAATGGTACTGTACTCTGACATAAGCAATGGACGCGTGCTGCCATCAAAGATAAACCAGGTACTGGCTGGTGGCGTTGCAGTGGTGCTTGGCATATCACTGATGACCCAGTTAAAGGGAGCGGAGGAGTAAGTGCCAAATGAAGACAGATTGGCCAGGCCGCCATTCGTACAACTTCCAGTGAAGCAGCCGCCTTGCAGGTTCGATACACCCGCGTTGCCGTTCACGCCCGTTGATTGGTTGCTGGTATCCGTGTCCCAGAAACTGTCAGCGATAGCCGAGACAGCGGTGGAACTATTATCGCCGACAAATCCTGCTGCTTCGTTGGTCGCAGTCGTGCCATTCGCATTGGTGATACTCACCAGTCCGGTGCTGTATGAATTACTGATACTGCCATTGCCAATAAAATTGCCATTGTCATTGGATCCCACAAATCCGGCTGCCACGACAGGAATATTATTGCTCGTTGCATTTTTCGCGATAACATTCGAGAGACTATACGAATTTGATATCGTATTCTGATTTTCTCCCGCAAGACCGCCAACATAATCAAGGAAGGGAAAACCTTCAGCCAGATTGGTAACAGAGCCATAACTATAAGAGCTTGTAATGCTGCCAGGATAAAAGTTGGAACCCACCAATCCGCCTTCCGTGATGTAAAGATTACTGAATGGATCGGAGTTGTTGCCAATCACATTAACATCAACACCGGAATATGAATCCGAGATATCTCCTTCATTTTGACCGACCAGGCCGCCGGCTCGAATCGCCGTGATATTGCTGGTGGTAACATTTAAAGATCCGGTTGTGTAAACGTTTTGTATCGTGGGAACATTATTTCCTGAATTAATGGTTGATCCCGCCAGTACACCGATGTTCGCGCTATCACCGGTATAATTAACATTTGCGTTTGTTATCCCCAGATTATTAATCGTAGCTGGATAAGCCACATCACCGAACAACCCAGTATCGTTAGCTGTTTGATTGATATATAAGTCATTGATAATGTTTCCTTCGCCATTTAGCGTGCCTGTAAATGGCGTGCCACTCTTTCCGACAGGAATAAAACCTGTACCACTATTGATTGCAGCATCGCTTGCCCAGATATCAGCAGGATTGTTCATTGCACTCGTAAGATCAATATTATTGGCCAGTTGATAGCTGGCTGTTGGGTCCATAGTCATTAATTCCAGTTGATGCGGTGTATGGATAGCAGTGCTGTATTCGGATTGCAGCATTGGCCGGGTTAAACCATCAATCGAAAACCAGGTGCCTGAGCCGGGCGATGAGCCAAATGACCAGCCAGCATTTGAATAAGTATTTTGCGCTAGTAATGACGGTGTAGTTAACCCGGAAACTGTGTTGACAAAGTTGTTGTAACCAGATGTATTAATTAACACATAGGATCCGGGGTTGGTTGTCCCGGATGTGGTTGTGTCCCAGAACGAATCCTCGATGGTCGCTTCATTGTTAAATCCCACCAGTCCGCCGACATCGAAGCCCGTGGAAGTGACTTTTCCTGTACTGTAACTTCTGATAATCGGATCGGCATTGTTATTGAACCCTACCAGTCCGCCTACGTTATTTGACGTACCACCGTAAACATTTGCGGTACTGTAACTATCTGTGATGCTGCCAGGACCGCCGCCGACCTGGTTGCTTAACCCCACCAGACCGCCAATTTGTGATTGACCACTTCCGGTTGAATAGACATTTCCTGTGCTATAACTATCACTAATATTGGCAAAGCTTAAGCCGACTAACCCGCCTATCTGAGAGCCGCCGCCGATGACATTTGTATTGCTGAATGAATTTGTAATCGCACCAGTTCCTGCTGTATTGCCGCCAAGCAGTCCACCAATCTTGCTGCCTGATCCTGAGATATTGCCGCTTAATATGCCAACATTATCGATGGAGCCATTCACCATGGCGCCAGTGAGGCCGCCAACATAATTCTGTCCGATGACGTTGATATTTTGCAGATACATGTTTTCAAGTGTTGCGCCATTGGTTGCGCCAAACAAGCCAACATCATCAGTGGATGGCTGGTCGATTGAAAGATTGCTGATCGTGTAATTTTGCCCGTTGAATATGCCGGTGAAGTTGGTGCCGGAATTACCGATGGGCGTAAAATTTTTCAGGCTGCTGGCATCGATGCTGGTGTTAAGAGCGAAGTCCTTGTTCCATGATGAGCTGGCGTTGCTCACATCAGACAAATCATTGGCATCATTTACCAGCATGTAATTGGTCACCGAACCGCCGCTATTCGTAATAGACACGGGGACATAACTGGAGCTGGATGGATTGGAATAAACGGTGACACCGCCTGCTACATTGATTCCGCCGCTTTGATTGACAAGGCCGCTTCCGGATGCTGCGTCAAATGCAGCTGTATTATTTGCCTGTAGAACGAGACTGCCGTTACTGGTGTCAGTTATCGCCGCGCCTGAAAGGATATTGATATTTCTGTATGCGGACAGAGTGAGTGAATTACTATTATTCCAGGTGACATTATCGACAACATTAATATCACCTGTACCCGTTCCGCTCGAATTGGAAGTTGTCACCAGTACATTCGATGATCCTAACGCTGATTCCAGGCTGGCAACAGTGAGCAATGAATCCGGCGTTGCTCCAGATGCTTCAAACAGGGTAGGGTCTGTGCCTGTGCCTGTATCAGCCGTGGTATCTGACGAAGTCATGCCATTTGCCTGTGCATTACTCAGATTATTGGCAATATAAATGCTGGTTGGGTCAAGCAGCCAGGTTCCTGTATTTCCATTGGGTGCTGCTGTGTTGATATTTAATCCGTTCACATCCAGATAATTTTTGCTCGAGGTTTCAATAAATCCGCCATTGCCTCCAAGCGAACCGCCTTGAGCGCTGATATTACCATATGCTTTTGTTACACCATTTGACCACAAGACCACATTACCACCATTGCCATTGGTGATGGCATCCGCAAGTAAACTTACTCCGGGTGTCATCACAGTGGCATTGGCGTTAGGCAAAACTCCTGTACCATGAAGATTTCCGCCAACATTAATGGTACCTCCGCCGATATCGCCGCTAACATCGATCAATGTGGGTGAGTCAAGCAGTATGTCATATCCTGTAATATTAACTGTGCCGCCAGTTTGTCTCTTGTCTTTTCCGGAGGCATTTATATTGGAAGCGACTTTGACAACACCGCCATTCGGATCACCGGAAATGATAATTTCACCATTCTGTTTATACACTGATTTTGCCTGTGCGATGCCTTGCATGTTAATCACATTATCCAGCACGCCTTGCGCTGCTTTAGCAGTAACGAGAATTTGCCCGCCATCAGCAATAAGTGATCCAGTATTGGTGACGCCTTTTCCAGTGGTGGGTGCATCAAGTGAGAAATTGATGAGATCGTTGCCTGCAAAATTGATAGTGAATGCGCTGCCTGATGCCAGAATCACATGACCAAGATTCGCCCGGATGAGCCCGGTGTTGGTAACGGTCGGTCCCACCAGGGCGATCAGGCCATGATCCGCAGCGATAATTTGACCTTCGTTGACAATCGAACCTGAGTAATTTGCTACGGGTGTAAATTTATAATTACGACTAAGAAAATCCTGATCGGTGATATTTGCAGTTGTCGCAATCAGACCGCCTACATTGATATAGGCAGAGGGCCCAATATAAATTCCGGCAGGATTAACCAGTATGATTTGTCCGGTTGCGGTGAGTGTGCCATATATTTGTGACGCACCTTGCAAAGGATTGATCCGATTCAGTGCGATTCCACCGGCTGGCTGAATAAAATGAGTAGCTTCCTGCTTGTCGATGTTGAAACTTTGCCAGTTTATGATGGCTTGAGGAGAGGATTGATTTACAGTTGTAGTGGTGGATGTTTGCTGAATGCTGACATTGCCAGACGCAATATTTCCCACAACGGGATTGGCAATGACCGCCGATGTGAAGGAGAATGCAAACACGAATGCAATGATTTTATGATTTAGTGATATGCCTTTTGCATTCCCGAAGTTTCGAATAATGTACTTGTTTTTCTTTCGATACATTATGCAACCTCTCTGTACTCGTCTGATTTTTTAATGCTTTAACTTAAGCCTAGTACATTTTTGGAAGATTTGTGGTTGCAAAGGATGACTCAGAATTCTGTAAAATTTCAGCCGGATGCTTGTCTCCAACCTGTTGATAAGACTCATTCTTTACGTGAAATCGAAAACGTCCCGAGCAAGGCCATGAAATAATAGCGCTTTTTTTTGAGACAGTCTGCTCGAGTAGTATAATATCTTGCCAATCCGGGCGGTTTATTAAACAATATATGTTTTACCAGTAACACAACTATCACGAAAAGGAATTCTGGATGTCGCCAAATTTGCCGTTCAAGTTAATCGGAATTGTGAGTGTCATGATGCTGGCAGGAAACAGTTGGGCACAAACAGCTCCCTCATTACCAGGATCAGTGCAGCCTTCCCAGGTTGGTGCAGCCATCCGAAGTCAGCAGCCGGGTGCAACACCTCAGGTATTGCCGCCTGTTCTTGCGCCGAAACAGGAAGCTCCAACCGGATTAACCGCGCAGGCACAAAAAATCAAATTTCAATTGAACAAGATCATACTGAAGGGCAATCGTATTTATTCTGAGGCGCAACTGCGTCCTCTTTATCAACATGATTTGCATCACACCATTACTGTTGCCGAACTTTTCAAGATTGTGCAGGACATCACGAATTATTATCGTAACAATGGCTATATTCTGTCGCGCGCCATATTGCCTCCGCAGCATGTGAAAGGCGGTGTTGTCACAATACAGGTTATTGAAGGATATATTGGCGCGGTGAATGTTCAGGGAAAGCCAAATGGCGCCAAATGCCTGGTGCAAAAATTTGGCGAAAGAATCAAGGCGTGTCCGCCATTGCAGCTTAGCCGTATGGAGCGATATTTACTGCTGGCGAATGAAATTCCGGGAACACAGGTGCGATCTGTATTGTCGCCGTCCAAGACTCAAACCGGTGCCGCGGATCTTACAATGGTTGCTAATAACAAGGTTGCAACCGGTTATCTGTCTTATGATAACTATGGAACTCGCTATATCGGTCCGCAGCAAATGACTGCCAATCTGACAGCAAATTCATTTGCCACATCCGGCGATTCAACGCAGTTTACATTTACAAAAACACCAAAAGGCGGCGAGTTAACCTATGCTGATATCAATTACAATGCGCCACTGAATGATGAAGGAACCCGGTGGCTGATTGGCGGCACGCGTGTGCATACCCATCCGTTATTTGTCCTGAGACCGGAGCAAATTGATGGCTTGAATAATAACTATTACACAACTGTATTTTTTCCCATTATTCGCACCCGTAGTCAGAGTTTGACTTATCGTCTGGGATTCAATTATCTGGATAGTGAAGTCACAACATTTGATCTTCCACTTTACACGGATCACTTGCGTAGTCTGGATGTTGGCGGTACATACAATTTTGCAGATAGATGGAATGGCGCAAACCTGATTTCAGCTGATTTCCGGCAAGGACTGCCTGTTTTGGGTTATACATCCAACACCAATATCAATACAGCGACAACATCACGCCCGGGCGGCCGAGGAACCTATACAAAAATCGCACTGACGGCAAGCCGGCTGCAGGCGGTCAAAGGCCCATGGTCCTTATACGGAATGCTGCAGGGTCAATGGGCATTTAATCCCTTGCTGGCGGCGGAGCAATTTACGTTCGGCGGACCGCAAATAGGACGTGGGTATGATGTGGCTGAAATAATCGGCGACAAGGGTGCGGCTGGAAGTCTTGAGCTGCGATATGACTGGGCGGTAGGAAAGTTACTCATTCAGGACCTTGAGCTTTATGCGTTCTATGACGCCGGCATGATCTGGAATTTCGAATTTATTGGCGGTGTGCCAAGAAAGCAAAGCGCGACATCAACTGGTCTCGGTGTCCGGTTCTTGATGACCAAATATATCAATGGCAATGTGATGTGGGCGCAGCCGCTGACAAAACAAGTCGCGGCAGAACAATTGATTGGGGACGGCTGGCGGCCGCGCGTCTTTTTCAGTGTGGTTGCAAACATAGGATGAACGATACGGTGCCACAATCTGGTTGTCATGCTGTAATTGAAAATGATTTCACTCTACCGACGTTAGTCCTTCCGCGATCTGTCTGAGTACGTCAATTTTCAGCAAACCTATCTTCTTGTTGTTAATGGAAATGATATTGTTTTGCTGTAATCGAGTGAAAGTGCGGCTCACTGTTTCAGCCGTCAACCGCAGGTAATTGCCAATATCCTGACGCGACATCGGCAGCTGGAATTCAGGATGCATCTGTGCTCGATGCAGACGTGAAGACAAATCCAGTAAAAAGCAGGCCAGTTTACGATCCGCCTTGGTGGAAACCAGATAAGAGCCGACATTGAGCTGCAAGCTGATCAGATAAAGTATGTGTTGTTGCAATTCAGGATTGGATTGCAGGTAATACAAAAAATCATGGTAGTCCAGCATGCAAACATGGGTTTCAGTTAATGCAATCGCTGTAAAATGATAGCGTCCTGAATAAATAGCTTCATAACCCAATACTTCGCCGGAAAAATAAAATCCCCGGATAAGTTCGCCTCCATCGGCTTCGGATTGTACCGTTTTGATGGAGCCTTTCTCGATCGCAAAAAGATATTGAAAGTGACTATTGGGCGCGATGAGGCGCTCGTTTTTTTTCACCACAAATCTGCGCTTGACTGGCAGCGAATCAAATTCCGGATTGGCTCTCAATTTTTCGCTGCCTATGCAAAACGGAGTCAGGTGGCATCCGCAGCAAACGGAGTCATCCATATGGGGTGTGTGCATACAAGACTTACTCTGAAATTATTTTTGATGAAATATCATACCTGAAATCGTCAGATTATCCAGGCAACCTCATTTATTGATCTAGATCAATGAATCTCGCGCATAACACCATTATCTTATGTCGTGTAGGTGATAAAGCGAGAACAGAAAAAATGCCTAACATATCGAAAATTAAAGTCTTTTTGATTAATTTGCAGGATTCCATCTGCCAGGAGCTCGCTGAAGAGGATGGCAAGGAAGCGTTTATTTCAGACAAGTGGCAGAATTCTGCGCTGGGTTATGGCACAACCCGGGTGATTGCAAACGGGAATGTATTTGAAAAAGGCGGCGTTAATTTTTCCCATATCATGGGCACGACATTGCCGCCATCCGCCACAGAAAAGCGGCCCGAGCTTGCAGGACAGCATTTTGAAGTGCTTGGAGTTTCGGTGGTGATACACCCGGTTAATCCTTATGTGCCTGTTTCACACGCCAATTTCAGGTTTTTTACCACCACGGGCAGCGGCAAGAATCCCATCTGGTGGTTTGGGGGCGGTTTTGATTTAACACCCACTTATGGATTTGAGGAAGACTGTGTTTTCTGGCATGGCATGGCGAAAGAAGTGTGTGATCGTTATGGCTCTGATGTGTATCACAGATTCAAAAAATGGTGTGATGACTATTTTTATATAAAACACAGAAATGAGCCGCGAGGGGTGGGCGGATTATTTTTTGATGATCTCAATGAATGGGGTTTTGAAACATGTTTTGATTTTGTGACACGTCTCGCAAATCAATACATAAAAGCATATCGTCCCATTGTCACGAAACGCAAACACGCCCCTTACACGGAAAAACAAAAGAATTTTCAACTGTATCGGCGCGGCCGTTATGCCGAATTTAACCTGATCTATGACCGTGGAACGATGTTTGGATTGCAGACACGAGGACGCATTGAATCCATCCTGATGTCGTTGCCGCCGCAAACCTCCTGGTTATACGACTGGAAGCCGGAGCCGGGCTCGGAGGAGGCGCGTCTGTATAGTGAATTTCTTGTGAAGCGCAGTTGGGTTTGATGTGTAACGGTTATGAATATTGTCAACAACAGAAGGTTAACATGTGATGATATTGAAAAAATTCATTCAGATTGTCTTGCCAGGCAGCGTGATGTTTTTACTTTCCGGCTGTGAACTCGCCGTGTTGAATCCAAAGGGAGTGATTGCGGCACAAGAAGTGAAAATCATGCTGATTTCCGCCGCATTAATGCTGATTGTTGTGCTGCCAGTGATTTTTCTTGCCCTGTTTTTTTCATGGCGATATCGTGAGGGAAATCGCAACGCAAAATACGCGCCTGAATGGGCGCACAGTACCGTGCTGGAACTGATCTGGTGGTCCATTCCCTGTGCCATCATTGCGATACTTGGAATCATCACATGGCATAGTTCTCATACGCTGGATCCATTCCGGCCGCTCAATGCAGCTGGTAAAACCCAAACGATGACGATTCAGGCAATCGCGCTTGAGTGGAAGTGGCTGTTCATCTATCCCGAGCAAAATATCGCGACCATTAATTATCTGCAAATTCCGGCAGGCGTTCCGGTTCGATTTGAAATTACGTCAGAGGGACCCATGAATTCACTTTTGATTCCACAGTTGGCTGGACAGGTTTATGCAATGGCAGGAATGCAGTCTAGGCTGCACCTGATTGCCGATGAGGTAGGTGATTATCAGGGATTTTCATCGAATTTTAGCGGCAGAGGATTTTCGGGAATGAAATTCCTTGTCCGAGCGAGCACGCAAAAGGATTTTGATCGTTGGGTTGAATCTGTAAAGCGATCATCAAATGTTCTGGATAAAACCAGGTACGATCAATTGCTTGTCCCAAGCGAGTCCAACCCGGTCGAATATTTTTCGGCGATAAATAAATATTTATTCAGGATATCGATCATGAAGGCAATGATGCCGGCTAAAGACGTAGAAGCCCTATGTAAAGAAAAGTCGTGGGTATAGTTAAAGAGGAACATGAGTATGTCGCAATCAATCTTATTTGGAAATTTAACCTGGCAGGCTATCCCATTTCATAATCCGATTATCATGAGCGGCGGAGTGTTTATGGGAATTGTCACCGCGCTTATTCTTGGATCCATCACCTATTACAAAAAATGGAAATGGCTGTGGATGGAATGGCTTACCTCCGTTGATCACAAAAAAATCGGCATCATGTATATCATGCTGGCATTCATCATGCTGACGAGAGGATTTATTGATGCCATCATGATGCGTCTGCAGCTGGCTATGTCTGTTGGTGAATCCACCGGCTATCTGCCTCCTGATCACTATAACCAGATTTTCACCGCGCATGGTGTCATTATGATTTTTTTCATGGCAATGCCGTTCATGTTTGGTTTGATTAACATCGTGCTGCCGCTGCAGATTGGTGCGCGCGACGTTGCCTTTCCCTATCTCAATTCATTAAGCTTATGGCTCGCGGTATCAGGTGCTTCATTAATCAATATTTCGCTCATTGTGGGTGATTTTGCCGCGACAGGCTGGCTTGCCTATCCTCCATTGTCAGAGCTTGCGTATAGCCCGGGTGTCGGCGTGGATTATTATATCTGGGCGCTGCAGATTTCAGGTGTCGGAACATTGCTTTCCGCGATCAATTTTACCGTCACCATTTTAAAAATGCGCTGTCCAGGCATGACGCTGATGAGAATGCCCGTTTTTGTGTGGACGGTGCTCTGTTCCATGATTTTGATATTGCTGGCGTTTCCTGTGTTGACCGCGACACTGGGAATGTTGTCACTGGATCGATATCTTGGCATGCATTTCTTTACCGCCGATTTTGGCGGAAACGCCATGATGTATATCAACCTGATCTGGATATGGGGCCATCCTGAAGTATATATCCTGATCTTGCCCGCATTTGGCATTTACTCTGAAGTCGTTGCTACATTCTCGAAAAAATATCTGTTCGGCTACACTACGATGGTGTGGGCAACTGCGTCTATCACGATTTTATCTTTTATTGTCTGGCTGCATCATTTCTTTACGATGGGTGCTGGCGCCAATGTCAATGCATTCTTTGGTATCGCTACCATGATTATCGCGATTCCGACGGGCGTTAAAGTGTTCAATTGGCTCTTCACCATGTATCGGGGAAGGATTTCGTTTACCACACCCATGTTATGGACGGTAGGCTTTATTTCAACTTTCGTGATCGGTGGTATGACGGGTGTGATGATGGCGATACCGGCCATTGATTTCCAGGTTCACAACAGCCTGTTTTTGATCGCGCACTTTCATAATGTGATTATTGGCGGCGTTGTGTTTGGATATCTGGCTGGTTTGACTTACTGGTTCCCGAAAGCATTTGGCTTCAGGCTGAATGAAAGACTGGGCCGATATGCCTTTTGGTGCTGGATTATCGGTTTTTATACCGCGTTTCTTCCATTGTATGTGCTCGGATTCATGGGTATGACGCGGCGTTTGAGTCATTATGACGCCTCAACCGGCTGGCGTCCCTTGTTGGTCGTGGCGGCAGCAGGTGCATGTATCATCGCTTGCGGTGTCGTGTTCCAGGTCTTGCAGCTTGTCGTCAGCATAATGAATCGCAAGATATATCGCGATACAACCGGAGACGCATGGGGCGGCCGCACGCTGGAATGGTCAATTCCATCGCCGCCGCCTGTTTATAATTTCGCAACTATTCCCACGGTGACGAGTCGAGATGCATTTTGGATCGTAAAGCAGGATGGAAAGCAAATGGAGCAACCTGCTTACCAGGACATTCACATGCCAAAAAACACCAGTAACGGTTTTGTTATCGGGATTCTGTCGGGAATTTTTGGTTTCGCGTTTACCTGGCACATTTTCTGGCTGGTGCTGGCATGCTTTGCTGCTATGCTTGCGGCTGTGATTATGCGCACGTTTGATACCGAAACGGAATATTACATCACGGCTGATGAAATCGAGCGCCTTGAATGCGAAGCGGTAATTTGAATAACTATCGACAGGTAAATTCACTTATGACAAACACAATCGCAATTGAAAATCATCATGCGGCAGACGAGAGGGATGTATTCGGCTTCTGGATATATATTCTGACGGATTGTATTTTGTTTTCATGTCTGTTTGCGACATATGTGGTGCTTCGCAAGAATATATATGGAGGATTAAGTGTCGGCGATCTGACGAATCTTCCATATGTGCTGTTGGAAACAATCGTACTCCTGGCAAGCAGTTTTACTTATGGTTTGACTATATTGGCGCTTTACAGGAATGCATTAAACAGGATGATGTGGTGGCTTGCAGCAACATTTTTGCTGGGCTTTGCCTTTGTTGGTCTTGAATACACCGAATTTTTCAATCTGGTTCAGGAGGGCCACGGCTGGCAGGGCAGTGCAGCATTATCTGCATTTTTTACATTGGTCGCTACGCATGGGTTGCACGTTGCCTTTGGTCTGTTGGCCATGATTGTACTAATGATCCAGCTCTACCTGTTTGGTATTACTTCCGCCATGAAGCGGCGCTTGACCTATCTCGGAATTTTTTGGGCGTTTCTGGATATCATCTGGATATTTGTATTCACAATTGTTTATCTCATGGGAGCGATTTGATATGTCGAACCAGCAAGATGCGCATTTCGAATTTGGTAACCGTCAGAAAACATTTAAAGCCTATCTGACGGGATTGCTTTTCTCTTTTTTCCTGACATTGGGAGCATTTGGTCTGGTGTTCACAAAAATATGGGATGATGCGAGCCTGTATATCGGGATATCCGTGCTAGCGATTACCCAGCTGATTGTGCAATCGATCTGCTTTTTGCGATTAAACGCGTCTCCGGCGGGGCGCTGGAACTTGTTCCCATTTTTGTTCACATTAATGATAATCACATTTTTGGCTGGTGGATCACTCTGGATTATGTATAACCTGAATTACAATATGACGTAGAAGCAGCTTTGAAGTTGGCCGTAACTGGCGATCCATATGATATGATCCGGTTGCTGCGCCTCCTGCAGATACTCGCGTTGCATATTAAATCCGTTGACTGACATGACGCGATTCCCGGAGCAATCCAGGATCGCAACCATGATGCGCGTCGTTTCGGTCACATGCTTTTTCTCAGTGAATCAGCACCTTCAACGGCAGGATGTCCTTCATCATTGGCGAGACGCGGGCTCAAAAGGTCAGGGAAGCTTGCTGATCGTGTCATCTCTTTTTCATTTTTGCCTTTCAGTAAACTAAAATGGCTTGTTGCAACTGTTGTTACTGCAGGAGCATGGTTTTGAGCCGACATCTGCCATTCAGGCAGTTTTTGCTTGAGCACCGTTGCAAGATGAATGTGTAAGCCGTATCTTGTCACGACCTCCATGACGGCGTTATAGGATTCGGGTGCGCCTGGCTTGTATCCAGTACGGATGATCAAATAAGGATGTATATTCTCCATGAGCAGCATGATTTTTTCGAGCATGTGACGGGAATCGCCGCCAATATTGATCAAGGCGCCTCTCATTCCTTCTGCCTTGCGTCGCTGATCTTCACTTTCGATGCTTTGCTCAATTCTCTTTGTCTGCGTTTCAATGACTTCAAGCAGTGTTTCGAATGCGTCGGTAAAATAATCCTTGCCGATAGCGAATTTATCAACAAAAAACTTGTCATTATATTTTTTTGCTGTGGCGACATCTTCAAAAATCAGATCGCCTTCCCGGGAATATTTCATTGCTTGAATATCAAGAGGCGAAGATCCGCAAAATGTCAGTCCAATCGATTCAAGATCGACACAGGCATATTTGGCATGGATAGTAAAGGGGTCGCTGTTTTTCACAAGTGTTGACTTGGTATTCGTATTCCAGCGCACATGCAGATTCTTGAGGCACTTGAGATCAACCTGACTGACTA
Organism: Gammaproteobacteria bacterium; assembly: GCA_021324305.1. Taxonomy (GTDB): domain Bacteria; phylum Pseudomonadota; class Gammaproteobacteria; order DSM-16500; family DSM-16500; genus Aquicella. The sequence goes on along the minus strand of JAJPJI010000009.1, from coordinate 63,084 downwards.
TCGTCGCGATGGCGTAGAGATTGGTTCCGCCCCAGTAATATTCAGTATGATCATTATGGAACTTACCTGTGATGAGATATAACTGGACACCCCGGTTGCATGCTTTCGCGATCGCCGAACAAATGTCCGGATCATTGATGTTGGAAGTCATGACGTGAATGGTTTCTTTCGCTTCATTGACTGCATGCAGGAAAGCGATTTTATAGGGTGAAAAGCAGTCTGTGTAATAGAAGAGGTTTCCGTTCTCACGTTTGGAAACATAGAGGCATGGGATGGGACTTTGATCTGTATGGGTAGGGATTGATTGCAACGAGGATGGCTTGAGCAACCCTAGCACTTCGCTGCTGTATGCCTGCCAGACATCAACAAAATCATATCGTATCTCGGATACAATGCCACCTCTGATCAGGGAGGCGGTTTCGAATTGAGCGCGTGTTGCATCATTGTCAGCATGCGGATCGCCGCCACGCACCATGGCAATCTCGGCGTCAACAATAATCAGCTTGGAATGCAACGCGCCAAACGCGGCGGTGGGATGCGGAACAAAAGTGAATGTGAACCATTCGCTGCTGGCAAGATGATCAATTCCCAGAGAACGATTGGGTTTATACACTGTTTCGGCAAGCTTGCCACGACTGTTTACCAGTAAGCAGACTCTGATTTTCGTTTTTTCCCGTTCCGCTTTTTCCTTGAGCGCTTCCAGGGCAGAGATGATCTCCTTGCCGCCTTCCGATGCGCCAGAGAACTTGTAGAATGCCATCAACACTTCATGTTTTGCTGAGCGGATAATTTCACCCGATACTTTATGCATTTCGCCCGCTGTCAATGGAATGGGAGGTTCGGCGAGCTGGGTTAGCGCTGATATTTTTCCAAAGAGAGATTGCTTGGCTGTGGTTAGCAATGCGTGATGGATATGTTCAATTCTGCGTGTTTCCATGGCGTGATTTTCCCAAATATACTGATACTTATTACCCTGAAGGTATAATCAGTTTAACATATAATGACAGGCTTGAGGACATTTTTTCCATATGCAAGGATTATCAGCATGTTGTTTAATCAGGTACGGGAATGATTCATGTTGACCAGCGACACGAATTCCTCATATTTCCCTGCATGATTGAGAGGGAGGTGATCGACGTAAGTAATGGTGATATTAAATGGGTAGCCAAGGTTTTTTTGATGTAATTGTCGTAATTGATTTTCCTGTTCGGGCGAGAGAGGTTGAGACACAATAATTTTATATTCAATATCATGTGGAGTGTGTTGTATGAACTGGAATTTGCGGACAGCCGTCGTGATCTTGTTTCTGTCTTCTCGTTCACCCAGATATGGAAAAAGTGACTCGCCGTTTGGCAAGACAAGTCGATTTCTTTTTCGTCCGTGAATTTTTTTGATAACTGGCAGATTGCGCCCGCACTGACAGGGATTTCCCCATTCAGCATAATCTCCGAGTTCATAACGAATCAGCGGTGTCGCATAATTCATCAACGATGTCACAAGCACACGGCCTGGCTTGCCTGTTTCGCATGGTTGATTGTGTTCGTCGACAATCTCAAGAAGCACATTTTCCTGGTTAACATGATAATGATTGTGTTCAGGACATTGTTGTGCAATGTTTCCGATCTCGACGCTGCTATAAACATCGGTCAATCTGGTCTGCGGCCATGCTAGCCTGATGCTTTGCGCATAATCGTCACGCAATGATTCGCCTGTCGTGCGTATTTCTTCCAGGAATGGCATGCAAATATTGTTATCGAGACAATATTCCGCCAATGCTGCCAATTGAGACGGATATGATAGCAGGTAGTGCGGTGAATGTAACAATAACGCATCAATCTGTTTATGGGTCTCGCTTGCAACATTGATGAATATACTGGATCCGGTTGCGTGGTACTGATTGATTGGCGGTCCCCACGTCGATTGTTGATGACCCAGTGGCGGTTCAGCAAAGCCGCGCCGGGCCCAGCGTATGGAGAGAAGTTTTTTCGTAAAATCACGTCGGTGCCAGTCATGTTCACGCAGCATCAATGCATCGTAAAACAATCTTGTGAAATCCGTCGCGATGATCCTGACCGGTTTTCCGGTTGATCCGGAGGTTTCCATTGGATAACAGGCGCCATGAAATTCGGGTAATTGTTGAGAAATGAAATCATCACCGGCTGACTGGATCAGGTCTCTTGTCAATACCGGCAAGGCAGTTATCTCATTCCCGATATCCCTGGCAAGATGAGCATAAAAATTTTTGTAAAATGGTACAGTGTGACGCGCATGATTGATGGCAAGCTGGAGATGCCGTCTTTGCTTTTGCAGAACTTCATCAAGCGGTTTCCATTAGGACTCTTCCAGTAATTGCAACAGCGAGCGCATTTGTTCATTCATAATCAATCATAAATGCCTGATAGTGAGGGGTAGATTAAACAGATATCTCAGGGATGAATTTGCGACCCATTCAATCTTGTCTTCAATCAAAGTGAATCGATGCAAATGCGGTGTCAGTCTGGCGAATGCAGTTTGCAGCTCAAGACGCGCAAGCAGCGCTCCCAGACAATTGTGTATGCCATATCCAAATGCCAGGTGGCGATTGTTCGAGCGCGTGATATTAAACTCATCGGGGCTGGGAAATTTCAGAGGATCATGGTTGGCAGCATTGATCAATCCAACGACCAATTGATTTTCCGGGATAATGATTTCATCGATGATAATTTTTTCGCGTGTCCAGCGGCTTGCTTTGTTCAATGGCGATTCAAAACGCAAGATTTCCTCAACGGCTGAATTTACCAGGTCAGGATTGGTCTGCAACAATTGCTGCTGTTCCGGATTTTTCAGCAACAGCATTAAGCCGAGACCCAGGGACAGCTGCACCGTTTCATGGCCGGCCAATAATAGAAATATGCAGGTTGAGACAATATCATCTATGCTGAGATGGTAAGTGCTCCTGATGGCGACCAATGTACTAATCCAGTCATTGCCGGGATTTGTCTCGCGCATCCTGATCAGATCCTCAAAGTATTGCTGCATGGCTAGGACGGATGGCGAGATGGCTTCGAAGTCATCCGGAGATCCTCTGTCCATCGCATTTACAAAACCGAGTGACCAGTTTCTGAGAGTGTGATAATCTAGTGACGACCCTAACAGTTGATTCACCAGATTGACTGGAAGAGGATAGGCAAACGCCTCAATAAAATTGACAGATGATTGCTGCAAAAGTGAAGCCAGCAAAGAATCCACGATGGTTTCAATAAGAGATTTCAGGTCCTTCATGAATCTGGGTGAGATCATTACGCTCATCATTTCCCTCAAGCGAGTATGCTCTGGCGGATCATTGAATAATGACCAGCGGCTAATCACGTTATCAAGCGCCGTTTGTTTCTTGCTCGCGCTGATAAATCCAAAATTACCGGATGGCCGTCGTGAAAAGCGCTGATCCGAGAGCATCATTTTTACATCATCATATCTCGTCAGATGCCAGGTACCATTCTTGTCCTGAAAGACGGGCGTTTCCTGAAGCATTTTCCTGTAGACGGGGTAGGGATCGGAAAATTTTATGGAATAGCTGGCACTCATATTTTAACCTCGGATTATGGCGTCATCACACTTACCTGGACAAATCTCTGACCACCAGTGCGGAATAATTCAGGCTTGGTGCATGAGGAAAGTAATTGGCTATAACGTGATTCTTGTCTGGCACATAAAACGCGAGACGCCGATATTTTTCAATTAAAGGATCAATGTAACGTCCTTGTGATTTTTTGAAAACATAGTCGCCAGCGGAAATCGGTTCATGTTTGCTAATATAGCGTGCATAACCAGGAAGCAGGCAGCCGCCGATAATATAGTGTTTTCCCATTTCTCGTCCGAGATCAACAACATGGTTGACTCCGCCGTCAAACAGATCGCTGCCATACCCCGGCTTGCTAGTGCCAGAGAGGATATACAATGCATTTGCATCCGCTGGTAATTCATGTGTGTGATAACATTTTGCTGCCACCATCTCCCAGCTGGCAAAATTGCTTAAATCACCGGGTTGGTAATGGTATGGGTAACTGATGATGCTCGCGATAATCCCGGTTTCATTTTCAGCGATAAAAAAGCCTTGTCTGAATTTATCTATCCTGTTTTGCAGTTCCTGTTGTGTGGCGCGCGCATCCTCAGGCCACTCCTTTTCGAGCTCGACTAATTGATGGATATCGGAGGGTTTGACAGTACGGATAGAAAAGCCAGGCTTGTTTTTATTGTTAATCATAACACCACTCGCGTTACTCAGTGTATCTGCCCTCGAAAGTTTACCGAGGACAGATACACAATTTCAAATTATCTGGATCAATTAACTGAAATGATAAATCAATTTTGCCATCACTTGCTGGTCATTTAAACTGGCTTTGCTCGTGTTGGCAAATGCAGCTGTGTCAGCAACACATCCTTCCAGGACATCACAGGCTACGTCATTCGCACTGCTTGAAGCAGTCGTTTTGAGGTTGGGATAGAAGGTATAAATATAATCGGCGCCGATACCGAAATTGGGCGTGACCATATATTCGGTGCCTATGCCCAGCCTCCAGGAGAATGTGCTCTTGGTTTGTGATGAATAAAAGGATGAGATGGCTGCGACTGAAGAGTTGACTGATTCAGGAGAGCCTCCAGAGCTTATAACTGTCGTGGTACCTGTTGCATTATAGACAGAGTTGGTTTTGATCTTCAGGTTGTTGTAGCTGATGCCTCCTCTGAGATAGATGAGCGCGGTTGGGGTGACGAGGTAGCCTGCTTTCAAATCAAGGAAAGGCTCTACCGCATTGCGAGTCACTTTAGTCTTTGTGTAAAGCGAGTTGGTGTAGGTAGCTGTCGATATGTCGGGAGGAAATGGGTCGGTGCTAGTCATGGTCACATTTGATCTGGCGGTATCACTTACCGATGTTTCAGTGGGTGCAAAAACGTTTAACCCTAGTTCGCCAGCCAGATAAGCGTGGTTATCAAAGACATTCCCATAACCTACAAATACGGCTGCCATGGGGCCAAAATCATAAATATTTTTGGTGGGATCAAGGGCGGCTGTGCCGGCGCTGGTGTCGTTACTGATATCGGTCATAAAAGTCGAAGCGCCCAGACCTAATCCAAGGGTGAGGCCGCTGAAACTGCATGGGCTGGCAGCAGGCTGCGCAAGCAGGGATGTGGGGCTGGCGATAGCGAGACAGATAAGACTGAGTTTAAATCTGTGCTTGAATTCCATTTAAATTTGCTCCGTTTTGCTGGCCTATTAAAGGCATAGATGTATAAAATGAAACCACAACTTGAATGGTGAAGTCAAATGTAAAATACAGGTTCTCGCAAACCCTGGTCTTAAGAGTAAGGTTATGTTGCGAAGAAGCTAGACTGTCGTTTTGCGGATGGTTTTTTTCGTTGGGGTTTTGATCAGGTCAAGGAAGATCATTAAAGCCAATTGCTCTCTTTCACGCAGTTTTTCAAAATATTCATCCTCAAATAAAAGTTTTGCATGTTCTTCGAGCATGTTTGGAGGAATGAATGCATTGATGTCTTCGAGATATTTTTCCCATACAGGATTCTTTTGATATTCAGTCATGGCTTGTGAGATGGCCTTGTCTAGTGTCGATGTTAAAAATGACAATAGTCCGCGGTCGGTTCTGGTAATCGTGTCGACATAACGTCTGGCATCTTCTTCATTTCCCCAGTCACGCCAGGCAAATAATATGGGTAACAGCTGGGGATGATCGACCAGGCTGCCATTTTTAGCCCAGGTTTCAATGCGGCTTATGAGCAATTTACGCAGGGAGGTCAATTGTTCTGTGGTCAGGTCTCGAAATTCAAGGGGCAGGAATGTATCTGATTCCTGTGCATGCTCGCGTCCCTGCTCTCTGAGTTCATGCACCATGATGTAAAGACTTTTATTGGCGCTCGCAATCGCATTCTGTAATATTAAAAATCGTTCCTCAGGCATCTGGAAGCGACGCAGCAAGCCGTGGATAATGCGATGAATTCTCATTGGCGTGTCCAGACTTAATGCGTCACTGACTCCTTGTGGAAACAGGTCGCCATTGTCCAGTAGCGCAGTGACAATGGCTTGAATATTCTTGCGTGGTATGGTGTTGATGACTTTGCTGTCCAGCAGGTCAAGAAATTTTGTGATGCGGTCGTCCTGATTAAGGCGAGTCAATGCCTGGTCAAACATGACCGGGTCGGAAGTCAGGGCTAGAATTGTTTCAAACTCGGATTCGGGTATCTGGCCTACCTGCATGGATAATCGGAAATAGACATCAAAAACATCCGGGCTGCAAATCCTGCGCAGCTTGCGTGCTGTCGCGTCTGAATGAAAGAATGAAGAGTCGGGATAATAAATTTTGCGAATGCGCGGAAAAAGCCGGATTAATAAATCAAGAATAATGTCATGCGGCACACGCTTGGTGCGTGAAAGTATTTCATCGCATCGGGTTTTGTCCTTTTGCTGTTGTTCCTTGTCAAGGACGTAAACATTGTCGAGCAGGTCGGTGAATAAGTCCTTGTTTTCGCGTATCCCAAAGTAAACGTCGGGGGTGAATACCTCGATTGCGGTCAGGGCAAAGAAATCGACCGGGTTGACGACATCACGCAAACGCGAATAGCTGAAGCTCAAGGTATTTACGTAGCGGGTGATATCACGGCAGTTTTCGAAAAAATACTTCAAGGAGCTATAGTAGATATCCGCCCAATACTCGGTGCTCCAGGAGTCCTCAGGAACGGTTTTCACAATATCATTTAAACGGTCAGCAAATATAACCTCAATATCCTGCTGCAGTATCGGAGGAATATCGAATGGCAGTTGAATAATTTTTTCTACGTACTCCTCGCCGCCGCTGCCATCAATCTTGTTGACTGCCCGAATAACATGCTCCTTGTCGAGAGAGAGCAGATAGACTGTATTGGCATAGTCACCCATGGATTTCACGATCTGAAAAATTTGCTTAATTTCGTAATCGTAAAGACGCGAAATATTGTCGATGATAATGATGATCTTGTGCTTCTGGTTGCGCAGTAATTCATTTAATTCAGCCTTGACGAGTGTCAGGTCGCGCCCCGATTCCCACGCGTACACTTCTTCTTTTCCGCCAAACGTGATTTTCTCAAAGAAACTGCGTTTGGAACGCAATGATTTGGGCACAGGCTGGTGAGTAAAGAAGGAGACGTATAACTCGAGCAAATGGATTATGCGTTTGGAGTTATTCAAATAGGAGACATTGCGTAGAGCAGATGAGAGCCTGCGAAAAAAACTGTATATCAATTGATTTTGTCCTGAATAACTCCATGGGCTGAAGTTCAGTACTATCGGTTTTTCATCATCAGGAAGATTCGTCGCGGCGAAATTTAACTCTTCAAGCACAAGATTGATAATGGATGTCTTTCCAACGCCCCATCCGCCGTACAGGCCGACAACCAGACTCTCTGGATCCTTGTGATCCAGCATGCAGCGTGCCAGATACTTGGCAAATATAGTTCGGTTAAGCCTGTCCTGTGAGCTTTTAGTAATGGGACGATCAGCATCAAACACGGGTGGACTCCTTACTCTTGTTTGACTATTTGTGCCCTATAAACGATTATAGCAACTTTTCCTGGGTCACTTAGTTTTAATAGAATATCAAAGAGTTAGCCAAAGCCGGCTGCGAGGGTTGCATCCTGCAAGCGCAAAGGCACCGTAACGAGTGAGGTTTTTCATGTCCGCGTTAAAAAACAAGCACTTATGGCAGGAGGCGCTATCGGATCTGATTACCGATCCCGAGGAATTACTGACATCTCTTGAGCTGGATCCAGCCTTACTGGATCGAGCGCGTGCTGCTGCCCGGGCATTTCCCTTGAAAGTGACGCGTGGTTTCGCCGCACGCATGCAAAAAGGAAATCCTGATGATCCACTGCTGCTGCAAGTATTGCCTTTAGGGATGGAATTGAATGACATGCCTGGTTATACAAGTGATCCGCTGCAGGAGATAAATGTGAATCCCATACCAGGGCTGCTCCACAAGTACGATGGAAGAGTGCTGGTGACTTTGACGAGTGCGTGCGCAGTGCACTGCCGGTATTGTTTTCGCAGGCACTTTCCTTATGAGGATAATAATCCTGGTATGGGTGGATGGGAAAAAATATTTGCGTATATCAAGCAGGATAAAAGTATCAGCGAAGTGATATTAAGCGGCGGTGATCCGCTTTCGGCTAGCGACAGGTTATTAAAATTATTTACTGATCAGTTATTACAAATACCACACGTCAAACGCTTGCGTATTCATACGCGTTTACCTGTTGTGCTGCCGGAGCGAATCACAGAGGATTTTATACATTGGATCTCACACATTCCGTTTGATAAAATCATGGTGATTCATGTCAACCATCCCAATGAAATTAATGACGATGTCAGGCAGGCAATGCAGGGACTGCGTAATGCCGGCATTCATTTATTGAATCAGACAGTGCTGCTGAAGAGAGTAAACAACAATGTAAATACCCTGAGAACACTTAGCGAGGTTTTATTTTCAGCTGGTGTCTTGCCGTATTACCTGCATACGCTCGATAAGGTCCATGGCGCTTCTCATTTCGATATCACATTACGTGAGGCGCAGGAGCTATATGCCGGTATGATTAAAAAATTGCCTGGATATCTGGTGCCGCGCCTGGTATGTGAAGAGCCGGGGATGTCATCCAAGACATTATTATCAACCGTGTTGTACACAGGATAATTATTGTACATGCCTCGCGAGCGCCCGATGTTACGCCGTTTCCCCAGGTTTTCAGATAGTTACCCAAAGACTTATCCACAGAATCTGTGGATAATCTGAAGGTGTTATGAAACGAATCTAAAGATGTGGATAATCCTCTTACGATGGGATCGCGGTTTTATTTGAAAGAGATGTGATTTTGTGTGGACAAATCGAGGATTCAGATTTATTATTCGCCTGCATGTGTTTATCACAGCGCAAATTAGCATTTAGCAAGCAACAGCCACGATTACTCGTATCGTACAGCCCATAGCATGACAATAAAATGTTTTGGGAAGATTAATTAATTCAGTTAAAAAATAGTCTATGAAAAATTCAATTATTTCTTTTTATACCTCTTATAGTGAGAAAACATCCATAAACGCTGATAAACTTTGGAAAGTTTGGAAGGATGTGAATCAATGGCCAATTTGGGATAAAGGTCTGCAGTCTACTCAGCTATTAACAACTTTTAGCAGCGGCGGAAAATTTTTGTTAACGCCAGTGGGTTCGCCTGTTGCCATTGAAATTGAATTACGCGATGTTATTGAAAATAAAAAGTTTATAGAATTCGCAAGACTTCCGTTTGGCACGATTGAGGTATGTAATGAAATGGTAAGTGAGAATAATATGACTACCATTACGCATCGCATTTCCGCCAGTATAGAAGAGTCTCAGGCTGAGCATTTTAGAGAAACGATGTGGAAATCAATTGAAGAAGGACTGCCATCATCTATTAAAGGCGCCATAAGTTTAGCTGCAACATTCAAGTAATAGTTGTTCTGCAAGTATTAATCTTTAGATGTCGCGAAATGGTTTTAAATCTGTTGGCCAAGTTTGACGTATGTCAGTGAAAGCTGGCATCCAGGTTATATAATCACTGGTATAAGTCATTTTATACATTCCATGCCAGGGATGATTTGCTAAAATCCATTAGCACTAGACAGCTAGAGTGATTAATGATATTGTCGCCAAACAGCATGTGATTCATTATTCCGCAGTTTTTAATCTCTAAGCGCAGTAACAGTCCACAAAGCTTTATTTCAAATTTAAATTAAGGTTATTAAATTATGTCTATTCGTGAAAAAGGAACCGTAAAATGGTTCAATAGCAGCAAAGGATTTGGATTTATAGAACGTGATCAAGGGGGCGATGTTTTTGTTCATTTTCGTTCTATTGCTAGTGACGGGTTTCGAACCCTTGAAGAAGGTCAGATTGTAACATTTACTGTTTCGCAAGGCCAAAAAGGCCCACAGGCTGAAAACGTCGTAGTCGAATAAAGTATTTAATTATATTTATACCATTTAATTAAATGAGCATTTTGCCCACTTGCCAATGTGGGCAAAATCTAATAATTCTGCTTACGAGAGATATTCTATATCAAAAACACAATATGAATTTTACTATTTCTGGCAATCTGAAAACACGGCAAGTCAAATCTCAAAAATTCATCGTAAGCTAATCCATAAGATAGAGTATTCTAATGAGTTTTGATTCATGGAATTTACGAGCATTTGCTGATAAAAGGCAAACGCTGCTGTTTTTCGGCATAAGAAATTTGGGTGACTAGGCTAAATGGATGCGCGTACAAATCTCGATTTTAAAAATAAAAGTGCACTTATCGTTCTTGGTGTATATGAAGAAAGACTTATTTTAACTGGCATTCCTTTTACGTCGGACGAGATAAGAAATTATCTTATTCCTTATTTAAAGAGCCATCCAGAAATCAAATCTCTTAGGCTTAATGAGTGTGAAATTGATTCAGCAGGCGCCAAACAATTGGCAGAAATTAATACTATCACTGAGCTCGATATAAGTGACAATGATATTGGGGATGAAGGAGCCAAAGCATTTGCAGCAAATCAGTCTATTACCAGGCTAAATGTAGGCTCTAATAATATTACAGATGAGGGAGCCAAGGCATTTTCAGCAAATAAAACCATCATTGAGCTATTTATGTATGGAAATAATATTACAGATGAAGGAGCCAAGGCATTCTTTTCAAACAAGACTATTAAAAAGCTGGACTTTTCTGCTAACTATGTTAGTGATGAGTGTCTCAAAGTATTGGCTGCTAGTGACGCCTCGGCTGAGGGCCTCAGCTTTAAAATGATATCGGTGTCTTTCTGTGATAGGATCACAAGAACAGGATTAAATGCCTTAGAGGAAACCGATCCTCACAAGCGTGCTCAGCATGCTTTAAATGCCGGAATAAATCCGGCAGATGTACCAGTTCCATCGTTAAAGAGGTTATGTCTTTTCAAGATAAAAAATTCACCGCAGTTAAATAAAGATCATTTGACTGTTGATTTAAAGGAAGAACTGAAGAAGCCAAAGGTATAATTGGCAAATATTAAATGGCGGGCGGCAAGACTATATACTTGCCGCTGAAAATGCAACAATCAAAGTTCACGTTCTGCGAATATGCGCATCGCTTCCGCCAGAAATTCAGCGAAATGCGGATGATACTGTTCAAAAAAACGATGAAACTCGGGATGTTCGCAATATAAGTTTCCCAGACCAGTATAAGATTCCCTGTTTGGTATCCAGAAATTTTTTATCCATTCATAATGCATGCGAACAAGCTTTTGAACCTCAGGACAATCCGGTTTAAGCTTCTTTTGCATGGCGTCAGCCAAGGCCTGATTGACAGCATCCCCTTCTTTCATGATCTTTCTGAAACCATCCTGCTTCCAACCTTTCACCTGCTCACGGCTTTTTTGCATTTCTGCTTCCGACATCCAGCCTTTTTCAATAATGTATTTTTCATAGCCTTTTTGTCTTTCAGATTCAAGGCCGTAAAATAGTTCTTCGTCTTTCATGGTTGTGTTGCCTCGTAAACGTGCGATCGTGTTGTCAATGGTCTTGATCAGTTTTGTGGTTTGATCAAGGTTACTTTCGAGAATCTGACGGTGTGATTCGAGCGTCTTGATTTTATCAAAATCATCACTGGCAATAATCCTCTGGATATCAGACAGGGGAATGCCAAGCTTACGGTAGAATAAAATTTGCTGAAGCATCAGAAGCTGTTCCTCCTCATAATAGCGATAATGGTTATCACCATAATAAGCAGGCTTGAGCAATCCGATCTCATCATAAAAGTGCAGGGTACGGACGCTCACTCCTGAAAGTTTGGCAAGTTTTTTAACTGTGTAAGTCATGGCTGCCTCTATCTGACTTGAACACGATAAGGTATCACGCAACGTGAGAGTCAACTGTTTTATAATATCATCAGGCCTGATTGAAATATTTTTTAGTAAACAGCAAAGGCAGTCCAAGCAGGATGAATATAATAATATTAAGCAGAACATTTGTAGCTACGTGAAAATACAAGGACACAGCCGTGTCAGCAGCAAACCAGAGAAGGAGGCCGCAGGTGAAGCAATTCCACGACCATCGTTCTTTGTTCCTGAAAGAGTGTGTGCTTATAAATGTCATAAATACTCCCCAGCCAGCAATCACCGCACCCAGGGTTCCATAAATCCATTTCTGGAATAACAATGTTTCATCCGGGATCGGTATTTTTCCCCAAAATACAGTATTTATCTGATTGTTGCAGAGCAGGTTAAATATCTGTGATTGATTGAAAAGAATCAGGGAAAAGCCAAAGATAATCATCAGAAAACTCGCTGTTAACAGCCATTTGTGCCAGAAATCGAATCCAGACATGATATGCTCCTTGATCAAATGTATCGTTCCCTGCTGTCCGTTCTGTATTAATGACAGGATGTCACGCTTCCGGGCATGAAATCTTCATCCTTTTTCGGAACAGGGTAGGGGTAGACATTGTTTTTTCTGGTCAGGAAAACAAGAAATTGGGTTCCTGTCATACTGCTTTCGTAATTTAGCTGCAACACAAGAACATTTTTACTAACCAGAAGACCTTGGTGGGAATAGCTGCCGCAAGCCCCTTTATTACCCCAGAAAATATTATTCAGTGCGCCGTTTCTGCATTCCGCCCATATTTGGCGTTTGCTGATTTCACCGCCATTATTGGAATATTGAATCATGGTGCTTTGGCCAATGATGTGATTATTCCTGTTGTAAAGACTGATGGTAAGCGGCCAGGGTCCTCCATTGGAAAACAGATCGGATGGATCGGTGATAAATCCATGCCAGGTACCGTTATAGTCCTGGCAGGAAGCGGCATAATATTTATTGAGCCTGACTGCAGTGCTATCATCCGCGAAACAGGTCTGCAAGACCAGCAATCCTGTTAATACTCCTGTCAGTGAAATGTGCAGCTTCATCATTTTGTCCTCAGCGATCGTCAGTGCGGTGTTTTCAATATTATTGAAATTTGTCTCTAAACAGCCTGGCTTGCAACTTGTTATTCATGTTACTACACTTCATTGCTCATCTCATCATAATGATATGGAAGTAAATCAGATGTTTAATAAATGGAATATCAGCTTTTTATTTGTCACATTATTTGCAATATTCAGTCTGGCAAACGTGTCAGCTGTCGGGAATCAATCAATCGATGCAAGCCATATTGCGCCATTTTCTCCCTCGGAACTGGATGTCGTTAAACAATATTTATTTAATAACATCACCACCGAAGAACGTGTCATCGTCAAGGAAGATAATGGCCATATCATACGCTCCATTCCAGGTGCAGTACTGGCGTCACCGACGAATCATGGTCAGGCTTTTAACCAGGATTATCAGTTTCACTGGACAAGAGATGCCGCTATTACCATGCGCGAAATTATTTACCTGTATTCGCATGCCTCAATCACCGAGAAGCAGCGATTGAAACCGTATTTGCTGAATTATATCAACTTTGAGCGCAAGGCTCAGTCCCAGATATCCCGGCCAGGCGAACAGACACTTGGTCAGCCGAAATATAATATCGATGGCACGATCTGGGAGGGAGACTGGGGTCGTCCGCAAAATGACGGACCTGCATTGCGCGCGATTGCCATGACTGCCATCGCTAATCTGTTTCTTCAGGAAGGCGAGGAAAAATATGTAAGAGATGTATTGATTGACATGATCACCACTGATCTTGATTATGTTGTTTCACAATGGCGAAATACAAATTTTGATTTGTGGGAAGAAGTAAACGATCAAGATCAATTTTTCAACAAGATGGTGCAGCGCAAGGGATTAATCGATGGATCAGTGTTCCTGCGGCAAATGGGAGACAGGCAGCGCGCTGACAATTATCGGATGACTGCGAAGCAGATTTCTGACTCGCTGGAAAAACACTGGAACGATGGTCGTGGCTATTTTACCGAAACAGTCAATCAGCAATACTTCAAGGGCGGCGGTATGAACACGGCGATTATACTCGGTGTTTTGCATGGTGATATCGGTGATCCGGAAGATCCTTTTGCGGTGAATAATGAAAGAGTCATGAATACAATTTATTTTATTCGCAATGCATTTTCTGGCTTGTATCTTATCAATATAAATAATCGGCTGAGTCCGCCTATGGTTGGACGGTATCCTAACGATGTCTATGATGGCGATCAGAATCATTATGGCAACCCATGGATACTGATAACCAACGCATTGGCCCAGTATTATTATACGTTGGCGAATGTCTATCTTGGGTTGGGGAAAATTGCTGTCACCAAAGGCAATATGCTTTTCTTCCAGCAAATCGATCCCAGACTTGGCGACAAGGAAGAAATCATTTTGCAAGCGTCAAATCCAGGAAAGTTTTATTCAATTATTAACAGTCTGGTGACAGAGGGTGACAAAGCATTGGAAACAGTCAAGCGTTACTCCATCTGTTACACCAATTTCAGCTGCCTGCATTTTGCGGAGCAGATTGATCGTACCAGCGGTAGTCAAACAAGCGCGAAAGATTTAACCTGGGGGTATGCAAGCCTGCTTACAGCGATGCAGGCACGCTATATGCTGCAACGATGACAATGGAGTGAAACAGTCATAATTTTTCGATATGTACACCAGCAACGGAATGTAAATCCATGCTGGAATAATAACCCAGTTGATAATCAGTCAGATAATCAAAGAATGGCAGGGCAACAACGCGATTACAGCTGGTGTATCTGACCCCGCGCGGTTGTTTTGGTGAACAAACGTAATGACCATTCCTTTCCTGATACCAGAAATATCCAGCTGGCAAGGAATCGGTTGCATGGGCGAACATCAGTTCATTACATTGTCTTTTTTGACAAAGGACTGGTGTCACATGGCATACTTTTTCATTTTTATCGTTAAAGTCGCAGGTTGTTTTGTGATAAATCAGCTCTCCATAACCGAATATTTGCCGATATAACAGACCTAGATGAGAAATTGTTAGTTCTGTGCCTATGATGTCTTTAATTTTAATTCGGAAATAATTCCATTTTCCTGGATCTCGTACAATTTCCGCTACAGCGGGCGTCGGGATCTTGTCAAGCAGTTCCTGATTCGGTTGAAAGCTGCCATCGTGCTGCTTGCGGGCGATCTTTTCTTTTGGAAGATAACTGATCGAAATATCCTCCGAGTCAAATTTGGGAAAATTCAAATTTGAATAGACAGTCATGAATCGATGAACCATGGCGCGGCCATTTGGCTGCGCAAGAACTTGCACGTTTTCTGCGAGATTTTTTTTCTGATACTCAAACCATTTTTGACGTGTCACTCTCGCAGTCATGCGCTCAGCATAAACGGCGAGCGGTCCTTGTGATGTCACATCAGTCATCCAGCCATTGCGTTGATTGACAGGATTAAAGTCGGCATCCGTGAAGTTATTGCGGTTATAGTAACGAACGATTTCGCCTCCAGGATTTCCGGCTGCACCGTATGCAATTTTTAAAATATTTCG
The DNA here is from genome assembly GCA_021324305.1 of Gammaproteobacteria bacterium. Classification (GTDB taxonomy): domain Bacteria; phylum Pseudomonadota; class Gammaproteobacteria; order DSM-16500; family DSM-16500; genus Aquicella. The sequence continues at coordinate 47,571 of JAJPJI010000009.1, read as the reverse complement.
ATCAAATTGTGCGATATTCCTGGAATGCAATAAGGCCATCGAGATTTGCACAAACGTTTGGCAATTCAATCCATCCAGTCTGTAGACGGGATTTTGATTAACATGTTCAGCTCCTGGTTGATAGACAGGAGATGTTGGCTGCCAGTCACCTTCCCCCATCGCTCCAGCATGAAGATAGGGAATGTCTGCAAGTTGTTGGCTAATAGCAGCAACCAGCAGATTGGCATCTGTATTTCGATAAGGTTCCAGCGTATTCAGTATTTGCCGAATTCGTTTGCGGGAATAAACCAGGTTTTTTTTATAAGTATTGTAATCCAGCAGCGTATATGAGCGGTACCCGGAGGAATGCGTGCCGAAGGATTGCAGCAAGGCAAGATGAGTATTGTCCGGCATGTCGGAATCACTGATTGCGTATCCTTGAACGCAAAGCAACATGCTGACTAAAATCAGGACTGCTATTTTGCCAAGTTTCTTCATCTGTATTCCTGTCTGATAACCTCTAGCACCAGATTTAATAGTCTAACAAGCGAATGGGCCTGTCTATCAATCTCTGCTGGAATTGCTTTTCATTTTGCAGTGTTCATGACTGTTTTTAAAGACGGAATATGTACATTCATCTCGGTAATAAATTATTATTCGTAGATTATTCATGATGAGGATGTACGCATGTTCAGATATCCGCTGCTTGCTGTCATATGCTGGATGTTTATGTCGATGCCGGTATTCGCCGAAGGTGATTCGAACAATTCGGTCAATCATTCTCTGATTTTTCAGGTTATCCAGGACCAATTTGTGCTGGATAATACGACAGTAAAATCCGCAAGTATCGTTGAAGGAGAAGGCGGTGTTTACAAGGGACTCAATATTCAGCTCAAACCTGAAGCAGCCGTAACCTTTGAGGAAATAACCAAAGCGGGAGTAGGCCGAAAGCTGAACCTTGTTTACAACAATGTTGTCATCACCACAACAATGATTCAATCAGGTCTGGGAGAAAATTTTCTTATCTCCGGTATCTCAAAACAGGATGCGCAGGCGTTTCTGAATGTCCTGAATGCGAACAAACCCAAGAAGGAAGAGACAACTGAATGATTAATTGATGGATTATCGCGTTGTCGAATAATCGGCATCGTGCGTGGCGCCGGGCAGGGCGGGCTGCAGCATGGCGATCCGGAAGTCTGTATTAGGGTGCGTCCTAACTACGGTTATTTTGCACCGATGGTATAATAAAACTAAAACAGAAAAAGATAACAATAGGGAGGTTCAAAAATGAACCTGCTAATAAAATGGACTTTCTTGTTCGCCGCTCTCATGATAGCTGTCAACTCCAGTCATGGCTGGAGTATTGGCTCCAAAGGCAGGGTCGATGGTCCCTCAATCCATAGTACCTATTTCCTGACTCCAGAAAATGCACGGCATGAAGTCCATGCCCAGGTTTATGCCGGTACGCTGGTGAATGGGTCCTGTGTGTATAATGCTGCTTATGATTTGGGAACAGAAACAATCAAGACTGGCGATGTCATCGATATTGATGCGTTCAGGCTAAAATCCATTATTGGTACAGGATATACCTGCATGACTATTTTTTACACCAGCAAACAGGTAGTCATGGAAACAATCCAGTTGAATACGGATGGCATTAATTACACGACCACTATTCCGGCTACATCTGAAGTCAACGTATTATAGAGCAGCCTGCCGCAACATTATCGTGTCTGTTAATCCTGAAATTGAGACAATATTCCATTCAATTCTGCCAGGCTGCGATAATGGATGACCAGTTTGCCTTTGCCCTTCGCATTGCAATGAATGGCGACGCGCAGCTTTAGCTGTCTGGACAAGCTTTCCTGAAGGTGAAGGATATCCGGATCCAGAGGTTGTTGCGGGCTTTTTTCTTCAACTGGCGACTGCAGACGTCGCACCATATTTTCAGTTTCGCGCACAGACAATCCACGAGAGATTATAATTTGCGCAGCTTCAAGCTGGGCGGATTCAGGAAGTGTAATCAGGGTTCGTGCATGTCCCATTTCAAGCAATCCGCGTTCGAGCATGCTTTTAACTTCTTCTGGCAGGGCCAGCAGCCGTAACAGGTTGGTGACACTGGTTCGGGATTTGCCCACCGCCTCGGCAACTTGCTGATGCGTCATGCCAAATTCCTTGATTAAACGTTCCAGGGCGACTGCTTCTTCTATCGGGTTCAGGTCTTCACGCTGGATATTTTCAATCAGCGCCATTGCAACTGCTGCTTCATCGGGAATATGGCGAATGATTACCGGAACCTCGTCGAGTCCTGCCAGCTGGGCGGCACGCCAGCGTCTTTCCCCAGCGATGATCTCGAACTTGCTTCCGACCGGACGCACTATCAATGGCTGAATGATGCCCTGTGAGCGAATTGAGTTAGCCAGTTCTTCCAGGGATTGAGGATCCATTTCGCGGCGCGGCTGATACTTCCCGCGTTGTATCTGCTCCACGGGCAGTTGAGCCAGCTTTTCATGGTCTGAATGATCAGCGTCACTGGTGGTTTGAGGATCCGAGCCTGTATAGGCAAGCAAGGCATCTAATGATTTACCTAGACCGCGTTTTTTTACCATAATGGAATCCTGTATGATGCTGTGAGCACCAGACATTTTAAAACAAACATCAGGAGAAATGGAATGACGTTGCCTCCCGTTATCCGGATTTTTTTTGCTATCGACCTGCCGGAACCCGCCAAGGAGAGGCTAGGTAGTTATATCAGTACACTGAAAAAGAAGGCAAAAACAAATGGAATTCGCTGGACTAAACCGGAAAACCTGCATATAACACTCCAGTTTCTCGCTGAAGTGCATAGTGAGCACTTGCCAGAGCTCGTACGGAATGTTCGCTCCAGGATTGAAGGAACCCTGCAAGGTGCGACCTTGACTTTTGGGTCGCTGCATCTTTTTCCGAGCCCGTATCGACCGCGAGTCATTGTTCTCAATGTGGCGCCGCAAGACGAGTTGACAGTCTTGTCGGAGTTGATTGGCGAAGGTATTAAAGCATCGAATTATAAAATTGAAGACCGGCCATTCAGGGCTCACCTGACCTTGGGCAGAATCAAGCAGCCACAAGGGGTCAACCTCGGTTTTCTGGATGACAGCCAGCCGGTTGAGCTGGAAGAAATCGACGTGAGGGAGATAGTGCTGTTCCGGAGCGAGCCGCAGCCGGAAGGATCCAAATACACGATTATGGAAAAATTGGTCCTGGGGAGCGGCAAACCCAGAAATTGATAGCCCGAGCATGGTGAATGACGCATAATTTTCATCTAATTTTGGCGGCAGCCATGGATAAAATGAATAATGAGCGGACAAATGATCAAAGACAAGATAAAACTCCTGAAAGCTGATATTACCACGCTGCGAGTCGATGCCATTGTGAACGCAGCCAACACGTCATTGCTGGGCGGGGGCGGGGTGGATGGTGCTATCCATCGGGCCGCCGGACCTGAGTTACTGGATGAGTGCAGGACACTGCGCGGCTGTTCGACCGGACAGGCAAAAATAACCAGGGGATATCGTTTACCAGCCAAACATGTTATTCACACCGTCGGTCCGGTTTGGCACGGCGGCAGACAGGGTGAGCCGGCATTGTTGGCATCGTGTTATACATCCAGTCTGAAGCTCGCGAAAGAAAATGATGTGAAGACGATCGCATTTCCCGCCATCAGCTGCGGAGTCTATGGCTATCCGGTTTCCCAGGCAGCCATGATAGCAGTAAAGGAAACAGTGACGTTTCTGGAAAAAAATCCTGAACTCGATTCGGTAAGTTTTGTCTGCTTTGATGATGATGTTTATGAAGCGTATCAACATGCCCTGGATACGTTTACAAAAGATGAGGTTTCCAAATGAGTTCGAATCATTTTCACGTTATCAAGGATCCTGTTCACGGAACCATGCAATTTACCTCGATCGAGGATGCATGGGTGAAACCATTTATTGACAGTCCAAACTTCCAGCGGCTGCGGCATATCAAGCAATTGGGCATGGGTGATTTTATTTTTCCGGGCGCTGTGCATACCCGCTTCAATCATTGTCTCGGATGCTGTTATGTCGCCAGTCAGATCGCGCAAAAAATTGGTCTTGCGGATGAAGAGCGGCAGCTCGTGATGATCGCGTGTCTGCTGCATGATGTCGGGCATGGACCTTTTTCGCACGCCTTCGAGGGAATTTTTTATGAAAAGCTGATTCGACATGAAGATTGGACCCCGTTTTTCCTTGCGGACTATGGCAGCAAGGAATTTTTCCTCCACTACAACCGCATGAATCCACGCTATCATCTGACGGAGGAAAAGTTCCGCGTCATCGCTGAAATGATCATGCATAAGCCAGGCACAAAAAACGTGCTTGCTGATATTGTCTCATCGCAGCTTGATGCTGACAGGCTGGATTATCTGCTGCGTGACAGTCATTTTTGCGGAGTGAGATACGGCGAATTTGATTTTCGCTGGATGCTTCACTGTATGGCGATTGTCGAATCAAAAGACGGCGAGCGATTGGGGATCACCCATAAAGGGATTGGTGTCGTAGAGCATTATTTGATGGCGCGCCGGCTGATGACCCGCAATATATATCATTCACAGAAAAAACTGGCGCTGGAATCACTGCTGGTCCAGCTTCTTGCGAGTCTGTCGGAGAGCCTGGAATATCATGGGCCTTATGCCAGCATACGGCACACCCGATTAGGCCAATTTCTTCTTGCGGCAAACCGGTTTAACCAGTCAGTCGAAAATTCACGAAATGCAGCTGAGTTCAAGCGGGAATTTATTGAACAAAACTATCCGAATTACAAGGAATTATGTGACTACGATGTATTTGCTTTGATAAAGCAGCTTTCCGAGCTTCGTGATCCCTCGCCGGCTGCTGAAATCGCAGCGCGCTTGCAGCAGCGCAAAATGCCAAAAATACTCAGGCTGGATTATGCGGACATCGCAGCGGTTGAATCAGAGCTGCGCGAATTCAAAACCAGACACCAGCATGATTTTCAGGATTGGCAGATCATGTTGATTCAAACACCGCATCAATCATATAGCGGCGAAGAAGATCCTATTCTGGTAGTCAATGAGCAGGATGAAATCAAGCCCATCGGTGATTTTTCATTCATGATTAATGCAATTTCAGACAGGCTTGAGCATATTGCATTTTTAAGCGTCGACCAGACTATTTCTGAAGACAGGCATGTTGTGGCTTTAATGAAGCGCTTGCAGGTAACAACAGCAATAACGACTTAACAAAATAAAGAGCGGCGAGCTTATGCTGGGCAGAGAAAATATATTTGAATTCACGCTGGAAGATGAAAATGGATTGATGGATACCACTGTGCCATCGAATCCGCTTGTGACGCCGCAGCCAGGTTCGCATATCCATTCCGGTCTGCCAGATCCGGCACCGTTTAATTCTGATTACCAATACGATGCGTATGAGCTGTTTCCCGAGTTGAGAGAGATGCTGACTCCTGGAGTCCGGTTAGATGAATACAGCACTGAGTCGTCTGAGAGGTTATTTCCAGATTTTCCGCATTTGCAATCCACGTCTGCTGAGGGAAAGCAGGAGTATGCACAAGAAGAGAAGAAGCACTCTGGCGGGCTGACCATACAGCCAGTCGAAGACCAGACAATTTCGCAAGGTACGAGGAAAAAAGCCGGTGATTATTGCTATTTTACAAAAAAGGGAAAACCTCTGCTGGCTTGTGAACGATCATTGATAGATGAGCCTGCTATCACGTTAGAGGCTTTTCTCAAGCGTGAATACGCGTGCTTGAATTCCCAAAGGATATTGAGCAGACAGGAAAAGAGAGGAATTGAATACGATGAAAAAAGTGAAAAACAGTATTTTAACGGCCAAGAAGTCATCTGGCTTTCAAGAAAGATGCTGAAACAAGGCGCATCCAATAAACAAAAGAACGATTCACATCATGAGGAAAAAACCCAAGGAAAAAGAATGCGTGAAGAAGCGCGTTCAGTTTTGTCTGAATCGTCCGATTCTATAAATTCTGAACGGAAAGTTCAAAATCAGTATGTTGCGCCATTTTATCAGACTGCTTATCAGGGGAACAGATCGCCAACGATGTTTGCGCAAACGCAATCGCAATCGCAAACAAAGCGGATAAAAGTAGAGGAAACACCACTCGGTCCGCAGCTTGGCAGAACCAGTCACAGCAGTTGATGGCGAAAGCATTGCCGGTTTGCGCCACGCTGCTGTTTCAAGGATAATTCCAACAATTATATTGCATGAGAGGTCGTCAATGTCAGTTCAGGTAGTCATTCTTGCAGGTGGTCAGGGAAAGCGCATGCATTCCAGTATTCCCAAGGTATTACATCATCTCGCAGGCAAGCCATTGCTCGAACACGTGATTGACACCGCGCTTGCGATTGTGCCGGAAACACCTCCCGTTATTGTCTATGGACATCAGGGAAAACTGCTTCTTGAACGATTTTCACAGCGCAATTTACGCTGGGTTGAACAAAAGGAACAGCTGGGAACAGGTCATGCCATGCTGCAGGCATTGCCGGAGATTTCAGACAATACCCAGGTGCTGGTATTGTCAGGCGATGTTCCTCTGATTACGCCGAATACCCTGAAAAAATTGCTAGACACAACTCCTGCGGACGCGATTGGCATGTTAACGGCGCAGCTAGCCAATCCCTTTGGCTACGGACGTATAATACGTGACAACCAGCAGCGCATCGTGGCTATTGTGGAGGAAAAAGACGCTACTGCTGAAGTTCGTGTGGTAACGGAAATCAATACTGGCGTTTATTACTTCCCAGTCAACTATCTCAGAAGATGGCTGCCTGTTCTCGATAACAGAAATGCCCAAAGCGAGTATTATCTTACTGAAGTTATCTCGAAGGCCGTTAGTGAACATATCCCGTTGCATTCTGTTCAGCCTGCTGTGATTGAAGAAATTCTTGGTGTGAATGACAGGCAGCAATTGGCACATCTTGAACGATATTATCAGCGTCAGATGGCGGAAAAATTGATGCGGCAAGGCGTCACGCTTTATGATCCACAGCGCTTTGACTTGCGCGGGGAGGCGCATATCGGTCGTGATGTCAGCATTGATGTGAATGTTATTTTTGAAGGACGCGTGGTCATTGGTGATGAATGCGAAATTGGCCCTAACGTTCTGTTGCGTAATGTTGAGCTTGCTAAAGGTGTCCGCATTAATGCTAACAGTGTTGTCGAAGATGCGAAAATTGGACCCCGGTGCATTATTGGGCCTTTTGCGCGTATTCGGCCAGGCACAGTGCTTGCTGAACAAGTTCACATCGGAAATTTTGTCGAAATCAAAAAAAGTGTTGTTGCTCACGGAAGCAAGGTAAACCATCTCACGTATATTGGCGACAGTGAAATTGGCAGAGACGTGAATGTCGGCGCTGGCACTATTACCTGCAATTATGATGGTGTAAACAAGCATAAAACCATTATCGGTGATAACGCATTCATTGGTTCGTGCACACAGCTGGTTGCTCCAGTGACGATAGGGGAGGGTGCCACCATTGGTGCCGGCTCGACCATCACTCGTGATGCCCCTCCGCATAAGCTGACGTTATCACGTGCCCCGCAAGTGACTTTGGATGATTGGCAGCGGCCGCAAAAAAGGAAAAATGGAAGCCAGTCAGAATAATCAGATTAATTTAATTATTTAAAATCGTATTTATACAATATCTTGTGTATCCGGCAGGCATGATTTCTGGTATTTGCTATACTTCAAAATAATGAGTAAAGCAGGTCAAGTATCATGCCAAACCCAAAAAAATCAAATCGTTCAGGAGGCATGGATAAGACACAAGACGATATCCTGAAACGCAAGGAAGCGGAGGTCATTGCCTACGTGCAAATTAATTCACGTCTGAAGTATGAAGAAGGCGTACAGAAAAAACGAACGAAAAAATCTGAATCGAGCCAGGAAAAATATATAAGAAGAATCACAGAGCCACGTACATCTGACGACCTGATTCTGGCCTTGCGAGATCCATTGTCCCCGGTTTATAAGGACATGATGAACATGATACTCATGGATTGGATGATCTCGGATATTGTCGAGAAACTGATTATCAAATACCTGATAGAAGAATATCGTATCAACGAGAAAGAAAAAGACGAATTACGAGAAGAGTTGTTGAAACGAGAATTGAGAAGCCAGGCTCTGCTGCAGTTAAGCACATCGCAATCGGAATCCCTCAAGCAGGCACTGGCTCATTCTGAAAACCTGTTTGGCAACATAAATAATTGCAATCAGCCCCAGGTGTTGCAGGTAATGTATGCGAAGCATGCCGCAAATATCATTGATCTACAGAAAAAAATTGATAAACAGGATCTGATCATATCAGGCTTGATAGAACGGGAGAAAAAAAATAACGATGTTCTGGAGTTGACGAAAGCAAGGGATGAGCGGATAGGTGAATTCAAGGAAGAATTAAATGCAATGGGTGGGAAAGCTGATTGCTGTTTGCATGTTTTTGATCCGGAAGTCAACGGATTTCGGGAAATCAGGATTCAGGTCAACAATGCGGATGAAGCTGAAAAGACGGTCAAAAACGATGATGAACTGGTCGATGAAATCCTGAAGGATGTATTTTCCGAGCCGTCGCCGCGCGACCTGGTTAAGGTGCTGGTTGAGGCGTTCAAGGGAGATTCCGCTTACAAACCGGAACCACGGACCGGATTGACGGATACCGGGAATACGGTGGGCGATAAAATGGAACGGACTTCAGTCACGGGCGAATCAACATTAACACCTGCTCCGCCTCCGCCGCCTCCTGTGCAAAAATCAGGAAAAATCGCTGCTCTTGCAGCCAGGAAAGTGCAATTGCCCAGCATGCCTGATGAGATCAATAAAGGATTGGTCAATCCCGTTTTTGAGAGATTGCCTATTAATCTGGCAATAGAAAAGGGAATTAAACTGGGCTTTAAAACAGCGGGGATTACAGAATCTGACCATGGAAAACATGAGCAGGAGCTGGCTCCACGCATCCTGGAAGGATTGAGAGCAAACAAGCCGCAAGTTGATGCTGCTACAAAAGTCAAGGGTGTGAACAGGTTTGTCGAACAAAGAAAAATTACGTTAGAGATGCTGGAAGCAGAATTGGAGAGAAAGCGATGCGAGCTTCTGAAGGGCAATCAGGAAAAATTATTGGCTCAGACAGCCGAGCGATTTGAAAAACTAACCGGAAAGCCTATTGAACTAGATAAAACAGTCGACAAGGATAACGAATTGAATTCTGCGCATGAAAAAGATAAAAAAACGCAAACTACACATAACCCGTCCACAGGAAATGAGTAATAATTCAGGGTAATCCCGGCGAATAACCAACCGATCTATTATCCCATGGCGATCGACAAAATAGCCTCTGGATTGCCACTCATCCTGCAGGGCTTGCCCCGGCATGTTTGGCGCCGAATAAATTCATATATTAATCAATATATTATAATTGCACTCGCGCTAACGGGTCATTTCTAGGATAATGACTCACCTTAATGACAAGTCCCAAACAAATTTAGCTAAGGAATCTCTAGACATGTGTGGCATTGTTGGAGCAGTTGCAAAGCGGCCAGTCGCAAAGCTATTAATCGATGGATTAAAAAAACTGGAATATCGCGGATATGATTCAGCCGGCGTGGCGGTGATAGACACGCAGCAAGAATTAAAACGCCTGCGGGTGGTTGGCAAGGTGCGTGAGCTGGAAAACGCGATGCAGGCGCATCCTTTTCACGGACATACCGGAATTGCTCATACACGCTGGGCGACGCATGGTGCGCCATCGGAGCACAATGCTCATCCTTTCATTTCTCATGACGAATTTGCGCTGGTCCACAACGGGATCATAGAAAACCATTCTGTATTACGTGATCAGCTGCAGCGGGATGGCTATAAATTCCATTCAGAAACCGATACAGAAGTAGTGGTGCATCTTATCCATAAAAATTATCTTCAAAGCCAGGACTTATTGGGCGCGATCCGCGCTGCAATCAGTGAGCTTAAGGGCGCTTACGCGCTGGGCATTATTTCAAGACGACATCCAGGCCGATTGATCGCCGTGCGTCAGGGTAGTCCATTAGTTATCGGAAAAGGGCAGGGCGAGAATTATATTGCCTCTGACCCTTTGGCACTGTTATCACATACTCAGCAATTTATCTATCTCGAAGATAATGATATCGCTGAAATCATGATTGACGATATCAAAATCTATGATAAACAGCAGAAACTCATCAAGCGCGAAGAACATACCCTGTCGATCAGTCATGATGCAGTGGAGCGCGGTGAATACCGGCATTATATGAAAAAGGAAATCATGGAGCAGCCGGAGGCAATTGCTTCATGTCTCGAAGGCCGGATATCAGAAGATCATGTATTGCCTGCGATCTTTGGCCCAAAGGCCGAAGAAATTTTTTCAAAAGTCCAGCATATTCACCTGATTGCCTGCGGAACCAGTTATCATGCTGCAATGGTAGCCCGTTACTGGTTTGAATCATTGGCTGGTATTCCCTGTTCAGTTGAAGTTGCGAGTGAATTTCGCTATCGCGATATTGCCCAGCCCAAAAACAGCTTGTTTGTGACACTCTCGCAATCTGGCGAGACGGCAGACACATTGGCAGCGTTAAGGCTGGCGAAGAGCATGGGATATTTGAGCACGCTTGCAATTTGTAATGTTCCGGGAAGTTCCATGACGCGTGAAGCGGACCTCTCTTTTCTGACACGGGCGGGAGTCGAGATTGGAGTTGCATCGACCAAAGCATTTGTAACGCAGCTAACGTCGCTATTTTTACTGGTGCTTGCCTTGTATCATCAAAGAGACGGAGGCAGTGCGCTGGAGGCGGAGTTGGTCAGACAGCTTGCGCATATGCCGGCGCTGGTCGAAAAGGTATTACAGCAAGATACGGCGATTGTGAACTGGTCCAGGGCTTTCACGAACAAGGAACATGCGATCTTTATCGGCCGGGGTGCATTATATCCTATCGCCCTTGAAGGCGCGTTGAAAATGAAGGAGATTTCATACATACACGCTGAAGGTTATCCTTCAGGCGAATTAAAGCATGGACCGTTGGCGTTGGTGGATAGCAATATGCCTGTGATTTCTACCGCTCCGGGTGATGGCTTGCTGGAAAAAAGTCTTTCCAATCTGCAAGAAGTGCGGGCGCGTGGCGGCAAGCTTTATGTGTTGACTGACCAGGTGCATTTATTCCATCAGGATGCGTTTTCGGATGCGCATGTCATTGCAATGCCAACAGTGCATCCGTTGCTTAATCCAATTTTGTATACTGTTCCATTACAGCTGCTTGCCTATCACACGGCTGTGCTTAAGGGAACTGATGTTGATCAGCCGCGTAATCTGGCAAAGTCAGTGACAGTGGAATGAGAGCGGATATTCATTATATTTAATTAAAATCAGGATTTTTTATGTCATTTATGCGGTCAACGGGTTCTCAGGAAAGTCCTTCTGAAAAGCAACCTTCAATTTATGCGCGATTAAAATCAATTAATGCGGATCTTGTCGCAAGCGATCCGTCAAGTGCTGTTTGGCGGCTGGAAACAATCATCAGAGACTTGCGTATCTCAAGAAGATGGCAAAACAGGGCGCTCGTTGCCGCTATTGAAGCCAAGATCGCTGAACTGCAAACGAGTCTTCCTGAGCAGACCCGCGTGCCTGTTCTTAAAGCCATGCTGCATGAGATATTACATGAAAGTCACTCGGCCCTTAAATGTTATCAGTCCATTCGTGAGAAATCGCCTTACTGCTGGCATGCTTATTTATATGCTGCCAATCTGTTGCAGCAGCTTCATCGCTACGGAGCGAGCAAGGCGGTGTTAAATGCAATGAATCAGGTTCTAGGCAGCAATAGACTGTCTCGTGAAAATTTACCAAAACAAAAGCACATGATTCAGTTGGAAGCGCTTTTAAAAAGCGCTCAGACAGGACTGGAGAAGCAGCACCAGGCGAGAATGGAAAAGAAGCTCAAGGAAGCAGAAACACGCGCGCTTTCCCGGCAGCAAAAGAAAGGAAAAAAACAGCAAGCGTCTTCAGAATCTCGCCATCTGTCATTGAGTGAAATGAAACGGGACCCTGGCTTTAATATTTACAGTGTATTAAGTGATGATGTTGAGCCTGGTTCGCCTGTCACTGCGGTGAAAACCTCCGCCAGTCATCGCGTAGCCACTGGTCAGCGGCATGCCGGAAAATATGGCGCATTTTTTGCAAGCAAGCCAAAGCAGGGAACGGTTACAGCGGTAAAACACGAAGCATCCAGTCATCATTCTGTAAACCGGAAATCGGTATGATGTGATTGTCTGCGGCCTCCCTGTATCCGGAGAGGCCGCAGAACAGGACGGCTAACGAGAAGGTGGTTGTATCTTCGCCAGTCTTTGAATCAAGCCGGGTCCTGAGTAAATGAACCCGGAATAAATCTGTAACAGCCTGGCGCCGCATGTATATTTCTCTTGCGCAGCGTTTTCATCCATGACGCCGCCGGAGGCGATAACAGGAATCCTGTCTTTCAATAGGGAATGCAGCTGTGATGTGATTTGAGAGCTGCGGGTTAATAGTGGCTTGCCGCTCAATCCTCCAGCTTCGTTCGCATAACGGGAATTTTCAACCCCGTTTCGCTGCAAGGTGGTGTTGGTGGCAATGACTCCGTCAACCTGTTCTTTCAGAAATACACTGGCCATGGAGTGTAATTCTTCGGTGTTTAAATCCGGAGAAATCTTTACAACCAGAGGCACATATTTTTTTTCATTCAGAAAAACGGCGCGCTGCTCCTGCTTGAGCACACATAACAGATTGGAAAGCAGTTCACTTTGCTGCAAGTCTCGCAGTCCTGCTGTGTTGGGCGACGAAATATTGATTGTGACATAGCTCGCATACCTCCAGAGGGTCCTGAATCCAATTAAATAATCATCAACAGCACGCTCGTTTGGGGTGTCCTTGTTTTTCCCTATATTGATCCCCAGTATTCCCCGATATTTTGTTTTCTCAAGCTGACGGGCCATATGTTCTAGGCCCTTGTTGTTGAATCCCATGCGGTTGATAATGGCTTCCTGCTCCGTTAGACGAAATAGCCGCGGTTTGGGATTCCCGTCCTGCGGCTTTGGTGTCACGGTGCCGACTTCAATGAATCCGAAGCCAAGTGAGGCCAGCGCATCGACATAATCGCCATTCTTATCAAAGCCTGCTGCCAGTCCGATGGGATTGGGGAAAGACAGGCCCATTATAGTAACCGGCGCAGCGGGAGTGCTGGGAAAGAAGCGCGATATTCCGGAAAGGTAAGCAAGATTCAGGCTGCGCAGAGCAGCATAATGCGCTTTCTCCGGGTCGAGCAGGAATAATATTCTTTTTAGAGCCGAATACATTGTTCATTTCCTCAGATCATGCCTGTGTTTTTCTCGATCCTGCGCGTAAAGCGCTGGATGAAGAGAAAGACATTCTGGTCTCCATTTCGGCCGCCGCGTCATTTTGCTGTCAGATAACTGGCGATTAATACCTTGGTACCGACTTTCGCGAAACGTACCTTGACCTTCATGTCTTCGCCATCGCCTTCGCAGTCGAGTACAGTGCCATCACCAAAAATACGATGATGCACTTCCTGGCCAGCACGAAAGCTGCCTTGTACTTCAGGTTTGTAAGTGAAAGGGTCTTTTGCTGTGTGTGTGACAACACGCGTTGTTTTCGTGCGAAAACGCACTTCGTCAACCAGTTCAACCGGAATCTCGTGAAGAAAACGCGACGGACGATGATAGGCTTCCTTGCCGTAAGTGCGCCGCACTTCTGCATAAGTCATGAAAAGTTTGCGCATGGCTCGGGTGACGCCGACATAACAAAGCCGGCGTTCTTCTTCAATTGCCTTGGGATCATTCATTGAAAGGTAATGCGGAAATAACTCCTCTTCGCATCCTGCAAGAAATACCACCGGGAATTCCAGGCCCTTCGCTGAGTGCAGCGTCATGAGCTGCACGCAGTCATCGTATGTATCTGCCTGTTCATCACTGGATTCCAGCGCTGCGTAGGCCAGAAACGCGGCCAGCGGCGGCATATCGTCAGAGACGCCATCCTGCGCAAATTGATGCGCGGCGTTTACCAGTTCCTCCAGGTTTTCAAGGCGTGTGAGCCCTTTTTCGCCTTTTTCCTTACGGTAATGCTCAATCAGCCCGCTGGCATAGAGTACGTATTCAACCTGTTTATGCAGTTCCAGCGCAATGGTTCGTTCTGTCATGGTATTGATGAGGTTAATGAAGGAAACCAGTGAGGTTTCTGCGCGTGCCGCAAAGAATTTCTGCTCGATCAATTCCTGCAGGGCATTCCATAACGTCAAACCATGGGTTTTTGCGTGCTCGCGTATGGCAACGAGGGTGCGGTCGCCGATTCCGCGGGTCGGAGTATTGATGATGCGTTCAAACGCAGGATCATCAGAACGGTTGGCAATGAGGCGCAGATACGAGAGCGCATCCTTGATTTCCTGGCGATCAAAATATCTCAGCCCGCCGTAGACTCGATAAGGAATGCCGTATTGCATCAGAGCCTCTTCAAGCACACGGGATTGCGCGTTTGAGCGGTATAGCACGGCTATCTCACGCAACGCATAATCACCCTGACGCAAGTCACGAATTCGATTGACGATAAAAAAGGCTTCATCGGTTTCATTGAATCCGGCATAGACAGTGATGGGTTCGCCGTCTTTGCCATCGGTCCAGAGATTCTTGCCTAGCCGTCCTGAATTTTGCGAGATGAGCGCGTTTGCTGCCTTCAGAATAGTGCCTGATGACCGGTAATTCTGTTCCAGCCGAATCACGGCCGCTCCGGGGAAATCCTTGGAAAAGCGCTGTATGTTTTCGATGCGCGCGCCGCGCCAGCCATAGATGGATTGATCATCGTCGCCTACAATCATGACGGAATTTGAATCGCCGGCAAATAATTTCAGCCAGTCGTACTGGATGGTATTGGTGTCCTGGAATTCATCGACCAGCAGGCAGCGAAAACGTTCCTGGTAGTGTGCGCGCAATTCGGCGTTTGACAGCAGGAGCTTGTATGTTTTCAGCAGCAGATCCGCAAAATCAATCACTCCAGCGCGCTGACAGGCTTCCTGATAAGCCTGATATACCTTAATAAATGCCTGTACGGTAAAGTCACGCACATCGACCTGATGCGGTTCTCGTCCTTCCTCTTTCTGCTTGTTAATAAACCACTGCGCTTCTTTGGGCGGAAACCGGTCTTCATCCAGGTTTAATGAATGAATGACACGGCGTATCATTCGGAATTGATCATCGGAGTCCAGAATCTGGAATGACTGCGGCAAGCCGGCTTCTTGCCAGTGAGCACGTAAAAAACGGTGTGACAGGCCATGAAAAGTGCCTATCCACATGCTCCTGGCAGGAACATGATGCAGCATTTTTTCTATGCGCGAACGCATTTCATTGGCCGCCTTGTTCGTGAAGGTGACCGCTAATATATTGAAAGGAGATATTTTTTCATTTTCAATCAGCCACACTATGCGGTGTGTGAGCACACGGGTCTTGCCGCTGCCGGCGCCAGCCAGTACGAGCTGGTGACCCAGAGGTGCGCGCACAGCTTCTTGCTGTGCTGGATTAAGTGAATTGAGTATCATGTCAGGTTCCAGTAGCGGTGGCAGAGAAGCCAGACAGCGCAAGGCATGCCTGGTTTCTCTGCCGCCAATTTATATGAGTGAAGTATTCTAATATGGCCATACATTATCAAAAAGCATATTTTCTTTTAAGTGTAGCTGATGTTGAGCAGTTGCCGTCTGACCTGGGTATCGAGGTTGCTGTGGTTGGACGCTCCAATGCCGGAAAATCCAGTGTTCTCAATCGCATAACGCACAACAAGAGCCTGGCGCGTGTCAGCAAAACCCCCGGACGCACCCAGATGATTAACATGTTTGCACTGGATGAAGAGCGTCGGATAGCAGATCTGCCTGGATATGGCTTTGCGAAAGCTCCGCCAGCCGCCAAGCGTAAATGGCAGAAGACAATTGATGCCTATTTTCGTAATCGCGAGTGTCTCAAGGGGCTTATACTGGTCATGGATATTCGCCACCCGCTCAAGGACCTGGACAGGCAATTACTCGACTATTGTGAGGACCGCGGTTTGCCGGTACATATTCTTTTGAACAAGGCAGACAAGCTAAGTAACAATGACATCGGGAAAACACTTCGCGAAGTAAAAGCATCTTTGACGGGGTATCACAATTCTGTTACTTTCCAAGTGTTCTCTGCATTAAAAGGCGTGGGATTAAAAGAACTCCACGGATTGCTGGATCAGTGGTATGAGGACAAAAGATGAGAGAGTATTCAATACTCTTTGAGAAAAGGAACGATAGTGAGAGGTTATCTCAAAAAATAAGAATTCTGAGGAAATATCATGGCGGATAACAACCAAATCAAAAGCAAATCAACCGGTCCCGGTGACGACCAGCCGATTATTCCAGCCAGCATGTCTCTGCCCGAGATCACGCTGCGAGTAATTGTTCTGGGTGTAATTTTGACCGTGGTGCTGGCAGCAGCGAATGCGTTTCTCGGATTGAAAGTGGGAGTGACGGTTTCTGCGTCCATACCTGCCGCGGTAATTTCGATGGGTATTTTGCGGTTTTTCCGGAATTCCAACATCCTTGAAAATAACATGGTGCAAATCATGGCATCGGTGGGTGAAGCACTTACAGCCGGTATCGCCTTTATTTTGCCTGCATTGATTATTCTGCATGTCTGGGACAGGTTTAATTATTGGCAAACGGTAATTACGAGTTTGCTCGGAGGCGGACTCGGCGTGCTTTTTACCATTCCGCTGCGTCGTGCGTTATTGCAGGATAAAACACTGCGTTATCCGGAAGCAGTTGCGATTGGCAATGTATTAAAAGCCAGTGCGAAGCGCGAGGAAGGTGACTTGCGTTCACTGGTGGGTGGGGGTGTGATCGGAGGCGTGATCGCCTTGTTCCAGTCAGGATTCCAGATTCTCACCGATACCTTTCAATATTGGGTCAAATCCTCAAACATGATTTTTGGCTTTGGCCTGGGATTGTCACCCGCACTGATTGCCGCCGGGTACATCGTGGGTATCAATGTTGCGCTGAGTCTGCTGGTTGGCATCGCCATTGGCTGGCTGGCAGGCGTGCCAATTCTCTCCTCGGTTTACGGACTTCCTGAAGCTGACTCTGCAAACCAGATGGCCATGATCATCTGGAAATCACATATACGCTACATGGGCGTAGGCACCATGTTAATCGGCGGGTTATGGACGCTCTGTACCTTGTTCAAACCGGTTATCAACAGTATGGTGATGTCATTTACGGCAGTCAGGCAGATCCGTCTGGGTCAGCATGCTGACACCTTGCGTACCGAGCGAGATATCCCGATTCATTACGTGTTCATCGCAGCGTTTCTTTTATTGATACCAATCTTCTTCCTGATCGCGAATGCAATCATTCCGAACGAGATGAATATTGAACCCAGTTTCCGTTATTTCCTGTCAGGTTTTGGGACGATTTATATCCTGATTGGCGGATTTGCATTCTGTTCCATCATGGCTTATTTCGCCGGATTAATTGGATCGACCAACAGCCCTGTTTCTGGCCTGCTGGTTTCCGCCCTGCTTATTATCTGTCTGGTATTCATGGCGTTTTTCAGTTACACAGATTGGGATAATCAGACAAAAGAAATGATTGGGTCTGTCGTCGCGATAGGCAGCATGGTTGTAATTGGCGCAGCCCTGTCGATTTCAAATGACACCATGCAGGATTTAAAAGTAGGCCAGATCGTGGGCTCAACGCCGTGGAAACAACAAGTCATGCTGATATTGGGCGTGGTTGTTTCATCATTTGTTATCCCCCCGATTTTGCAGTTACTTTACGATGCATATGGTATCGGCGGTGTGTTTCCGCGTCCCGACATGAATCCGGCGCAGATGTTATCGGCTCCGCAGGCTGGGTTGATGGCAACCGTGGCCAAAGGTGTGTTCAGCCATCAGCTTCAATGGAACATGATTGCGATAGGTGCATTCATCGCCGTGATTTGTGTCATCATTGATGAATATTTAAAGAAGCAATACGGCACGCGTCTGCCGGTGCTTGCCGTCGGACTTGGCATTTACCTCCCGTTAGACAGCTCCGTACCCTGTGTGATTGGCGGTGTATTGGCCTGGATAGTGCAAATGCGTCTTGATCGCCTTTATCATCATCAACGGGGTCAGGCGGATGCCGATATCAGTATGAATGTGCATCGTCATCGTGGATTGCTGCTGTGTTGCGGAATTGTCGCCGGCGCATCTCTCATGGGTGTGATGCTTGCGATTCCATTTGCGATCAAGCAGAGTTCTGACGCATTACGCTTGATGCCGGATCAATATATGTCATTTGCCGGAATTCTAAGTATTATCGTTACCTTCATGTTATGCGCATGGATTTACCGTGTGGTGATGAAAAAGGTTTAGCGTATCTTGTCAACCATGTTGAGCGGACAATGACAGTGTCCGCTGGTTCATTTCGCAGACAATAAACGGCCGGGTTAATCCCGGCTTTTTATTGTTCATGTGGTAACTGATTTGCAGTCCAGGAAATGCTTGAGTGGTATTTGCACTTACATCATGAGGCAGCAGCATGATGTTTGAATTTCGTCATTATTGTCATTCAACAAGGAAGATGTTTCTTTGGATATGCCGGCATTGGATACCGAATTCCTTTTTCGCACAGGCTGATAAATCCCTTGATTATTCAATAATGCTGATGTTTTCAATTCGCTTCGTTCATAACAGCTTTGTCTTGTCACCATCATTTCTTCAGTCCTGACAATACTGCGGCAACCGAGATGTTTCAGTCTCAAGACATGATTAATATATGTTTCCGCTTCTTCGGATATCATGTCCGTTTTTGCCGCGATTATCGTGCAATTCGGCAGACACATGTCACGGCGATAGGCACAATATAGTTTGAATTTGTCGACATGCCTGGTTAGCGTCCGATAGAGATTGGTGTCTTCATACATATTTCCGGATGCGATGATCGCCAACACACCATTGTCTGCAAGCAGCGAAAACAAATGATTGATAAGTGCCCTACGGCTTGCGTTATCTAGCATGACCGCTAATTGCGGCACACATTCAATAGCGATGAGTTCGAATTTCTGCTGTGACAGATAGTCAAGAACATGCTGATTGGTAATATCGCCAGTGAGATGCGGCTTATTTGTATCGAGCATATCGACAGTGAAAAACTGTTCAGGCGGATGAAGCGATACAGCATGATGAGAGGATTGGCCGCAACCAATGATAAGGAAGCGGTGTGATGTTGATAATTCATTGTTGATAGTGTGCTGTCTGAGCATGACGAGCTCGCTTTGGCAATGGATAGTTGCAAAAATAAAGAAACACAGTATAAATGTATATTATTAATACAATATTAAGCGTCCTGGTGAGATGGATAAAATCGTGTAGAATGAAATAATCATGGAATGAGAGTGAAACAATGGAATATTTGGAAAACCGGACTTTCGATGAGATCCAGGTTGGTGACACCGACAGCCTCACGCGTACGCTGACGGAGAAAGACATTCAGGTATTCGCCATCATGTCTGGCGATATCAATCCTGCTCATGTCGATGTTGAATATGCGCAAAGTGAAATGTTTCATAAAATTATTGGACATGGCATGTGGGGCGGCGCGTTGATTTCAACGGTGTTAGGCACTCAGCTGCCAGGGCCTGGTACAATTTATGTGGGCCAGACAATACGTTTTAAAAAACCTGTTGCAATTGGCGACACACTCACGGTCAAGGTAACCGCGCTGGAAAAAAATCCGGAAAAAAAACGCGTGACATTTTCCTGTGAAGTGCGCAACCAGAAGGATGAAGTGGTCATGGAAGGGCAAGCGGAAGTTGTCGCGCCCACCAAAAAAATACGCCGGCCTAAGGCGGTATTGCCTGAAATTACCTTGCGGCGTCCCTATTCATTATTCGACTCATATCTGACCAAGGCTAAAAGCATCGGCCCGCTAAAGGCAGGTGTGATTCACCCTGTTCATGCGAAAATCATTGAAGCCGTGCACGATGCGCAGCTCTCGGGGTATATCATCCCGGTGCTGATTGGAAAAAAGGACCGCATCGTGTATGCGGCCGATGAGGCAGGAATCGATATCAGTCAGTATGAAATTATCGATGTTGAACATAGCCATGCGGCGACTGCAAAAGCAATTGCGCTTGCGCGAAATCGCGAAGTCGGGATGCTGGTAAGAGGCGGCGTGACCAAGGAAGATTTATTGCATGTAATGCAAAAACAGGATAAGGGACTCTTGACTGAACGACATATGAGTTATGTCATGGTGCTCGATGTGCCAACCTATCACAAGGCATTGATACTCACTGATCCTGTTGTGCACATGGATCCCAATCTGGATGTGAAGCGCGGCATCACCCAGAATGCCATCGATTTTGCGAAAGCACTTGGCATTGAGACGCCAAAAGTTGCCATCCTCGCCGGTATGGATAATGTCAGTTCAACGATGAAATCCACGGTTGATGCCGCCGGTCTCTGTAAAATGGCTGAGCGGGGCCAAATACGCGGCGGCATCCTGGATGGGCCGCTCACGTTTGACAATGTGATTTCCGCAGAAGTAGCGAAATCAAAAGGCATTGCATCGCCGGTCATTGGTGATGCCGACATTCTGGTTGTGCCCAGTGTTGAAACAGGCAATATTCTTGCCGAACAGCTTGAATACCTGGCTGAGTCACGCAGCGCGGGATTATTGCTTGGCAGCCGAGTGCCGGTTCTGATGAGCCGTATCAATGACATTTATTCAAGTACGGTGGCATGTGCGCTGGCGATTCTTGATAATGAACATAACAGGACCGAGAGGCAGAAACTTATTTAAAACTTGATTATCCAATTCAGGAGAGAGTGAGCATGAGCAAGGACAAGAACAAGGATAAATTCAATTTCGATACCGGTTGGTATGAATTATGGATGAAGCAAAGCCGGGAGTTTTATGACAGCGCCGAAAAAAATCTTAAAGAAATGTTTGCTCCTGGCGCGTCCGCGAATCCGGAAGAGAACATGAAACTGGTTAACCAATGGTTGGATTCTCTTAAACAGCAATGGCAATCGGCGCAGCTTGGGGAGCAGCAGAAAGCATTCGAAAATTACTGGAAAATGATGATGAAAATGTGCATGGATGCAACTGACATGCTGGTTCAGCAATGGACGCAGCGGGCAAGGGAAAATCAGCCAGTAAAAAGTGTCCGTGAACTTTATGACTTATGGTTGAACTGCTGTAATGAAGTTTATTCAAAATCGATGCATTCCAAATCCTATCAGGAAGCTTATGGTGAATTCATGAATGCGGCGATTCATTTTTGGAAATCGGCGCTGCCGAAATGACAGCCTGCGTATTCGTTCCTGATAGACAATTCATATGCTAGACGATATCGAATTTCTGGAAAGGATTTCGCTTGGAATGGCGGAAGTGGCGCGAATACGTGACATCAAATACGAATACAATCCAAGAGAACTGGTTTTCCAGAATGACAAGGTAAAGCTCTATCATTACAAGGCCAAAACAGAAAAGCTGGATCCTGTTCCCCTGCTGGTGGTGTTTGCGACAGTCAACCGGCCTGAAATTCTGGATTTGTTCCCGGATAACTCATTTATAGGAAGGCTGCTTCAGAATGGCATGGATGTGTATTTGCTGGATTGGGGCTATCCGGATGCTGAAGACAAGCATATTTCCCTGAATGACTATATTTCCAGATACCTGCATCATTGTGTGGAAAACATAATTGAACGCAGTCAGCAGCCAAAAATCAACCTGCTGGGTATTTGCCAGGGAGGCTTGATTTGCATCTGCTATTCAATTTTATTCGGGACCATAAAAAACCTGGTATTGGTGACAGCTCCCATTGATTTTCAGACCAGGGAGAATGTGATAGGTCAAATATTCAAAAATCTGGATGTTGATGCATTGGTTGATATAGCGGGCAATGTTTCCGGCGATTGGCTGACGAATTTCTTTATTTCCTTGCGCCCATTTGAACTTGTCGGCAAGAAATATTTACGTTTCATCGATAACTTATCTGACAGGGAAAAGACGGATCGTTTTTTGCGTGTCGAAAAATGGCTATATGATGCACCAGATCAAACCGGAGCATCATTCAAGGAGTTAATCACCCAGTTTTATCAACAGAACAAGTTGATAAAGGGAGAATATTATTCGAATGGAAAGCGTGTTAATCTCGCCAACCTCACTATTCCTGTATTGAACGTCATGGCGCGTGATGATGAAATTATTCCTGTCAGCGCGAGCCGCTGCCTTAAAAAATATGCTGGATCACATGATTATACGCAAAAGATATTCCCCAGCGGCCATATCGGGATTTATATCAGCGACAAGGTCGGAAAAAGCATGCCGGCATTTATTGCTGGATGGCTTAAAAAAAGAAGCGTATAAGAAGTTGTCCCGCCGGAAGAGATGGAAAAATCGGTTCAGCTGTTTTTTTTCAATAACGCCGGTGAAGATTCAGCCTTTGCGTCGGGGCTGGGGGTTTGCATGTTAGACGAAGTGCCAAATAATTCCGACACGGTGCTAAGACGCGGCAACGCTTCAGATGCAAGGCCGCTGCCAGGAGACAAAAGCGTATCCAGATTGTCAATCTCGGGAACAGCAGCCGCACTGGCTATCTCGCTTGCCAGCAAAAGCAGGTTGGATAAATCAGATGCGCCCAATTGAAAAATGTCATGTGCCAGCGAATTTCTCGCTTTACGGCACAGACTCATGAATTCAGTTATTTTTGCGATAGCGATATCTTTCTTCGGTTCAAGCATCGAGTAGGCATGTGAAACGCGAGTGCGGTTATACCTGGTACAGTAATTACCCAGAATGATGATCATGAATTTTATTGCATCGTGATATCTGTTTTCACTGTTGCTGCTGGATGGATTGTCGCGATCCCAAGCTGTCGACATTTCATTAAGAAAGTTAATGAACGGGATAACTTTTTGTTTCATCCAGGCATATAAATTTATTATGGAAATGTTTGTTGGAGAATCGGATGAATCTGAGAATGTCTTTTCACTCTGATAAAACATTCTGGACAGGGGGAGAGTGTCCATGGTTTCAAATGTAAAATGACTGATGGGGTTGCCTGATAATTTTACGAG
The DNA here is from genome assembly GCA_021324305.1 of Gammaproteobacteria bacterium. Taxonomy (GTDB): domain Bacteria; phylum Pseudomonadota; class Gammaproteobacteria; order DSM-16500; family DSM-16500; genus Aquicella. The sequence goes on along the minus strand of JAJPJI010000009.1, from coordinate 24,413 downwards.
TTCCTGAATTGTTCGATCAGATCCTTGCCAGATATAACTAAAACGCTGGGTCAGGTGTGCGACTTCGGCTGAAACAAAATCCCGCAACCGCTTTTGTGTTTCTAGAATAACGCTGGAGGAAATATTGATCTTGTTGGTCGCATGAACAATCAGGGTTCGTAATTTGACCGCCTTGTTGGAATTATTATCGTTTGCATCGTATAGAATACGACGGGCAAGATTATATAGATGATAGCGATAAACAAACGCAAGCGTCATGATAAAATCGGAAGTCATTTTATCCTGGCTATTTACATGCTGAAGGTATGAAAAGTCTAATAAATATTTGGCATTTTCGTGTAATTTCAGCTTGGCTTCGCGAACCACGGATCTTGCAGGAATCATTGCTGATTCCGATGAGGATGGCGTCGCTTCAGTTTCAAGCTTTTCATCCTTCGGTTCTTGCTGAAATTCAGAAGACCGTAAAACCAAGGACAATTGAAGTTTTCTCTTTTGCAATTCAGCCTGCCATTCGAGTTTATGCTGTAATTTTTTTTCTTCTTCTTTTTTTGTTTCTTTGTCTATTTCTTTTTCGCGGCTGGTTTTATAACTGGTGCGCATTCTGATTAAGTCCTGAACGTAAGCGGTCGATTTTTTATTGCTGTCGCTTCGCCGGATTTTTGTTTTTTTTGAACGACCGTGTTCTGTGAGCATATCAATCGCGAACGACGGTGATAATGGCGTTTCCATCCTCAGATTAACGCTGCCGGAAGAGGCTGTCTGTTTGAAGGAGTTGGCCGACTGGGTTGATTGTGGCTGTTTTTCGGACGCAATTTTGACAGACGAATACGACGGTATGCGAGTTGCTCTGGATCGGTTTTTTCTGAGGTGTTTTTTAAGATGCGCATAAATAACAAACACGACAACTGTCAGCATAAACGCCAGCATCGTATATAACGCGATGGTGTCAAGCTTCTCAGAGTTTTTGAAATTCCGCCTGCTATACATGATCACTTGCCTAAATGGTGCTGGTTGGTATGAGCGCCAACTTACACATTGGAATATGAGGTGTCAATCTCACAGGCTGCACGTTGCAGCGCGTTATTTAAGGTTTCCTTAAGAAAACGCTGTTTTTTCAATAGCTTTTAGGTGTTTATACTTATTGAATATCAAGGGCTGATAGTCACATAATGACGGAACGACTTAATTATTACGAAGAAGAATTCGAATTAATAATCCGGTCAACTAAATACATTTTTATTATACTCACGGAGGAGCACTCATGGCTGAATCCCGGCTTCGCGACCCTATTAAAAACCTGGAACAGACAGCGTACGATCTGGCTTATTACATCAGACACGTCAATCAGACTGAATTTCTCTCCATAATGTCAGAGGTCCGGAAGGAATACGGCGCGCCCAGGGATTCATGGTTCTGGTTTATTTTTTACTCCAGGGCCAGAGTATCTAAAATCGATAGCACCATAGAAGAATTCAGGAATGCTAATCGGGATGTCAAACCGGAAACGCCGGCAAATTACGCCGAAAATCACGCATCCAAAACCAGTACAACGACGGAAAGCTCACCCGGCTCTACTGCTCAAGTCGAGGTCTCAAAACCCAAAACCACGATGGAAGCAGTTGTTGAATTATTAAAGGAAGGCGGTTGGGAGGATACGTCGGCGAACACCAAATTATTGGAACGTCTGATAAAAAAACTGCATGGTTATAATCCCAATTTCATTCTTATCGAAAGAGAACGAATCATATTAAGAGACTTATTGCTTGAGGCGATTGAGCATCGCATCCAGGCAGAGAATAAACTCAAGGAAGAAGAATTAAAACTCGATCAGATCAACCAGGAAAAACTAAGAAAAGAAAGGGAAATACTGAATTTGCAGCTTGATCTTCTCCGTAAACAGGAAGAATTGATCGAGAGTGAAAAACAGTTAACTGTGCTTAAACAGAAACAGAAAACAACCGACGCGGAAATTATCAAGACTGAAAATACGCAGCAGGATATGTTGAAGGATTTTCAGGTCAAGTTGAAAGACATAGAGCAGGAAAAAGTCGAGCGTGAAAATGAATTGCGTAAACTCAATGAATTAAAGCAGGAACGTGAATCCGAACTTGAATCGGCGAGGCAAAAACTGTTGCTTTTAAACCCTGAATTCGACATCAAAACACTCTCAATAGAGGAAATTGAAACGATCATGCAGGAAGCAAAAAAAGTTGGTGAAGCGGCAGTCTGGACTTATCTCAAGGAGAAAGATGAAATCAAGCGTAAGAAGGAAGAACTGGAAAAAATGCGCGGACAACTTGCAAAGGCCAAGATCGCTCTTGCAGGCAAAACATTAAATGGCGTGATGGCAATGGTTCCGCTTACAAAGGAGCAGGAAGAACAGGCAAAAAAGGAAGAAGAGGAAAGAAAGCGTGAACAGGAACGAATGGAAGCGGAAAAGGAAGCCAGAAGAAAAGAAGTGCAAATGGAGTGCAGTGTCAGGGAAAAATCCCGGGATGGAAATTTGAAATCCTTCCTCGAAACACATTTTAAAATCCAGATGGAAGTAAGGCAAAACAAGGAAATGCAGGAAAAATCGAAATCTCTGGATCGCGGATCCCTCAAAGCGCTTTACAATGATGGATCGCGTGCGCAAATAAATGATGCAAGGGCATTGAAGGACATCGTTAACGAAATCGATAATACTGCCGCCTCGAAATTATCCGGCAGTGAATCCTCAGCTACGGCTGTACAGGTAGAAGAAACAAAAACAGAGCCCCAAAAGAAGCCGCGAGTTGCATTCAAGGATATGAAATTGCGTGCTCCCGAGACACAAAACCCCGCTTTTATGGATCTTTTCAGGCGAATGAGCACAAAGATCGTTCCACGGGAAATGGTCGCAGAGCCAGTATTGCCTCAAAAACCGGATTCTGATTCCAAATCAAAAATGGATGACGCCAAAAAGGACTTCCTGGAGCAAGCGTTATCATGCAAGGGAATACCAGTCAGGCAGGTTGACCATTCCGGGATACAGACGGAATTATCATCTGTCAGGTCGGATGGAGTTAAAGAGAACGGTGAAGCTCAAGCAAGAGTAGAGCCGCGAAAACCGCCTAAATTGCCGCCATCGAAATGGACTGCTTCAAGGTCTAAATCCAGCGAAAACAATGGTACTGTAGAGGCGCTTATGCAATTTACCACGGTGTTTACGCCACAAGGTGGGCCTGAATCAATGCCAGTTATAACGTTGCTGGATCAAGACAGGCAGGATAAGAAAATATCATTGACATCATCGACCTGATATTGAGGAAAACAGCATCTTGTGATCATTGCCAGCCTGCACCTTGCCGGCTGGCAAATCGGGTTTGTTGCTCCGGTCGAATATTATCCGGTATTCTCTACTCTTAACTTGCCAACGCTGCGGCAGCCTCGAGGCAGTTTATGGCCTCTGTGAGCGCGGGCACCGATAAAATTTTTCCAGTCACTGGGTTTTAACGTGAAAGGCTTTCCTTCACCGATGATGAGGATATTCTGCTTTTCATTCACAATGGCGATATCCTTGACGAATTCTTCGCGAGAGACGACCTTGCTGCCCGGAATACTTATCATTTTATTGCCTTTCCCTTTTGCCAATGCGGGCAATTCCTTGAGAGGGAATATCAGGAGATTGCCTATATTGGAAACGATGGCGACATACTCTTTCTCGATGTCTGTGATGAGTTTCGGAGTGAGTGCACGCGATCCTTTTGGTGGAGACAAAACAGCTTTGCCCGCACGGTTTTTCCCGTACAAATCGGCTAGTTTGACAATGAATCCATAACCTGCGTCTGATGCAAGTACGTATAATTGTTCTGGCTCACCAAACAGAGATCCTATAAATTCAGCGCCGGGAGGGGGATTGAGTTTTCCGGTCAATGGCTCTCCCTGTCCGCGCGCGGATGGCAGCGTATGCGCCGGCAATGAATAGGCACGGCCTGTTGAATCCAGGAATACAGCAGGTTGGTTGCTGCGTCCCGCCGCTGATGACAGGAACTCGTCTCCAGCTTTGTAACTTAAACTGGTCGGATCAATTTCGTGTCCTTTTGCAGCGCGTACCCAGCCCTTGCTTGATAAAATAACGGTAAGCGGCTCGGTTGGAAGTATTTCGGTCTCCTTCATTGCCTGCGCTTCCTTGCGCTCAATAATGGGCGATTTACGTTTGTCGCCATATTTTTCAGCGCTGACAGATAGTTCCTGGCGGATCAGTTTTTTCATGCGCGCAGATGAAGCCAGTGTTTTTTCAATTTCATCCCGTTCTTTCGACAATGTATCCTGTTCGCGACGGATCTGCATTTCTTCGAGTTTGGCCAAATGACGCAATTTGGTGTCAAGAATCGCATCAGCCTGTTCCTCGCTGAGCTTGTAGCGTTTCATCAGGACTGGTTTGGGCTCATCTTCCTTGCGAATAATGCGGATGATTTCATCCAGATTCAGATAGACGATGATCAATCCTTCGAGGATATGCAAACGATGGTTGATGGCATCAAGACGATGGTTGAGACGGCGTTTGACTGTCGCGATACGATATTCCAGCCACTCATTTAAAATCTGTACCAGGCCTTTAACTTGTGGACGTCCATTCAGTCCTATCATGTTTAAATTCACGCGATAACTGCGCTCCAGGTCAGTAGTTGCAAACAGGTGATCCATGAGTGCGGCAATATCGACACGGTTTGATCTTGGGACAATCACCAGCCGGGTCGGATTTTCGTGATCGGATTCATCACGCAAGTCGGAAACAAGCGGAAGTTTTTTATCCTGCATTTGCTGGGCAATCTGCTCCAGGATTTTTGCTCCTGAAACCTGATAGGGCAGTGCAGTAATGACAATTTCATCCTCTTCCTGGGTATACACAGCGCGCATGCGGATGGCGCCATTGCCGGTACGGTAAATGTCACGGATTTCAGATTTGGGCGTGATGATCTCGGCTTCGGTTGGATAATCCGGACCAGGGACATGCTTGAATATGTCACCCGGGGTGGCATCGGGATTATCGAGAATATGAATAAGTGCGTTGACAAGCTCGCGCAGGTTGTGCGGCGGAATATCCGTCGCCATACCCACCGCGATGCCGGTTGTTCCATTTAACAGAACATTGGGCAGACGGGCTGGCAGCAAGGCGGGTTCGCGTAAAGTGCCATCAAAATTGGGAACCCAGTCAACGGTGCCTTCCTCTAGCTCAGCGAGCAGGCTGTCAGCGTATGCTGACAGGCGGGATTCGGTGTAGCGCATGGCAGCAAACGATTTCGGATCATCGGGAGAGCCGAAATTTCCTTGACCTTCAATCAATGGATAACGATAGGAAAACGGCTGCGCCATCAGGACAAGTGCTTCATAACATGCCATGTCACCATGCGGATGGAATTTACCGAGCACATCGCCAACCGTGCGCGCTGACTTTTTGAATTTGGAAACCGATTTTAATCCCAGTTCGGACATGGCATAAATGATGCGGCGCTGGACTGGTTTCAATCCATCACCGATATGCGGCAGGGCGCGATCCAAAATGACATACATGGAATAGTCGAGATAGGCTTTTTCTGCGTACTCTCGCAGCGCAATATGTTCAATGTTATTTGCTGTTGCCATGGGTTACCTTTATATCTTTGTTAGTGTCATCGCGAAATCATGTTGCTGGTTGGGTTGCCGCGCATCCTGTGGTAGATTGCAATGACGATTCCGTCATCACACATCCGCCAGATTGCCTTTTTGCTCCAGCCAAGCCTTGCGATCAGATGCCCGCTTTTTTGCGAGGAGCATATCAAGCATTTCATCCGTATCATCCTTTTCCTTGATCGTGAGCTGCATTAACCGGCGTGTCTCGGGATCCATAGTTGTTTCACGTAATTGCATCGGGTTCATTTCGCCCAATCCTTTAAATCGAATCACATTTACTTTGGGCTTCTTTTCTTTGTATTCGGCGCTGATACGGTCGAGTATTCCCTGCTTTTCGGCTTCATCCAGGGCGTAGTAAATTTCCTTTCCGTGATCGACGCGAAAGAGCGGCGGCATGGAGATGAAAATGTGTCCCGCCGCTACCAGTGGACGAAAGTGTTTAACGAACAAGGCGCAGAGCAAGGTAGCAATATGATTTCCATCTGAATCAGCGTCTGCAAGTATGCAGATTTTGCCGTAGCGTAATCCAGACAAGTCGGTTGAGCCCGGATCGACACCGATGGCAACGGAAATATCATGAATTTCCTGTGAAGATAAAATCTCACCGGAATCCACTTCCCAGGTATTAAGAATTTTTCCACGCAAGGGCATGACAGCCTGGAATTCGCGATCGCGAGCCTGTTTTGCCGAGCCGCCTGCTGAATCGCCTTCGACCAGAAACAGCTCGCTGCGCTTGACATCCTGCAGTGTGCAGTCAATTAACTTGCCGGGCAGAGCAGGACCTGCGGTGACTTTTTTGCGCGCGACAGCTTGCGCTGCCTTCAGGCGTTTTTGCGCATTGACAATGGCGAGATTGGCTAATGCTTCACCCATGGCGACATGCTGATTGAGCCAGAGGCTAAATGCGTCTTTTACTACGCCGGAAACAAAGGTTGAACATTCGCGCGATGACAGCCGCTCTTTGGTCTGACCGGCAAATTGCGGATCATGTAACTTGACGGAAACGATATGCGCGCATTGCTCCCATATATCATCTGCCGTTAATTTGATGCCGCGCGGCAACAAATTGCGGAATTCACAAAATTCGCGTAATGCTTCCGAGAGTCCGGTGCGGAATCCCGACACATGCGTGCCGCCTAGCGGAGTCGGGATCAGGTTAACATAGCTCTCGGCAACGACATTGCCGTCATCCGGCAGCCAGGTGACTGCCCAGTCAACTGCCTCGCGCTCGCTGGCAAATGAGCCAAGAAAAGGTTCATCAGGAATTCGTTCAGCGCTGCCAATGGCTTCCTGCAGATAATGGCTCAATCCATTTTCGTAATACCATTCTTCAGTTTCATTGGACACAGCATCGGTATAGGTGACATGCAAGCCAGGGCAGAGCACTGCCTTGGCACGCAAGGTATGCTTTAATTTGTTCAGGGAAAAGCGTGCGGAATCAAAATATTTTTCCTCAGGCCAGAAACGGACACTGGTTCCTGATTCACCCTTGTTCGCCTTGCCAAGTAACTGCAAGTCAGTACTTTTTTCCCCATGCGCGAATTTCATAGAATATACATTGCCATTGCGCCTGATCGTGACTTCAAGTTTTTTTGAGAGCGCGTTGACAACAGAAACGCCGACACCGTGCAAACCGCCGGAAAAACGATATTGATTATTCGAAAATTTTGCACCGCTATGCAGACGGGTGAGAATCAGTTCGACACCAGAAACTTTTTCCTCTGGATGAATATCCACTGGCATGCCGCGGCCATTATCAACAACTTCAAGAGAGCCATCCTTGTGGAGTATGACATCGATGCGTTTTGCAAATCCCTCTAATGCCTCATCGACACTGTTATCAATGACTTCATGGGCAAGATGATTAGGATTGGTCGTATCTGTGTACATGCCAGGCCGGCGGCGCACCGGTTCAAGACCGCTTAATACTTCAATTGCTTCTGCGGTATAGGCCGGTTTTACCTTTGAAGATTTGGGTGTTATTTTGTCTGCCATAATTGTTTAAGCCGTTCCCGATTTAACTGTAGCCATTGTAATGAAATGATAGCCGGTGAAGTTTTGATCTTGCCATTCTGTAAAAGTTTGAATGCCTCGTCTGACGGCAGCGAGAATGCACGGATATCTTCGTTCTCATGCGCCAGGCCATGAATCCCTCCCGCATGACTTGCATCAACTCGGCCGCAAAAAAGCCATAAAAATTCATTCGATCCACCGGGGCTGACAAAATACTCGCAAATAGGGTAAATATCCAGCACTTCACAGCCCGCTTCCTCGTCTGCTTCACGAAGTGCGACATCGACAGGCTTTTCATCCATGTCGATGACGCCTGCGACGATTTCGAGCAGCCAGGGACTGTGTGGATGAGTAATGGCTCCCGGGCGGAATTGCTCTATCAGAACAACATGATCAAGAACGGGATCATAGGGCAGGATGCCGGCCGCTGATTTGCGTTCCATCACTTCACGCGTGATTGTACCACTCCAGTCGCCATTAAAAAGGCGATAGCGCAGCGTATAACGAGCCATCCGGAAAACGCCCTGATAAGGGATGTCACGCTGGATGACCTCATAATCGTTTTGAGTGAATGAATTTAATTTTTTTTCTGGCATAGACACGGATTAGCGTGATGATTATTTGTGATGTTTGCCTTTTAACAATGTTTCCAATGACTTGATATGTTCTTCAAGTTCTTCGAGTTTTTTGCGTGTCCGCCCCAGGACTTTGGTTTGTGTGTCGAATTCTTCGCGCGTGACCAGATCAAATTTTGCAAAAGCTTTTGCAAGTATGGCATGACAGTTTTTTTCAAAATCTTTTTTGAGAGCGCCTACGTGAGATGGTAGTGCATCCGTTAATTGAGCGGTCAGATTTTTTAGAAAGTTGGCTTTTGTCATACCTGGAATCCGTTTCTTTGGTTCCACGTATTATATACCTATTACCTTCATGAGGTCACTAGGCGCGAATATCATTGATATCGGACGAAAAAAGCACATGACTGCCCGAGTCGGGCAAAGTAGAGCGCGCTCAGCCTGGAAATTTGATTTTGATCCGGCATGTGGTATACATCGGCGGTTATTAATTGATTAACTGTCAAGAGAGGGGTTATTTATGCCATGGTCGAGTCATGTTGTCAGAGAAAAATTTCAGGCGTTTGTCAATTCAGTTGTCGGTTTTCATAATGAATACGGCAAAAATAAAAACCAGGAAGAGTTCGGTAAAATTCGCCTGGCTTGCGAAGCGGCGCTGGATTTTTTATTTGCCGATGTCATGCCCAAAGGTGCTGACCAGATTGTTTCATCGTTATCCACAGGGATTTTCCAAACCCTTATCTTGATAGGTGCAAAAAAAACCGGCGGCGAAGATAATGCAGAATTCATTCAGGGACTTCTGGAAACAAACAGGGAATTAAGCCTGTTTCGGAACGCAAGTGAACAGGAAATTGCAAAAAAAGAACACGAAAACGACGTCAAAGACAAGTCTGAACATCTCATCGAGAGTGAGCCAGTTACTAAAGCGCTGACGCATCTTGATGACAAGGAAGAGTTGGCAGAGAAAATTGCTTCCCTGGGCGATATGCCAGCGCAGCACTTTTCATTGTTCTCGTTTTTCAAGCGTGCGGTCACTCATTATCCAAAGACTACAATCAGCAGTGTTCTGACGGGATCCGTAGGGCTGAGTTACACCGCGCTTTGCGTATTGAGTCATTACCTTGGTGATTCACTCGATGCGATGATGAAATCCGACGTGACAGGTGTTAGTCATCAGGCTGTGATTGCGACCTTGTTGCTGCTGACAGCGGGCACACTTGGCACCACTGCGTTGTTAAGAACGTATGGCAGTTTGCCGAACGAGGATAGGGAAGAACAACTGAACGAACGCAGCCGCCTGCTTCCAGTTTGAAATGCACGCAGCACCGGATGGAACATGGCGTGTTGTTAAACACCAGCATGTCCATCCACTTACTCGTTGATCAGCCATGCTTCACGCATGAACTCAGGCAGCGCGAGAGCGGCCTTGTGCGTATCATAATTGTAGTAGCGTGTTTTGAACGTGCGGTTATAAATGTCTTTTTCGCGTATGCGCCTCTCCGGCATATGTTTGATTGCCATTATCACTGTCCGCCATCCCGCGGGATAACTGGGTTGGGGAAAGTTGAGCGTTTGCCAGTCGTCAAATCCTGCCTGCTGAATGTTATGGAATACGGGTTTCAGCGTATCCATGTGCAGCAAGGCAGTTTGGCAGGATTGCACCAGGATGCCTTTTTCACCGAGCGCATGGAAGTATTTGTGATAATGTTCCTGCAAAAAGCCGTGTGCTGGCAATCCTTGAATAATGATGTCAAAAGAAGCCTGTCCGCATTCGTCCAGCCATTGTGCGGGACTCAGGAAATGATATTTGACTCTGTGATCATTCCTTGTTGCGTATAGATCGGAAAAATACTGTGAAATAATTTCGTCCGCCGCATCATTTTCAGTGATGCACCAGACTTCGCTGACGGTCGTGTGTTTTAACACTTCCTGAAGAATGCCATAACAATGTCCGATAACTGCAATTTTTTTTGGGGAAGGATGTGTAAACAGCGCAGGGTGTGAAATCATTTCATGATAAAAAAATCCATCGTGTTCGGAAATGACAATTTCTTCATTAATCGTGAATATGGTGCCAAAACGCGTCGTCTGATAAACAGCCAACGCTCCATCCAGCGTATTTTTCTCATAAAGCTTTTGACAAATATCGATAGAGTATTTTTTTTGCAATAATTCTGACATGATCAATTTCCAATAGATGATGTATCAGGCTAAAATCCTGTCTGATAAACACTATGGTTAGAATTTCATAAAAAGGCAAGACTGGCACTTATATGACCAAACGACACATTGTAATTGCAACGCGTGAAAGTCCGTTGGCTCTGGCGCAAACAGAGATGATCAAAACGTTGTTAATCCAGCATCACCCGCATCTTTCGGTAGAATTTCTCGGCATCACAACACAGGCAGACAAGCGGTTGGATGTCACCCTGACTGAAATCGGCGGAAAAGGACTGTTTGTCAAGGAACTGGAAGAAGCCTTGCTGGATGGACGCGCTGATATGGCAGTGCATTCCATGAAAGACGTGCCAATGGAATTGCCGTCGGGGATGATTTTACCGGTGATAGGCAAGCGGGAAGAGCCGCGAGATGTATTTGTTTCCAATCAATATGAATCACTGGCGCAAATGCCTAGCGGTTCGTCATTAGGAACATCCAGTTTGCGCAGGCAGACACAATTGCGAGCCATCAGGCCGGATCTCGAGTTTCGCAATTTGCGCGGTAATATTAATACACGGCTGAATCGGCTTGATAAGGGCGATTTTGATGCCATTATTCTCGCCGCAGCAGGGTTGCGCCGCATGAATCTGGGTGCAAGAATCCGCTCTTATTTGCCGGTCGAGGAGTCTTTGCCGGCAGCAGGACAGGGTGCATTGGGAATAGAATGCCGAGAGGATGATAAGGCGATTATCAACCTGATTTCGCCGCTTAACGATGTTATCACCAGTCAATGTGTGACTGCTGAGCGCGCACTCTGCAGACGTCTTGGCGGGGGATGCAAGGTCCCGGTCGCGGCCTACGCTGAAATTCATCATGGCGTTTTAAAGCTGCGCGGGCTGGTTGCAAGCCAGGATGGCATGCGGATATTGCGCTCCAGACTGGAAGGTGATCCTCTCCATGCTGAAACAATCGGGACACGCGTGGCGGACGAATTGTTGCAGCAAGGCGCTGAAAAAATTTTGAAAGAGTTTCAGTAGCGGCTGTATGTTAGACAGCATTTGTCTACCGAGACGGTGAGTTATCTGAACGATGATGAATGATTTGCAAGGCCTCCACATATTGGTGACGCGTCCTGAACCGCAAGGCGCAGAATTATGCCGTCTTATTGCCGCTGAAGGCGGTTATCCTGTCAGTTTTCCGACCATTGCCTTTGCGCCTCCTCCGGATCAGGAAACCTTTCAGGAATCAATCAATGCACTTGGAAAGCAGGATTTGCTGATTTTTATCAGTCCTCAGGCGGTATATTCCAGTATTGCCTCTATTCGTAAAACCTGGCCGCAATTTCCGGAGTCGGTGCAATTTGCAGCAGTCGGTGCCGGGACGGCAAAAGCCCTGCGTGATGCGGGTTACAATGTGACACTGCAGCCAGAATCTGAATGGAGCAGCCAGGGGCTGCTGGAAATGGAAGAACTGAAGGCGGTCTCGGGTAAAAAAATTGCTATCATTCGCGGTGTGGGCGGACGGGAATTGCTGGATGTGGAATTGGCCAGGCGGGGCGCTTGTATCCTGCCTGTTATTGCTTATGAGCGAACTTTACCCAAAATTGATGTTGATCCATGTCTAAATTTACTGGAAAAACGCATAATCGATATAATTATTTGTACGTCTTATGAAGGTGTGAGAAATTTAAAAATATTGCTGGGTGAAGCCGGCTGGCCGTATATAAAAGATATTCCCGTTATTGTCATGAGTGAGCGAATAAAATCGCTTGCGCATAATTTGGGTTTTCAGACAATATGGGTAACTCCCAATCCCAGTATGGCAGCCATTTTGGACGTGTGCCGAAACAGGAATGACCACCGATAATGCACCCCTCGGGGCAAGCCGCGAGGGCCTTGGCGATGGATGATCAAGACATTGAATAACGTATGCCCCGCAGCAAGTTGAATGGAGTTTACCATGACAGATCAAAATGCAGCTGAAGAAAAGCAATCAGATAAGCGTCCTGCTAATTGGGCCAATATAGGAATTCTATTTTCAACGATTGCCATTGTTATCTTTGTGTGCGCATTTGGATATGGCTATTTTCAATTATCACAAGCAAGTCTCGGGCTTGCGGAAAGCGTGAATGAGCTGCAACGACGCGCAGCAGACAATCAGGGCAGCATCGCTGCTTTGCAGAAATCAATCGGCGATATGCAGCAGATTGCGCAAAAATCCCAGGATCTTGCCGCGCAGCAGGAGCAAGTCATGGCAGAATGGCGTGCGGCACAAAAAGGAGATTTGAATAAATGGCATGTTGCCGAGGCCCAGTATCTTGCCAAACTGGCGGAAGATCATCTGCAGTTTTCTCATGATATCAATACAGCAGTCCTGCTTTTGCAGCAGGCAGACAAGGTAATGCAGGGTGTGCAGGATGAGAACCTGAATGAGATACGCAAGTCACTGGCGAGTGATCTTGTCAGCCTCCAGGCATTGCCCCAGGTGGATGTGACTTCCCTGTTTAACCGCCTGTCAGCCATCAATCATCAGCTGGATCAATTGCCGTTACCGGTCAGCCCATTGAAGGCGGATGAAAAGCAGAGTGCAGCAGCTATTCCATCCGGGCTGCCCTGGTGGAAGGCTGGCATTGAATACTCGCGCCAGGTATTAAGTAAAATTGTCATTGTCAGATATAACAATTCAAGTGCATTACCACTGGTGATGCCCGATGAAAAAATATTCTTGTACCAGAATCTTCATGCGCAGCTGGAAAGCGCAATATGGGCCTTGTTGCATCGAAATGCCGATGTATACCAGGCAAGCCTGACAAATGTTTCGTCATGGGTGCAAACGTATTTTGCCAAGGATGCACAGGAAACCAGGTCAATGCTGCAGAATCTCGATGAACTGCGTAAAGTGAATGTCGCGCCATCCGTGATCAATCTCTCCAACACGCTGCAGCTTTTTGATAATTATTTTGCGCAAGCTGCACAGACGAACGCGACGCAATAGGAGGCGCTCATGTGGCGTTTAATCATATTCTTAATATTTCTGATAGCGTCAGTCTGGTTTGGGCTGGAAGTTGTGCGTCATCCAGGATTTCTTCTGGTGGTGTATCAGCCATGGATGGTGCAAATGCCCTTATGGTTTGCACTATTATGCACCGTTGTGTTTCTCGTTCTGTTCTATCTGTTGATAGACAGCATCGATAAGCTGGGATTTTTATGGTTTCGCATCAAAAACTGGCTGCATGTTCGCCGTGAGCATCAGTCTTACAGCAAAACCCAGCAAGGATTATCCTGCCTGATTGAAGGGCGCTGGAAAAAGGCCGAACGATTTTCACTGGCAGGAGTCAATCAGTCATTCGAACCCTTAATCAATTATCTGGCTGCCGCCAAGGCTGCTCATGAGCAGAACGCCTATGAACGGCGCGACAGTTATATCCAAAAGGCATACCAGGTTGCGCCCAAGGCGAACCTCGCCATTGGCCTGACCCAGGCAAGCATGGAATTAAAGCAAAGGCAGTTTGAGCAAGCAGCGGCAACATTAAATCACTTGCGGCAATCTTATCCGCGCCATCCCCGCGTCTTGTTGCTGCTGGAAAAAGTGTATGTGCATTTGTCCGACTGGAAAAGTCTTCAGGATTTACTGCCGCCCATGCGCAAGGCAAAAATGCTGACTACGGATGAATACCAGCATTTCGAAAAAAATATCTATTGCGAACTCTTTCGTGCCGCTTCCGGTAAACGTTTAAGTGATATCAGGACGATCTGGAGCCAGGTGCCGCGGTACTTGCGAAAGAATCCTGATGTGGTGTGCGCCTATGTCACCCAGTTGGCGCGTCATGCACCAGTCACTGGCACAGAAACAACCAGGGAAATGGAAGAGTTGATACGCAAGACGCTGAAAAATACCTGGCACCCGGATTTGGCAAAGCTGTACGGAACGCTTTCATTCAGTAATCTGAACCGGCAATTGGTCATCGTCGGCGCCTGGGTGAAAATGTATGGTCAAAAACCTGAATTATTATATATCCTCGGTAAATTATGTGTGCGTTTGCAGCTGTGGGGCAAAGCCAGAGATTATTTTGCGAAATGTCTCGCACAGGGACCGAGTGTTGAAGCATCACTTGAATATGGAAAATTGCTGGAGCAGCTAGGCGAGCCAAGCGAAGCGTTGCAGAAATACCGGGATGGGCTCGCACAACAAATTGAGTTGCGCCAGATGTGATGGGTTGTTTTACATCAGGCTGTCGTAAAATATTCATATTTTTCAATAAAATAAAAATATAAACGACAAGGTCTGTTCGAGATGGCACGGTTGACGATAAAATATGATATGATGCTTTCCATTTTTTTGATGGGCAATTATCATGGCGTTATTAGAGATTCTTAAATATCCGGATCCTCGTTTACGTATCAAGGCGCAGCCAGTCACCAGAATTGATGACGACTTGCGCCGTATTGTTGATGACATGTATGAAACCATGTATGCAAGTCATGGCGTTGGATTGGCGGGGACACAGGTGAATATCCATCAACAGATATTTACCATGGATGTTTCAGAAAACCATGATCAGCGCGTTTGCGTTCTCAATCCGGAAATTATCAGTAAGGAAGGCATACAGTATGAAGCCGAAGGATGTTTGTCCGTCGGGGGTGGCGCATACGACAAGGTCGAGCGCGCGTTAAAAGTGCGTCTTCGCGGTATGGATCTCGATGGAAAAACATTCGAACTGGATGCGGAAGGCTTGATGGCTGTTTGCATTCAGCATGAAATTGATCATTTGAATGGTGTCTTGTTTATTGATCATCTCTCACGCCTGAAACTGGAACGCATTCGAAAGAAAATTGAAAAATCTGAACGTAGAGAATAATCAGTGGCATCACCATCATTAAAAATTATTTTCGCGGGAACGCCCGCGTTTGCTGTTGTTGCACTGGAAGCATTGCTTCATTCCTCACATCAAGTCATTGCAGTTTATACCCAGCCAGATAAGCCTGCTGGCAGAGGATTGAAGCTGACACCGAGTCCGGTGAAAGAACTGGCGCTCAAACATAACCTGTCAATCTATCAACCAGCTTCGCTGAAAGATGAAAGCGGGCAGGCGCTGCTTGCCGGTTTGGGTGCGGATGTGATGGTTGTTGCTGCCTATGGCTTGTTGCTGCCGGCCGCCATATTGAATGCACCGCGGCTAGGTTGTGTGAATATCCATCCTTCCTTGCTGCCGCGCTGGCGCGGTGCGGCACCTATTCAGCGCACCATTTATGCTGGCGACAGTAAAACTGGTGTGACCATCATGCAAATGGACGCGGGACTGGATACTGGTCCGATTCTTTTGCAGCGTGAATATCCGCTGGCGCCGGATGATACGTCGCAGACATTACATGACAAACTGGCGGTAGTGGGAGCAGAAGCATTGATCGAAACACTGGATTTGCTGGCGCAAGACAAGATCAAGCCGATACCGCAAGACAACACGCTTGCGACTTATGCGCAAAAAATCAGTAAGGAAGAGGCGTTGCTAGACTGGACGAGGCCTGCTGTCAGATTGGAACACGAGGTACGGGCATTTAATCCCTGGCCGGTTGCTTATACAACCTGGAACGGACAAAACCTGCGAGTGTGGATGGCGAAGGCATTGCAGGAAGTGCATAATCTTGAGGCACGCACCATCGTGCGCGCATCCCGTGAAGGAATAGATATTGCCGCAGGCGAAGGAGTCTTGAGGCTGTTAAAGGTCCAGCTGCCTGGAGGCAGGGCGATGCCGGCCGCGGATTTCTATAATGCGCATCACGACAAACTCATTCCAGGCCAACACTTGATATGAGCAGAGGATTGTAATGAGTTCTGGCCATTTACGCCTGATTGCAGCACGTATCATCAATGAAGTCACTGAAGGGCGTTCCTTATCCGATTGTCTCGATTCAGCCTTGAGAACCATCACCGATGCGCGAGACCGCGCTTTCGTACAGGCGGTTTGTTATGGGGTTTGCCGTTATTACACCAGGCTTGATGTCATATTGAGTCATTTACTTACCAAGCCAATGAAGGCAAAAGACAGTGACGTGCACGCATTGCTATTGGTGGGGTTATATCAATTAATGGCCATGCGTATTCCTGAATATGCTGCGGTTACTGAAACAGTCAATGCAACGGACAAACTCAAAAAAAGCTGGGCTCGCGGTTTAACAAACGCTGTTCTGAGAGGATATTTGCGGCAACGGGAAACAATTGAACAGGAAGTTCAAGATGATGCGGAAGCGCGCTATGCTCATCCTGAGTGGTGGATCAATGCCATTAAAAAAGCCTGGCCGGATCATTGGCAGGAAATTCTGGAGGCGAACAATGCCCATCCGCCATTTTCATTGCGTGTCAATCAGCAGCACCTGGCGCGTGACAAATACATGGAAACGCTCCGGTTGTTGAATCACAAGGCACATAGTATTCCGGAAACACATTCCGGCATCATTCTGGAAACACCGGTATCAACGGCGGAACTTCCAGGATTTTCCGCCGGCGATGTCTCGGTACAGGATGGCGCTGCGCAGCTTGCCGCCGAGTTACTGGATCTGGAAGCGAAACAATATGTCCTCGATGCATGCGCTGCGCCAGGCGGCAAACTGACACATCTGCTCGAGATCGAACCTGGCCTGTCGGCGGTGACAGCGGTTGAAAAAGACAAGTTACGCATGGTGGCCATCAAGGAAAATCTTGCGCGCCTGAAACTGAGCGCCAAATGCATCTGTCATGATGCGGGAGATGTAGAGAATTGGTGGGATGGGCAATTATTCGACCGCATACTGCTGGATGCACCTTGCTCGGCGAGCGGCGTCGTGCGTCGTCACCCAGACATCAAATTGCTGCGCCAGCCCGAGGACATCAGGCGGCTTGCCGGTGAGCAAGCATATTTGCTGGACTCGCTGTGGCCATTGTTAAAGCCGGGCGGTTTGTTTTTGTATGTTACCTGTTCTATTTTCCCTGAGGAAAATGTTCACGTGCTCAAGCGCTTTTTTGCCTCTCATTCTGACGCACAGGAAGAACAGCTGAAGGTATCATGGGGATTGCCGGTTGAGATCGGACGCCAGATCCTTCCCGGAATGCATCATATGGATGGCTTTTATTATGCATTGCTGCGGAAGGCCGAAGTCTCGCGTCAACCTGCGGCGTGATCTGTTATTTCTGTTTTATTCCCGTCAAGTAAAGTCTAGAATTGGATTGTCCGAAGAAGACCAATAGAAGAGGAAGCTCATGCGTATCGAATACGATGTTAAACTGGATTTTCGTGATGTTTTGATCCGTCCCAAGAGAAGTGTCCTGAAAACCCGTGCAGATGTATCCCTGGAACGTGAATTTAAATTCAAGCATACACAGACAACATGGCATGGCATCCCGGTTATTGCTTCTAATATGGATCATACTGGGACATTCAATATGGCCAAGGCATTGTCTGAGCACAGACTGCTAACAGCATTGGACAAGTTTATACCGGTGGAAGACTGGAAAAATTTTTCCAAAGAACAGGCGAAAGTTCTTTTATCATGTTTTATTTCTCTCGGAATTGCGGATACTGATTTCAAAAAACTGGAACAGATCATGCAGTTTGCGCATATTCCCTTTATCTGTCTGGATGTGGCAAACGGATATACGGAGCGATTTGTATCCTGCCTTGAACATTTACGCGAGAAATATCCAACCACGGTAATCATGGCGGGTAATGTGGTCACAGGTGAAATGGTTGAAGAATTGATTCTCTCGGGCGCAGATATTGTCAAGATTGGAATCGGACCTGGTTCCGTTTGCACAACGCGGGAGAAAACAGGCGTGGGTTATCCGCAATTGTCGGCAATTATTGAATGCGCGGACGCAGCTCACGGGTTGGGTGGGCAGGTATGTGCGGATGGCGGGTGTACAACACCAGGCGATGTGGCGAAGGCGTTTGCCGCGGGTGCGGATTTTGTGATGCTGGGTGGCATGTTAGCTGGCCATGATGAATGCCTGGGTGAAGTCATCGAAGAAAATGGCAAGAAGTTCAAACGCTTTTATGGCATGAGTTCTGCTGAAGCCATGGAAAGGCATCATGGTACGGTGGCGGATTACCGCGCCAGCGAAGGTCGTTCGGTCAATGTTCCCTATCGTGGGCCAGTCAAAAATACAGTGCTTGATATTCTCGGCGGGATTCGCTCGACTTGCACCTATGTAGGTGCGCATCGCCTGAAGGAGTTATCCAAACGGACAACTTTTATCCGGGTGACACGCCAGCTAAACGATGTGTTCGTTCCGTATGATGTAGACAAAAACCGATAATGGAGGAAAGGGGGGCAGGCCTTGACCCCCTCATACCATTTCTTTGCCCGGGTTGCAACGGATTGATGCCAGTCTCAATCTGGGCTACCATTTCGCACCTTCGTATCTGGTACTGCATTCTTGCTGTATTCATGGACGCACAGATAGATGAACATGCCCAGACATGAGTGTATGGGTGATACCTGTTCTCGCTATCCTGATCGGTTGAGAACTGGTGAACGGATGTCTCTATGACGTGAATATAAAAGAAGGAGTGTGGAATATGTTGAAAAAAATACTCGCCGTAAGTTCGATTATTGCTGTCACCAGCGGCGTTGCATTCGCAAGTACATCCCCTTATGTTGGCGCCAGCCTTGGTATCACTGCTAACACAGCGACCAGCCAGACTTTTGGCAGTTACCGCGGAGTGCCAGTCAGCGTGTTTGCGGGTTACGGCGGTGTGATTAATCAGAACTTTTATCTCGCTGGCGAATTAACCGGAACCCTCGCAACGGGTGAAATTTCCAACCAGGGCGCAGTAAAGACAAGTTATGGCTTTGGCGGCAGCATTTTGCCAGGCGTGATGTTAAGTGATCATACCCTTGCATTTGCTCGTGTCGGTGTGGTCAGAACCCACTTCTCACAAGTCCGGGTTCCTACCACCAGTACCAGCCGGGATCAGACAGGCGGACAATTCGGCCTTGGCATGCAAACAAATGTGACGCAAAACATTGACTTGCGCGGCGAATACGATTTTATCGCCTATCGCTCCATCAATGCAGGCGGTTATTCTGCCAAACCACGTTCGGATGTAGCCACAGCAAGCTTGATTTACAAGTTTGATTAAGCTGGCAGCGGCGGGGTACGCGTTCATCCCGCGAACTGTGAGCGTTTTTTTAAGGTAACATCAATAGCATCTTGGTTATGCACTGGATCCTGCGGCTTGACCGCGGGATCCATCATTAAAAATTCAAAAAAAACAATCACTCATCCACACTCGTTTTGCGGATTCGCGATGACAAATTAGGCAACAACGCCTGATCGACCCGATTTTTTGCCTCTGGAGGGTGATTTATACCACCGATTTCCTCTATACTTTCACATTTGAATCAAGCTAGGTACGTTCAATGTCGTTTATTATTCTCGATCGTGACGGGGTCATCAATTACGATTCAGATGAATACATCAAGTCGCCAGAAGAGTGGCTGCCTATCCCAGGCAGTCTGGATGCTATCGCTCAATTAAATCGTTCCGGATTCAGGGTGTTGGTCGCAACCAACCAGTCTGGAATCGCACGCGGATATTATGATCTGGATACACTGGATCAGATCCATGAAAAACTCATGCAGGAGCTGGCCTCGGTTGGCGGATATATTGACGAAATATTTTTCTGCCCCCATCATCCCGATGAGGGTTGTGTCTGCCGCAAACCAAAGCCGGGGCTGCTGTATCAGATCAGAGACAAATATGGAGTCAACTTTTACAAGACTTATTTCATTGGCGATACGTATTCAGATATCCAGGCTGCGCGATCGGTGGGCTGTATGCCAATCCTGGTGCTGAGCGGCAAAGGACAGAAGGCCCTGGAAAATAATCCAGAGCTTTCGACGGTTCCAAATTTTGAAGACTTGGCAAGGGCGGTGGAATATGTTTTATCAAGACAGCAAAAAAACAATGGCTAAACAATCTTACTCAACCGTTAATCTGTTTATCCGGTCACTTATTTTTTCAATTTATTCACTGACGACAATCATGATTTACAGCTTTGTCTGTCTGATATCCTTGATTTTCCCATTAAAATATCGTCACACCCTTATTCGTGTGTATTTGCAGACTTATTTTTATGTGCTCAAACTGGTCTGTCATATCGATTACCACATCGAGGGGATGGAAAACATTCCAAAAAACCGGAATGGCGTCATCATGTGCAAACATCAATCGACATGGGAAACATTTTTTCTGCCGATCTATTTTCACAATCCTGCTGCTATCGCAAAGCGGGAATTGGCATGGGTGCCTTTTTTTGGCTGGGGCCTTGCAGTTTCTGATCCTATTTTCATCAATCGAAAAGATAAAAAATCTTCCATGCAGCAAATCATCGAGAAAGGCAGAAAATGCCTGCAGGCTGGACGCTGGATCATGGTGTTTCCGGAAGGCACCCGCGTTCCGTCGGGAATGGTCGGCCACTATAAATTAGGCGGAGCACGTCTTGCTGTTGAAGCAGGTTATCCGGTGATTCCTGTTGCGCATAATGCCGGTCGATTCTGGCCGCGGCGTAAATTTATCAAACAGCCGGGAACGATACAGGTTGTGATTGGTCCTCTTATCGAAACCAGGGGAAGAAAACCGGAAGAAGTATTAGCCCTGACCAAGGACTGGATCGAGAGTACCATGAAGCGTATTGACCGCCTCGTCGATGAACCCGCCAGTTAACAGGTTGCTATTGGAACAGCGGCGCTGATGACTGATGCAGTCTGCAATGGGTGAGTCGGGAGAAATGACTTGCTGCAAAGCTGTATAGGGCACCAGTACGGTTTGCGCTCCGTATACATACGGCGCAACTTTTGATTCATCAAATGTGATCAATAATCCATTCGGTTTGATATTCCAGTTCGCGAAATTCTCTGGTCTTGCTGCGGTGCCGTCAGAAATCATCTGCCGGTTTTGCAAACGCCTGGATAAAACATTGCTCGTATAACCAGACAAGATTTCCAGATAGTTTGATTCCGGCAGGAAGAGATCGCTCAACTCAATTTTCTGGCTGGTATCCAGATTGTAATTCAGGGCAAGGTGATGATGGTAAGGATGCGCTGTGCCACCGACATAGCCCTGAAAACTGAAGCGGATACTGATGATATGATTGTGTTTGGAGCGGATATACGACGTATCATAATCAATGTACAGATTATTGCTGATTTTGTTTTTTGGCATTTTCTGCTGGATTGAGGCATTTTCCTTGACCTGGTTTCTGAAGCCGCTGATTTCATCTTCGACGATTTGCTCTGCAAGGTCATTGAAATTATTGATACCTTCATGGTCCGTCTCGCTGGCAAGCTGCGGATAAACAGATTTGATGATAATTCTGGGTTTTCCGTAATTGAACTTGAGTGTCGAAACCAGATCGACGTCATCATAGACATGAAACGTCATGTTATCTTCCAGTCCACTGTCGTCATCTCCGGCATCTGCAAGGGCTGGTGACGCAGCAACAAGGCAGCTTAACATGCCTATCAGGGCGAGATACTGGATTGGCTTTCGTAGCATGGATTATTTCCTTTCTGGATTGCTCTTTGCAGCTGCAAAATTTTCACCGCCATAACAACCTGCACCCTGGATCTGTGTGCGTATGATTACGCCTTTGGGGTTGGCTTCAAAAATGGCCCAGCACAAGGGCGCAGGACCGCGGCCTCCATTAGGTTGCCAGCCGTTCATGGGAACAATGACGGGACGGCCGTTCGGGCTGAAATTTACGCCAATCGGGGGTGAAGCGGGCGGATTAGTGAGACGGAAGCTTTGCGTACTATAGACATACATTGTATTTCCGCCAGGAATGATCAATTTTTGATCTGGCAGGCCCCAGCCTTGAACAAGATTTTTAGCGCTTCCTCCGCGCCAGCTATCAATTGTTTGTGTATAATAGTTAACCGTAGATGCTGCGCAGCCAGAGAGCAGCACAGACAATCCGAAACACGTGATTATGCGCATAAGGCATCCTTGTATGTCTGATGATCCAGTATAGAAAATTTTTGTAAAGTAATCACTCACCATGCGCGGTGGTGAGTTAAATGAGTGACATATGATGAAAATTGCTTTTTGCCTTTTTAGATATTTTCCCTATGGCGGATTGCAGCGTGATTTTATCCGCATTGCGCGGACTTGCAGACAACGCGGCCATGAAGTTCACGTCTACACCATGCGTTGGGAAGGAGAAACCGAGCCTGGTCTGCATATCCATCTTGTTTCAGCAGACGGCTGGCAAAACCATGTCCGTAACCGCTCATTCGCGGAAAAGGTCAAACAGTCCCTTGATGCGGAGGCTTTCGACCTGGTGGTTGGATTCAATAAAATGCCTTATCTCGATGTGTATTATGCGGCTGATGTTTGTTATCAGGCCCGTGCTTATCAGCACCGAAGTGTTTTCTACCGTATGCTGCCGCGTTTCCGTGAATTGGTGGCGCTTGAAGAAGCGATATTTGCACAGGGTAACAAAACCGTGATCCTGCTTATTTCAAAGCTGCAGCAAAAGGAATTTATCCACTATTACCGGACTGAAGAGCAGCGCTTTCATATCCTTCCGCCAGGCATCGCCCGGGACCGTGTTGCTCCAGGCAATGCCGGGGAGATCCGGGAGTCCATGCGCAAGAAACACGGATTTTCGCAAGACGACCTTCTTTTGCTGATGGTGGGATCCGGGTTCAAGACCAAAGGGCTGGACCGCGCTATCAGAGGCCTGGCATTTTTACCGTCTGTATTGCGAAACCATACGCAATTATATGTTATTGGCCAGGACAATGATGTGCCATTCAGGAAACTGGCTGCGCAATTGAATGTTGCTGATCGCGTCAAGTTTCTCGGCGGACGTCCGGATGTGTCTGATTTTATGCTGGCTGCTGATTTGCTGCTGCATCCTGCCTATCATGAAAATACCGGGACTGTGCTGCTGGAAGCCATGGTATCGGGCTTGCCGGTGTTGACTGTTGATAATTGTGGTTATGCACATTATGTCAACGATGCCAGGGCTGGAATTGTGCTTGCTTCGCCATTTCAACAGACAGAATTTAATGCAGCATTGCAGAAAATGCTGTTATCGCCAGAGCGGATAGAATGGCAGAGAAACGGCCTTGCATTTGCAAGCAATCCAGAAATTTATAGCATGCCGGAAATGACGGCGGACTTGATTGAACATGTTGGGCGAAATCGTGTACCTGCATAGCGATATCAAAAAATTCCTGTCTGCCTCGCAGCCTGTGTTTGATCAAATGATGGCATTGTGCGGTGAATGTTTTCGCCATCAGGAAGGCAGGAAAACGCAGCGCATCAGACTGGGCAATAAGCGTTATTTTATCAAGCAGCATTCGGGCGTGGGCTGGAAAGAAATTTTCAAGAATGTGCTGCAATTGCGCTGGCCGGTGACTGGCGCGAAAAATGAATGGCACGCGATCAGCAAGCTGCAGGCACTGGGCGTCCTTGTGCCGGCAATCGCTGCCTATGGCCAGCGAGGTGTCAATCCGGCCAGTCAGCAGTCATTCATCCTGATGGAGGAACTGGCACCCGTCATCAGCCTTGAAGATTTAACCAGGAGCTGGCCGGGCAATCCGCCCTCTTTTGCATTGAAGCGCAAATTGATCGAAGAAGTCGCCCGAATTGCACGATTACTTCATACGAATGGAATGAATCATCGTGATTTTTATATATGCCATTTTTTACTGGATATCTCGCAAGGCGTGGAGCATATCAATCCGTCTGCTATCAGACTGTATCTGATAGACTTGCACAGGGCGCAAATACGCCGCTTGACACCAAAACGCTGGATCATCAAGGATCTGGCAGGGTTGTATTTTTCGAGCAAGGATATAGGATTGACACAGCGCGATTTATGCCGTTTTATGAAGGTCTATGCTGGAAAACCAATACGGGATCTATCGGATTCAGACAAGTTATTTTGGGAAAAGGTAAAAGCACGTGGCGAACAATTATATCGTGACCACATCAGTTAATAACGTAGAGGATACGGTCACAGTAACATGGAAGGACTTGTGTGCGGCC
>JAJPJI010000033.1 GCA_021324305.1 Gammaproteobacteria bacterium | reverse complement strand
GCTATGGCGCTGGCCAAGGAGTTAACCAACCATAGCCTGCCAGAGATAGGCGATGCATTTGGGGGCAGAGACCATACCACAGTCCTGCACGCTTGCCGTATGATATCGGAACTTAGACAATCTGATGCGGATATTGAGGAAGATTACACAAACCTGCTGAGAATATTAACTACTTAGAATTGGGGGATCTTGTCATGGATATCGTTGTTCAACGCGAAGCACTTTTAAAACCGCTGCAGGCAGTCAGTGGTGTTGTTGAAAAAAAACAGACCCTCCCGATTCTTTCCAATGTGCTGCTCACTATCAAAGACGGCAACCTGCTACTTACAGGTACGGATCTTGAGATTGAACTGGTCGGTTTTGTCAGAATTGAGGCGCAAACAGCTGATGGCGCTACCACCGTTTCAGCACGCAAATTGTTTGATATTTGCAGGACCTTGCCGGAAGGCAGTTCACTGCGCCTGTCCCTGGAAAAGAGTTATCTTGTCGTCCGTGCCGGCGAAAGCTGCTTTATGCTGAACACCCTGCCCGCCCAGGATTTTCCTAATCTGGAAGATAGCGATTATCCCGCGCAATTTGCGATCAAGCAAAGCCATCTCAAGAATTTATTGACCAAGACTTATTTTGCTATGGGACAACAGGATGTTCGTCACTATTTAAATGGCGCATTTCTTGATATCAGTCAGCAATCCATCAAATGTGTTGCTGCTGACGGGCACCGTCTGGCTTTGGCTACCCTGCAAGATGAGAATATCGGCAGTATTGAAGCAAAGGTAATTTTGCCGCGCAAGAGTGTATTGGAACTCATACGCTTGTTGGGCAGCGATAATGATAATGATGTCACTATTCTTATTGGCGATGGACGTTTTCGCATTGTCACATCTGACTATATTTTCACTTCAAAGCTAATAAATGCACAGTACCCAGACTATAACCGGCTTATTCCTAAAGGTTCTACCATTGCTATGGGGGATCGCGAAGTTATCAAGCAAGCGTTGACCAGGGCATCTATCCTTTCTAATGAAAAATTCCGGGGTGTGCGTTTCCAGCTGGAACCTAGCAAGCTGCGAATTACCGCAAATAATTCCGATCAGGAGCAGGCTGAAGAAGCGCTTGCGCTCGAGTATACGGGCAACAGCATGGAAATCGGCTTTAATGTCGCTTATTTGCTGGATGTTGTTTCAGCGATTACTACCAAAATGATTCGCTGTGTTTTCACGAGTCCGAATGATGGGGTATTAATTGAACCAGCAGAAAGTGATCACAGTATCTATGTGGTCATGCCCATGCGGCTATAGATCAGATCATTGCAACGAATTATTACGTGTTAAATCATTGGCTTATCATTAGGCTAGATGATTGAAGACAGCACTGTTTATAAAAATGCGGTGACAGACAGGAGAGGTGTGCCTGGTTTGCAATATGGCAAGCAGGGATGACAAATGTCTGGGCTTATTCTCAGGAGCTTTTATTCAGGAATGTTTTTTTCTGGGCTTCGTCCAAAGCTGTCATCCCAAAGCGACCACCGGTTTAGGGCTTGCCGGAGTATCACCGCTGGTGTGGCAATCCACATATGATGTCCGGACTGTCCTATCCTCCTGATGGCCGCAGTCTGGACACTGCACAGATTGTCAGCATCCTGCAGAGACTTATCTGAATTCGTCATCACGAGTGACGCCGAGCATAGCAAGGGAGGCATGGCGATCTGTTTGATCGGCATGCTGCAGAATAGCGAATGCCAGGCGAACGATATAAATTTTGAGCAATATATGACAATTACAGCGTTGCGTGTCACAAATTTTCGAAATCTGGCGCTGGCTGAGCTGCTTCCCGCCTCTATCGGGGTCAATATTATTTGCGGCAATAATGGGAGCGGGAAAACCAGCCTGCTTGAAGTCATCTACTATCTTGGTCTTGGACGGTCGTTTCGCAGCTCTACAGCTTCGCGCTTGATCAAGCAAAACACTGATAAATTTTCCATTTTTTCTCAATTAGTTAGCGATTCAGATCGGTATATTCCAGTTGGGGTCGAGCGAGATATGCAAGGGTCAACGCGGTTACGCATAGCAGAGCGGGATGTCTCCAGTATTACAGAATTAGCTTCCTATCTGCCCATCAGGTTAATCAATTCACAATCACATAATATCTTTGAATCCGGCCCAAATTTTCGCAGAAAGTATCTGGATTGGGGTCTGTTCTATCAGTATGAGAACTTTTTAACTTGTTGGCGCCAATTCGAGCGGGTTTTAAAGCAAAGAAACGCAGTGCTACGCGACCGGTTGTCAAAAAAAGAGCTGGATGTCTGGACTGATGAACTAGTCAAGCATGGATTAGAATTAGATCAACTGCGGCGTGAGTATGTGGAGGCGTTGGCTCCTTTAGTATCTGATCTTGCAAAGGAGTTGCTGGGAGTCGATAACCTGAAAATAATCTATCAGCCAGGGTGGGATGAAAGCCAGGATTATGCCGCAGTCCTGGCATCGTCGTTTCTTGAGGAAATCCGTGCCGGCTTCACACAATATGGTCCGCATCGGGCAGATTTGCATATCACAATCGGAGCGCATCCAGTGAAGCATTTTTTATCAAGAGGACAGCAAAAACTCCTTATATGTGCTATGATACTTGCCCAGGGAAAGTTGTTGTCCATGCATGCAAACAAAGGATTAATTTACCTTGTAGATGATTTGCCTGCTGAATTGGATTTGTTGAGCCGACAAAAATTGATAGCTTTATTATTGAAGCAGCAAACTCAGATTTTTATCACAGCAATTGAAAGCGAAACAATATGCGATTTAATTGGGGATGGATCCAGTATGCCTGTTAAAGTGTTTCACGTGGAACATGGATGTATTGTTGAGATATCAACTGACTCAAAATATGCCGTCATAAATTCTTAGGAGTGAAAAGTGAGTATGAATTCAGCCGAAAGTTATGATTCTTCTAAAATTAAAGTCCTCAAAGGTCTGGATGCGGTTCGTAAACGCCCAGGCATGTATATTGGGGACACAGAAGATGGAACCGGGTTGCATCATATGGTCTTCGAATTGGTCGATAATTCGATAGACGAGGCACTTGCAGGGCATTGTAATACGATTTGGGTCACCATTCATGCAGATGAATCGGTATCTGTGAAGGATAATGGCCGTGGAATTCCTGTTGATATACATCCTGAAGAAGGACGATCTGCCGCTGAAGTAATCATGACAGTACTCCATTCTGGCGGAAAATTTGATAATGATTCATACAAAATTTCGGGTGGATTGCATGGCGTGGGTGTTTCAGTGGTCAATGCATTATCTGAAGAGCTGCACCTGCTAATTCGCATGAATGGCAAGGTTTATGAGCAATATTACCATATGGGTGTTCCTGCTGCCCCTTTAGCACCGATAGGGGAAACAACGGAAAGAGGTACCGAAATCAGATTCAAGCCAAGTGCGGAAATATTCAAAAACATCCTGTTTAATTATGATGTATTAGCAAAGCGGCTGCGCGAACTAGCATTTCTGAATACTTCTATCCGGATTTATCTGGCAGATGAGCGTACCGCTAAGACAGATTTTTTTGAATATCATGGTGGATTGAAGGGGTTTGTTGAGGATTTAAATCGTAATAAGACGCCAATTCATCAAAAAATCTTCTATTTTAATGCTGAAAAAGACAAAGTGATTGTTGAAGTCGCTTTACAGTGGAATGACACCTATCAGGAAAAGCTGTTTTGCTATACGAATAACATTCCGCAGCGTGATGGTGGAACGCATGTAGCAGGATTACGCAGTGCACTGACGCGTGTATTGAATAATTACATTGAAAAAGAAGGATTTGCAAAAAAGGAAAAGGTATCGACATCTGGTGACGATTTACGTGAGGGCTTAACCGCAGTATTGTCAGTGAAAATGCCAAATCCAAAGTTTTCTTCCCAGACCAAGGATAAACTGGTTTCCTCTGAGATCAAGTCTATCGTTGAATCGCTGATGAATGAAAAATTCCAGGATTATTTAATGGAAAACCCGCAGGATGCAAAAAGTATTGTTTCCAAAGTTATCGAAGCTGCGCGTGCTCGTGAGGCTGCACGTAAGGCTCGTGAACTGACCCGACGAAAAAGCGCTCTGGATGTAGCCGGGTTGCCTGGAAAACTGGCTGATTGCCAGGAAGAAGACCCCGGTAAGTCTGAATTATTTATTGTAGAGGGTGATTCGGCAGGCGGGTCGGCAAAACAGGCAAGAGATCGTAAATCCCAGGCAGTTTTACCATTAAAAGGTAAAATTCTGAATGTGGAAAAGGCCAGATTTGACAAAATGTTATCTTCCGCAGAGGTCGCCACATTAATAACCGCTCTGGGTTGTGGTATCGGACCAGAAGAATACTCACCTGACAAGACACGGTATCACAGTATTATCATCATGACGGATGCTGATGTTGACGGTTCACATATTCGTACCCTATTGCTGACCTTTTTTTATCGGCAAATGCCTGAATTGATCGAAAGAGGATATATATATATCGCTCAGCCGCCACTCTTTAAAGTCAAAAAAAATAAGCAGGAACGGTATGTCAAAGATGAAAAAGCCTTGGACGACTTGCTTTTTCAGTCAGCATTAGATGGAGCCGTATTCTATCCTGGAGATGGAACCAGTCTAACTGGACAATCTCTCGAACAACTGGTGAATGATTATCATGCAATGATGAATATTATTAATCGCATTGCCAAGCGGTATCCAAAAGAGTTTCTGGAAGCTTTAATGTATGCGCCTGTTTTAAATGAGAACAAACTAGCGCAGCGTGAATTCATGGAGAAATTCGCCAAGGATATTCAGGATAAATTAAACGCAGCCACACAGGTATCTGCTTTTTATGAAATCGAATTGGTGGAAGATACGGAACGCCATTGGTGGGTTCCGAAAATCAATATTACCAGTCACGGGATAATAAGTAATATATTGATTAATAGAGAATTATTTATATCTCCAGATTATCGCAGGCTGTCTGAATTTGGCAGCCGGATGAACCAGATGCTAAAACCCGGTGCTTATATACAACGGGATGACAAAAAACAATCAGTGGAATCATTTGTCGAAGCAATGACCTGGTTAATTGCCGAAGCAAAAAAAGGTCAGTCAATACAGAGATATAAAGGTTTGGGTGAAATGAATCCCGATCAGTTATGGGAAACAACCATGGATCCTGAAAAACGAATTCTTTTGCAGGTAAAAGTCGAAGATGCTGTGGCGGCTGATCAGATATTTACAACATTGATGGGAGATGAAGTGGAACCAAGACGACAATTCATCGAATCAAATGCGCTGGAAGTGGTAAATCTGGACGTTTAATGACCCTGACGATTTGTCATCACTGCATAGATTGGGTAATCCATAGATGAATGATGGCTCGTGGTCAGTGACGTATCCGGACAGAGTATGCTGTGTTGTCTGGAAGGAATACTGTCCCTGATCTCGAGCCAACAATGAAGCATAAACATAAAGATGTGCATGCTCATTTAACATCCAATCTGACGCTTGTTGTCAGATGAAGTTAATAAATCAAGACCTTCTTGCTTGTATCGAATGCCATAACAGCTGCGTCAGCGAATAGCTGGCCATGCCTTGTCTGAAATTATACATATCGTTGTAGTACATTGTCGGGTAATACACCAATTGCACGGCTTATTAAGTCATTATTTAATAACAATATTTTTATTTATTGAAAAGTCATTGGATTGATGGTTAGTATTTTCAGCTATCTCGTTTAAAAGCATCTATAATAATTAAAGAGGTTTTAAAATTGTTTTTTTAATTTCCAATTCCAGACGATGCGAGGTTGGTATGGCTGAAGTAACTTTACCACCAAAAGATGAACAGGTTCAGAATGCTTTACAATCATTACGTGAACAATACGCAACAGCGACAAAAACAAAAATTATAACGACACCCGCCGATATAGACGCAAAAGATAAAGTGATGGAAGAAATGTTTTCCTGGTGTAAAGAACAGGCAAATATTGTCGTATTGAAAAGCGCCACTATCCTGTCTGCAGAACCCACCTCCCGTACCGTACAAAATTGTAAATCCCTTCTGCTTAGTAAAGGCATACATCCAGGACAAGTGTATGCCGCAACGGAATCGTTGATCGCCCTGCTGCTTGCTAGCGGCGAAGAAGAAGAGGATTCGAAGAAGCATAAGGGTGAAACCAACGTTTCATTTAGTGATCAACAGCGGCATTTACGCGAATTAGTGTTTGAAGCAGTCAGACAGAATGTGAGTGATATCCATATTCAGGTACGCCAAACCTACACTAAAATACGCATGCGCCAGCATGGCGAATTGCGAGTGTATGCGGAGTGGTCTGAAAAGCTGGGCAGGGAAATCGCATCAGTTGCATTTAATAAGGAAACAGACCACGCCACGTCGCACTTTAACCCTCTTGTACCGCAAGACGCATCCATGCCGCTTAAAATGCAAGGCAAGGATATCCGCTTGCGTCTGGCCAGTGTTCCGGCACATGGCGGTTTTGATATGGTCATGCGTATTTTGGCAACCGGTGAAGAGCGGACCAAGGCGCTTGATCAATTAGGTTATACACAAAAACAAATCGATATCATCAAAATGGCAATGAAACTGCCGTTTGGCGCCATTATCGTAGCTGGACCGACGGGATCTGGTAAAACAACCACGTTGGCGAGCTGCATGGAAATGGTGGAAACGACGCAAAAATTATATTCAATCGAAGACCCGGTGGAAAAAGTTGTCGAGGAAGCGACACAGGTTCCTGTAAATACAGAAAAGGAAGACCGCAGCTTCGCGAGCATGGGCCGCGCTGCCTTGCGTATGGACCCGGATGTCATCATCCTTGGTGAAATGCGCGATGAAGATACCGCACATGTCATGGTAAGAGCCTCCATCACCGGTCACTTGGTGCTGACGACACTACATACAAACAGAGCAACCGCGATTGTAACGCGACTTGTTGATATGGGCATTTCACCCGTTCTGTTAAGTGATAGCAGTGTTTTACGCTGTCTGATGTGTCAACGTCTGATAGCAAAAGTTTGCGATGGCTGTGCTGTTCCGCTGCGTACCTCAGAAAAGCATCAACCATTCATCCCGGATTGGGAATCGGTGCTGGGAAAAGAAATTCTGGATCGGGCCAAAGCGCGCGGAAATGGCTGCGCCAAATGCAATCGTTCGGGAGTCGGCGGACGTATTGTCGTTGCAGAGGTGATCTGGGTTGATGAAGATGGTAGGCAATTCATACAAAAATGCGATACTCTAAACTGGGAGAAATATTTGAAGGAAAATGGATGGATGGATTTTAGGGATCGAGCCATCGATTTGATACAATCCGGCTTATGTGATCCATTTGATGCAGAAAAAGTAGTCGGTCCAATTAATCCATCAACGCAGTCAAGGACATTTAAGTACACTTAGAGAAGACTATCATGGAATTATCAGTCAATGCGTTAAACGATTATTTAGGGAAAGCAAATCTAGCCTACAAGCACTGGCAGTTTGGCACAAAGAAACAACTTGCCTTTCTTGAAGATCTTTATTTGTTGATAAATGATGGTATCCCTGCAAACCGGGCTGTTGAAATGATGAGCCAGGTAACAAAAGGGCTCACGCGTGAAGTTGCCCTCTCCCTTTCGCAAAAAATAGCTGAAGGCCAACCGCTTGCTGACGGAATGCGGGAATGGTTTTCAATGAATGTCGTGGAAATTGTACGTGTCGGTGAATCTGGCGGTGCGCTTGCCCAGACAATCAAGTCAGCCATCAACATGCTGTCACAACAAGGTATTGCGATCGGCGCATTTGTGGGTGCAGTCTCTTATCCCCTGCTGGTAATTGTCATCGCTTGCGTGGTGATTATGTATCTCAACAATTCAGTGTTTGTTCAATTCAAAATGATCAAACCCATGGACCAGTGGCCGTCTGCCGGACTCAGGCTTGTCGCTGTTGCGCATCTGATTGAACGATGGTGGTGGAGTGTCATACTGGGCGTCATTGTCATAGCAATCGTATTCAAGCGTCTGTTCTCAAACTACACCGGTGAATTTAGATCCTCCCTGGACAAATTTCCCCCGTTTTCCTTCTATCGAAAGCTGGTGGCCGCGAGAATGCTGGAAACATTAGGCTTGCTTGTCGCCAATGGTGTGGTGTTCAAATCGGCAATCAAGGTCATGCAATATCAGGCAAATCCATATTTGCTTTCCCATCTTGCAAAAATGGAGCACTTACTCAGTATGGGTAAAACGAATATCGCGGATGTACTCGCCACAGGTCTGGTGGATGACAGCGACCTGATGCGATTGCGGGTAATGGCCGAAGTCAAAGGCTTTGAACATGGCCTGATTCGTATGGGTATACGTGGTACCGAACAAGCCACAGCAACATTAAAGTTTATTGCCAGAATGGTTGGCGGAGCCTTTCTCGCGGTTGGCGGTCTCATGATCATACTTATTATCCAGGGTATCTATCTGACAGGTATGTCATTGGGTGCTTAATCAGAGGACATATTTGTGAGCTTGATGAAAAGGCGAACCCAACAAGGTATGACATTGATAGAGGCAATGCTGGTCATTGCAGTGGGTGCTTTTATTATTTATTTAAGTATCCAGCAATACCAGCAATATAAACATGATGGCGATATCATACAGGTCAAAGCGAATGTTGATACGATTTTCCAGGCCATGACAGGTTATTACCGGACAAATTGTTATGGACAGACAGGCTCGGGTCAGACGTTAATATCCGGCAGCGGTAGTTTAAGCCCTTCCGCCTCTCCCACCAATCCTTTTCCCATCAATATCGCCACTCTGCTGCAAAAGACGGGCTACCTGACGACGCAAATGCCATTCAGTCCCATCGTTGATGCAACAGGACCAGGATTGAATGGTTATGTCGCGCAATATAATCAGGCTCCTTCCGGCACCCGATACGTATGCATGGCTGGAAACAACACGACAGGACCGTTTGACCCGAATTGTACAAGCAAGACGCCAGTCGGTACGATAGTTGTCTGGAAAGCCCAGGTTGCTGTTCTCTTGAAAGATACATCGCAAGCGAACGTGTATTTGAAATTGCTGGATGGAGACTGTCTGTCTAGTTATTCTGGCGGTGTAGTGACGCCGTGCAGCTCAAGCGGCAATACGGGAAATTATGTCGTTTGGGAGAGACTGCCCTCTTCCAATTCGAACCCGAGCGCGATTTCGGATTATTGGGAGACGATTCCGCTTGTGCATCAATTTACGCAAATGTACACAACCAATCCCATACTCAGTTTGACAAATGGATCTGCGACAGGCAGCCAATATTATTTGTGCCCTAATTAAAGGTAGGACCAAAATGATAGAAAAACAGAACAAAGAAAAAGGGTTTACACTGATAGAGCTTTTGCTGGTAATGGTGATCATCAGTATTATTATTTATGCCAGCATTGGCTATATTCAGCAAAAACTCCAGCAGATGCGCATAGACAGAACCAGCACGCAAATGCAGCAGATTCTAAATGCCGGGCTTGCTTATTACGTTGCAAACGGATCATGGCCGACAGCATTGACTGACTTGCAAGGAACCTATCTGCCGCCATCTTCTGTCAAATTGGTTAATCCATGGGGGAATAGCTATCAAATCTCCTCCACTGCCCAACTGTTTTATGTCTGGACGCAAACAACGACTGTCACAACCAGTTCAGCCTCAGCTGCTGCCAATGTGATAGCCGGCACGCTGCCATTGGCATATACATCGCCTACAGCGGGAACACCGCCTCCAGCAGGTACGTCTTGTACGACCCAGAATTCGTGTTACGTGGTGGCAAGTGTGAATATTCCGGGACAGAACCTGAATAATGCCAGGGCTGTCAATTTTGCCGGCTTGTATCACCACGGCGCATGCGTACCAGTTCCATCCTGCCCGGTTGATGCCAATGGTAATACCATGTCACCGCAAATATTTGTTGTGCCGGTGTCTGTCAGCGGCTTGAATGATACGAATAGCGGCTCGCCAGCGAATCAGAATGTTTATCCCATCAGCAGTTTTACAGCCTATGCGACCAGTCCGGCGACCAACCCCAATGCCTGCACAGGTGGTACACAGGTTTCCTGCAGTCCAATTAATCCTGTTGCCGGCGCTACATATTGGCGTGTTTGCTTGCAGGTCGTAACTGAAAAAGGCACGGTGAGCTCCAACACGAGCGCGAACTGGGGGCAGTATGTCACCCTGATGGCAATTACTCGCTGCGCAATCAGCAATGAACCATCCGGTTCCGGATTTACTGTCTACAGTAATTAATAAGATCGGAGAATAAAACCCTTACACATTTTTTTTAAATCTCTTATACTTGATAACTAAAATTTTTCAAGATATCTTGGGCATAGGGAAGATGGAGAAAAAGGATGAGATGCAAAATCATGAAGATAGATGCGTTGCTAGTTAATTTGCTCCTTTTGATTTTTCCGTTATGTGCCACCGCTGGGTGGGAAGTCGCCAGACCAGAATCTGCAATTCCGCGTGAGCCATTCTTTCAGGCCGGAACACAACAAAACACTGCTTTCCTTCCTACAGCATACAGTAGCTCTGCATTTCCAAATCAGTATGCAGACCTTGGACAGCCAGCACCTGTTTATGCAGTTAGTATCAGTGGTTCATTGAAAGAAAACATGGAACGCATTATGGGGCGTTATCATTGGAAGGTGATCTGGAAGGCGCCGTATGATTACAATTTTGATGGCAAAGTC
Source organism: Gammaproteobacteria bacterium (assembly GCA_021324305.1). GTDB lineage: Bacteria > Pseudomonadota > Gammaproteobacteria > DSM-16500 > DSM-16500 > Aquicella. The sequence continues at coordinate 160,751 of JAJPJI010000033.1, read as the reverse complement.
ACAGGCTCGAGTTTGCCAAACGTGATAGAAAAACTATTGCAACCATTTCCCTTGCAAGCTGTAATGTATATGTCCAATCGCACAATCGCCATCGTACCAAGATATAGAACATAGGAAGAACTAAATGATGCTGAAGAAATGGATTGTTCTGCTTCTTTCCGCCACCTTAATGCTGGCTGCCTGCCATTCCCCGGTTTTCAACCAGACAGAAGGGAATGTCGCTGATGTTAAAATCAAGACAGCGGAAGCACGGCATGACTTTGATAACAAGGGCAAGCCTCAGCCGCCATTGGTTATAAAGCAAGGTCTGTATGTTGATACGACGCCAATCAATCTGGAAAAACGGCCGTCATGGCTGGACAATCATATCGTCATCCGAGGCGATCAACTGCCATTTTCATACTATAGCCGGACGATTTCTCTCGGTGCGAACAACAATGTTCTGACCAAATATCAGGCCGGTTTGGACCAGGCAGTTAACGTCAGCATGAATTATTCAGGAACGGTCAAGGGCGCACTTGATCTTCTTGCTTCCAAAACAGGATATGCTTACAGCATCAACAGGAATGGTGTTTACTGGCAGGCATTCATTACCAGAACATTTGATATCGGATTCATGCCTGGTGATTCTGATTACCTCCTGGGTAAAAAGAGCGGCGGTACGGGCGCACAAACGTCACAATCCGCTTCAAGCGCACAGGTATCCAACTATACAACAAGTGATTCTTCAGATTCTGAATACAGCAACCTAAGCGGCAAAATTTCAATCTGGAAAGACCTGCAGGCTACTATCAGTCAGATGTTGTCACCTGACGGCAAGCTGACAGTGTCTCAAGCAACAACATCGGTAACCGTTCGTGACAGGCCAACCAATGTGCAACTGGTTGCTCAATATATCGCGAATTTGAATAACAGCCTCGCCAAGCAGGTGCTTGTCAAGGTACAGGTGTTAGAGGTTAACCTGGAAAATGGATTCAACTACGGTATCGACTGGAACATTATTACTCGTGCCTTCCATGGATCGCCATTTGTCATTAATGCAAATTATGGTACCCCCATCTCAATTACTTCTCTTTCGGGAACCGGCGCTTCAGCGGTGGGTGTTCCTGTGTTTGGTACCAATGCAGCATTGGATCCAACCCATCCAAATGGCGTTCCGAGCTACACAATCCTGTTAAACGCACTCAATCAGCAGGGTAAAACCTCTGTTGTTTCCGAGCCCAGGGTGCTTTGTCTGAATAATCAGGTTTCAGTAGTTCGAATAGTCAAGCAGGAAGGATATGTTGCAAGTATCCAAAATACTTCGTTAGCCGGTAATAGCTCTGGCGGCGGAAGTTCTAGTGGTAATAACAATACGGTTACTTCACAGGTAACACCAGGTATGGTGATAACTGGATTAACGCTATATATTCTGCCAAAGATCATGCAAGATAAAATCTTCCTGCAGGTCAATGCAGATTTATCTACTAACAACGGATTTGGCCAGTTTGGTCCGACAAACAGCACGATTCAGCTACCAAATATCACCGAGAAACACTTTAATCAGCGCAGCATGATTAAGTCGGGTGATACCTTGATATTGTCTGGTTTCAGACAGTTGAGTAATAGAACGGGTGCAAATCAATTCATTACTTCACAAGCTTTGGGTGGTAAGGCAGCGGAGCAAGTGAATTCTGAAACAATTGTATTGATTACGCCTATCATTCTACATGGAAATGCCTGATGCCATATATAACTCGCGAAGATGGAGAGCATTTTGTTATACCGTCTTATCGGGATGTGCTGACCGTCAAGCAAAAGAGCCAATTGAAGAAAGAAATTCTTTTGCTGAGCCAAAGTTACGGCGAGTATATTACACTACAAAAGAAAAGCGCGACTCAGTATGAAGTCGCGTTTTCACCTGATACCGGCTATCTGCTGGGAGAATCACTCTGGCATAACTTCAAAAAACCGCTGGACATGATTTATTGCGAAGTCATTCCTAATACCACAGAAGCTATTCTCGTTATTGTGAAATCAGGAAGTGTTTACCTGGATGGCAGTTTTCCACTGGACAGTATTCCTGAAGAATTGATTATTTTCCTGACTCAGCAAAATAATTTTGAAATTTATGTATATGGTGATGTTCCAATCAGTCAGGAACCTGAAGCAGGAAAATTCAGTTTTGAACCCAGCTCGGTCAAGTCATTTAATGTACTCGATAAACCTGTATTTCCATCCTTGCCTTTGCTGAAAATGTATCAACTTCAACTGGTTGATCCAGTTTTAAAGGCACAGGGCATAGGAGTGTTTCCAACCAAGCAATTGCTTGGCGTAGGGGCAGTGATAGTAGTTGGTTATTTACTCTATATGTTTGTAACCAGCGAGAAGGAAGCGGTTCCAACCCAGACAACGCCCCAGGTTAATCCATATCAATTATATCTGAACACATTGAGTTCACCTGCACCATCCGCTGAAATTTCTGAATTTGTCAAAAAACTGCAAATTTTCTATCAGATGCCTGGCTGGGAGGTATCAGATATTAAATACATACACAGCCAAATCAATGCAGATGTGCTGTCAAATGGCGGAACAATTGAGATGTTGTCAAAATGGGCTGATGACAATCAAATGCATATGATCATCAAGAAGAATGGTATTACTGTTACAAAATTTATTGATGTTCCCAAGCGTTCTTATCCCAAATATATATACTCTATAGATAAGGTCATATCCAGAATTGTAGACAAGATGGCAACAGTGAATCCCGGAAACAATATCACGCTAGGAAATTTTGACCGGAAAGGGAATTTTACGGATGTCCTTGTTACAATTAAGGTTGATAAAATATCACCCACCATATTAGATTTAATTGGTAAACAATTTAATGACTTACCTTTAGTGCTACATGATTTGACTCTCTCTGTAGGAACGGATTTTGTTTTAACCGGTACAATAACCATTGACGCATTGGGTAGCTAACTATGACAGATAAAACGCAAGCACTATCGAACATGACAACTCGTCAAAAGGCAACAGCGGGAGTAGTTGCGGTGGTGGTATTAATTATCTTGTGGCAGCTATATAGCATGCTTGGCGGAGGTAAATCCGTACCTAAGCCAGCAGCCACACCTGCCGCCATGACAAAACCTGCAGGACCTGGCGCCATGCCTTCTGCTGGTGGTGAAATGCAGCCGCCGCAGATGATTACACCCAAGCCGGCAGAGTTGACACCAGCCCCGGCAATGTCTGAATCGGAAGCGCAAATTCTGAAGATGCAGCAAGAAACCCAGGCAAAATATATAGAAGCAATGAATGAACTTCAGATGCTGAAAGTTGCCCGTGATATTGCGCAGACAAACAAGGATATTGCGGCAGCAAATCTGGCCAAGGTGACATCGGATAAGAAAATAGTTGATTTGCTTGCTCCGCCAGCACCGCCGCCAACTCCTGCGACTTATGCAAAAAACATTGCCAATCCACCTGCCAGCGCAGAGTCAACCATTACGCAGGAAGTCAAATATACTGTGATTTCAGTATCTCAGCTTCAGTACAGATGGACGGCTGTGATTGGATGGCAGGGTAATCTCTACAATGTGCATGTTGGCGATGTTCTGCCTCCGGATGGTTCCAGCATTGTTTCTATCGCGAAAGATGGAGTTGTTCTAATGAAAGATGGCGTAAAAAAGAAAATTTCATTAGTACCGATTATCTGATTTTGGCTGTCTCCCGCGGTATCAACTGCGGGAGACAGGTTTAGCCATTGCTGGATGCCGTATCAAAGTGTAATCAAGTCAATTTTTCCAGAGTAAACACGAGAAGCTGGTCCAGTCATGTGAATAGGTTTGTTCTGACTTCCTTCCCATTCAATCTCAAGCGATCCATAGCGAAATTCGACATTGACGCGATGATTTAACCATCCGTTTGCAATGCCTGCAACCGCGGCAGCACAGGCATTACTACCGCACGCGAATGTTTCTCCTGTGCCGCGTTCGTAAGTACGTAAGCGGATATGATCAGGATTGATAATCTGCATAAATCCGACATTTGCTCCATCCGGGAAAAAAGAATGAGCAGAAATTTCTGAACCAAGATGGCTGGTTTGAATCATTTCAATTGAATCAACCTTGATGATGGCGTGAGGATTGCCAATAGATAACACACTGACAGAAACAGAATCTGATTGATTGGGAATATGCAGGTCGATAAGATCATTTTTAATTTCGGGTGTGCCCATTGAAACAAGGATATGGTCATAATCCCTGATTTTCAGGGGGAAAATCCCGGCTTTGGTTTCAATAAGAAATTCTTTGCTCTTGTGCAGGCCTTCTTCATGGATAAATCTGGCAACGCAACGCAAACCATTGCCGCATTGTTCTGCTTCGCTGCCATCGGCATTGTAAATCCGACAAAAAAAATCAGCCATCCTAGATGGCTCGATAATCAGAAGCTGGTCAAATCCAATACCCATGTGGCGATCAGCAAGACGATGAACAGGCAAACGCTGAATGTCGAAAGACTGGTTCAAAGTATTAATAATCACAAAGTCATTGCCGAGACCATGCATTTTGGTAAAGGAGATGATTTCTTGATTCATGGTGTCATACCTGTTCGTGTCAGAATTCATGTTTGCAGATACTATTTGTTTTCAGAGGGTGTACCGGTTTTTTCCGGCAAATAAAGTTTGCCAGCCTGCCCGCAGGCCGACAGTCCAATTGCTATCATTATGAAAATAATACATATTTTGTTCATGAATGTCTCTTTAGCTGTCTTAAATATTCTATCAGGCCTGCTGTTGCAGGATCAGTCTCAGCATCTTCCTGATCACGCGTGATACTATTTAGTATTGCTGGCAGTAGTTGCTTGCCAAGTTCAACGCCCCATTGATCAAAAGGATTGATGTTCCAAATAACTCCCTGAACAAAAATTTTATGTTCATAGAGTGCTATCAATGCGCCCAGGCTTTTTGGAGTAATTCTTTTAAGAACGATAATATTACTTGGTTTGTTGCCAGGGATCATTTGATGCCGGGCAAGGTCGGCGGCATTTTTTTGGGAGTAATGTCTCGCAATCAAATCGTGGTAGGCTTCTTCGTAGGTTTTGCCTCTCATCAATGCCTGGGCTTGGCTCAAGCAGCTGGCTAGCAGGATATCCTGATGATGGCCAGCCTCAGATTCGGTTTTACCATCCGCAATAATGAAATCAACCGGAATTAGATGCCGGCCTTGATGGAGCAGCTGGTGATAAGTATGTTGACCGCTGCAGCCTTCATCACCAAATAATACCGGGCCGGTGGCATATTGAATGTCGTTTCCGCCCAGATTAACGCTTTTTCCATTACTTTCCATTTCAGCTTGCTGCAGATACGGTACCAGATAGCGAAGCCGATGGGAGTAAGGAATAATGGCTTGTACAGTTGAGTCAAAGAAATTCATATACCAGACAGTGAGCATTGCTAACAGCACAGGCATATTCTCGGCGAAGTTTTTATGCCGGAAATGCTCATCCATTTCATGCGCGCCAGCGAGGAATTGAGAGAATTGTTCATTTCCGATTAATAGCATAAGAGGCAAGCCGATTGCTGACCAAACCGAATAGCGTCCTCCTATCCAGCTCCATAAAGGGAAAACCTGTTCTGCGGGTATTCCAAAACTGATAGCTTTTTCTGGTTCAGAAGTGACGGCAATGAAATGATGCCTGAGGACATCCTGACCAAACCTGGCCTTCATTCTGGCTGCAATAGTGTGTGTATTGGTCAGGGTTTCTATCGTGGTAAATGATTTGGATGAAATAATGAATAGCGTGCTTTCAGGATCAATCTGCTGCCATATTTCATTCAAATGAATATCATCAACAGTAGATATGAAATGGATTTTCAGATTGGCAACAGCGAATTCTTTCAAGGCATGACAACACATCATGGGTCCCTGAAACGAGCCGCCAATTCCAATATTAACGATATGAGAAATCGGTTTTCCTGTGATCCCTTTCCATTGGCCGGTGTGGACTCTGGTCACAAAAGTTCGCATTTTATCCCGGGATTCAGCAATCAAACCCGCGATGTCTTCACCATTCACATAGATTGGTGAATGCTTTAAGTCACGTAAGGCGGTATGCAGGGCTGGACGGTTTTCTGATACGTTGATGGGATGACCGGCAAAAAGAGCCTCGATTTTGCCTTTCAGGCCCTGGGATTCAGCCAGATGACAGAGCATGCTGATTGTTTGGTCGGTGATCCGGTTACGCGAATAATCAAGAAGAATGTCATTGAATAATAGTGTATAACGGGAAAAGCGCCGGGTATCTTTGGCAAACAGGTCACGCATGTGCAGGTTGGCTATATCGTGGTAGTGATTTGCCAGCGCTTGCCACTCTGTATTTTCAGTTATGGGTTTCATCTGTGATCAATGTGTACACTTTCTATTTCACCATGTATATTATATGATGCTTATGACTTTTTGTATCATAAAATAATGATTGATCTCTGCTTTGCTAAGATTTATTGAAAAGATAAGGCCCGGGCCATCATGGAAGAGCTATTGCAGCGTCTAGAAAAGAAGATCAAAGAGCTTGTCGATCAACATGATCGCTTGAAACATTCCAACATGCAACTCCATCATAGTAAATCCGTGCTTGCTCGTGAAAAGGACGCATTATTAGCTAAACAGCTAAAGGCGATATCACAGATTGAAACATTAGTTGCCAGGCTAAAAGCAATCGAGAAATTACCATGACCAACAAAACAGTCAATACCATCGTAGAAATTCTGGGAAAGCCATATCCGATACGTTGTCCTGAATCAGAGCTCCAATCTTTACAGGAAGCCGCAGACTATCTGAACAGAAAGATGGCTGAGATACAGGAGTCAGGGAAAGTCATTAATCTTGAGCGCATCGCAATTATTACCGCGTTGAATATTGCGCATCAGTTTTTACAAATGGATCAGCAAAAAGACACCTTAATGAGCAAAATCAACCAGCGCATATCGACCTTGCAAGATAAGCTGGATACTGCCATCAAAAAGCCGATGCAAACAGAGCTGATTTACGTAACCGAGTAAAGCCTGAGTGTCCGGATATGCCGGGAAGTCTGGTTCAAACCAGGCGAGACACAGTTCACTGGGCATGCCATGGAGCATGACGAATAATTTTTGTAGCAGGTAAACGTGGCCACAGGTCTTAAGCAAAAACTCCAACTCAGAAGGCATTTCCGGGAAGTTCGCCGCCAAATACCGCTTGCGCACAGACAGGCTGCAGCACAGGCTGCAGCAGGATTTCTGGCAAATCAGGCTGTGTTCAGAGCGAGTATGCATATCGCCTGTTACCTTCATGTAAAAGATGAATTTGATTCTACCCCGGTCATAGAAGCGATCTGGAGCGCCAATAAATATTGTTACTTGCCGGTTTTGACAGGCGAAAATGAAAACTCACTGACATTTGTGCGTTACAATAGCGGAGATCCACTGCATATGAACCGCTATCAGATTCCTGAACCTGCAAATATCACCAACACGATTTCGCCTTTCGACCTTGATATAGTCTTAACGCCTTTAGTGGCTTTTGATTTGCGTGGATGCAGATTGGGAACAGGCGGCGGCTATTATGACCGTACGTTTTCCTTTCTTCATGGGGGAGTCAGCAGGAAACCTTTGATCATTGGACTTGCTTATGCATTACAACAGGCGGATTCGATTCCCGATGATCCGTGGGATATTTCACTGGATGGTGTTGTCACCGAAAGCGGGTTTATGTTGTTTTCCTGAAGAGCCTGATTTTGGCTTTTTCCTGGGTGACGAGCCCATTTTCAAGCGCACCCTCGATAATAGGCATGAAAGCATCTATTTTCTCCAGAGTATCAATCAATTCGATAATGACAGGCAAGTCGGTTGAAAACTGTAATATTTTTGCAGTATGTATCTGACTATGAGCGCCATATCCTTCGATACCGCGCAACACAGTTGCGCCGGCCAAACCCTCTGCCTTGGCGCGACGAACTATCCATTCATATAGCGGAATGCCGTCTTTTTTGTCTGACTCACCAAGAAATATTCGCAGCAAGTACCCTTCTTCTGGTAGTGTCATTTGCGTATCCTTGTCATTGACCTAAATAATATCCCAGCAAAACAGCAATCAGACCGATAAAGACCTGAAGAAAAATGTTACCTATGCCCAGCATGAATTGGCCGTCTTTTAACAAGGTGAAGGATTCATAGCCAAAAGTGGAAAACGTCGTAAAACCGCCGAGGATACCAATTTGAATAAAAATACGGATATCGGGGCTAAACGATATTCGGCTTTCAGCAAGGCTCGCAATAAATCCGATAAAAAAGCATCCTAGGATATTGATCGTGGCCGTGCCTGCGGGGAATACCGGATAATCAAGAGATTTATAAATAAGGTTATTCAGCAGATATCTCAATATGGTCCCAACAAACCCTCCTGCACCAGCGATCAAAAGACTTCTCATGTATTGCTATCCCTTTACTCTTTACTGTGTTGCAAGGATCAATCCAAGTAATTCACGTATGGCTATAAAAAACATGGTGTAATCAATGCTGGTACTGCCATGCAGCATTTCCAACAGGCGGTCCCAGCGTTGCAGTGCGCGCTGATTGCCGTTGACCCATTTTTCAATAAGCTTGACGGCACTGGCTTCCTTTTTGTCTTTGTTCATGATGGATACGGTGAGTGCACGCTGGGCATAATCCAGTTCATCGCGTAATGTCAGCCGAGCGAGTGTATTCCAGTGTCCTTCGCGGCTGTCATTGGCAATCTGGTCTCTGAACCAGACCAGATTAATGCGTTCACCTCCGGCGAAATACACCTTGGCTGTACGGATCAAATCAAATTTATTTTCAGTCGCGACATCAATGATATTGAGAGAGGTATAAATGGCGCGATAAGTGGCAATCTTGCGTGCGGTTTCTTTGGGGAGGCCGGCTTTGAGGAATGTTTGTGTAATGGATTCCAGATATTGCCTTGTAAATCCAGCCATCAGATTAGGAATAATTTCTTCAAGCGATTTGATACGAACGGAATAATGTTCGATAAGCTCAGCCAGGTCATTCTTGAGCTGGTTGCTGTGCAAGAACCAGCGTGTTGACAGGTTGATAAGGTTACGAATGTTATAAAGCATTTCATATTGGTTCGCCATGGGGATTTTAAAATCCAGTGACTCAATCAGCTTTTGTAATTCATTCGTGCCAAATATACGGGATGCAACCGCGTGCGCCCGGACAATTTCTTCGACTGTCGCACCAGTTTCCATTTGCAGGCGATAGACAAAGGTGATGCCCATTTCATTGACTACCTGGTTACTCAGTTGAGTTGCGATAATGTCCCGTTTGAGGCGGTGGTCATTCATCGCATGCTGATACTTCTTCCTGATTGTGGCAGGAAAAGCTGTATCAAGTATCTTGCTCAGGAAGGGATCTTCCGGCAGGCTGGATTGCAGGATTTCATGTTTAATATGGATTTTGGTATAGGCAAGTAAAATGGCTAATTCGGGACGTGTGAGTCCTTCTCCAGAGGCCTTGCGCTCTAGCAATTCCTTGTCATCCGGCAAAAATTCAACCTGCCGGTTGAGAATATCCAATGCTTCAAGTTCCCTGATGTAATTTGAATGCAAAGTAATATTTTTTTTCGCTGCAAATGCAGAAAAGCTCATGACGAGCGCCTGGTTATAATTGTCATATAAGACGATTTCAGCCACTTCTTTTGTCAATGATGACAATAACTGATTACGTTTGTTCAATGACAATTTGCCTTTTTGTACCTCATTATCCAGCAGGATTTTCAAGTTTACTTCATGATCCGAGCAATCCACTCCAGCTGAATTATCAATGAAATCGGTGTTGATCAGGCCGCCTTTCAATGCATACTCAATTCGTCCGCGCTGCGTAAATCCAAGGTTGCCGCCTTCACCCACCACCTTGCATTGCAATTCCTCGCCATTCACCCGGCAATAATCATTGGTGCGGTCACCAACATCGGCATGATTTTCATGGCTGGCTTTAACATACGTGCCGATACCGCCGTTGAACAGCAAGTCTACCGGTGCTTTCAGGATTGCGCGTATTAATTCGGTGGGCGCGAGTGAATTCGCTTCAATGCCAAGCATCTGTTTCATCTGTGGTGTCAGAGTGATGGATTTCAGGCTGCGTTTGAAAATACCACCGCCTTTTGAAATCAGCTTGGGGTTATAGTCTTCCCATGAAGATGTTGGCAAGTTAAACAAGCGAATGCGTTCATAATAGGATACTTCTGGATCTGGTTCCGGATCGATAAAGATATGCCGATGATCAAATGCGGCCAGCAATTTTATATGCTTGGAATAAGTCATCCCGTTACCGAATACATCACCGCTCATGTCGCCTATACCAACTGCAGTGATATCAGATTTCTCAATATCGATTTCTAGTTCACGAAAGTGGCGCTTGATTGATTCCCATGCGCCACGAGCGGTAATGCCCATTTTTTTATGGTCATAACCGGTCGATCCGCCAGAAGCAAAAGCATCACCCAGCCAAAAGTTGTATTCTTTGGAAATGCTGTTGGCAATATCGGAAAATGTGGCTGTGCCCTTGTCAGCGGCTACAACCAGATAAGGATCCACATCGTCGTAACAGACCACATTTTTTGGCCGTACAAATTTCTTTTCCTTGATATTGTCAGTAATATCGAGCAAACCATGAATAAATGACTTATAGCACTTGATGACTTCAGCCTGTACGACTTCGCGTGATGCCTGTGGAGGAATGGATTTTAAGACGAATCCGCCTTTCGCTCCGGAAGGAACAATCACAGCATTTTTTACCACCTGAGCTTTCATCAGGCCTAAAATTTCAGTGCGAAAATCTTCTGGCCGATCAGACCAGCGTATCCCGCCACGCGCGACTTTGGTGTTGCGCAGGTGTATGCCTTCAAAATGCGGTGAATAGACAAAGATTTCAAACATCGGTGTAGGCAGGGGCAGCTCAGGGATTGCTCTGGAATTCAATTTAATGGAAAGATAGCTTTTGGCATCGCCATCAGAATTCTTTTGAAAGTAATTTGTTCTGAGTGTGGCCTTGATCAGATCCAGCATTCTGCGGATGATTTTGTCTTCGTCAAGACTGGAGACATTATCTAATGCTTGTAAAATTTCCTGTTCGAGTCTGGATGCTGCGTTTTTTTCCTTGGCTGATTGTTCAGGATCATGCATCGCCATAAAAAGCTCGATCAGTTTCTTTACAATGGCAGCATTGTTGATGAGCGCCTTTTCTATATAGGGCTGTGTGAATCGGAATCCAACCTGGCGCAGATATTTGGCATAGGCGCGTAAAATGATTATTTCACGCCAGGAAAGAGAGGCTCCCAGGACCAGTTTATTAAACCCATCGTTTTCCGAAATACGTAAATAAATTTGAGTGAAAGCATCCTGAAAAAGGTCTCTTATTTTGTCGATATCGAGTGTTTCTCTGGAATAAACAACAACAAAATCACTAATCCAGACATTCTGATTATTTCCCACGGAGATTTTGTGCGGGGTTTCATTTTCTGTACGCAAGTTAAGATTTTCCAGCATGGGCAAAATATCTGATAACGGAATAGGTTTTTGCCATTGAAACAAGCGCAAGTGCAGAGGACTTTCCGTATCATCAGGCTGGAGATATAAACTTATTTCTAGAGGTTTATCGACAGAGAGTTTTTCTATGGCGGTGATATCGCTTATCGCTGTCTCTACCGAATAATCATCAATATAGCTCGGTGGAAATCCCTGGGCATATTTGTTACTGATGGCAAGCCCTTTTTTGCTGCCAAAATGCTCGATACATTTTTTTTCCAGCTGCTCTTTCCATGTAAGCGACATAACGGATTTCCTATCACAAGAGAATGAAGACCTGTTCTTAAGTCTTCACATAAAAGTAAATTATGTCAATGATTAAGCGAGCATTCGGGCATGGATTGTCCATGTTGTATGAATTGTCAGCAGTCATCAAAATCCAATACTATCAATTGCGAGACCGCAAACGCTTGGCTGCGGCGATTTACAGGGTAATGTCTGGATTGCTGCGCATCCTGCAGAGCATTCACAGATGTTTTATCCGAATGTCTTACAGCTTTTTCCAGTCGTCAGAATCGATGATGCGCCCCGTGTTTTTTTTGGTTGCCGGTACATTTTTTTGAGGAAAGAATTTTTCTCGCATCCAGGTAATGATAAATAAAACAAATCCAACAATGGCTCCAAACAGGAATAAATATGCAAGAAGCATAATTCCAAAGGCAAAGGCAACAACGGCGACGCCAATCAAGATAAAAGGAATAAGTTGATTAAGAAAACGCTGCATGGTCAAAATTTATCCCATATGGTTTCTTGAGATTCAATCTGGTCCGGGTTGTCGCGTAAGGCATAAATGCGTTCATATTTGCCAATTTCTTTGCGCTGAGATGCGGACAGTTTTTGATGTGATTTATCAAATTCAGAAAGAAATTCATCAAGGCTGCTGGTGTAATAGCTTAAACCCAGAAATTTTCTTATATTTATCAAGGCGAGCTCCTCTATAATCTATTATGAAGCATAAACTTGAATTTTTATGCTCCGTAAGCAAGGCCACGGACTGGTATATAATCTAAAAACATGGCAGAAAAGCTAAAGTTTTACTGCTAATCCCACTCGGGAATTGAGTATACCAAATTATTCAAATATTATCGCACTTAGTATAGCATGCCCTGTATGTTGTGCAAAAAGGCAACATTGTAAGATAATGGAGATCCAATGAGATTTGTATATTTATTTGTCATTTTATGGATGATATGTTGCCTGGCGGATCCGGTAATTGCTAAACGCAGTCATAAATCCGCTGCTGTCTCAAAGCCCCGTGCGATTACATCGCAGCCCGCCGTATATGGAATCGGGCAATTGGCTAACCAGCTTAATTATCTTGTCTCGGAGAACAGTTCGACAGCCGATATCGGTGTTTATGTGAAGTCAATGAAATTTGGTGACCAGCTATATGCGCGTAATATCAATCAACCTCTTACACCTGCAAGCACATTGAAGGTATTGACTGCTGAGGCGGCGTTAATATTTTTGAAACCTGAATATCGCTTTTCCACACAGCTGCTAACAGATGCAAAATCTGTGAAGAATGGTGTTTTGCAAGGAAATCTGTATGTTGTGTTAAGCGGCGATCCTTCATTGACATATAACGATCTGGTCGACCTCATGATGAATTTACGGACTCAGCAAATTCAGGCCGTCGCAGGGAATGTGTATATCGATAACACAGCCTATGATCAGAGCTTTTATGGGCCAGGCTGGGAGTGGAAAGATAAAAGTTATTGTTATGCCGCACCGATTAGTGCCAGTATCATTAATCACAACTGTTTGCCATTCAAGGTATTGCCGTCAAAAGTACCGGGGCAGACCGCGCAAGTAGAAACATCACCAAAATTTTTCTATCCAACGATCAAGAATTATGTTGTTACCAAGGCATCTCGTACCCGCGCCTGTTCAGTGCATTTGTCTCCAAGCCTGAGTAGTGGTCTGGAAATTGATGGATGCATGCCAAAAGGCAGCACGTGGGGCGTAAGTTATGTCGTAACGGATGTGCCTGAATATAATCGTGCCTTGTTTAAAAGTGTACTTAAACAACTTTCCGTCAGGGTGTATGGTACTGTCACATTTGGTACTGCGCCCGAGAATCCATCATTAATTGGTATGCATGCCTCAAAGCCGTTGTCAGAATTAATCAGTGAAATGCTGAAAAAATCTGATAATGTCATTGCTGGCGCATTATTCAAGAAGCTGGGGCAGCTGTATACCCGTCATCCCGGAAGCTGGGAGAATGGTAGTTTGGCGGTTTCACAAATCTTGTCCCGTCATGCTGGCTTGAACACGTCGGGATTACGAATCCTGGATGGCTCCGGGTTGTCATCCTATAATCTTGCCACGCCCGCGCAAATGATGCAGGTTTTGGATTATGCGTACCATCATCCGTCTTCAGGCGATGCATTTATTGCTGCGCTGCCAATCGCTGGTGTTGATGGAACCTTGAAACATCGAATGGGGAATATCGCACGAAAAGTACGCGCGAAGACTGGAACAATATCCGGGGTTGTGAGCCTGGCGGGTTATGTCGTAACCGCGGACAAGGAAGTGCTGGCGTTTGTTATCATGATTAACGGAAGCAAGGGTTTTACCTGGAAATACAAGGAAATGGAAGACAATATTGCAACCGCGTTGACCAGATACAAAAGGATGGGGTGAGCGGAAATCATTGCCAGAAAATCATGCGAGATGATAATAAAAATACAATTGGCGGATGGAAATGGTTTCCGGCGATATGGACTGTAATTCCAATCGGTATTTTTATCTATTATTGCCTTGCCTATCTGAACCGTATCGGCATCAGTTATGACGAGACGGTATTTGTAAATGCTGCGCTGGGCGGAATTACCTATGACCTTGTTTATAAAAAAGTTTTCAATATTCCGGTCATGGTGCTGCCGTATATAGGAATCATAAAACCCATTATTTATTACCCCATTTTTAAGTTGTTTGGTGTCGGTATTTATTCCATTCGTCTGCCAGTAATTTTCATATCCGCTGTCACACTTGCTATCTGGTATCGAAATATAGGGCTCCTGGCCAGAAATACTGTTCTTGCTGTTGCATTCCTGTTCATTATCGCAACGGATCCGATATTTATCATTCAGTCAAAACTGGATATTGGGCCAACGGTCGTGCAGGATTTTCTCCTGGCAGCTTCGGTATGCCTGTTTTTACCCCTTCTGACAAATAAATCAGTTCTCCAGCTTTCGTTGTTGTTTATGACGTTGATTGTGGGCGCTTACAATAAAGCTAATTTTATCTGGTTTATTTCTTCATGCATTGCCGCATGCGCGATTTTTTTTCCTCGCGAAATCATCTGCGTTTACCGTAATAATCCACGCGCAAGTTTGGCGGTGACCGTTGCTTTTTTGATTCTCTTATGCGTGATTATTGCCTGCATGGTTATTCCCTCAGCTTTCAATTACCCCATTGGCAATCTTCTTCATGTGTCGCCGCAAGAAAAAGTTAGTTATATGTACCATCTTCTCGCCGCCACATTGAATGGTTCGGTGATGTTTTATTATTTTTTCAGCAGTGACGTCAGTGCCGCATCATTCGCGAATGTGATTGAGCTAACGGCATTTGCTGTCTGGCTTTTGTTTGCATTGTCTTTGAAAGTCCTTGGCAGACGAAATCAGGAATTCGGTCAATATAGCCGGTATATATGTTTTTTTTTCCTCATTTTTCTTCTGGAACTCCTGCAGATTGTCATTACGCCGCAAGGACGATTGCCAGCGCATATCATGATCCTGTGGCCGCTTAATCATTTAATATTTATTTTGACATTGTATTCGTTTTATTCTTTGTTTCCATCCGCGATCATCGGGAGATTGTTGTTATTGCCGCCAGTGTTGCTGGTGGTGTCACAGCTTTATGTCAATGACATCTATTTATTGCAATTCAAGAACCCTGCCGCTTATAAAAATCAATTATGGTCGCCCGCAGTCTATGATCTCAGTAAATACATCAATGAGCATATCAAGGAATATGATTATGTTCTTTCACTGGATTTTGGATTGAATAATCAAGTGTTCGCATTGGCTTCAGATAACGTGGCGCGAACCAAATTTCATGATATCTGGTATTTTTTTAGTGATAACCCTGACATTATAAGAGCCAGAAATTTCTTCTATCCGATGTTTAATCATGATGATCAGACAAATTGGCAATGGCTGTACGACAAATACTTTAATCGGAAAAAGACACTGGTGATAGGGTTCTCAGGAAAAGAATGGATAATTGGAGCAACAGAAAAGTTTTATCGCTTCGCGGATAAATATAACCTGAAAGTGGATTTTGTCACCTCCATCCACGATGCCATGAACAATGATATTTATAACTTGTATTCTGTCACAAATCAGGCAGCGAATTGAGGGTTCGCTGGCAGCTATTGTGATTGAGCCATGCCTATCGAATCAGGTAATAAGAAATAGCTGTTATGACCAGGGTTACAGCGACGCCAGACAGAAAATAGATAAATTTGTTCGCACCGTTTTTCCCTTGATCTTGATAATGATGATTATTATTCGCTGCAGATGACTGCGAGAAGCGCAAATTTTCTTGCCGGTGTTTTGTCTCTTTTAATACTTCATAAATGAGGATTGGCATATCAGGAATTTGTTCTGACAACAGGGGCAAATTATCGCGAATGCGGCGCACGAATGCTTTTAATCCAACCTGCTTGCGTAACCAGCGTTCAATCTGCGGCGATGCTGATCCCCACAGGTCAAGGTCGGGAGCTAATTGCCGGCTCAACCCTTCAATGCTTAGCAATGTTTTTTGCAGCAATACCAGCTGTGGCTGAATGTTGATATGAAACCTGCGTGCGACCTGAAACAGGCGCATCAGCAGCTGTCCAAACGATATGTCACGCAGAGGCTGTTCAAAAATAGGTTCGGAAACAGATCGTATCGCACCCTCGAATTGGTCAATACGGGTATCAGGTGGCAGCCATCCGCAGGCGATATGCAATTCGGCAACACGCTGATAATCGCGTTTGAAGAATGCGATCATGTTTTCTGCGATATAGCGCTGATCATTGTGGTTGAGCGAACCAACAATGCCGAAATCAACGATGACATAGGTCGGATCTTCAGGGTCTTTCTCCGAGACAAAAATATTTCCAGGGTGCAAATCGGCATGAAAAAAGCTGTCGCGAAAGATTTGCGTGAAAAAAATTTCAATTCCGCGCTCAGCTAGTTTTTTCATGTTTACACCGGCATCTTCCAGTCTTTTAATGTCGTGAATGGGAATACCATGAATGCGTTCCATGACCAGAATATTTGCCCGACAATATTCCCAATATATCCTGGGAACATATAAAACGGCTGATTTGGCAAAATTGCGGCGCAGTTGTGTCGCGTTTGCGCCTTCACGCATTAAGTCAAGTTCATCATAGAGTGTTTGTGCGACTTCGGCGACAAGCTGCTTTGGCTTGAAATGACGTGCGTTATACCAGTATTTTTCAGCGATTTTTGCCAGGGACATTAGCAGATCGATATCACGGTCTATGATTTTTTTTATATTCGGGCGCAAAACCTTGATGACGACAGATTCACCATTCAATAGTGTTGCAGCATGGACTTGTGCGATCGAAGCGGACGCGAGCGCGTTGATTTCAAATTCGGAAAATGCATCCTGAATAGGTTTGCTGAGAGCTTCTTCTATGATGGCTTTGGCTTTTGTTCCCGCAAACGGAGGTACTCGATCCTGGAGTTTCGATAATTCCATGGCAACGTCATCCGGGAGAATATCGCGGCGGGTAGAGATAATCTGTCCAGCCTTGACAAAAATAGGGCCGAGTTCTTCCAGCGCAAGGCGAATGCGTTCTCCACGTGTTAGTTTGTTTTTCAAAGCCCAATAATAAGGATTCAGGTAAATGAAGAAGCGCAGAGGATAAAACCAGTGTGTGCCCAGTATGATTTCATCAATGTTGTAACGCATCAAAACAAAATTGATGCGGATCAAGCGGAACAGCCGTGTAAATACCTTCACTGTTTTGCCTCGTCGTTAATTAAGTGTGTGCGCAGATTGCTGATCCTGGCTTCCATCCGGTCTACATCCATTCTCAAGGAATCAATTTCAGAAAAGAAATCCTGCAATGCTTCCCGCGCTGGCAGCCACTGTGCTTCTTCATGAATATACTCATTCATATTCTGAGTCAGGGTTGTTTCAACTTCTCCTAGCCAGGCGTTGACCTTGCGGACAATACGGCTTGCATGATAGGCAGGTATGTCGCCAATAAAGCGGGAAAGAGAGTCTTCCCAGTCAATATTCAGGTCATCGAACAACTCAATGACTTGCTGGCCAAGTTCGGCATTTCCTTCAATAATCAAATCTTCAGCGAAAAAACGGTGGCGATTGTCTCTGGTCATGGCGACAGCAAGCATTTGTAACGGGGTACCGCGTATTTTTGTGTCGGCTGGATGGAGTTCATCTGCCTCTAATTTCACGCCATTGTCGCTGAACATGAATTGGAATATGAACTTCAATGGGAGCAATTCAATGGTAATGGCCTTTCCTTGTAATTTTTTTAAACGCTGTCTGGATTCCGGATCCAGATCGAGGTATGCATTAATAGATTTTGTGAGAGAAGCGAGGAAGAATTTATTCATGGGTTCAATATTTGTATCCTTTATGCAGGGCAACAATGCCTCCACTCAAATTGAAATATTCAACATCTTCAAAACCTGATTCTATCATCATTGCCTTGAGAGTTTCCTGATCAGGGTGCATGCGAATGGATTCAACCAGGTATTGATAACTCGCGCGGTCACTGGTAATAAGCTCCCCCAGTCTGGGAATGATGTTGAATGAGTAGACATCGTACAATTTACCGAGAGCTGCGGTATTTGGATGTGAAAATTCGAGAACCAGTAGCTTTCCACCGGGCTTGAGGTGATGATACATGGATTGAAGCGCTGCCAATTTATTGGTCACGTTTCGTAGGCCAAATGCAATTGTTATACAGTCAAAATAATTTTCTACAAATGGCAGCTTTTCTGCATCTGCCTGAACGCATTCAAGATTGCCTATTATACCTTTGTCTGCCAGACGATCTCGCCCGACTCTAAGCATGGCATCATTAATATCAGTCATGATGACTTTACCCTTGGGACCGACAGCTTTTGCAAAGGCATAAGCCAGGTCACCGGTGCCGGAAGCAACGTCTAATACGTAATTACCAGGATGGATGCCGGCCTGTTCAATCGTAAACCGTTTCCAAAGTCTATGCAGACCAAAAGACATCAAGTCGTTCATTAAATCGTACTTCGGTGCGACAGAGCGGAATACCTCGGCGACAAGATTGGCTTTTTCATGTTCAGGGACTTCGCGATAACCGAAATGCGTCGTTTTTCTATCAGTTGCAGAAGGCATATCATATATCCAGCGTAGATGAAGGTTTTACCATATTCAAATTGCTGGGATTTTATCATGGTGTGATTGAGACGTATATTATTCAGGCATACCAAATAGCATGCTAAGACTGGTTGGGATGGGGACAAGAAGATTTACGAAATTGTGTCAAAATTTATCAATTTGCTGGTTTTTAATTGTCGAGGATCAAAGCGTATCCGAAAGCAACCCAGTGATTGAATCAGACTCTTGCGGAAAAAAGAGTCTTTTCGGCAAACGTATAATAATCCTTTAAAAACAGGCAAATTATCGGTTCGCAGCAGCCTAATATAAATTTTCGCACTAAAGTAGCAGTAGAAAAACAAAACAAGAGACAGGATGGAAACTCTTCTGATGTACCCGCCACCCAGTTGCTTGTATAAATCCATCAATACGGATTTGTGCTCGAGTTCCTCCATCATATGCCACTTCCAGAATCGGTCAGCTGGCATTTTACTGGCAAAACCCAGCACATTGTCTTCCAGTACGGATTTGCTCAAGAGTGAGGTAAAACATTCAAAACCTGCTGCGACCGCAAGCAGTGATAATGGCGACCATTTGGCTTTAATATGGCTTAGTTTGGCTCGCAGGCTGTTTATGACCCGGGGACAGTTATAGCCGTGTGTATTCAGCATAGTGTTATATTTTATATGTTCACGTGCATGCAGGGTTTCCTGCTTCAGGAATGCCTGGCAAGCAGCCTCCAGGTTTTTGTCTTTGACCCTGCTCAAGACATTGATGACAGTGAAGTTCACAAAACCTTCTATATAAGGCAGGGCAAAAGAGGGAGCGTTAAACATATGGGTAAGATAACCGTTATCATGTACCCAGTGTTTGGGTGTCTCCCTGAAATCAAAGTCCCGGTCCCTGGGCGTGATTGTATTTTGGACATTCATTTGCTGAGGCATAAATTCATGTAAATTTCTTTGGAATGTGTTTGAATCATTTGATAGCCGGATAATCATTTTAAACGAATTGAAACAGGAAAAAAATAATTAAACACTGGTGACACAGGATGAATTCCTGATGGCAAAAAAGATGTAAATAGTGAGATAAATGATTACAATGAAAATGCTGTCTAATCGGTCAAATTAATATTAAGTGAATGTAATGGTTTTAATAAGGATATTGAATTTCGATGAAATGTTTTTCTTCGTTTCGCGTAATGCCTGCCAATGTTGTTGCTGCTCTTGAAAACTGGAATTTGCCTTTTATTAATTACATTCTCGGCTTTGTTTTTACCCTTGTGATAGCATTTTTTTTGAATAACATTTCCCGTCAGGAATTTATCTTCAATTTACCTGCAGAGCAGGTGTTAATCAATTTTACACACTACATGCTTTCAAACATCACATGGGCAGTGTTATTCATATTGATCCTAAACTACATAACCAGGGTTCCTGTTAAGTGTGTCATGAAAGTAGTGATGCCGGGGTATATCCTGTCATGGATAAAACCTTTTGTTGACTTGACCACGACTGGCGGTAATCCGGTCAACACGGGATATCTCGTGCCAGGCTCGGGGACAATTGATATTTTCCATTTTTTTTTAACCGGTAATCCTGTCGCTTCGATAGGTGCAAAGTGTCTGGTAATCAGTTTTCTGTTTTGCGTGATTGCCTATTTCCGCGTAAAAAAGCTGAATTGGGTTTTTTGTGCTATTTATACTGTGCTGATTTATGCCATGATTGTTCTCTGGAGCGCAGTGCCGTTGTTCATCAATGCATTAATGAAATTGACCGGATATAGCTTTGTATTCTCAACCGAGATGATGATTCATTTCTATCTTGTGGCTTTGTTTCTTTTCGGCATGATGACCGCGTATCTGGCGAATCCGGAGATGTTTTTGCTGTTTGCCAGGGATGTGCGTGCGCTGCGTATGACGCATTATGAGCTAATGCTGTTTCTGGGGGCTGCACTGGCTTTGGGTGAAAGCGCCTATGATGTGCTGCCACAACTCTATTTTTCCGAAGATATTGTGATCAATATCGTTTTATGCATGATTAGCCTGCTTTTCTCGGGGCTGTTTGCCATTGTTGTGAATAATTTATCAGATATTGAGATTGACAGGATTTCAAATGCGGACAGGCCATTAATCAGGAATGTAATCGATGTGAAATCATATTTATCATTCGGCTTCTGCTTTATGGCGCTGGCACTTTTTTATAGTGCCATGGTGAATTCAAAAGCGTTGCTTGTCATGAGTCTGTTCATGGGTTCCTATTATGTGTATTCATCGCCGCCACTGAGACTGAAGCGGATTATAGTTTTTTCAAAGTTGGCCATTTCGTTGAACTCTCTGGCCCTGGTTATGCTGGGGTATCTGCTGGTACGAAAAAGTGTTGATGGGTTTCCAGAGTCATTATATTGGATTTTTCTGATTGGGTTTACGCTGTCTGCCAATTTTATCGACTTGAAAGATGTCAAGGGAGACAGTGCGGCGGGAATCATCACGTTGCCGGTGTTGTTTGGAGACAAAAAAGCAAAGATAATGATAGGCACGGCATTCTGGCTGACCTATCTTGCCCTGTTTTATATAGTAGACAATATATATTTAATTGTGCCGTTAGTATTGGGGGGAGGGTTGCAATTTTATTTAATCAATCGCAAACCATACAATGAATTTCTGGTATTACTCTTCCATAACCTAAGTTTGGTTGCGCTGATTGTGTATCTGATGATGATAAAAATTTACTTTCCACAGTAATAATTGCTGCTAGGGCTTCATTCCAGTAACCTGGCTTGAGGTATTCAACTCATTGAGTACTGTCGTTATCTCTACGACGTTGGCAACCAGACAATTATGGACATAAGTAGCGAGTTGCTTGAATCCAGGGTTGACTTGTTGGGTGGAATCGAAATTCTCTAGGGCGCCCAGGCTCCACGGAGTATAGATTTGCTTGTAGACGGTGTCACTCATTTTGCAAAGACAACCGCCAGGCATATTTTTATACTTTGTATTCGTTGCCAGATTGATACTGGCAAGTACGCAATTTCCGAGAGAATCATTAAAAAATAAATACATGAACTGTGTATTGGTGATATATACAATTTTGTCCAATTGGCTTTTATGACAGACAGTGCCGGCAAGATAAAAGTTGGCGCTGGATTTAACTTCCTGTCCATAAGTCTTGAGCAAGATGGTTAGTTGGGCAAGTTGATCAGATTTGATAGGCTGAGCATAAGCAATAAAATTGAAACATAAGGACAAACTTGCTGTGAACATTAAAACTGACTTGATGAAAATGGATGTTATCGGAAAGAGCTTCACGTGATTACTCCCAGTATGCTGTGCTTGTCCCGAGGTTGATTGTTTTAAAATTGCACATAATTTTATTCTATTGTTTCTGGAATTATAAATCAAGACAACAGGAACCACTGACTGTTTGTAACTTATTGAGGATATTTAACTAAAACAGATCTTTTGCTGGATGGACCGGACTTATACCATGAGGCGGAATGGATTAAAACAGGGGGTAATTTAATTGACGGCAGAGAGCAATTCATTAATGATTATAGATAGCCCGTGAAAATTCGTATTTCTAGCAGAGGGAATATTGTATGAAATCAGTTTTTAGAATGTTCGGATTGGCAGCGCTTATAGTATCTTGCAATCTCTATGCATCAACAACAGTTTCGCCTTCCATGACGCCTATGCAAGGAGAAAAAGGCTGTCCCTGGGCCGCAAAGATCTGGGGCTGGAAGGACGGACAGGATTTGCCAGCCCGCACACTTCAGGCAGCGCTGAATGAAAAAAATCCTGAACAATTTGTAATAGCGCCTCAATCGGTGATTGATACAGTGCTTAATCTTGATCCGAATGTCGTAACTGACTACATTTTCCATTGCGATCCAAAAAAACAGCTGAAGCCGGAGGAGCTGATTATCTTCACTTTGTCCTATCAAGATCCATCCAGCGGCCAATCAGTAACACTACCGGAAATCAAAGTCTTGAATGTGCCGCCAGCTGGAGTGATGCCGCCAGCCAATCAGGGTGTGCCGCCTAATGCGCCGCAGGCTCCAAATCCTGCCAATCCATCAGCTGCTCCGGAACCTAATGCGGCTACTCAATAATGTCAGCAAGGAATGTCATCCAGTATGTGCCAGCGAAATTGATATCGTATTTTGAAAATACAAACATACCATTTTCATTTTATTGGGTGACATTTTTTTCTATCACAGTTTTACGCCAGTTTATTGAATCATATTCACAAAAATGGAATTACTTTAATTCAATCTCGCCGGCGTTTTTCGGGTTTTATCTTCACGGAATGCTTTGTTATCTAACGATTGCAATGTTAATTACAGTCATTGCATATTTTATTACAGGGATTTCCGTGGCAAGAATATTGCGCGTCATTTTGCCGAGTTTTATCCTGTTAATAATTACACCTCTGCTGGATCTGGTTTTCACTCGCGGTGCTGGAGCGAATATATTCTACCTTTTGCCGGATATTAAAACCGATTTATTGTATACCTATTTAACCGTTGGGGGCGGATACATAGGTGTGACACCTGGCATGCGTATCGAAGTATTAATGGTCATATTGGGCTGTTATCTGTATTTTCGTGCAAAAAAACTGAATGTGATTCCCAGCCTTTTGTCGGCGTGGACAGTCTATACGTCAATTTTTTTGATTGGCGTATCTCCATATTTTATCAAGTGGTTCCTAGGTCTGCTGGGGATGAAATTTATACTCACGAATGAGTTGATGATACATTTTTATCTGATACTGATGCTGATATTGGTGCCGTTGTTGTTTTATCTGAATGATAAAAAAACATTTGAGAGCGTAACAGGAGCGATAAACCAGCAGTGGCTTGTTCATCATGAGTTGATGTTGATACTGGGTGTCATTCTCGGTTTTTCCAATGTTGTAGATGTTGCAAGCGGAATTGCCCCTGCATACCAAAACAGTATGATCAATATTATCTTATGCATGACTGGTATCGTTTATCTCCATGTAGCCTTGGCTGCCAAACGAATTGCCATGCAGTCAGCCAGCAAGAAAAATAACGCGGAGGCTCCAGGTCGGATTGGAGTTCTGGCGTCAAAATATAATCTGATAGCAAACATCTGCATTCTGCTGGCTATACTCTATCCGCTTTTTTCTGATGTCAAATCAGCATTTCTGATTTCTCTGACAGCCGCGAGCATGTATGTCTATTCAATGCCGCCGCTAAGATTAAAGAGAGCGGTTATTATTTCAAAGTTGCTTGTTTCTCTTGATGCGTTGGCGTTTGTTATGATGGGATACCTTTTGATCCAGTATGTTGAAAGGGGTTTTCAGAATATTGTTATCTGGATATTTTTACTCGGGTACACAGTCGCCGCGAATCTACTTGATTTTGAAGGCAGTGATCTTCAGGGAATGCATACAGTAGTGAATATGATAGGCGCCAGAGCAGCAAAATGCATGATAGGAGCTGCATTTTGGCTGACCTATCTTGCGTTTTATTTTGTTCTGCCAAATATCTGGCTGGGGGTGATGCTGGGGTTTGCGGGTGCTGTGCAATTTTATCTAATCAATAGAAGGAATTTTAACCCTGGGATCGCGTTGTCATTTTGCAATTTGACCTTCATCCTTATTATGTCTTTCATTCTCTATTATGCGGGAGGAAACTCCATAGACTTGTCTTGAGTGGCATTATTTAAAAAAACTCCGCTGATTGAATAAAAATTTTGGGTCAAGACTGGATTTGATTTTCAGAAATTCAGTGTAAGTCTTGCGTGAATAGTAGCGTTTGTAAAGCTCAGGTGATGCTGATATTTCTGTCTGAATATAGCGGCGATATTTTTTTTGAAATACCAGCGCATCAAAATCCATGGCCAAAGATTGTAACTGCTTCATGCTTTCAGAATCGCCGGCCCTGTTGCCCCAAATACCAATGGCATAAAAATCACTGGGTTTGTCATAGACAAGCGGTGGGGTAATGGATGCGCGGATGACTTTCCAGATATATATTGGCCGGTATTTCAGGGCCTGCGGATATTTATTCTCCAAATTCTCCAGGTCGGATTTGGCTTGCGAAAATTCTTCAGGAGAGGCGAATAAATTAAACCAGTAAATGGACTGATCCGCGTTGGGTTTCGTCCAATAGTAACCATTCGTGGTTGGATAGCGGATTGTGTATGATTCGCCTAATGGATAATTGAAAGGCAGGGATTCGTTTGGTAACAGGTTCAGAACAGCTTCCGTCATGATCCCGAGTTGTCCCATGGATCCAAATATATATTGAAAAATCGGGTCATGTTTTTTGATGTGAACTATCTTTCCACTGCCGGTAACTAATGTAATCGAGTTCACATGCTCCCAGAAACCCGAATATAAATCGGATGTAAGCCCTATTCCGCCTGCGGAAATATACCCGCCAACTGTGGGTGCGACCCCGCCATCATTGGAAACAGGCATGAAAAAGCTGGAATGCCTGGCGACAAAATCTTTCACCAGGGCGACGGGTATGCCTGTCCCGACAGTGACGGTGCCGGTCTTTTCGAATGTGATCGTATTCAATCTGGCTGTATGAATCAGGAGTTCAAACTGGTGCGGCAGCGAAGACCCATTTTCAGAGTGGGAGGCACCTTGCGTGCGGATGGGGACATTGTTGGCATACGCGGTTTTGACAAGTGCTGCAACCTGAGAAGTATTGACAGGCCATACCTCCAGGTAGCAGGCAGAAGAGTGCTGCAGGCGCCCAAAGTCAGTTTGCATGTTGCTGGCCAGCGTTGCTCCCTGGGCAAGCAGCTGGTTAACGCCGGGTACGGCGGGAGGCTGACATGAAGAGGCGGAAGCCGAGTTTGCAAGACTGAAGAACAATACCAGAATAGACAGCAGAGAAAAGTTAATAAAACTAATTCTCCGCGGTTTGCTGCCGGATCGTTTTGCGGCAGGTATTTGTGTGGACGGCATAACTGGATTTTGATTGATTAACATAAATTGTTTCTCATGGTTGTTAATCTTAAAAGACACTCCCTTTATTAAATAAAAACTTTGGGTCAAGAGCCGATTTGATACGTCTGAATTGATTGTAAGTGTCGGCTGGGAAATAAAGTTTATATAATTCAGGACTGCCGGCAGGTTCTGCCTGGATATATCGTTTGTATTTTTTAGACAAAACCAGCTGATTAAATTCAGAATTCAGTTTTTGTAACTGTTCCTGGCTGTCAGGATGAATGGATTGAGTGCCCCATATGCCAGTAGCATAAAAATTTTGTCTTTTGTCATAAATCAGGGGCGGCGTAAAATTAAAAAATGTGATGCTCCATTGGTAAATAGGCATGTATAGCATGGCATGCGGATATTTCTTTTGTAAATTTGAAAGATCTCGCCTGGCTTCAGCCAGCCTGGCTGGTTCGATTAGTAAATTGAGCCAGTAAACCGGCTTGATAAATTTTTCCTTTTTCCAAAAGCTGCCATCTGTAATCGGAAATGTAAATTGTTCTGTGGCGCCAAGCGTAAATTGATAAGGTTTACTGACCCTGGGAAGAAGGCGTAATTCGGCTTGCGTAATCACGCCAAGCTGTCCCATTGAGCCAAATAAATACCTGAAAATGGGATTGTCCCTGTTGATGGTCTGGACTTTGCCTTCGCCTGTCACCAATGTGACAGAATCAACATTTTCCCAAAACCCTCCATAATATTCCGAACTTTCATTCATGCCTCCAGCTGAAATGAATCCGCCGACTGTGGGTCCTATTCCGCCGCCATTGGCGACAGGAATAAAATAACTGGTTTGATCACTTACGTATAACTTTAAATATGCGATGGGTATGCCGGCTCCCGCGGTCAGCGAGTTCAGATGATCGAAGCTGACGGTTTTCAGCTGAGAGGTGTGAATCAGCAGTTCTAGTTTCTTCGGAAGCGAGGACCCGTTTTCCGAGTGAGCGCCACCCTGGGTACGAATGGGGATATTGTATGAATACGCAATTTTTACAATATCCGAGACGGCTTTTGTGTTTTCAGGCCAGGCTTCGAGATAACATGGCGAGGATACCCTTAGTCTGCCGAAATCCATTTGTGTGTTTTTCGAAACAGTGACGCCGTATTTAATCAGTTGCTTGTAGGCAATGCTGTTTTCAGGGTTGCATTCATTGCCAATGCTGGCTGCCGAGGAAAACAGGCCTGTAATGGCGGTCAATAAAGCCAAGGCTGAAGAAATCTTCTCGCGACTGAGCTTGATCATCATCTACTGACCATTCACCTGAATGGAAGATTGCAAATCCGACAGGATATTTGTAATCGGGACTGGCTTCATGCATTCACGCAAGGTATGCAAAAAATCCTTTAAAACAGGGTTGGGACTCACGTTTCGATCAGAGGCCTTGACCGCATCGAGGTTCCATGGTGTAAACAGTTTTTTATATTCACTGTCAGAAATAACACAAGTTTCTGAAGGTGTTGATGTGTCGGTAAGATTGCCAGTATAAATGCTTGCGAAAACACAATTACTCAAGGAGTCATTATAAAATAAAATAATTAAATCTTTTTTGTCTAAATGGACAATCGAGGTTAAATTGTGCTCATGACAGGCTATGCCAGCATTGTAAAAATCAGTTCCATTTTTGGCGATGGAGCCATATCGGTTTAAATATGAGAGTAATGTATTAAACTGCTCTTTTGAGATCGTGTCTGCAAAGATAGAGGGATGAGTAACAGTCAGACCCAACAGGATTATGCATTTAATAACCGGCAATAGTTTTATTTTCATCCATCAGGCCATTATGTAGTATGATACTATTCAAAGTAATATAATGCCTAACTTCGCTATAAATCAATCTGTAAATCGATTATGGCAGGATGGAAAATAGTGAATACCATGTTCAACCTGGATGCTGTCTTTGGCAGGGATACTTTGTAAATGGCCTATTTTTTAAAGTATTTAAAATCGATTCCGGCCAACATTATTTCCGAATTTGAAAACACAGAAATTCCGGCAATTAATTATGTCATCACATTCTTTTGCATCATATTGCTACGTCACTTTGCCGAATCATTTTCGCAGGTCGGAAATTATCTGAACTTGCCATACCAGGTTTTTCTTGTTGATATCATCCATTTCGCCCTTTGTTATGTCACACTGGCCATGCTGATCATCGCCATGTTTCACTATGCAGCAAATACTCCTGTTGCCATGGCGTGCAGAGTGGTGTTGCCAGGATTTATCCTGCTGCTGCTGGCTCCGCTTCTGGACCTGATATTAACAAGAGGGCATGGTGTTAATATGATGTATTTTGTGCCTGGACTGGTTCCCAGTCTGGTAAGCGCCTATTTTACCATTGGTGCGAATTATCCTGGAATTTCATCAGGAATGCGAATTGAACTCATTATTGCGATAGTAGGATTTTTTGCATATTTTCGTGTCAAGAATCTGAATATATTTGTCAGTCTGTTGTATGCCTGGATGACATATACACTGATTTTTCTTGTGGCGGCGTCACCTTATTTTTTGCAATGGTTCATCGGCCTGTTTGGGTTCAATGCAGCTTTGTCCAGTCTGCTGATGGTGCATTTCTATATGCTTGTTCTGGTAATCCTTGGCGCATTTTTATTTTATGAACATGATAGAAATTTGTTCTGGTCTGTTTTTCAGGAAATAAAACTGCATCGTCTTGTCCATTATGAATTACTGATTTTGTTAGGTGCGGCTTTTGGGATTTCCGGTATGCCAAGGGACGCAATAATCAGTGCACAATACACGCAATATGTCATTATAAGTTTGATCTTGTCCATGATAAGTATTTTGTTTCTGTTTTTATCTTTCGTGCCAATCAGAAAAATCATTTTAATTGATCAGGACAAGGCAGACTATCAGGAACACCGGAGCACCAATTACTGCATGGCTGGTGTTTTTATTTTGTTATCCGGATTTTATGCCTTTATGGTCGATACCAAAGTGCTGTTCCTGATTGGATTGATTGCATCGAATTGTTGCCTGTACTTCATGCTGCCGCTTAAATTTGAACGGCTAGCCATAATTTCCAAATTATTGCTGGCGCTTAACGCTGTTGCCTTGCTCTTGACGGGTTATCTAGTCATTACCCAGCGCATCATTGGATTTCCAGGCATTCTATACTGGATTTTTTTTACTGGTTATTTCATGGCGGCGAATGTTGTGGATCTGGATGACACTCGTGCCGGTATTAGAAGGGGTGCTTTGACAAATATCGCAGGCGAAAGACATGCCAGGATCATTATCGGCATATCATCCCTTGCGCTGTTCATGGCGTTTTTTTATATATCGAAAAGCGTTTATTTCCTCTTGGCAGCCATGATTGCAGGTATCATCGAGATTTTGCTGTTAAACATGAAGCGATACAGGGAGTTTGCGGTCTTTGGCTTTGCCAATTTCTGCTGTTTTTTATTTGTCGGCTATCTCTTGTTGACTGCAGGTTCATTTTTTACCGGCTAACAGCTTTATGGGCATGGACCAGACGTGAATTGAATAATACGTTGTCCGCATTGTATTTGTATCTGGTTTAATGCGCCGGTTCCCTTATTGTAATACAGCGGATCGTAGTAATAAATACTTACTGGAAGCCAGCCGCTGGTATCAATCACCCACTGATTGCCTGTTTGTCCCTGGTGGTAGGTGAGGTTTCCATTATAAATGCCGATAGGAACATAACCCTGAGGGCATGATGGAATCGGATTATCGAAACTTCCTGATTCCACAGGTCCGCTCGTGGAAATCGTGATTTTTTTGCATTGGATATTGCTGTTTGGCAGGGAGGGCAGGGAAAACGTATTATCCAGTTTGGTGGAATCACTGGTGAGATTGGTTCCTGCATCGTGCGAGACAAGCGGATAAATCAAAATAGAACCCAGGACCATGGATGTTAATGCGTATGTCAGCGACAGGTAAATTTTCCGCTTGGCTTTTAATTCCATGACTCACCCTTTAGCTAGTTTATCTTTATGGTCCCAGTTGTGTTGATGCGGTGACCGGATTTGGATTGCCGTTAATATTTTCCCAGTTGTAATAGTTGGTTGCGCAAACTGGCTGCAAGGTATCAATCTGGTTGTATTCCTGAACCCATTGCGTGTGTTCGCATTCCAGTGTCCACCAGTTCATACTGCTGCACTGGGGGATATATTCAAAATTACCATAATATTCTGTTGTTGTGCCATTTGGAGCGTTTGCGGTCCAGGAAGAAGGCACGGAACTGTTTTGCACGATAGGACCGCCCATGTTATATCCGGTATAACTTTCTACGACACCCACCATTTGCGTGCCTGCAGGACACTTGACAGTTGTATTGGCAGTACCGTTATTTGAAGGTCCCAGGCTGGCATTGGAGCTGTCGACCTTCAGATATTGGTCTTGGGGGTTCACGGCTGCCCCGGCAATTTTGGGAATAATGCTTGTGGTGGAGTCGGTGGCTGGCGCGCTGGCATAAACAAAATTATACCCCAGAAATGCAAGAGAAATGCCTAGCAGGGTAATCATCACGCCTTTATTTTTTTGTGTGGTCATTTTCTTCATGTTCGGTCGCCTCGTGATGCAGTCTTTATTGCCACTGTACTTGCGGTTCATTAACGATGCAGTTGAGATTGTAAGTTGCGGGAGCAACCAGCATTTGTGATGCGGTGTCACTATCCGGATAAGTTACACCCCAGTATTCATAAGTGTACTGATAGCTGATATCCTGCACGGCGGTGCCGGATGCGGTTTCAGTAACATTATTGATTGCATAGTATTGGCCGAGAGAGCCGCATGAATTGGATGAAGGTGTGCTGCCATTGTTCCAGGTGCCGGTAATGGTGCCGGAACCGCCTCCCATTATCTGTATCTGGGTCTTTTTTTGCGTCGTTGGAACAATGTGGGTATTTGTTGAATCTGTGCCAGACTGGGTCTGGGCATGTGAATTGGCAATCAAAAACAAACCCGTGATTAATAAACCGATAATTGATGAGGAAAATATCAGCTTTTTTGTCTCACTCTTGTCTGCCATCATCGTTCTCCTGATTTTTTTATGCCGATTTCGAGCATAAAAACCCTTCTATTATTATAGCAGATATTTTGTGGAACAGGTCTGGAATCACGTTGCCAGCTGAATGATTAATATGGATATTTTAAAGGCTCACATATTAATTTCCGCAAGAGACCAACTTCAGCAGGCCGTAGTAAAGTTCCCGGTTATTGCCTGTATAGTCGCATATTTTTAACGGAACTGACAGCATGGGTTGCCCGGTAAGGATTGATATCCAGTCCGCCGCGCCGTGTATAACGGGCATAGACAAACAGTTTTTCCGGCTGGCAGTACTTTGTGATATCCATGAAAATCCGTTCCACGCATTGCTCATGAAATTCGTTGTGATTGCGGAAAGAAACAATATATTTTAGCAATCCTTCATGCTGGATCTTCCTGCCAGTATATTTTATCTGAACACTGCCCCAGTCTGGCTGTCCGGTAACCAGGCAGTTTGATTTTAACAAATCAGAATAAACCGTTTCTGTGACAACTTCGTGTCCGGCAGACAAGAAGCCCGGTTCCGTATGGTAAGTGTCACAAGTGATATCCAGATTGTCCAGGTAGATGCCTTCGAAATGCCGAGTGGTTATTTCTGGTGCGGATGATAAGGGCAGGAGGCTGACAGCGACAGGGGCCCCTGCTGCTTCTGAAAGGTCTCGCACAAGGATTTTTTCCACTGAAGCGAATGAGTCAAACGATGTATTGTTTAGTGAATTCAGGTACAGCTTGAATGATTTTGATTCGATCAGATTGGGTGATTCACAAGGAATAGTGAATTCCGCAGCCGCGACAATCGGTTTGCCTTTTCCATTCAGCCATGACATTTCAAATGCATTCCAGATGTCCTGGCCCTGAAATGGCAGGCTGCCATGAATACCTATCTCATCCCGTTTCAGTTTTCGCGGAATCGTAAACAACAGATCTTTTTGATATTGGGAAATATACGTGGATTGTTTTCCAAGCGGTGCGCTATTCAACAATAAGTCTTCACTATTCATGATATTTTACCTCGTTATTGTGCGTTGGATTGCGCCTCGATTTTTTCACCGCGCCGCAAGATTTCACCGGCAAGAGCGAGATAAGCCAGCGCTCCCTGTGATTTTTCATCATAATGAAGTATGGGCGTGCCATGGCTTGGCGCTTCTGCAAGCCGCACATTGCGCGGAATAACGGTTCGGTATACTCGTTCCGGAAAATGCTCCAGAAGTTGTGAGGATACATCCAGTGCCAGACGATTGCGGCCATCATACATTGTCCGCAATAAGCCTTCGATATGCAGTTTGGGATTGATTGTGCTGCGAATTTGTTCGACGGTACTGAGCAGGCCGCTTAATCCTTCCAGAGCAAAATATTCACATTGTATAGGTATAAGAACCGAGTCTGCTGCAACCAGTGCATTCAGTGTAAGGATGCTTAGTGATGGCGGACAATCAATGAGAACATAATCGTAATCAGTGATCACGGAATCGATAATGTTTTTCAGACGCTGCTCACGATGTTGTGCCTGTAGTAATTGCATTTCTGCCACAATCAATTCCTGCGTTGTGGCGAGAAGATCATATCCGCCTGTGGTCTTGATCAGGGCATTCCTGATTTCAACTTCATTGCACAGGACCTGATTTGAGGAGAATTTGATCTGGGGCTTGGTGACACCGCTGCCAACAGTCGCATTTCCTTGCGGATCCAGATCGATCAACATGACACGGCGTTTCATTGCGGCAAATGAGGCTGCAAGATTAATGCTCGTTGTTGTTTTTCCAACGCCGCCTTTTTGATTGGTTATCGCAATAATTTTTCCCACAATAATCCCTCTTTAGACTCTTGTCATCCGGACGATATGTCGTTCAATATTCATCCCTTTCATATTTAACCGTGTTATATCTTTTACACGAAAGCGGCCAGGTATGTCTGCTAACTCATCTTGCGGATATTTTCCTTTCATCGCAATTAAAATCCCGTCAGGGCAAAGAAGATGTTCCGTTGTTTCTGAAAACAGATGCAGCGTACCAAATGCACGAGAAAGAATACTATCAAAACACTGTGCCGGTTGAAAATCCTCGCTGCGCGAATGGATGACTGCAACGTTGGCAAGTTCCAGTTCAGCAACTGCCTGAGTCAGAAAACGGGTTTTTTTGCTGTTTTTGTCCAATAATATCCATTGTCTGCCGGGATTTACGATTGCAAGGGGAATGCCGGGCAAGCCTGCACCGGTGCCTATATCCAGGAGACGTTCGCCATGCAGGAATGGCTGAACCATGAGGCTGTCAAGAATATGAAGATAAACCATGTCACGCGGAGCTGTAATGGTTGTCAGATTGAATACCCGGTTCCAGGTTTGCATCAGCTCAAGATAGCGTATAAGCCGATCCTGGCTGGGCGTATCAAGTGAAATCTGGTTTTCTTCCAGTGCGTTACTTAATAATTCTCTTGTAGCATTGTTATGGGTCATTACTGGCTCCGCCTCCGCTGGTGAAGGGTTCCAGTAAAAGAAACCAGGTCATGCACGAGGGGAAAATTAACTGGGTAGCAGTTATTCATCACTATCCTGCCTTGCGCTTTTTGAGATGCACCAGCAAAAGAGAAATGGCGGCGGGTGTAATACCCGGAACACGGGAAGCCATACCAACGGTGAGCGGTCTAGACAGGCTGAGTTTTTGCCGGACTTCGTTGGACAGGCCAATGATATCGTTATAATCCAGGTCTTCTGGAATCTTCAGGGTTTCCTGCTTGTGGAGTCTGGCTATTTCCTCTTCCTGCCGGTCAATATAACCAGCGTATTTCGCTTGAATTTCAATTTGTTCCGCTGCTTTTTCATCAGCAATTCCCGGGCCTAATTCTTCAATGGCTGTCAGGTTCTGATAAGTGATATTGGGGCGCTTCAGCAATTCCAGCATCCGGTATTCCCGTACCAGCGGCTGGTCAAGAAGCGGCTCAAGCTTTCTGGCGGCCGGGGTGTCTGGCCTGACAAATGTTGATTGCAAGCGGCCGGTTTCATCCGCGATTGCTTGCCGCTTACGCTCAAAGGCTTCCCACCGCTGGTCATCAATCAGTCCAAATTCCCGTGCGGCAGGCGTCAGGCGCTGGTCGGCATTATCTTCGCGTAACAGCAGCCGGTATTCAGCGCGGCTTGTGAACATGCGGTAAGGTTCCTGGGTGCCGCGGGTGACCAGATCATCGATTAATACGCCAATGTAGGCTTCATCACGCCTGGGTGTCCAGGCTTCCTTCTCCTGCACCAGGCGGGCGGCATTAATTCCAGCGATGATGCCTTGTGCGCCCGCTTCTTCATACCCGGTTGTGCCATTGATCTGTCCGGCAAAAAAAAGTCCTTTGATGGCTCTGGTTTCAAGCGAGGGTTTTAAATCCCGCGGATCAAAGAAGTCATATTCAATCGCGTAGCCTGGTCGGGTAATGTGGGCATTTTCAAATCCACGTATCGAGCGTACGAATTCAATTTGGGTTGTGAAAGGCAGACTGGTGGAAATTCCGTTTGGGTAGAGTTCGGTAGTAGTCAGTCCTTCGGGTTCGACAAAAATCTGATGGGATGTTTTATCAGCGAACCGCATGATTTTATCTTCAATGGAAGGACAATAGCGCGGGCCTATGCCTTCGATGACGCCGGTATACATGGGTGATTCAGATAGCCCGTTGCGGATATGCTCATGGGTTTTCTCATTGGTATGGGTGATGTAGCAGCATACCTGTTGAGGATGATCTGCGATATTGCCGGTAAAAGAAAAAACGGGAGTTGGTATGTCACCAGCTTGCTTTTCCATGACGCTGAAATCAACAGTCCGTCCATCAATGCGCGGCGGAGTGCCTGTTTTTAATCGGCTTACACGGAAAGGCAAATCGCGTAACCGCCCTGCCAGTGTTTTGGCTGGAGGGTCTCCCGCCCGGCCGCCTTCATAATGATTAAGGCCAATGTGAATTTTGCCCGCGAGAAAGGTGCCTGCCGTCAGGACTACCGTTTTTGCCCTGATTTTAAGTCCCATTTGCGTGAGAACGCCGGTGATCCTGTCTTGTTCAATCAGGATATCGTCGACTGCCTGTTGAAAGAGTATCAAGTTTGGCTGATTTTCAAGTATCTGACGTATGGCCTGCTTGTAAAGCACCCGGTCAGCCTGGGCCCGGGTTGCCCTGACAGCAGGGCCTTTGCTGGCATTCAGGGTGCGAAAATGAATACCAGCCCTGTCGGCTGCGCGAGCCATGGCGCCGCCAAGAGCATCGATTTCTTTTACCAGATGGCCTTTGCCGATCCCGCCAATGGCGGGGTTGCAGGACATTTGCCCCAACGTTTCAATATTATGGCTGAGCAGCAGTGTTTTTGCGCCCATCCGGGCGGCAGCAAGTGCAGCTTCGGTACCGGCATGTCCGCCGCCGACAACAATAACGTCGAAACATTTTTGCAAATCGATCATTTAACCATTCCTCAGCATCGCATTTAATCTGCCCGTAATATGTCATTCTCTCGATAACCTGGGCTGCGAGCGTACACGAGGTGACACTGGAAGGGGAGATCTGTATAATAATTGAACTTTCAGCAAAAGCAAATAATAAAACGGGCATTATACAGTGTTTTGCAGTAAAGAAATCCTGTTTAAACCCCAAAAATGGTAAATATCGATCAGGATTCCGCAAGCGCAGATGAAATCATTTACTTCGATGCAAAGAGGTTGCTTCGCACCCATTTTAAGGCGCGGCATATAAAAAATTCACCATTTAATGTAAAGAGAGTTAAGATATTGACGAATTATATGGTGGCTTCCCTGCCATCTGTTATGAAAAAATAGCTACCTTTCGGTAGCAAGATGAGGAACATATGAAGAAGGTAGCAGCGGCCGACGTTGTAATATTTGGCGGCGGTATAGCGGGCTTGTGGTTGTTGAATCGATTGCGTCAGGCAGGATTATCCGTACTTTTGTTTGAATCAGGCTCACTGGGCGGCGGACAGACGCACAAATCCCAGGGCATTATCCATGGCGGCATGAAGTATGCCCTGCATGGCGTGCTGACTAATGAAGCGCGGTCAATATCAGATATGCCTGCATACTGGAAAAAATGCCTGAGCGGCAAGGGTGAGATCGATTTATCCGCTGTCCCAATTCTGTCTGCTTATAATTACCTTTGGGCTCCTCATAAATTTACTTCCAGGCTGACAGGTTTTTTAGCCAGCGCAACCTTGTCCAGCAAGGTGGAAGCGCTTCCCCGGGAACATTATCCAACCGTTTTTCAGAATCCGGGTTTTAAAGGTGAAGTATTTGCGCTTGATGAGGTAGTCATTGATGTTCCCGTGCTGGTGCGCGAGCTGGTGAAAGCCAATCAGGATGCTGTTTTCAAAATTGAACCGCTATGTGATGAAGAGCTCAAGTTTGATGATCAGGGAAATCTGTTGTCAGCGACTGTCTATATGTCGGGCAAGTCAGTCGAAGTGACAGCCCAGCAATTTGTATTCACGGCGGGCGCTGGCAATGAAGTGATTATCAAAAAGCTTAAAAGTCATGAAGTCGCAATGCAACGGCGGCCATTGCATATGGTGCTGGTGAAAACGCCGTTTGATTATCCTCTTTATGCGCATTGTCTTGGGCTCGGAAGCAGGCCGCGCATTACTGTTACCACGCATCATGCCCAGGATGGCAGCACTATCTGGTATCTTGGAGGGCTGCTGGCTGAAGACGGCGTTGGGCGGGATAGCGCGACGCAAATTCAGGCAGCGCGCGATGAATTGCGTGCCCTCTTTCCGTGGCTGGATTTTTCTGCCGCGGAATTTGCGACATTAATGATTGACCGTGCTGAGCCATTGCAGAAAGGCGGGCTCAAACCTGAGTCATCATTCACCAGGATAATCAAAAACATGACCATTGCTTGGCCAACCAAGCTCGCACTGGCGCCAAAGCTGGCAGAGGATATCATGCAGCAATTGCAAACAAACAATATTTCTCCGCAGCTCTTTGATGTTCGTGAACTGCGTTCCTGGCCAATGCCGCCGCTGGCCAAACCCATTTGGGAGGATTTGTTTTGCAAAAACGTCGCGTAGGCAAAACCGGACTGGATGTCAGTGTCATCGGGCTTGGGACCGTTAAATTTGGACGTAACCAGGGAGTGAAGTATCCCGCCTCATTTTCATTGCCCACTGATAATGATATCGTCAGTCTGCTTTCAATCGCTACCGATCTGGGCGTGAATCTGCTGGATACCGCGCCTGCGTATGGAACAAGCGAAGAACGTCTGGGGAAACTGCTGCGCAACCGGCATAGCTGGGTGATTTCATCCAAGGTAGGCGAAGAATTTATTGATGGTGAATCCAGGTTCGATTTTTCTGCGCTATCGATTGTCAAAAGTGTTGAGCGCAGTCTGAAGCGGCTGCAGACAGATTATCTTGATATCATGCTTGTGCATTCAAATGGCGATGATTGCCGCATCATAGAGCAGGACAACGTTTTCGCCGTGCTGGAAACACTGAAAAAGGATGGAAAAATCCGCGCATATGGCATGTCGACGAAAACAGTCGCGGGCGGCTTGCTGACAGTAGATTTAGCAGATGTCGCAATGGTTACTTATAATCTTGATGAAACAGGCGATCGTGAAGTGATTGCTGCTGCACATTGTAAACAAAAAGGGATATTCATTAAAAAAGCGCTCAGGAGCGGGCATCTGCAAAAGCCTGCCGCCGACTGCATGCGCTTTATTTTAGCTGAACCGGGGGTGACAAGTATCATTACCGGCACGATTAATCCTGAGCATCTGCGCGAGAATATACAGGCTATCTTGTAGTATTGATCCATGAACCCAGATCGCCGCGCCCAAACGTTTTACGGGCTCGCCAGACAGAAAAATTATCTTAACTTCTTTATCAAATCCTGTTTCAGATCAAACAGCCTTTTTTCCAGCGCAACAAAATAGGGCCGCTCGCCATGTGAGTGATAAAAATGATTAACCGCCTCTATAGCCTGTTTGCGGGTGCTATGAATCAACGGCTGTTCATCGACGAGCTTGCCGTTTCGCATGGTAGGCTTCAATAAATCGGCTGAGCCATCATAGTCATCCAGTTTCCTGTGCTCAAGCGATTTGTCTAGCAGCACAACTTCCGGCACGTCGGTGATACCGATATCGAGATCATAAATAACATCCATCACATAATGATCATTGCAGAAAAAGCGTCTGACCTGGTGGCGGCCTGGATTGGAAATTTTAACTTCCTGCTCGGAGAGTTTTAATTTGTACTCCCATG
Source organism: Gammaproteobacteria bacterium (assembly GCA_021324305.1). GTDB lineage: Bacteria > Pseudomonadota > Gammaproteobacteria > DSM-16500 > DSM-16500 > Aquicella. The sequence continues at coordinate 122,577 of JAJPJI010000033.1, read as the reverse complement.
TATTATCTGGTTTGCGAAGTGCGCACAGTTTATAGACGCCATCCAGGGCGGGATAATCATAAGCGGTAGCCAGGTTGGTTCCGACTCCCCATGAGGATACTTTCGCGTGCTGATTCTTGAGCTGGCTGATGGCATACTCATCAAGTGAGTTGCTCGCAAGGATTTCAGTTTTTTCGAATCCGGCTTCATCGAGCAGCTTTCTGGCTTTAATGCTGAGGTCTGCCATATCCCCTGAATCCAGGCGTATCCCGATCAGGTCTGCTCCTTCTGCGCGTAATTTTTTTCCAACGTTGATGGCATTCTTCACGCCTTCAATGGTATTGAATGTATCGACAAGCAAGACACAATTGTGCGGCATGACACTGGCATAGGACTGGAATGCATCCAGCTCGTTTGGAAATGCAGTGACCCAGCTATGAGCATGTGTCCCTCTTACTGGAATGTCGTATAGTTTGCCGGCGAGTGTGTTCGAGGTGGCAATGCAGCCTCCAACATATGCTGCTCGGCTGGCTGACAGCGCGCCATCAGGTCCTTGCGCACGGCGCATGCCAAATTCAATTACCGGATCGCCCTGGGCCGCGCGGCAAACGCGGGACGCTTTGGTTGCGATCAGGGTTTGAAAATTAATCATGTTGAGCAGCGCGGTTTCAATCAGCTGGCATTGCAATATCGGGCCCTGGATACGAACAAGCGGTTCATTGGCGAACACGACCATGCCTTCAGGGATGGCATCAATATCACATGAGAAAGTCAGCTTGCCCAAATAATCGAGAAATTCCTGGGGGAACATGCGTTCATGACGGACATTTTTCAGGGTGGCGAGGTAAGCGAGATCATCATCCCGAAAACGCCATTGAGAAAGGTAATCCAGTGCTGTCCCCAATCCGCAGCAGAGTGCATAATTGCCGTTAAATGGATTCTTGCGAAATATAAGATGAAAGGCGGCTTCCTGATTGTGGATATTTAATTTCCAGTAGCCATAAGCCATGGTTAACTGATAAAGATCGGTTAGCAGTGGTGAATAAATGGAAGATAACACTTGGCTCTCCTCTTTTGCAGTTTTGTCACTGCATGATGGTAATGAAGTTTCCAATCGTATTTAGTCACATTATAATGAACGTTTTAAAATTCTATAAAAAAAAGGTAAATGTATGTCCATTAGAAAGTTAATGTTGATAATGGGATTATCTGTGTTATTCGCCGGCTGTTCAACTGGTGGATATCTTGGTAATAACTCTTACAGTGATAATAGCCCTAAGAGCATGGGAGTCCGTTATCTATTGGGTCAGGGTGTGGAGCAGAGTGATCAAAAAGCATTCGGTTATTTTAGCCAGGCTGCGAATAATGGAGATGCATTTGCGCAAAATGAAATCGCATACATGTATGCCGCAGGAAAGGGTACGCCGCGTGATTATACGAAATCGATTTACTGGTATACAAAAGCGGCCGAGCAAGGACTTGCCAGTGCCCAGTATAATCTTGGGCTAATGTACTTGCGTGGTCTTGGTACAACGCCAAATAAAGAAATTGCCATGCAATGGTTCCAGAAATCCGCAGCCCATGGATTTGAACCCGCACGTCTTGCCATTCAGCAGCCGAAGTCCTGATTGTGCATATCCCACGCAAGCGGTTCGGACAGCATTTTTTAAGGGATCAGGCAATTATCCAGCGGATTGTTACTGTTCTTGCTCCCAAAAGCGGAGAGCATCTGGTTGAGATAGGTCCTGGCCAGGGTGCGCTGACTATTCCGGTACTCAGACTTGTGAAACAACTCGAGGCGGTTGAACTGGATCGCGATCTCATACCTGAATTGCAAGAGCGAAGTGTTAAAGCCGGCCAATTGAATATTTATTCTGCTGATGCCCTGGAGTTTGACTTTGGCAGTATACAAAAGGACAGCAGGCGTTTACGTTTATTTGGAAATTTACCATACAATATATCTACTCCGCTTATTTTCCACCTGCTGGGTTTTGCAGGCATCATTGAAGACATGCTGTTTATGCTGCAAAAAGAGGTGGCGGAGCGTCTGGTGGCTATTCCAGATTCAGAGCATTATGGTCGATTGAGTGTGATGGTGCAGTATTATTGCAAGGCAGAACTATTGTTTGATGTTCCGCCGCAGGCATTCCATCCGCCGCCGCAAGTGCAATCCAGTATTTTGCGTCTGGTGCCTTACCAGAGACCTCCGTATCCCGCGGATGATTATGTGTTATTCGAAGAAATCGTGAAGCATGCATTTGGTCAACGACGTAAAACATTGCGCAATAGTCTGAAAAGCATTGTCTCGGATGAAGTGTGGGAATCCATGCCCATACGATCGGACAGGCGGCCGGAGAATTTGTCTGTGAAGGATTTTGTAGAGATGGCTAACGCAGTGGCACAAATTAAAAAATGATGTCATCAGGAATGGATACGAGTCATGGCAACTTATGTTATTGGAGATGTTCAGGGATGTTTTGCCGAGTTTGAAAAACTGCTTGAGAAAATACATTTTGATTCCAGAAAGGACACGCTCTGGTTTACTGGTGATCTCGTCAATCGGGGGCCCTATTCCCTGGAAGTATTACGCTTTGTCAAAGCCCTGGGTGAAAATCATGTCACTGTTCTGGGGAATCATGATCTGCATTTGCTTGCGGTTGCTTATGGAGTCAGAAGCATGCACAGGAGCGACACGCTTGAGTCCGTGCTTTCGGCGCCAGATAAGGACGAGTTGATTGAATGGCTGCGTCATCGCCCACTGCTTCACTATGATAAGTCGAATGGTTTTGTGATGGCGCACGCTGGCCTTGCGCCATCCTGGACTCTGAATGAGGCGCGTTCACTTGCGCATGAAGTTGAATTAGCGCTGCGCGGACGTTCTCCTGAATCGTTTCTGAAAAATATGTATGGGAATCAACCGGATCGTTGGGATGACGGCCTGGCAGGCATTGATCGTTTGCGATGCATCATCAATTTTTTGACGCGTATGAGATTTTGTCACGCAGACGGCAGGCTTGATTTGTCTTACAAGGGAGAAATTGCCGGCAAGCCGGCAGAATTAATTCCCTGGTTTGATACGCCCGGACGTGTGAATGTGAGTGAGAAAATCATTTTTGGTCACTGGGCGGCGCTTGGCGGCAAAACAGATGCATTTAATGTATATGCCCTGGATACCGGCTGCGTCTGGGGCAACTGCCTTACGGCAATGCGCCTGGAAGATGAGAAACGGTTTAGCGTGCGTTGTTCTTGACTGCCGGGCAGCGCGGGGAATGTTATCGGCAGTTTTTTTCAAGCAGCACAAAACTGTATGGATACGGATTTTCATTATCACTTTCATGACTGCTGCGTGATATTTCATTCCATCGGCTGCTATCGAGTTCGGGAAAATAGGCGTCGCCATCAAAGACGTGATGCACAATTGTCAAATAAATACGTTCGATCATGGGCATGAATAACTGGTATATTTCCGCGCCGCCAATAATAAAGATTTGACTGCTATCTTCTGCAATCGAGTGAATGGCCTGCAGAGCGGAAGTGACAACAATGCATCCGGGAGCTGAATATTCGGGATTTCGGGTGCAGATGATATTTGTACGGTTAGGCAGCGGTTTTCCGATGGACTCATAAGTTTTGCGGCCCATTACAATGGGATTGCCCGTGGTGAGAGATTTGAAATGCCGCAGATCGGCAGGCAGACGCCAGGGCAATTGATTGTCCTTGCCAATGACGCGGTCTTCTGACATGGCTACGACAGCTGAAATCATGGGTGTGTGTGTAGTATTCATTTGCTTGTTTCAACTAGCGATATTGATCCAGAGTATATACCTGATCCACGGCAATGTTAATTCATTCAAATCGATGTGTCGTTCTGCCGCAAGATTTAATCGGGCGATTGTTCTTAGCGTTTCATTGTCTGGATGAATGCTAAAAGATCTGTTAGCAGTATTTGTTCTTCCACGATGCTTTGATTATCAGATCGTCAGAGAAAACTGTATTTTCAAGTCGCGACTGCATGCCACCATCTCGTTTTTGATGTATTACTATTTTCGAAAGTCTGAATAGTTATATTTATGTTGGACTTGTCATTAATGGATAAAACGAGTGAAATTTTACTATCCCTGGTTTCTTGATAGATTAACGGGGCTTAAAGGAAATTAATATTTTTGCTGGCAATAAACATTAAAATAAGCTTAAAATCAGGCTGCCATACGGCTTTTAAAAGGAGGCGCGCGGCTATCAGTGCAGCTGTGTTCGGGCCTTGCTGGAGTCCGGGAGCGCCGGAAACCATGATGCCCTTCAGGCCGCGAATGGTGCACCGAGCTTTCTATCTCAGACCGTTTTCGCTAATATTGTCAATTTACGCTGGTATTCCAAATATGAAACAACAATCTATGCCTACTTACCGGGAGCTGAATCAAGCGCTCAGCAAGACAACTCTCAAATTTCATCCATCCCAGGTACATGGGTTAATATGCGGTATTCTTTGCGGGAATCCCAAAAGCAGTGCGGCCTGGGAAGAGCTGGTCACCGGGGGAGAGGATTCGGCAAAAACGCACACTATTCTGCAAGGTCTGTTTGATGCCAGCGGCAAGCAGCTGGATGAATTTTTGTTCGAATTTCAATTGGTTCTGCCTCCAGATGCGGATGACTTGCCAGCAAGAGCGGAAGCCTTAACCCTCTGGTGTCAGGGATTTCTGACGGGCCTCAAGCTGGCGCAAGTGCAAATAATCGATCGAGAGCCGGGTGAAATGACAGAAGCAATCAACGATTTGATTGAAATCGCGAAAATGAATTATGAAGAAGTGGTTGCAAGCGAAGAGGATGAGGCTGCTTATATCGAGCTTGTTGAATATGTGCGAATGGCAGTTATTCTGATCTATCAGGATATGCGGGAAGAGGATGTCAAAGCGAAAACCACGAGTTCTTCAAATCACCTGCATTAATAAAATGAATAAATAAAACAAAAGGGAGATGTCATGATAAAAATGAATGAATACGCTAAACGCCGCAAAGAATTAATGCAAAAAATTGGCCCGAATGGAATCGTCATTCTTTCCTCTGCTCCCGAGGTATATCGGAATGGTGACGCAGTTTATGCTTATCGGCAGAATAGCGATTTTTATTATCTGACCGGCTTTGAAGAACCGGAGGCCGTGCTTGTTTTGGCGCCAAAGAGAAAAGAAGGTGAATATATACTATTCAATCGCGTAAGAGATCGCGATCGCGAAATCTGGGATGGTCCGCGTGCCGGACAAGAAGGCGCGGTGAAAGATTTTTCCGCTGACCAGGCTTTTCCAATCAGTGAGCTCTCCTTGATATTGCCTGAATTGCTTGCAGGCCGGGACGCGATCCATTACCCGCTGGGAATCAACCGTGATTTCGACAAGGTCCTGATGCATGCAGTAAACAAGGTTAGATCAAAAGTCCGTGGCGGCATGCAATCGCCGATGGCGTTCGTGGATATCACCCCTTCATTGCATGAAATGCGGTTGTTCAAGAGCCCTGCCGAAGTGGCGTTAATGCAAAAAGCAGTTGATATTACTGAAAAAGCTCATGTCCGCGCTATGCAGTTTTGCCAGCCGGGAGTCTATGAATACCAGATTGAAGCTGAAATCATGTATGAATTCCAGCGTAACGGAGCTCGTTTTCCAGCGTACAACTCCATCGTCGGGGCAGGACGCAATGCTTGTATTTTGCATTATGTAAATAACAACCAGAAAGTTGCGGATGGTGATGTTGTGCTGATTGATGCTGGCGCAGAATATCAAAATTATGCTGCTGATATCACCAGAACGTTTCCTGCCAATGGGCGTTTCACTGGCGAGCAGCGTGCGATTTATGAACTTGTACTGGAATCACAGCTGGCTGCGATTAAATCCATAAAGCCCGGCGCGTCATGGACCAATGCGCAGAATATCATTGTTAAAATTATCACCCAGGGATTGATTGATCTTGGCATCCTGAAGGGTAGTCTCGATAACCTGATCGAGAAGCAGGCTTATTTCCCATTCTATATGCATCGGTCGGGTCATTGGCTGGGATTGGATGTCCATGATGTGGGCCGCTATCGTATCGAAAGCAAGTGGCGGTCATTGCAGCCAGGTATGGTATTCACAGTGGAGCCAGGCATCTATATTTCAGCGGACATTCCTGGGGTGCATAAGCGTTGGCATAATATTGGCGTCCGCATTGAAGATAATGTACTTGTGACAGAAAAAGGCCGCGAAGTATTGAGTCAAAAGATTCCAAAGACGGTTGCTGAGATAGAAGCAATAATGGCGAATTGAGACATGCAGCGCTACGACTTGATTATCGTTGGCGGAGGACTGGTTGGCGCAGGGCTGGCAGCAGCCTTGCGCCGGTCTGATTTGCAAATCGCGCTGATTGATGCAAGGCTGCCAAGCAATGATGATCCGCGTCTGTTTGCGTTGAATGCCGGCAGCTGCCAATTTCTGGAAAATCTTGACCTCTGGCCGAAACTGAAGGCCTATGCAGCGCCAATTCATCAAGTCCATGTTTCCAATCACGGTCATTTTGGTTCAGTGCGGCTTAATCGTGAAGACGTGGGCTTGCCTGCGTTGGGCTATGTTATTCCTGCGAAGCATATTGAAGCGGCGTTAAACGATGAACTGCAGATACTGTCGAATTGCACTCTTTACCGTCCTGCAAAATTACAAACCCTGGAGCAGCAGGACGGAAAGGTACTGTTGTCGGTTATTTCAGACGGAGTGGAAAAAAACCTGCAGGCACCTATTGTTATCGGTGCTGATGGGACGGAATCCACTGTGCGCGCACAACTGAAAATTCATGCGGACATTTTTGATTATGGGCAAAGCGCTCTGGTAACAAGAACCATGTTGAAGCGTTCGCACCGGCACATTGCCTATGAGCGCTTTAATGCTGAAGGGGCGATTGCCATGCTGCCTTTGAGCGACAACGAATGCGCCACAATCTGGAGCGCGGACACGAGTACCATATCAGCCCTCATGGCGCTTTCCGAGACTGCTTTTCTGGACAAATTGCAAAAGGAATTTGGCTATCGCCTCGGAAACCTCAAGGCAGTCAGTAAGCGCCACGTTTTTCCGCTGCGAATGATTCGCGCCGAAAAAATGGTGGAACAAGGGGTATTGTTGCTGGGTAACTCTGCGCATACCTTGCATCCGATTGCTGCCCAGGGCTTTAATCTTGCTCTTTATGAGGTAGCGATACTTGCGGAAGGGATCATGCAAAAAATTGCCCGGAATGAAATTTTTACTCCCGTGGATTTGCAGGGAATCCAGGACCAGATCCAGAAGCACCAGTCCGCGAGTATTGGTGTTTCGCATCGACTGTCGAGGCTTTTTTCCATAGATTCAGCTTTGGCAGGAGCAGCGGTGCAATTGGGAATGATAGGGCTAGATATTGCAAAACCGGTCAAGAAACGATTTATTGACGGAATGACGGGACGAGCAGGTCGTGTGCCTCGTTTACTCCTTGCTCAGGAATAATATTATCCGGAAAGTATTTAAGGATATGGAATAAAAGCAGGATGTTATGAAGCAAGTATCGCAACATGATGTTGAAAAAGAGCTGATTTCAATAACGCACAAACTGCTTATTGATTCTGGCGAGCCTTACAGGCGGGAAATCAAGCTGGATGCCTCCTTGCAGCGACATCTCGGAATTGACAGTCTGGGACGTGCGGAATTATTTCAGCGAATCGAGAAATCATTTGAAGTCTCCATTCCCGATCGATTGCTGGCTGAAGCAGAAACCCTGAGGGATATTGCTGATTATCTGCAGGAGGCGCATCCCGGCATTATCATTCCTGCACGGCATGAGATTGTGACATCGCATGGCGAAAAGTTTCGCGTGGATGTATCGCATGCGAGAACACTGATAGACATATTGCTGCTTTATGGCGAAAAATCACCTGACAAGGCTCACATTTATTTTCAGCATGAAGGCGGCAGCGAAGAGGTGATCACATATGGCCAGATGCTTGAATCATCGCTGCGTGTAGCGAGCGGGCTGCGAACGCGTGGGTTGAAAGACGGCGAGACAGTGGCCATTATGCAGCCAACTACTCCCGGATTTTTTTACATCTTTTATGGCACCTTACTGGCTGGCGGGATCCCTGTGCCAATCTATCCGCCTTTCCGCATGCATATGCTTGAAGCCTATGCACAAACAGAAGCGCGGATATTGAAAAACGCAGAAGTGCGTATTCTCGTTACCTTTTCTCAGGCTGAAAAATTGAGTTTGCTGCTCAAGTCGTTTGTGCCCAGTTTGAAACATGTTGTAACGATTGATGAATTGAAGGAACCAAGCCGGCTCGCAAGTCCTTTCATCGCGAAGCCAGGTAATTTTGCATTTATTCAATATACTTCGGGAAGTACTTCTGACCCTAAGGGTGTATTATTGACGCATGATAATTTGCTTGCAAACATACATGCGTATGGCAATGCGATCAAGGTCACACCGGATGATGTTGCGGTCAGCTGGCTGCCGCTTTATCACGACATGGGTTTGATTGGCATGTGGTTGGGAAGTTTATATTATGGCGTGCCATTGATCTTGCTCACGCCATTTTCCTTCCTCAATCATCCAGAACGCTGGTTGTGGGCGATCCACTATCATCGCGGTACGCTGTCGGGTGCGCCAAATTTTGCTTATGAATTATGTGTGCGCAAGATTGATCCTGCGTTGATCGAAGGTCTGGATTTGTCTTCGTGGCGCATGGCGGCGAATGGGGCAGAAAAAGTTTATCCGAGAACACTTGAGGCATTCGCAAAAAAATTTGCTGCCTACGGATTCAAGCGCAATGCGTTGCTGCCTGTATATGGCCTGGCTGAATCGACAGTTGCACTCACCATCCCGCCAGTGGGGCGTGATTTTCGCATAGACCGCATCGACCGGAAAAAATTCGAGGAAGAACGCAAGGCTGTTCCATCAGAGGGAAAGAATATTATCGAATTTGTTTCATGCGGCCCACCAGTGCAAGGACACGAAGTCCGTATCGTTGATGATCAGAATCTGGAGCTGCCAGAGCGTAATGTTGGCAAGCTGCAGTTTCGCGGCCCATCCAGTATGCAGGGTTATTATCATAATGAACGGGCCACAATGGCGATCTATCGTGATGGCTGGTTGGATAGCGGGGATCTTGCGTATCAGGCTGATGGTGAGATATACATTACCGGTCGCAGCAAGGATTTGATCATCAAGGCTGGACGCAATCTTTATCCTGCGGAAATCGAGGAATTGGCCGGGGGTGTTGCGGGTGTGCGGCAAGGATGTGTCGTGGCATTTGAGGTGTCTGATTCTCAGCATGGCACGGAGCAGCTGGTGGTTGTTGCCGAGACCAGGGAAAAAACAAAATCCGGACGGAACAAGATTGTTGAGGACATAAAAGACAAGATCGCGAGTTCGCTGGAAATCGTGCCGGATCACGTCGTTCTAGTTGCGCCGCATATTGTTCCGAAAACATCAAGCGGCAAGCTGCAACGCGCAGCCTGCAAGACAATGTATCTTAATGGGGGTCTTGGCAGGCCACAAACTCCGGCTTGGCTGCAGGTGAGCAAGCTTGGACTGCGGTCATTGTTCCGCAAATGCGCGACCGGCTTCGGGTTGGCTGCAAAAGCCATTTATACACTGTACATGGCGCTTATCGTTGGCGGTACATTTTTTCCGATGTTTTTCCTGGTCAAGTATTCTTCCCGGGATATAGCAGCAAGAGCAGTCAGGGTGTGGGCAAGATGGATATTAAGATTTGCTTTTTGCCCGGTTAAGGTGATAGGTGCTGATAAGCTGCATCAATCATCCAGCGTTATCTTTACACCGAACCATGCCAGCTACATTGACTCAATTGTGATGGCTTCTGTTTTGCCGATCAATACCCGGATAGTTGTTAAGAAAGAATTATTCCATACGCCGTTAATTCGTACGGTCATGGAGAAACTTGATTACCTGGGTGTGGACAGGCTGGATTTGTCCAGGGGACTGGAAGATACCAGGCGAATCGAAAATTTTTTAAAATCGAACAATCCGATTTTGATTTTCCCGGAAGGAACGTTTGGGTATGCGTCCGGTTTGAGACCGTTTCGTCTGGGTGCTTTTAAAATCGCAACGGAAACCAGTATACCTGTTTGCCCGATTGCCTTGAAAGGCACGCGCACGATTTTGCGCGATGATGAAAAACTGATGCGGCCGAACAAGATTATTGTGACGGTCTGTGATCTGATCAAGCCCGTTGGGCAGGAATGGCAGAATGTCACCCAGTTGCGTAATCAGGTTCGTGCCGAAATTGCGAAATATTGCGGTGAGCCTTCGCTGGATTTTATCGCCGCGCAGGCAATTGCGCCCAAGCATACACGCTAACAATATTTTAGCGGGACCAGTCTGCAGAAGTTGATTTGGAGGCATATTTTTTGAAGCAAGGTAAATCTGGAAAAGCGATTGCAGCATGGTGTTTGTACGACTGGGCTTGCGCATCCTATTCAATTATTGTCATGACATTTATTTTTGCCACCTACTTTACCACCAAAGTGGCGCAGAATGAAATTATCGGGACTTACCAGTGGGCAAATGCGACATCGATTGCCGGAATAATCATTGCGGTTTCGAGTCCATTATTCGGTGCAATTGCTGATCATGGCGGGCATCACAAACGCTGGCTATTCGTTTTTACCTGGATAAGTATTATAAGTTCGGGGCTGCTCTGGTTTGCCTATCCGAATGTCGGTTCCGCTCCTCTCACGCTTGTTTGTCTTGTGTTTGGAACCGTTGGTCTGGAAGTGGCACTGGTTTTCTATAATGCTTTTTTGCCGCAGCTTGCTCCAAAAGACTATCTGGGACGCGTATCCGGATGGGGGTGGGGTTGCGGTTACATTGGTGGAATTTTAGCGCTCTCGTTTGCGCTGGTATTTTTTGTCAAAACCAATATCTTTTCACTGGATACGCAGACGGCAGCCCAAATTCGAATTTGTGGTCCATTTGTTGCAGTCTGGTATGCGATTTTTTCGATACCGTTTTTTTTTATGGTGCCGAATATGTCTGCTGCTCCGCGTCCCTTGTGCCAGGCTGTACGCGATGGGGTGAGTGAGTTGATCAGCACACTAAAAAAAATGCCTCGTGAAAGAAACATATTTCTATATCTTGTCTCGCATATGATTTACACGGATGGACTGAATACGCTGTTCGTGTTTGGCGGGATTTATGCTGCCGGCACCTATGGATTATCTTTTGAGGAAGTATTGTTATTTGGGATCACGATGAACATTACTGCCGGGCTTGGCGCAATATTGCTTTCCTGGATGGATGATTTTCTTGGATCAAAGATGACAGTGGTCGTGTCTTTGATATTTCTTGTTTTACTCGGAATTCCTCTGTTATTTCTGCATCACAAGTCTGCATTTTGGGCGGTCGCGTTATTGCTTTGCATATTTGTGGGGCCGGTTCAGTCGGCGAGCCGCTCGCTAATGGTGAGATTGATTGAAAATAAGGAGACGTCAGCAGAAATGTTTGGATTGTATGCGTTATCCGGAAGGATTACTGCATTTATTGGTCCATGGCTGCTCGGTGTAATGACATTGCTGTTTGGCAGTCAACGTGTCGGGATGGCGACAGTTCTGGTGTTTTTTGCTGTCGGCGGATTATTGTTATTGCCGGTTCGTGTCCAGGAGGCCTAGAGCATTCGCTTAATATTTTCATTATTTCATTAAGATATGCATGTCTGCTATGCTTGAGAAATGAGAATGTAAACGTCAGCTCCAAGCCTCTTGATTTTTTTAAAAATGAAACCATATTAATGATATAACCAAGATATAATTAACCAAAGAAGGTCAAATCATGAGCAGCCATATTCACGCAATTAGCGATGATTCGTTCGAAACCGAAGTAATAGAATCCCACATCCCCGTTATCGTTGATTTCTGGGCGCAATGGTGCGGGCCATGCAAGGCATTAGCGCCAATCATCGAAGATGTTGCATCGAAATACACCGATAAAGTCAAATTCGTTAAGCTGGATGTCGACCATAATCCATCCACACCGCCTAAATTTGGCGTACGCGGAATCCCTACATTAATTATGTTCAAGGATGGCCAGGTTGCGGCGACTCAAGTTGGACTTTTAAGCAAGGCTGACTTGGTGCGATTCATCGATAGCCATATTTAATTACGCAAAAAATCCGTTCGATCCAGTTATCTGTTTTATGGGAGTGTGTCTTCCGGCTTGGCCTGGGCAGAAGCCCGGGCTAGTCTGTTGTCGAATAAGGCTACCCTGACAAGGCTGTAACCTGGAAAGCTGGAAATTCTCATAAATTAATGATATTTTTACCTTGTAGATAACCCCCTTGCCTGTCGTATATTCCATAGTTCGTGTTTGTGGTTATCAGGTGTGTCACGACCCTGAGTCGGATACAACTTTTGGTACATGATTCATTGGTTTACACCGAAACGGCGTTTTTCCTGTGTGAATAGGAAAACAAGTCTTTTTCAAAGATCCCTATGCATGAAAAAACGAACAGCTCGGGTTATCAGTGAACTGAAGGTGTAGTGTCATTTCTATGTTTAAAATCAATCAACGTTCTTTATGTAGGGTTTAAATCATTATGAATTTAACTGAGCTTAAGAAAAAAAGTGCAGCTGAATTGGTTACATTGGCTGAACAATATGGGCTGGAAAATATGGCCCGCTCAAGGAAACAAGATATTATTTTTGCAATTTTAAAGGAACACGCAAAACGTGGTGAAGATATTTATGGTGACGGTGTACTGGAAATTCTTCAAGACGGATTTGGGTTCTTACGCTCAGCTGAAGGTTCTTATCTTGCTGGCCCGGACGATATTTATGTCTCACCCAGCCAGATTCGTCGTTTCAATTTACGCACAGGCGATACAATATCCGGCAAAATCCGTCCTCCAAAAGAAGGCGAACGATATTTTGCCTTGTTAAAAGTTGATGAAATCAACTTCGAAGCGCCAGAAAACGCAAAAAATAAAGTATTATTTGAAAACCTCACGCCGCTGTTCGCTGACAAGCATCTAAAAATGGAGCTGGGTAATGGCAGCACGGAAGATATCACGGCGCGCGTTATTGATCTGATCTCGCCGTTCGGAAAAGGACAGCGCGGATTGATCGTGTCTCCGCCAAAAGCGGGTAAGACAATGATGCTTCAGAACATTGCACACTCGATCGCACATAATCATCCCGAATGTTATCTCATCGTATTGCTGATCGACGAACGTCCTGAAGAAGTGACGGAAATGTCACGTTCGGTCAAGGGAGAAGTAATTGCAAGTACATTTGACGAGCCCGCCAACCGTCACGTGCAAGTGGCAGAAATGGTTATAGAAAAAGCCAAGCGACTGGTTGAACATAAGCGCGATGTTGTCATTCTCCTTGATTCAATCACCCGTCTGGCGCGCGCCTACAATACGGTCGTGCCTGCATCTGGCAAGGTATTGACTGGTGGTGTCGATTCCAATGCGTTACAGCGTCCAAAGCGCTTTTTCGGTGCGGCGCGTAATATAGAAGAAGGCGGCAGTCTGACAATTATCGCAACTGCGCTGGTTGAAACCGGATCCAAAATGGATGACGTGATTTACGAAGAGTTCAAGGGCACAGGTAATATGGAAATTCATCTGGATCGGCGAATCGCAGAACGAAGAGTTTATCCTGCTATCAATGTAAATCGCAGCGGTACGCGTCGAGATGAAAAATTCGTATCAAAAGATGTATTGCAAAGAATATGGATACTGCGAAAGCTCTTGCAGCACATGGAAGAAGGCGCAGTAGAATTCCTGATTGATAAAATGAAAGATACAAAAACCAACGATGAATTTTTTGATGCCATGAAAAAGTTTTAAAGTGAATATTGTTTCAACGCTGTCAACCAGCGAAAGTGATTGCAGCATTGTCATGCCAGCTTGCGCTGGCATGACAATATGTCGCGGTACTTCAGGGTATGGCGATGTCGCCTGGATATTGTTGCCGGCCTCCAGATGAATACATAAGACATAACCATAGCTGTGATAAGGAGTTAACGTATGCATTATTGGCTATTCAAGTCTGAACCTGGCTGCTTTAGCATTGATGATTTGAGTAAACGTCCAAAACAGACAGCATATTGGGATGGAGTCCGCAATTATCAAGTCCGCAACATGCTGCGCGATGAAATCAAGGTAGGGGATCTTGGTTTTTTTTATCACTCCAGTTGTGTGCCACCAGGAATCGCAGGGGTGATTGAAGTGGTAAAAAATGGTTATCCTGATTTCACGGCCTGGGATTTGAATTCGGAGCATTATGATCCCAAAAGCACGCCGGACAATCCACGCTGGTACATGGTCGATGTCAGATTGGTGAAAAAATTTCCCCGCTTAATTACGCTGGATGAAATCAAAAGAAATCCTCAACTGAAAGAGATGATAATCAATCGTAAAGGTAATCGGTTATCCATTACACCCATTTCGCCCCGGGAATGGAAAATCATTTCAGAATTGGCAAAATAACCTGATAACAGGTAAGGCTTTTTTTTGATCAGATGGTTAATCCTGCCAACCTGTTCCGAGTTGAATTGTCAATAGTCGTTTCCTGCGCATTCTCTGAATATAATAGTACGGTCGGTTTATAGACATCCTGTTATATTCAGATTCATTTTTTAAATGCCAAGAATGCAGAGAGGAGAAGACAATGAATACCAAAGCATTAATCAAGCAGGGCATGCGCCTAGCCGTTCTATTGTGTGGTTTGATGTCATTGTCCAGCTATGCTTATCATGGTTATTACCATCACGGATACTATGGGTCACATTACTATCGCACCTATTATGGTCCGCGTTACCATGATGGATATTATGGTCCGCATTATTATCGCGGTTATTACAGCAGTTATTCCAGAAGTCCACGTTATTATTACGGTCCCCGCTATCATCATGCGGTAAGAGTTTGCAATAATGGATATTGCTTTTTCAGCAGATACTAGAAAGACATTTCGTCATCATTATTATCAGAAATAGTAATCTTGCTGGAAGTGAAAGATTTGTTGTTTATGAACTTTATGAATGAATTGTTATGGCCAAACATTGACAGGGAAGGAATACAACGATGTCGACATCGCTCCGGCAGCAAATTCTGGATTTTAATCGAGAAGTGCATGCGTTTGAGGGTGAGCGCAAGAGGGATCTGGAAGCTGCTATCGATATTATCCAGTCGCTAGATACGAAAGGCCTTGCAAGTTACGCGAATCATCTGCGTGACAATCTGGCTGGTATCATGAAGGCAAAGTCTCAGGAAGAGCTGGATTTGTATTATGGCAGTTTCAATGATGTTCTTGATTCACTGGTGATAGATGAGGACGTCCTCGGTATTTATGATTGTCTGCTGCATTTTCGCCATGTCATTGATTTGACTTCCGCTCGCTACGATGAAGATCAAAAACATGATGATGAAATCAGGGCATTTACATTCAATACCCGCCTCAAGTGGATTGATATCGGCTTAAAGGAGTTTTTTGATAGCGTCAATGAATTGGCTGCGGGCCTAGAGCGGAGATTAAAGCTTTTAATCGAAGAAGAAGCATCCGAAGCGGCAATTAACCGGGTAGAAAGCGGGCTTAAAAAGCTTGCACTCATCAAGGAAGAAATGAGAAAGGCAAGACTGCTTGCCGAAGAAATGTTGAAGGCAAAAAACCGGCAGGAATTGGAGGAGAAACGCTTAATACTTGCCAAGCATATGCGCAATATCCAGGAATTGGGTGGCGCAAGACAAGGTGGAAAAGACTTACAGAATCTTTTCACCAGAATTGGAAGACGCCATGTAGATGCCTTGTATGAAGCAAGATCCAGCTATCTTCCTGAACCCGTCAGTACGAAACGAAAAGCAGTCGATTTTGCCTGGATTGCAGTAGGTGCCACATTGACTGCTGTGGGTGTGGCAATGACTGCTCCAGTAGCCGTGATTGCCCTTGGTATCGCAGGTATTGCTTATGGGACAATTGATCTCGCCAAGGAAATCACTGAGCCTGTTGCCAAACATGCAATGCCAAAGTTAGGGAAAAGAGAGCCTGTCAGGCTGCGGCAGCCGACCAGATTGGAAAGAGCAAAAAGTATAGGTAAAAAGGCGCTACCTATCGTGCTTTCTGCGCTTGCATTGGGAGCAGGTATTGCTGCGCTTGCGTTTCCACCTGCGGCTATACCATTGGCGGCAGTTGGACTTGGCCTTGCCCTGGTTGGAGGCATTATGTTCGGGATGAAGTTATATAATGAGCGGCAGGAGGCCAAAAGAATTGCCAGCCAGCATGCCATGATACAAAACAAATATGCAGTTCCGGTTGATAAATCCATGAAGAAACCAGCACCTGAACCGCAGGAAGAATTAACCGAGGAAGCAAGCAAGAAGCTCACCAAAACAGTGGTGAGCGCCAAGAGTTCCGAAGCTAAAATCGACATGTTTTTACTTGGCCATCATTTTGATCAACCACTCTCTGAAAATGAGCTGGGGTTGTTGAGAGAAAGACAATCACCATCAGAAGAAGTCCTTTCGGTGAGCAAGGGTGTTGAGCCGCCTCAGCAAGAGAGCAGGGAAAAATCTGAAATGAAAAAAAAGAATAACAAGCCGGAAGACGAGCACTTTAACCCAAAAGGGTTTTAGCTGTATTCAGAAGTCAGCGATCATGCCTGGATTTGCTTCAGAGTAGAAATGTGACGCCGACAGTCAATTCCTGATTGTCGGCGTCATTTGGACTAGTAGTTCTCTGATCCAGTGCTGCTATGAGTAAATCCACGGTCCTTGTTTGCAGGACGCTTTTTGAATGAGCGAGGATTTTTCTTCTTCGCGCTGTCGTTAAACTTGTTTGCGCCGCTATCAGAAAATCTGTTATTTTTGGCATGCTTCTGATTTTTTTTATTGGAAGTAAATTTCTTTTTCGGACGGTAGTTCTCGCTGGATTCGGTCTTGTCAAATCTTTCGAACCTGGAGGCTCTGCTTGTCTCTCTCTCTCGCCTGTCAAAGTGATTCGCTTTTTCATTTCTCGGTTGTTTTTTAGTTCCACGACTGAATTTGTCAAATTTATCGGTAGAATGTGTTTTTTCTTTCTTCAGGGTCAGAATCTCTTGAGGCGGAATAGCATTTGAATGTTCGGATGATTCACGCATTTCCACATGATGAATGAGGTTGATGCGCTGTCCCATATACTTTTCAATTGAGCGTAAATGACGGTTATCTGTTGGCAATACAAATGATATCGCTACGCCGCTTCTGCCTGCTCGGCCGGTGCGTCCAATACGGTGAACATAGTCTTCACAAAATCTTGGCAAGTCATAATTGAATACATGAGTAATGTCGCTGACGTCAATGCCACGTGCCGCAACATCGGTAGCAACTAGAAACTGAATCTTTCCGCGCCGTAATTGTTCGAGAGTGCGATTACGTACATTCTGGCGCAGGTCGCCGTGTAATGCCGCAGCTGCAAATCCTTCGTCGCGTAACTGATTTGCGAGTTTGTCAGCGTTGATTTTGGTTGCGGAGAAAATGATTGCTTTATAAATATTTTCATCAGTCAGGAAATGACGCAGCAAGCGGGTTTTATGTTGGGCGTTATTCGCCTTATACATGTGCTGCACGATTTGCGGCGAAGCAATTTTCTGGTTGGATAAATCGATGCGCACGGGATTTTTCAGCAAATGTTTGACCGCGGCCATGAGTTTGTTATCCAGTGTCGCGCTGAACAGGAGTGTCTGACGTTGCGAGGGTGTTAACTTGGCAATGTACTGGACGTCATCAATGAAACCCATGTCCAGCATGCGATCAGCTTCGTCAAGCACAAGCATTTCAATGGCTGATAGATCGACACGTTTTTGATCCATGTGGTCAAGCAGGCGTCCAGGTGTGGCAACAATGATGTCCGCTCCGCGGGACAAGTCTTTGATCTGGTGATGGTACGGCATGCCGCCAACCAGACTTACGATGTTAAAGCGTAAAAATTTGCCATACATGCCAGCTGCTTTGGTAATCTGACTGGCTAATTCGCGTGTTGGGGTAAGGATGAGAACACGCGGTTTTTTCGAGGCCTGCGGCTGGGAGCTTAAATTATGCAGTGCAGGCAGGACAAATGCGGCTGTTTTGCCGGTACCAGTCTGAGCGGAAACAACGACATCGCGGCCTTGCATGACTTCGGGTATGGATTGTGACTGGACGGGTGTCGGTTTGGTATAACCACAAGCGGCAATAGCTTTATAAATATTTGAATGCAAATTAAATTCTTTGAAAGTATTCACAAATTTCCTCGTAAGGTATATAAAATGCGAGCCATGTAGGATCACGCATTTCCCAAGGAAAGAGACCTAGATAGCTGGCTGTTAATGTGATCATCGCCAACCTGACAGAAAGATAGTCGGCAATCCTGCCTTGTGAACCATCCCCTGACCTATTCTTAGGTAGAACCGACGATAGAAACAAAATCGGAAGGAAAACAATTCATTGGTGATGACGTATAAAACTCAGTGTGCTTATCTGAACATTATTTTTGCAGAAATGCAAGTGTTTTTAATCGGTGTTTACCCCTGACGATATTCCCATTTGTTACTGTTAGAGCTAGTATAGCTCGCTTCTGGTTCAGCGGGATAAAACGGGGAACACGTTGATGAAAAGGATTGCGGTTATCGGCGGCGGCATTTCGGGCCTGGTAAGTGCCAATCTGCTATCTCAGCGTTATGAAGTCACACTGTTTGAAGCGAATGATTATCTTGGCGGTCATGCCAATACCATTGATGTCGAACTGGATGGAACTAGATATTCTATCGATACGGGATTTACCGTCTTTAATAAGAAAACCTATCCTAATTTTTGCAGGCTTCTGGAAAAATTCAATGTTGCTACGCATCCGGGTGAAATGAGTTTCAGTTTTCGTTCAGATGCCATGCAGCTTGAGTACAATTGGCACAATATCAACACATTGTTTTCTGACCGGCGTAATTTATTTAATCCTGATTTTTATCGCTTCATGAATGAAATCAGACGCTTTAACAAAGATGCAAAAAGATTTTTAC
The DNA here is from genome assembly GCA_021324305.1 of Gammaproteobacteria bacterium. Classification (GTDB taxonomy): domain Bacteria; phylum Pseudomonadota; class Gammaproteobacteria; order DSM-16500; family DSM-16500; genus Aquicella. The sequence goes on along the minus strand of JAJPJI010000033.1, from coordinate 103,575 downwards.
GGCGCGCTGTCGTAACCGATGTGTCTATCGGTGATTTTATCCGTGAAAATGATTACTCTTCATTGTTTATTCATAGTTATCTTATCCCGATGATTGCAGCTATCTGGTCCAGTGATCCTGACGATGTCATGCATAATTCAGCACATTTTGTATTGCAGTTTTATGCCAATCACGGGTTGCTGAGTGCGGAAAATAATCCTGAATGGCTCGTAATCACAGGAGGGGCGCGCAACTATATCCCGCCGCTAATCAAAAATTTCCAATCCAATATTCAGTTGAATAGCAAAATAGAAAGAGTGGAGCGAAAAGAAAATTCTGTCGTATTAAAAACACAAAAAGATCAATTCACCTTCGATGCGGTAGTCATGGCGGTGCATAGTGATCAGGCGCTGCATATGCTGGGAGATCCGACTTATGCCGAACAGGAAGTATTATCTGCCATTCCCTATACAAAACATGATGTCATCTTGCATACGGATTCGAGTTTGCTGCCAAGAAAACGTTTGGCTTGGGCTGGCTGTAATTATTATGACAATGGGTCAGCACGCACGACGCTGACATATTACATGAACAAGCTGCAACAACTTGATGCCAGCCATGATTTTTGCATGTCTGTCAATTTATCCGATCTGATAGACAAGGAGAAAGTTATCAAGCGTTTTCATTATGCGCATCCCTGTTTTTCGCGTCAGGCAGTGAAAGCGCAGCAATTGCATCATCATATCAGTGGTATGAATAATACATACTACTGCGGCGCTTACTGGGGCTACGGTTTTCATGAGGACGGCGTAAAAAGTGCAATGAACGCCTGCCAGCAGCTGGGAGTAATTTTATAATGAATCCTTTGTATTCCTCATGATGGATTTTTCTTGATCATTTGAGTCATTGATCTGAATCGTGTCTTTTTTTATCCCGCAACTGTAGTCCGCAAACAGGGTCTTGATTATTTTCATGGGATCATGAGTGGTAAATAGATAAGTATTTTCCGGAATCCCATGATCATTGCACAGGTCGGTATGAATGCTGAGCGTCGGCTCCAGTTTGCTGATATTTTTGAAAAAAGCTGCAATCTTGCCGGTTTGACTGGAGGTATATCCTGTCCATATGTTGGTGGGATTGACAAATACCTTGCGAATCCCTAGGTAACTCAAAATGTTCTTGATTTTATCAAAGGCAAGCGGGTCTTCCCATGTTTGTTGTATCAATGATACGTGTTTGATGATTGCACGTACGAATTCGTAACCATATTTTTTAAATAATGCGGAAAAAAACACGGCTGGATTCTGATTCAGGTAGGTGGCGCCATTGTTGTAATCCTTATAAGCCAGGTCTGTCAGGGGTCTGTACAGATGTCTGTAATCTTCAAGGAATTGAGGAAAATTCATGATGAAATCCTGTTCTGTTTTCGTCAGGGAATCATCCTGCATGAAATTTCTCATAGCCTGCCAGAATTCATGAACTTCTCTGCTGTTGTCGACAAGAAAAATTTTTGGCGTATGCTGCACGTTTCCAAGCTTGCAGGCCAATGATACAACACGCATGCCGGATGTACCTACAATCGCGATTTTTTCGTTTTGAACATTAAAGCTGTCCAGTTCTTTTGGCATGACGGGATCATTCCCGACAATAAATGTTGAGTATGAAACCATTTCCGTTTTGCTTAAGTGATTGATTGCAAAATGCTTGCGCGCAAGATAGCCGCGTATATATTTTTGCGCATTGATAACAGACTTGATGTCAATAGCATCTTTTTCGGCTTGTTGATTTGGAATAAGAACGGTTGAACTGTGGCCGTCGATCGGGTCTGGCTGAATATCATCTGCGCTTGTTGCCAATGCGCCTGTATTTCTCTGCATATGCTCCTCGTCCAGGTGTTGTGTTTATGGGTAGTTGTAATAAATTTAGCAGGAATAAGTTAAGATAGAATTAAAAAACGAGCATTCTGTCAGGCTCTCGAGAAATCAAAGGTTAACACGTTCGCAATATTGTTGCTGTGAGTGGCCAGCATGATCAGCCGGTCTATACCTAGGGCAACGCCGGAGCAATCAGGCAGTCCATGTTCAAGAGCCGAGAGAAAAAATTCATCGATATCCAATAAATTTAACCCCAGTTCCTTGCGCCGGATCAGGTTGTTTTCAAAACGCTTGCGCTGTTCACCTGCATCCTGAAGTTCATGAAATCCATTCGCCAGTTCAATGCTGCGAAAATACACTTCAAACCGCGAGGCGACTGGTGGAGTTCCCGGTTGAATTCGTGCAAGCGCAGCCTGGGAAGCTGGAAAATCGTAAATAAAAAAGGGCCTGTCTTGGCCAATGCGTAATTCTATGAATTCAGACATTAATATCTGCAGCCATGTGTCGCGATCCTGAATGTCTTCAGCAACTGAAATATGATTTGCGCTTGCGCAAGCCTTTAATTCTTCCAGAGAAGCGGTGTGCGGATTAATTTGCAAATATTGCAAAAACACTTCCGAATAGCTTTTCCGCTCGGCTGCCGGTTTGTTTAAAACCATTTGCAGTAACTCATCCATTTCATCCATGAGAGCATGATGATCAAATCCGGGACGATACCACTCCAGCATGGTGAACTCAGGATTATGAAACCGGCCTACTTCGCCCTGCCGGAAAGCTTTGCAGATCTGGAAAATAGCGCCGCTGCCGGCCGCAAGCAGCCGCTTCATTGCATATTCAGGCGATGTTTGCAAATAATACCGCTGCTCTTTTTCATGCGGCTGGGATTGAAACAGTGCGGGTATGCTTTGAATGAATGTATCAGTGACCGATGTATGGCACATGAGCGGTGTTTCAACTTCCATGACACCCCGGGAGGTAAAAAAATCACGAATCGATTTGATGATACGCGCTCTTGCATGCAGCGTCTCGATAGAGGCAGATGGCCGCCATGAGGATGGTGCATCGGAATTGTGTTTGGAAGGGATCATTTGAGCAGGGATTCTTGTTCTGGATTTCTGGATGCCAGCTTGCGCTGGCATGACAGCTGGATTACTCCTTCGCTCTTGAAACGTATTCACCTGTTCGGGTATCAACCTTGATAACTTCGCCCTCCTGGACAAACAGCGGTACACGAACGACAGCGCCCGATTCCAGTTTGGCTGGCTTGCCGCCGCCTCCGGATGTGTCACCCTTGAGCCCTGGATCTGTCTCAACGATTTTCAGATTCACAAATGTTGGCGGTACGACAAGAATGGGTGATCCGTTCCAAAGTGTTAATTTGCATTCAGCCTGTTCTTTTAACCAGATTTTTGCATCAGAGACTTCAGCTTCATGGACGGCATATTGCTCGAACGTTTCTGTTGCCATGAAGTGCCACTCGGTGCCATCGCTATATAAAAATTGTGCATCAACTTCGACCACATCAGCGGCTGGAATGCTGTCGCCGGATTTGTATGTACGTTCGATGACGCGGCCTGTTTTGAGATTTCGATATCTTAAACGGTTGAAAGCCTGGCCTTTGCCTGGTTTGACAAATTCGTTATCGACAACAACACAGGGGTCGCCATCAATGATAAGCTTCATTCCGCTTCTTATTTCATTCAACCCATACGAACTCATAAATACACTCCTAAAATGTTGGGCATATCATAACCTCTAGCCGGGCGGGGAGCAAACATGATGTTTGTCCAGTCAAGTCTCATTCTTTCAGCATTCTTTTTAATCCTATCTGGACAAAAAATAAAACGATGGCAACGAAAAATGCCAGGCACGCATAATCGAAGAACGCGCTTTGATAAATGCTGAGTTTCTCCGCGACAGTAGCGGTTGCTTCGGGCACGCTTGAGAGTTTTGCAATCCATCCAGCGAAGATTCCTCCAAAACCAGTTGCGACAAACCAGATGCCCATCATCATGCCAATCAGGTTGGAAGGCGCAAGCATGGTGACAGCAGATAGTCCAATGGGCGAGAGAAGCAATTCACCAATTGTAATTAGCAGATAGGAAAGAAATATCCATAGAGGACTGATCAGGCCTTCGCTGCTTGGATACATGGTGCTGGCCGCGAGTACCAGAAATCCCAATCCGGCAAAGAAAATACCAAGGACAAATTTGGTCACAGGCGAGGGATTTTTGTCATTGCGTCCAAGCGCCTGCCATGACCATGCAAACACTGGACCCAGCAGGATGATAAAGACGCTTTCAGACGCATAAAATACCGTTGTCGTGAGGTGCAGGCCAAACAGGTTTTTATCCACCAGTCTGTCGATATACAAATTGGCGGAATTGAACAGCTGAAGAAACAGCATCCAGAAGACAATGGATGAAAGAATTAATGTATTGAGTACAATCATGCGCTTGCGGTATTTCGCATCTTGCTGCAAGGTCAGTACAATAAGGAATATGAGCAGTACAATTCCCGCGCCTGGCAGCAACAGGTTAGCAAGTACATGGACGCGCATTAAAAAGCTGATGCCAATTACAGCAAGCACACAGCAGAATAACAGCTTGAATTTTAACTTGCCATCAGCCGGCTGGATTTTTTGGGTGTTTTTTATGTGTTTCAGGCCGCTGAAAAAGACAATCAGTCCAATAATCATGCCTGCGCTCGCGAGAGCAAATGCCGTATGCCAGCCAAATGCATTTTTAATGTAACCAGAGGCGCCAGACAGGGCTGCACCGATATTGATTCCAATGTAAAAAATGGTGAAGCCTGAATCCCGGCGCGGATCCTCTGCCGCGTACTGCGTACCCAGCAGACTGGAGATGTTTGGTTTTAACAAACCATTGCCAATAATGATGGTGGAGAGGGCAGGATAGAACAAGGCACTGACAGAAGACAGGCTGAGTAATGCGTATCCAAGGACAAGAAACAGGCCTCCCCAAATAATGGCAGTTTTAAAACCCAGTAATTTGTCTGCCAGAAAGCCGCCGATGAAAGGGGATATGTATACCAGGCCTGCAAAGATTCCCGAGATGGTATAACTCATGTCATCGGAAAATCCGTAATATTGAGTCATATATAAAACAAGCAAACCTTGTGCGACATAAAATCCGAATCTTTCCCACATTTCAGTCAGGAACAGAAATGGCAATACCTTGGGATGCCGGGCCGATAGTGAATCCATAGTTTATACCTCAGTTATATGAAAGACTTGTGGGGAATGTATTATGGCTTTCGTATGGATGTTGGGCAAGCGTGAGACATTTTATTGGCGCATATGCCGATCAAAATGCAAGTGCGTTAAATTTGACCATTTTGTGGGGCGTGGGTATAATGCGCCTGCATAATCCGCATATCCAATGCAAATTATTATTTGTTTTTGCAGCAAAACGAGGACAATTCTCCATGTTAGGTCGCGGCGATTCTCCGCAAGCCATTCGCGGATATCAGGCGTTTCTTGAATTCAGTGAGCAAGTATTAAAAGGTGAAGCATCAGAAGGAATGACAGTCTATCTTCTTTTCCCGCGCAAAAAGGATTTTTACTCGGAGCAGGACTGGAGTGACGAATACATCAATATCTATAGTAATTCAATGAGCCAAATTGCAAGACTGATTGAAAGCGGACGGCTGCCGGAGCACACAAAAATTGTTCTTTACATATCCAACCATGATAACAGGGGTTTTAAATCAATTTCCGCTGCATTGAAAAGCGGAAAATGTCCTGCCCATTTTCAGCTGGAAATCCGTTTTGATACAGGCTGTGCTCTGGAACAAGATGCGCGTGGTCGCTTGCGAATGAATCATTTCGCGTATGAAAGTTTCAGTCAACACTGGGTTCCGCAACTGGCGGAAGCGCTAGAAAGCGGCCAATGTCCTGCCGGATTGGAGATCAAGTTGAATTACCCACTGGCCAGGAGATTGAAAAACAGACTGGATACCGCTACCAAAACATATCATCGCCTGCTTGAGCAGCAGCAGGCTGTTGTGATGGCGCAGGGACACCAACAGGCGAATTCATTAATATCCATTCTGCCAGAGGAGGTGCTTAATCTTTGCTGTTATTTCATGTTTGATCCGCAAACCCGGGTAGCATGGTCCTTGAGTCAATGCAAGGATAAGTTAACAGAAATTTCCGCCAGCTGTTTCATTGAGAATTACTGGTCATTCATTCCCTCAGAGCTGTCCACGCTTTTTAATAAGGCATTGCAACAGATTTTGTCTTCTGATTGTTCCTCGCGCGTGAAAGCAAGCAAAATACGGTGCTCAGCAAAATTGTTTCTGGAAAACAGCCTGGGCGATCTGGCAGATAATGAATATCGCAAATCAACGGCGATTGCATTTGCAAAAAGATATCATTTGATCCAGAGCGAAAAGGTTGTGGAAAATCCGGCCTGCGCGGGAGAGTTCAGGCTCGCGCCAGCTCTTGGCATCTGGAAAAAGCCTGCGGTTTCGCAAGAAGCGGGCATCCAGCCGCAATCCGATCAACAGGCGCATTCCATATCCCGGGATAAATCTCACATTGTCAGCAAGATGAACTAGGGAAGCGCGGGCTGGACTCAGATTTGCCCATGCCTGCCTGCGTGGATTCATGCCGGCTGGCCTTTTATAATTCCACTTTGTCTAAGTAGCGCGTCAATTGTGGGTTCACGGCCGCGAAATTCCTTGAATGAAACCATGGGATCGCGCACACCGCCAATTTCGAGAATGTTTTCCATGAATGATTTACCGGTCTTGCGGTCGAAAATTCCGTTTTCTTCGAATTGCGCATAGGCGTCGGATGATAAAACCTCTGCCCATTTATAGCTGTAATAACCCGCGGCATAACTGCCGGCAAAAATGTGCGAAAAGCTGTGCTGGAAGCGGTTGAATTCGGGAACATGGATGACCGCGGTCTGGTTGCGCACTTCATTGAGTATAGTCTGGACGAAATTCGATTTTGATGGATCGTATTCGAGATGCAGTCGAAAATCGAATAATGCGAATTCAATCTGTCTGATCATTTGCAGTCCCGTCTGAAAGTGTTTCGCATTCAGCATCTTCTGATAAAGGTCGTCAGGCAGGGTTGCGCCGGTTTGATAATGTCCGGAGAGAAGCGCCAGTGATTCCTTCTCCCAGCAGTAATTTTCCATGAACTGGCTGGGAAATTCGACGGCATCCCATGGCACGCCGTTGATTCCGGAAACAGAGGGAAAGTCAACTTTTGTCAGCAGGTGATGGAGACAGTGGCCGAATTCATGAAACAGGGTGAGGACATCATCATGAGTGAGCAGTGCCGGATGATTGTCGACAGGCGGCATGAAATTGCAAGTCAGATAGGCAACGGGATATTGAATGTTCTTCCCGTCGATTCGGCGGCGTACGCGGCATTCATCCATCCATGCACCGTCGCGCTTGTGCGGGCGTGCATACAGGTCAATATAAAATCCGCCGCGTAACTCATTGTTGTCATCGTGGATTGTGAAAAACTGGACGAGAGGATGCCAGACATTGATATCATCCTGCTTTTTGATATTGATACCGTACAGCTTGTTCACCAGTGAAAACATGCCTGCAAGTACTTTCTCTATCGGGAAGTAAGCACGCAAGTCTTCTTGCGAAAAATTGAATTTGGATTCACGTAGCTTTTCAGAATAATAGGCGAAATCCCATACCTCGACAGCAGTGATGCCATCCAGTGTTTTCGCCAGTTCCATGACTTCATTGTATTCGGCCTCTGCAATAGATTTGCTTCGTGCCAGAAGATCATGCAGGAAATGCAGCACTTCGTCAGGTGTTTTCGCCATTTTTGTTGCGAGAGAATATTCAGCAAATGATTTGTAGCCGATCAGATGGGCGATTTCATTGCGTATCCTGAGAATGTCATCCATGATCGGTGAATTGTCCCATTTTCCCGCATCCGGTCCGCGGTCTGATGCGCGTGTAGCATAGGCTTCGTAAAGGGTTTTGCGGATTTCCCGGTTTTTAATAAATTTTATCGCAGTGGAGTAAGAGGGATAATCCAGGGTGAATACGTAGCCCGGCAGTCCGCGCTGTTTTGCATTATCAACAGCAAGCTGTGTAGCTTGCGCGGGTAACCCTTCAATTTGCCGCTGGTCTGTGACATGCAGGGTCCATGCGTGGGTCGCATCAAGGAGATTTTCGGAAAATGTTGTCATTAACCTGCTGAGCTGCTGCTGTAATTCGGCCATGCGTGCTTTTTTGTCTTCGGGTAAATGCACGCCAGCCAGTCTGAAATCGCGAATTTCGTTTTCGATTATTTTGCGTTGTGCAGGCGCGAGTGTTTCAAACTCCGGACTTTTCTCGAGGGAAGAAATGGCATGAAAAAGCTTTTCATTCTGTGATAGTTCTGTGTGGTATTCCGTGATGATTGGCAGGGTTTCGTTATAGGCGGCGCGCAATGCTTCTGATTCCATCACGGCGTGCAGGTGTGAAATCGGCGACCAGATCTTGTTAAATTCATCACTCATGGTCTCCAGGGGCTGCATCAGATTGTTCCAGGTATAAAGCCCGGGTTGATTCAACAAAGTCTGTAATTGCTGCCGGTTCGAATTCAGGGCTTCGGTGACAAGTGGCTTGATCAGTGCGGGGTCAATTTTTGTGAATATGGGTAACATATCTTGATGAAAGGATTCCATTGACATAAGCAATCTCTCTTTAAATAACCTGTCCTGCGGGCAGGATTGTTCAGCTGTTGAGCTCGTCATGAGGCCGGGTTTCCTCTATCTTCCAGAATAGCATCTCCTAATCTCAAGCAAGAATGCTATAATCGGCCGCTAATCATAAGATAAATATTGGCGATAAGTACATGGATCAATCAAAAAACAATCATACTTTTGATGTGAAGACCTTTCAGGGTTTAATAGCTGCCCTGCAGGCGTATTGGGGCGGGCAAGGCTGTGTCATTATGCAGCCGGTTGATATGGAGGTGGGTGCGGGAACATTTCATACCGCGAGTTTTCTCGGGGCAATCGGTCCGGAGCCTTGGCGGGCAGCCTATGTGCAGCCCAGTCGCCGGCCTACTGACGGACGTTATGGCGAAAATCCGAATCGTGTTCAAAGGCATCATCAGTTTCAGGTTGTGCTGAAGCCGTCTCCTGCAGATATACAGGATTTGTATCTTGCCTCGCTGCGCGTACTGGGCATCGATACGCTGGCCGATGATATACGCTTTGTTGAGGATAATTGGGAATCTCCAACGCTTGGAGCATGGGGTCTGGGCTGGGAAGTCTGGCTGAACGGGATGGAAGTGACGCAGTTCACCTATTTCCAGCAGGTTGGCGGACTGGAATGCAAACCGGTAACCGGAGAAATTACCTATGGCCTGGAAAGATTATCCATGGCTTTGCAGGGCGTGGATAATATTTATGACCTTGTCTGGAGTGTAGGCCCGCAAGGTGTGGTGACATACGGTGATGTGTGTCATCAATCCGAAGTGGAAATATCCAGATATAATTTTGAAGTTGCTGACATTGATACGCTATTCAAGCATTTTCATTTTTATGAACGCGAAAGTTTGCGGCTGATTGAGGCGGGATTGCCTTTGCCTGCATATGAAATGGTGCTGAAAGCGTCGCATACATTCAATTTGCTTGATGCAAGAAGAGCCATTTCGGTTACCGAGCGTCAGCATCACATTTTAAAAATCCGTCGTTTGGCCAAAGCGGTCGCCGAGAGTTATTACCTGGCTAGAGAAGCGCTCGGTTTCCCCTTGCTGAAAGAGAAGAAAGTATGAAAATGAAAGATGATTTTCTGGTTGAAATCCACACTGAAGAGCTGCCTCCCAAGGCATTGTTGAAGCTGGCAGAGGCATTTTGCCAGCAATTGAAAGACCGTTTGCAGAAATCAGACCTGGCATTCGAAGACATTAAATTTTTTGCCACGCCGCGACGATTGGCGGTGCTCGTCAAGGATCTTGCCTCGGGACAGCCTGATCAAGTAGTTGAACGCAAAGGTCCGGCTGTTAATGCGGCGTTTGACGCTAGCGGAAATCTGTCACAGGCCTGCGTGGGGTTTGCGCGGTCATGCGGTGTGACGCCGGCGGAATTGATAGTTATCAAGAATAACCAAGGCGAATGGATGGGCTTCCGCCAGAATGTGGCCGGTAAAAAGGTTGCTGAATTGCTGCCGGGCATCATTGAACAGGCGGCGACAGCGCTGCCCATACCAAAACGCATGCGTTGGGGTGACAATGATGCGCAATTCACCCGTCCTATCCACTCGGTCATCATGCTCTATGGGGCTCAAGTGATCCCCGGTAATATTCTTGGTTATGCAGCTGGACAGGTGACACGGGGACATCGGTTTCATGCGCCTGACAGGATAACGATTCCGCATGCGGCGGAATATGAATCCCTTCTTAGGGTCAAAGGATTTGTGATCGCTGATTTTGAATTCCGGCGCAGTGAAATTGTAAGGTCGGCAAGAGAAGCTGTGCTGAACGCGTTTGGCGGAGAGGCTTCGGTGCTGATTGATCATGCCTTGCTGGATGAGGTGACGGGGTTGGTTGAATGGCCTGTAGCCATTGTTGGAAATTTTGACCGCGACTTTCTGGAATTGCCCCAGGAAGTGTTGATTTCATCCATGCAGGACCATCAACGGTATTTCCCGGTAACGAATGCAAAGGGAAAGCTTCTGCCGCACTTTGTGACCATCAGCAATATACGCAGTCATCAGCCTGAGCGTGTTGTTCATGGTAATGAGCGTGTACTGCGAGCGCGTTTGTCAGACGCGGCATTCTTTTATGCGAAAGACAAACAGGAAAGGCTCGAGCAACGCGTTGAGCGTCTGAAGGGGATTGTTTTCCAGGCCAAGCTGGGAACGCTTTATGACAAGGCTGCGCGTATCAGTCAGCAGGCGGTTTTTATTGCTGGAAAAATAGGAGCGAGTTCCGTATTGGCAGAACAGGCAGGATTGCTCGCCAAAACGGATTTGACCACCGATATGGTGGGAGAATTCCCCGAACTGCAGGGTGTCATGGGCTGCTACTATGCGGCGCACGATGGCTTGCCAAATGACGTTTCTATTGCCATGAAAGAGCAATACATGCCGCGTTTTGCTGGCGACGATTTACCACAAAATCCGGTTGGCCAGGCGCTCGCGCTTGCTGATCGAATTGATACGCTCACGGGTGCGTTCGGGATCAATCAGATTCCAACCGGCGACAAGGATCCCTATGGCCTGCGCCGGGCAGCGGTAGGCGTGATCCGCATCCTGATAGAGAATAATATTGATCTTGATCTCAGGGCTGTGCTTGAATTTGCTGTTTCGACTTACACCGCCAGACTGGAAAACCCGGATATCATTCCGCAGGTCTTGAGCTTTGTCCAGGAGCGCCTCCGTTCCTGGTATCAGGAGCAGGGTGTCATGCCGGATGTGTTTGCTTCTGTGGCGGCGCTGGGGCTTGCCAATCCCTTGGACATACATGAGCGCATCAAGGCGGTTCAGGCCTTCAAGAGATTGACGGAAGCAGAAACGCTGAGTATCGCGAATAAACGCGTCAGCAATATTCTTGCCAAGTATGTGGATGCAATTGACGCCAAATCCATTGATCCAAATTTTTTTGAAAATGCTGCCGAGCGTGAACTTGCTCATCAGTTGGAAGCGAAAAGCCAGGTTGTCGCGCGGCTGTCGCAATCCGGTAAATATGATGAAGTATTGTTGCAGCTGGCTGAGTTGCGAAAGCCGGTAGATGATTTTTTTGACCAGGTCATGGTGATGACGGATGACAAGCCGCGGCGTGAAAATCGGATTTTGCTTTTAAGCAAGCTGCGCGCACTGTTTCTGCAGGTGGCGGATATTGCGCTGCTGCAATAAATTGTTTCCTGGAATTTACATTCTGGTTATACTCGTGCCATGATGTTTTTTGGATATAATGCTCAGTTTGCAACGCCCATCTTAAAGGGAGGATTATACATGCAGGGCAAAAGATTATTATTGGCGGTAGTTAGTGGATTGGCTGCAGTTTCTGTTGCAGCACCGGCTTTGGCGCAAACGATGTCAGCTCCAAGCGGCTGGTATCTTGAGTTGAATGGCGGATCTTCCCATATATCCAACACAGACTATCCTGGTTCTTCGAGTTCATCGGGGCTGGGTGGAAACGGTAATATCGGCTACAAATTCATGCCATATTTTGCAGCCGAAATCGGTTATACAAAATATGCAAACTCAAGCATCAAGGCAGGTGATGGAACGAAAGCAGCAAACGTCACCCATTATTCATACGATATCGCTGCCAGAGGTATTCTCCCGATTTCTGATTCAGGCGTAGAAGCATTCGGAAAGCTGGGTGCCCAACATATTAGTTCACATATCAGTCTGGTTAATAATGCCGCTGCAAATTCAATTGGTCTTGGCGGTAGTTCACACAGCTCGACCGGTCTTTATATCGGCCTTGGCGGGCAAATGTATTTTACGCCGGAATTTGCCGGTGTGGTGCAATGGCAGCGAGCCCAGGGCAGCAGCGGAACAGGGACCGAAGATTTATACAGTATTGGTATTTCATTCCTCTTTGTTTAAGATCCGTTCAATTTTTTGTGTGCGCGAAACCCCGTTCTATGCGGGGTTTTGTTTTTTCTGGCCGGCGATAATGTCTTTCAGCCAGGTGCCAATGTCATGTATTTCTTCAGCGCATACCGAGTGCGGCATGGGGTAGCTATGCCAATCGATGTTGTATCCTGCCTGTGTTAATGCAGCTTGAGTAGCTTTGCCGAGAGCATAGGGCACAATCGGGTCCTCAGTGCCGTGTGCAAGAAAAATTGGCAGCTGGCGATTCGCAGAGCTTGCTGTCGACAAGACTTCACCGGCTAGCGGCAGAAATCCTGAAAGAGCGATAACACCGCATAAGGGTGTGGCATGGCTGAGGCCTGTGGTTAGCGCGATGGCGGCACCCTGGGAAAAACCGGCGAGGATAATATTCCTGTTATCGATGCCGCGATCGACCTCTCTCTTGATCAGTCTTTCAACATGCCTGACAGATTGGGCAATGCCATCAGTATCAATTCTGGAATCAAATGAGAATCCATAGATATCAAACCATGCCCTCATTTCATAGCCATTGTTAATCGTAACGGGCATGATTGGAGCATGTGGAAAAATAAAGCGCAATCCGGAATTAGTTGGCAGGTTGAGTTCTGTCGTAATGGGGGCAAAGTCATTGCCATCTGCCCCAAGTCCATGAAGCCAGATAATGCTTCTTTTGGCTGGGCTGGAAGTTTCTATTTCTATGCAATCTAAAAGATTATTTTCATTCATTGTTATGAAATCCACTTGCGTAATGAAGCTGAAAAATAACATAATAAGTGATTGCCATGCCAGTTGTAGCTGGCATTAGTTATAGTAAATCACCGTCAACAGAGTAAGGGTCTTAATAAAAGGGAAGGGAGTTATTATGAAAAGATTTTACAAGTCGGCGCTTGGTGTTACCCTGCTTGAAGTCATGTTGGTATTAGCAATCGCGGCAATGATTATCGTTATGTCCGTTCGCTACTATCAATCTGCCAGCTCATCTCAACAAGCTAACGCAGTACTTGAGCAAATCCAGGGTATTGTGTCAGCAGCAGATAGTATCTCACAGGCTAACGGTGCGTATACTGCGTCTGTAATTACTAACTCAGCTCTCAAGCCCTTATTGCCAGGTGGTGGTTTAACAACCCCATGGGGTGATCCAATTACTGTTGCCTATGGATCTGCAACAACTTATACCATTGATATCGGCAACGTACCTTCTGGTGTTTGTCCGTTACTGGTTTCCAAGCTGTCTACGAATAATCACTTCTCCAAGGGCGGTACGCCGTTTGCTGTAAGTGATTGTACATCTGGTGCAGCAACAGCAATCACTATCACATATACAACCAATCCGTAATCATAGATTCGTTGTTCAAAAAAGGCAGAACCTGGGTTCTGCCTTTTTACTATATTCGTGAAGACAAGGATTTAGTTAAGATGGCGATCAAGAATACTGAGACATCGTATGGAAGTATAGCCAGGTTATTACACTGGATAATTTTTTTATTGGTGTTGATCATCATCCCTTTGGGTTATTTCATGGATGATGTCTCAGATAAGGTCTTGCGCGCGCAGGTTGTCAATATTCATAAATTGATTGGCGTGTTGATACTCTTATTGATGCTGTTACGAGTGCTCTGGACATTATACAACGTCAGACCGGCGTTACCTTTTCAAACACCCGCATGGCAAAAAGCCGTAGAATTGATCGTACAAGTATCATTGTACCTGGGATTGATTATCATGCCACTTTCAGGGTTGGTAGGCTCGGTTGCTGCAGGCAAACCGCCGCATTTGGGAAATTTCGATATCGAACTACCGATTTCGCATAGCAAGGCGCTTGCCGATTTTGCATTCGATGACGTGCATGTTCCATTAGCCGTCATATTGATCGTGCTTATCAGTTTTCATATCCTGGCAGCGTTTTATCATCACTTTATCAAGCGCGATGATATTTTAAGACGCATGGTGTCTGGCGGTGGCCATCGTTAACCAATCGCATCTGAGAATTTGACCCGTTTCATTCAATTGCAAAAACAATTGATTCGGCCGATTTTTATTATCGATCTGGCTTAAAATGGCTTGTTCAACAGCAAAATAAAGTTGCTTTAATGCCTTGTCTATGTCGACTGATTTATTGTCTATCTCTTCATTTTTGATAATCTCGCCGGCCAGATAGCGTATTACTTCAGGAGCATATCCAAGTTCAATACCGTGGCGTAAATCCAGTGTTTTTCCCAGATGTTTGAGCTTGAGGCGAATAATTTTTTCAATTGAATGTTTGTTTAACGGGAGAAACGGGATGATATGTACGGATTGACATAGTGTTGTTGGCAGAAATGATGATAGCTCGGTCATCACCTCTTCGGAAATTTCCTGAGGCGTATAATGATGTGCAGTAAAGGTTTCGTATTTTTGTTCGTTCATCACCAGTTGCAATAAATCCACGCTATGCGTTTCATCTTCTGGATCGAATGTTTTTGAAATTTCAGCGAGACGGTGAGAGCCAATGGTTGTGCTTAAAATGATTATTGTCTGCCGGAAGTTATATTGTCTGCCATTGTCATCAGTGAGGTAGCCAGTAGCCAGAATTTCCTGCAAGCCATCTAAAACAGTGGATGGTGACTGATCAATATTTTCAAAAACAATAATGGCGTATGGCTTTTGCCGAATCAGGTTTCTCAATGGAATGCAGTTTTTATCAGCATGTCCTTGAACCTTGACATCAATGATGGAGTGGAGACTAGGCATTATCTGTTGGGCAAAATAAAGTACATTAGGCTGTTTGAATAACTGATCAGCAAGGGCAGCCGCTGTCGAGGCTTTGCCTGAATGCATGGGGCCAGCAAACAGCAGGCTGCAAAATGGTCCTGTTTTCTGTTGCACATGAGCCTGAGATTGCTGCAGTTCATGACCAAGAATTGTCAGGGCTGCATCCTGCCCGAAAATTTTCTGTTGCATTCCCTGAAGGAATTCACTGAATTTGAATTTATGCAGCTGCAGGTTGGCGGCAGGTATATGTGTCCATCCAGATAATACATTGGTTAATGTGTTGATAGTTAAAACGGGCTTGAACTGGTGGCTATTGTCAGCATGATCTATGACGGACGCTCTGGCTGAGCTGCTGTCTAGTAATAGCAGCGCGTTTTCCAGTGTGTTATCGGTGCTGATATAGCGCTCTGCGAGTGAATAGGCGTACCCCAGTAATTCCTCGGGAATCAGAATATGATGGAAGTTTTCAAGTTCGGTGCGTTGCAGCTTGAGAATTGTCATGACATCCGCTTCAGTTGGGCCGGGAACATGCACAAATGCAAATTGAGGGTAACGCTGGCTTTCTTGTGCGCGTGATTTATCATCCATAAAGACGAGAAAGCGGCATTTCGGATGCGAGAGCAGGGGTTTTAGCTGTCTTTGTAAAAAAGCATCATCTTCGTGTTTGATGTCCGCAAATAAGATATTGATATCAGGCAGCATAAAGAGAATATACTTATCCGCGGTATCCAGTGTTTCCTGCAAATTAAGAAAATCCCGTTCGATATTTTTCTGCCTGGTTTTGGCAATGGTCAGATTGGCGATATCCAGATATATCAGATCTACTCCACGTAAATGATATGGGGTGGTTTCCTGTGCCAGATGTTGCAACATGGCCTCGATGAAGTAGGTATGCAGGTTCGCAGGAAAATCGATGCATAAAATGGCGTGATGTGTATCCTTGCGGCTTAATATGTCAACGATGATGGGAAACTGCGGATTGTCCTTGAAAGGAATGGCGGCATTCTTTTTTATATGTTGAATAGAGATATATCTGCCATGTTCAAAGAAAAATGAATCCTTGTTATCCGGAGCCATATCAGTCATTCCTTGTGGTTTATATATTATCCAGTAAAAACTGTTTCTACTATAGTCTCTGGATAAACGGGGAATCAAGAATAAAAATCACAGGCAAAAACCGGGTGCATTTCATCAACCGATGCTAGTGTATCTGATTCATGAGGTCAAGAATTGCATTCCATATCCAGTAAAGATTAAGCATGTAATTCAAGCGTTCATTCATCATCAGAATGTACTGGTGCAATGAGCTTTTTGATAGCTAGGCGAATGCATAATTCATGGTCAACGTAATATTTCTTCCCGGTGCCGGATAGAAAAATTCACTCTGGATTGCCGGTTGATAGACAGTATAGAGATAATAGTATTTATTAAAGATATTATTGAAATGCAGAGAAGCGGAAAATTGCGCGTAAACAAAGCGCAGATTCAAATTATAAACCGTATAACCGCCAATTTTACCAGCCACATTTGCATCATCGCTGTCAGGGTATTGATTGCCTGTGAAGATGGCCTCGGAATAGAAATTCCAATGCTGGGCCAATTTATAACTGATGCCGGCGCGCATGATGTTTTCAGAAACGAGCGGAATGCGATTGCCGCTGTTTGCACCGCTCTGAAATCTGGCATTAACATGATTGTATTGTCCATTGACAGTGATGTCTCTGGTGATAGTTTTTTTTCCAGAAATGATCAGGCCGCGCCGCACAGTGGGATCGAGATTCCTGTTTGTCCCAAATGGATGTGATGGTGTCTGGGTGGGATCAAATGTGATTTCATCTTCAAGGTTTAATTGGTAAATCTGGAGTTTGCCTGAATATGCTTCACGGATTATTTCGGCGCCGGCTTCATAAGCCGCGCCGCGTTGTGTTCGCAAGCTGTTGATGCCCGGAGGTGTTGAGGAGTTTTCATCCGCTTTCGGAAAGCGGAAGCTCTCGGCCCTACGCAAATACAGCTTGACGTCAGGCCCGGGCAGATAAGTTGTGCCAATCGTTGAAGCGGCTGCGCGGCTGACGAAGTGACTGGCGGTGAGCGATGTGAGTGTGCTGTCCTGCTGAGCGCCGCGTGCTCCAATTTCAAACGCAAGCCGATCATTGACTGGCATGCTCGCGAGGAAATATATTCCGTATTTTTCCAGGGTGTCTTTTGTTGTTCCCAGCAGGCTGCTTAACCTGTATTGATCAGTTTGGAAATCCATGCCGCTTTTCAAGCGGATTTTTCCAATCATTCCATCTAATTGTGGTTTCAGGAAACCGGAAGAACGTGACTGTTTGAATGACGAAAAAAGCACGCCATCGCCATGCATGGTGCGCAGCGACAAGTCTGTAGTCAGCCGCCACTGTGTGTAAATGTTCTGTTGCGATTGCAGGTGAAAAAGGCCGTTTGTGTCCCGGAAAAAATCCGTTGTGTTTGCTGCCTGTCTGCGGTTCGCTTCGACCTGGCTTTTTGTGAGCGCGCCTGGATAAAGCATTTTTTCGCTGGCAATCGTGTAATCAAAGTTGATCCTGCCTGTCTGGTAGGTGTGACTGATTCCGCCGGATAATAGGCTTTGATCGTAATTATTGTGATCACGATAATTGTCAGTATGATTGTTTGCCAGATTGAGATTGAAATCCATAAGATCAAAGCGGTGATACACGGATGCCATACAATTATGCTGGTGATAGCTTCCTGTGCTGCAAGACAATCCGATGGGATTGTCAGAATCCTTGTGCGTGATGATATTAATGATGCCGCCGACTGCCTGGTCGCCATATAAAACACTCTCGCTGCCGGATATGATTTCAATATATTCAATTTCTGCTAAGGGGATGGAATTAAGATCTGGCGGCGCCATATCAGGATTGGTGAGAGGGATGCCATTGACCAGCATTAAGGTGTTGCTGCTGGCATTTGCTCCGAAACCTCGCATGCTTAATAAAACCTGGCTCCCGGTACCGCTGATGTCCTGGAGTTGAACGCCTCCCAGGTCTTGTAATGCGTGAGCCAGTGTGGTGACACCGGTCGCGGCAATTTGCTCACGGGTAATAATGAAACCGGGATGCGCAGTGAATGACGAGGAATCTTTTTTTTCTGCGGTTACAATGACAGATGGTATGGATTTGCTCAGGTCGGCAGCCTGAGAAATGTTCGCAGTTAATGAGAGTGGAACAAATAACAATAGAAAGCGCATTCTCATGTGAGCCCTCCGCTACAGTGAGTAAAAAGTTGTAGCAGGCCGGTCTCCGGGCTTACATCCTGGCGACATTGGTTTTGTCACCGATACCAGCGCCTTCCCATGCTATGCACAGTGGCGATATCTGTTTCAAAAGATGATTACCGTTGCGGGGGCAGCGTTGGCCTTGTGAGTCATTATAAAAATGCGTCGCGCACCAACTTCCCGTACACCTGTTACTTCGCGATGTGAAATCTACAGAGTAAGCGTAGAATTTACAAGTGCTTAGCTGATGGTTTTTTCAATCCGCTTTTTCGTAAACTGATTTTTATTGCTTAGCGTCTGGGTTTCAAATTCACATTTATCCATGCCTGCTGCACAATGCATGAAGCCGCTGACTTCGTACCAGAAACTGTTGGCGAGTCGTTTCGGGATGAAATTATCCTTGGCGAAATAAGCTTCCAGGTTAGACCCGGTACTGTCACGATAATAGCAATGAATAGAGCCGCTTTTGTCTTTTGTGTCTTTCCATTCAGCCAATGCAAATTGTTCGATAGTATTTTTGAATTGTTTTTCTCGTGCTGCTGATAATGGCATGCCATCATCACTGTCAAACGCTTTCCATCCATGCAAAGAGTTGCTTTTGATGTCCTGCACGCTTGGGCATGTCTCGGCCAGGCAGATTTGAGACAGCAATGCGACACTGACGGTTATGATGGTTTTCCTGAACATATCAAAGTTCCCTCCTTGCCGTAGGAATGTGTTTGTTTCTTCAAGTGTAGATGGTTGGCAGATTATTTGGAAGGTATCCTGGCAGCATTATGATATGGCGGCCGCTTTGACCAAGGACACCCGGGTGCCCGCGCCTTGGGCGCGGGACGGAGGGTAAAACAGGATTCAATTAATAACGATAATGATCCGGCTTGTATGGGCCATCAATTGATATGCTGAGATATTTTGCCTGTTCTTCGTTGAGCACAGTCAGTTTGGCGCCCAATTTTTGCAGATGCAAACGTGCCACCATTTCATCCAGCTTTTTCGGCAGTACGTAAACACCAATCGGATATTTTTCATTATGCTGCCAGAGCTCAATCTGGGCTAACACCTGGTTGGTGAATGAGGTTGACATAACGAAGCTTGGATGTCCCGTCGCGCAGCCCAGATTGACAAGACGTCCTTCGGCAAGCACGATGAGCCGGTTGCCGCCAGGCATGATCACATGGTCAACCTGGGGTTTGATATTTTCCCATTTATATTGACGCAATGAGGCGATATCAATTTCTGAATCAAAGTGTCCGATATTGCAAACAATGGTTTCGTTCTGCATTTTCAGCATATGTTCATGGGTAATAACCCGGACATTTCCGGTTGTTGTCACGAAAATGTTGCCTATGGGTGCGGCATCTTCCATGGTGACAACCCGAAATCCTTCCATTGCTGCCTGCAATGCGCA
Source organism: Gammaproteobacteria bacterium (assembly GCA_021324305.1). Classification (GTDB taxonomy): domain Bacteria; phylum Pseudomonadota; class Gammaproteobacteria; order DSM-16500; family DSM-16500; genus Aquicella. Next base: position 83,741 of record JAJPJI010000033.1, on the reverse strand, counting down.
GATTGGATCAATTTCCGTAATGAGAACGGTGGCACCAAAAGAACGCAGTGCCTGTGCGCAGCCTTTTCCTACCTCACCATAACCACAGACGACAGCAATTTTGCCGGCAATCATGACATCAGTTGCCCGTTTGATGCCATCGATAAGTGATTCACGACATCCGTACAGGTTGTCGAATTTGGATTTGGTGACAGAATCATTGACATTGATGGCGGGAACCTTCAATTCACCAGTCTTGTGCATTTCATAGAGTCTATGCACACCAGTGGTTGTTTCTTCAGATATTCCCTTAATCTGTTTCAATAGCTCTGGATATTCATTATGCATGATCAGTGTCAGATCGCCGCCGTCATCCAATATCAGATTGGGATGCCAATTGTCCGGCCCTTCTATGGTTTGTCTGACGCACCACCAGTATTCTTCTTCGGTTTCTCCTTTCCAGGCGAAAACGGGAATGCCTGCTGCCGCAATTGCTGCCGCAGCGTGATCTTGTGTTGAAAAAATATTGCATGATGACCATCGGACTTCAGCGCCCAATTCGATCAACGTCTCGATGAGAACAGCGGTCTGGACCGTCATATGCAGGCAGCCTGCGATACGAGCTCCCTTCAGCGGATGTTTGCCTTTGTACATATGGCGAATCGCCATCAGTCCGGGCATTTCTGTTTCTGCGATGCGGATTTCCTTTCTGCCCCATTCGGCGAGCGCAAGGTCTGCGACTTTGTAATCTGTGGATTTGGATTTCATGGCTGTTACCTGCATATTTGGATTCCTTTTGTTTGTTATAACCCGGCTGCACTGTGTAATGCGGCGGCCTTGTCTGTCTTTTCCCAGGAAACATCGATGTCTTCCCGGCCGAAGTGGCCATAACATGCTGTTTGCCTGTAGATTGGTCTTAAGAGGTCAAGCATTTTGATAATCCCGTAAGGACGCAAATCGAAATGCTTGTTAACCAGCTTGATGATTTCCTTGTCTGGAATTTTTCCGGTTCCAAACGTTTCAATGCGGATAGCTGTGGGTTCCGCTACGCCGATTGCGTAAGAAATCTGTATTTCGCAGCGATCTGCAAGTCCAGCCGCGACAATATTTTTAGCCACGTAACGGGCAGCATAAGCTGCCGAGCGGTCTACCTTGGATGGGTCTTTTCCGGAGAAGCATCCGCCGCCATGACGCGCCATTGCGCCATATGAATCAACCATGATTTTCCTGCCAGTCAGGCCGCAATCACCCTGCGGTCCGCCAATGACGAATCTGCCGGTTGGATTGACAAAATATTTTGTGCTTTTCAGCCATTCTTCAGGGAGGATGGGCTTGATGATTTCTTCAATCACGGCTTCAACCAGGCTGGCATGCGAGATATCCGGATGGTGCTGGGTTGAAAGAACCACATTGGTAATGCTTTCCGGACGTCCATTGACGTAGCGGAAGGTGATTTGTGACTTGGCATCTGGGCGTAGCCAGGGTAATACATCTTCCTTGCGTAATTGCGCCTGGCGGCGCATCAGCCTGTGGGCATAAGTAATAGGTGCCGGCATGTATACATCGGTTTCATTGCTTGCATATCCAAACATCAAGCCTTGATCGCCTGCGCCCTGTTCTTCCTTGGCTTGCTTGTCGACGCCAATAGCGATATCAGCGGATTGCTTGCCAAGTGCGGTGATGATGGCGCAGGAGTTGGCATCGAAGCCAACTTCGGAGCTATTGTAGCCGATGCTGCTAATAACGTCGCGGGCAATATGCTCAATGTCCACCCATGCGTTGGTTGTGACTTCGCCGCCGATAAATACCATTCCGGTTTTTACCAGAGTTTCGCAAGCAACCCGGGCGTTTTTGTCCTGTTCGATAATGGCATCGAGTATGGCATCCGAGATTTGATCCGCGATTTTATCCGGATGTCCTTCCGAGACAGATTCTGATGTAAAGAGGAACTCATCTTTTTGCATAGTTTCCATGCCTTGCCAATAGTATAAAATGGGGTCAATCATAGCATGCTGACACTACCAATACTAATACCTTCCTGTCAGGCTGCATTTATTCTTGTCAGTTTGAGTATGGCTGCTTATTTCGGTCTTGAATGTTAATCCTTGTACAAGGTATGGTGTTGCACCGCTCAATAATATAGAAAATGTGGAGAAAATGAGAGTGTTGAAGTTATCTTTAAATCGCAAGCAATCCAGTCTGCACGCCATGCTGATCTGTTTGACAGTGCTATTTGTCGCCGCGCAGCTATCCTTGTTTCTGGTTCATTATGCTGTGAGCGAGCTTATTGATTCGCTGGTAAATACTTCAATCGCCTTGCAGCTGCTTCATCCTGTCATCCTTATCCCGGTTTTTGTGTTTGTCATCCTGCAGGTAGCGGCATATGCGATATTTGTTCTCTGGATCTGGTTCATATCCGTATCATTTGGCGAGCTGCTCAGGTTCAGGAAAACAGTGACGTATTGGCTGGGACTGATGATCTGGGGCGCTGGATGTGCGGCAATACTGGTCCTCAATAAGTATTATTATCCTGATTCCCTGTTCGCAAAACTGCTGAATAAATCCACCTTTATCATGGAGCATAATATTGCAATCATCATTGCAGTTTCCGCGTTTCTGGCGATAGTCACCCTCGGTGCGTATATCAATTATTTTCTCTACAGACGTCACCTGCGGGCCGGAACCATTTTATTGGTATTAGCTGCGGTAATGGCGGTATCGATCATTTATGATATGAAGTTATCATCTGTGGTCCCAGGTAAAAAGACACTGTCCGGGGACAAGCCGAATATTATTTTAATTGGGCTCGATTCACTCCGGCCGGATTTTACCCATTATTATGGGAACCCATCCATTCTCACGCCGAACATAGACAGCTTTTTGCAAGGTTCAACTGTCTTTAACCAGGCTTACACACCACTTGCGCGTACGTTCCCTGCTTGGGTCAGCATACTGACTTCCAAGCACCCCAAGCATAGCCTTGCCCGCAATAATCTTGTCGATCCAGCCAATATTGTTACAAATGACACGATAGCTAAACGCATGCGCGAGGCTGGTTATGAAACGATATATGCCACCGATGAAAAACGCTTCAGCAATATCACATCGGATTATGGTTTCGATCGGGTGGTTGGGCCTGGTATGGGGGTCAACGACTTTTTGCTGGGAGGGTTGTCTGATTTTCCATTAAGCAACTTGCTGGTCAATCTTCCTTTTGGCCGGTTTTTGTTTCCTTTCAATTACGGTAACCGGGCAGCAGCAATTACTTATGAACCAGACAGATTCTTGCAGCTCGTCAAGGCCGGCCTTGCTGACCGGCAAGACAAGCCGGTATTTCTGGCGGTTCATCTCTGTCTTTCCCATTGGCCTTTTACATGGGCGCGCGACGGCCAGAACAGTCATTTTCTCATGGCTGACCAGTATCGCAGTGCTGTACAGGGGGTGGACAGGCAGCTGGGTGAGCTGCTGCAAATCCTGAAGGAGAACGGGCTGCTTGAGAATAGTCTGGTTGTCCTGCTCTCTGATCATGGGACCGGTCTGGGATTGCCTGGTGACAGAATTATTTCTGAAAAGACCTATCAGGGGGATCCTCGGGAACTTAAACTGATTCAGAAATTGAAGCTGAGCAGTGCTCAGGGATTTAGCACAGATAAGAAGGATTACGCAATTAATACTTCTTATGGCCAGGGAACCAATGTGCTGGGTCTCAAACAATATCATGTGCTGCTGGCTTTCAGACGCTATGGCGGTCAATTGCCGGTTCAGCAAATCAATGAACCGGCTTCGCTGCTGGATATCGCGCCAACCATTCTTGATTTTCAGGGCTTTTCGCCCATGAACAATATTGATGGTGTGTCTTTGTTTGGGTATTTTTCTGGCTCATCCAGGAAGCCGGATTCGCAGCGAGCCCTGTTTCTGGAAACAGGCGACAGTATGAGCGAAATTGAAACAGACCATATTTATATTCAGAAAGTCATTAAGCATGAAATTGGTGTATACGAAATCAATCCGCAAAATGGATTGCTCAGGATGAATCCGATTGCTGAAAAATCTGTTATAAAAAACAAGCAATTGGCAGTCATGTGGCAAGGCTGGTATCTAGCCCGTTATCCAGCGCACCTGGAAAAGAAATTGGTTCTTGAGAAAGGCAAGACGAAATCCAGGCCTTTGTATGTACGAAAGAGTTTTGTTATTCCACCTTATTATGTATTGGCGAATCTCAAAACCGGGCAGTGGACAATCGGGCTGTCATCGCAGCTTGCGAAAAAAGCTCCGGTTGACCAGTTGCTCCGCCGCCTGAAAGGGTTATATGGAGATGAGATCACAAGCTGAAGCCTTCATATGTTCCCTCATTTGCAACCCGGCCTCTTCCCGCTTGCGGGAAGAGGCCAAGGGATAAGTCTGTGCCACTTTGTACCACCGTCAAATTTCATGTAATATGCGCAAAACAATTTTTTACCAGAGGTAGTACTCATGCCGCAGCCAACACGTAGAGACAGAGCTGATGCGATTCGTTTTCTCAGCATTGATGCCGTTCAAAAGGCCAATTCCGGACACCCTGGAATGCCAATGGGAATGGCGGATATAGCAGAGGTTTTGTGGCATGATTTTCTTAAGCACAATCCTCAAAATCCAGGCTGGGCGAATCGGGACCGATTTGTCCTGTCGAATGGGCATGGTGCTATGCTGTTGTATTCACTGCTGCACCTTACCGGATATGACGTTTCGATTGAAGACATAAAGCAATTCCGGCAGCTGCATTCGAAAACGCCGGGCCATCCTGAATATGGCGAAACGCCAGGGGTGGAAACGACAACCGGCCCATTAGGCCAGGGCCTTGGCAATGCGGTCGGCATGGCAATTGCTGAAAGACATATGGCAGCGACATTTAATCGTCCGGGATTCTCTATCGTCGATCATTATACTTATTGTTTTGTTGGCGACGGCTGTCTCATGGAGGGTATCTCTCACGAAGTTTGCTCCCTGGCTGGCACGCTGGGTCTTGGAAAATTGATTGTCTTTTATGACGATAACGGGATTTCTATTGATGGCGATGTTCATGGCTGGTTTAAGGACAATACGCCCATGCGTTTCCAGGCATACGGATGGCATGTTATTCCTCAGGTGAATGGTCATGACAGTGAAGCATTACGCAAGGCAATACTGGATGCGCAGGCCGTAACTGACAGGCCCACCATTATTTGCTGCAAGACTACCATTGGCTGGGGATCGCCGAATCAGGCTGGGACAGCAGGTGTCCACGGGGCTGCATTAGGCGAGAAGGAAGTGGCGGCTGTACGAACCCACCTCAATTGGCCGCACGAACCATTTGTGATATCTGAAGATATTTACTCTTCATGGGATGCCCGCAGAAATGGCGCGGCACTGGAAAACGAATGGCTGGCCTTGTTCAACCGATATCAGGATCATTATCCCGAGCTGGCGGAAGAATTTGTGCGCCGTACAGAGGGTCGGCTGCCAGGTGACTGGGATTGGCAAGCCAATGAATTATTGCAGAGCCTGAATGAGAAAAAGCAAACTGTGGCCACCAGAAAGGCTTCCCAGTACTGTCTTGATAAGTATGCGAATGTATTACCGGAAATGTTGGGCGGTTCCGCTGATTTGACCGAATCCAACTGTACTAACTGGCAGGGCATGCAGGTTTTCTCCAGTGATGCGCCTGCAGGCAGATATATACATTACGGCGTGCGTGAGTTTGGCATGTCTGCCATCATGAATGGAATGGCGCTTTACAAGGGCATTATTCCTTTTGGAGGTACCTTTTTGACTTTTTCCGATTATGCCCGTAATGCCATTCGTCTGGCTGCCATCATGCGCCAGCGGGTGATTTACGTGTATACACATGACTCAATCGGATTAGGCGAAGATGGCCCGACTCATCAACCGGTTGAGCATTTGCCTAGTTTGCGCTTGATGCCAAATCTTTCCAACTGGCGGCCATGCGATACGGTTGAAACCGCAGTTGCCTGGCGTGCTGCAATCGAAAGAAGTGGCCCAACCTGTCTGATGTTGTCTCGTCAGGCGCTGCCCTTCCAGGAGCGTAACGCGGTACAGTTGTCATTAATCCAGCGCGGTGGATACATCCTGCTCGATTCCGCTGAAGACCGCTATCCGGATGCAATTATCATCGCAACGGGATCAGAAGTTGCCCTGGCGATTGAAGCAGCAAAAAAACTGAAAGCAGAAGAAATTTATGTGCGTGTTGTTTCCATGCCATCGACAGATGTTTTTCTGTCGCAAGACGAAGAATACCGCGAGGCAGTATTGCCGGGTTCGGTGATGGCGAAAGTTGCGGTTGAAGCTGCGGCAAGTTCCGACTGGTACAGGTTTGTCGGTACGCAGGGCCGGGTGATCGGCATTGACCGGTTTGGCGCATCAGCTCCGGCGAAAGACGTGTTCCGCGATTGCGGAATCACAGTTGAGCAGGTGGTGGCAATGACCAAGGAAGTTATATATTCTGTTGCCAGTGCTGCGCACCACTTTCATGCAAAGTGTGCTTCAGGTTAAACAAACGACCGCTTGCAAGAAACCCTATTAAAAAGGTCCCTGCGGAATGCCGCAGGGAATAAATAAATATAAAATGCATTGATTGAAGGAGACACAACATGACAATTCGTATTGCGATTAATGGCTATGGCCGAATTGGTCGCAACATCTTACGCGCTCACTATGAGAAGAAGTTGCATTCTGAAATCCAGATCGTCGCAATTAACGATCTTGGCGATGTGAATACCAATGTTCATCTGACTCGTTATGACACAACCCATGGGAAATTTCCTGGCGAAGTGTCCGTATCAGGCAATGAAATGATAGTAAATGGAGATAAAATTCGTGTTGTGGCGGAGCGCGATCCAAGAAAGCTGCCCTGGAAAGAGTTAAATGTCGATATCGTTTTTGAGTGCACCGGCTTGTTCACTACCAAGGAAAAGGCGGCAATGCACCTTGAAGCAGGCGCGAAGAAAGTGATTATCTCCGCTCCGGCGACAGGCGTCGATGCGACTGTGGTGTTTGGAGTGAATGACAATATTCTCAAATCAACAGACACGGTTATTTCCAATGCTTCTTGCACAACAAACTGTCTGGCATCAGTTGTCAAACCATTGCATGCGGAAATTGGTATCGTGAGTGGATTAATGAATACCGTGCATGCATTCACGAACGATCAGGTATTGCTCGATGTGTATCATAGTGATTTGCGCCGTGCCCGCTCTGCTACCCAGTCTATCATTCCAACAAAAACAGGCGCTGCGTCTGCACTCGGCCTCGTTTTGCCGGAACTGGATGGCAAGCTGGATGGATTTGCCGTGCGAGTGCCAACCATCAACGTTTCTCTTGTGGATCTCACATTTGAAGCAAAACGCAAGACCACTGTGGCAGAAGTCAATGAAGTAATTCGCAAGGCTGCCAATGGTCCAATGAAAGGTGTATTGGGATTCAATGAGGAACAGCTGGTTTCTGTCGACTTCAACCACAATTCGTCGTCAGCGATTTTTGATACATTCGGAACCAAGGTCATCGGCGACGGCAACCTCGTCAAGATTCTTGCCTGGTACGACAACGAATGGGGCTTTTCAAACAGAATGCTCGATGTCGCTGTTGTGTGGATGAAAGCGAAGTAAACAGAATTGCGGCAACAAAAAACAGGAGAATAATGCATGTCCCCGCAAATGGCAGAAGTAATGCAGGTCATCAACCGTTATGCGCCGCAGGGTTTTGTACCCAAGGCTGGATTGATTCTTGGATCCGGTCTTTCTTCACTGGCTGATCAGATTACCAATCCGGTTTCTATTCCCTATCAGGCGATTCCGGGATTGCAGGCTGGCGGCGTCGCTGGGCATGCGTCGCTTCTGGTGATGGGTTACTTGAACAATGTGCCGATTGTCTGTTTGCGAGGACGACTGCATTTGTATGAAGGAGTCAGTTATGAATCAATACGCATTCTGGTGCGTATCGTGCGCCGCTTGGGAGCAAGCGCATTTATTATCACTTGTGCTGCCGGTTCAATGCGCCCGGAAGTCGGTCCCGGCGATCTCATGATGATTAATGATCATATTAATTTCCACCCCGGCAATCCGCTGGTTGGACCAAATGATGAAACTATCGGGCCGCGTTTTGTAAGCATGGAAGATGCATATGATCCCATGCTGCAGGAATTAATGCAGGGTGCCGCTAATCGTATCGGTATACCATTAAGCAGAGGCGTATACATTTCAACCCTGGGGCCTTCTTTTGAAACGCCGGCGGAAATTCGTGCGTACAGGCAATGGGGTGCGGATGCCGTTGGTATGTCAGTGGTGCCGGAAGTCATTATCGCGCGTCACAGTGGAATGCGGGTTGCCTGCGTGGCGGCAATTACCAATGCAGCAGCGGGTCTTTCCAAGGAAAAAATCAGTCATGAAGGCACGCTGCATTTTGGAGAGATTGCAGCGCGTAAATTGATTAAACTGATACCTGAATTCATGAAGGACATGAATAATGTACTGGTCTGATGCGATCAAAGAGCAAATCAGGGCGCTCTCTCCGGTAAAAACCAGTCCTGCTTTAATTCAGAGAATCATTGGTCTGGTTGATCTGACCAGCTTGAACTCAACCGATACACAGGAAAGTATCGCCGAGTTTTGTCAAAAGGCGCAGACGCCATTTGGATCTGTTGCTGCAGTATGTGTTTATCCGCAATTTGCCAGACTGGTTGCGGCTCAATTCTCTGGTACGCCTGTCAGGGTTGCCACCGTTGCGAATTTTCCTGGCGGCGAGTCTTCCCTGGAGTCTGTTATGATTGAGATCAGCCGGGCTTTGCAGGATGGGGTGGAGGAAATCGACGTCGTTTTTCCATATCACCGATACCTGGCGGGAGAAAGACAATATGCCCAGACTTTTGTCGCGGCTTGCAAGGCTGCGTGCGGCGAAAATGTTACTCTCAAGGTAATTCTTGAAACGGGTGCATTAATCGATCCAGCGATTATCGCAGATGCCAGTCTGGATGCGTTAACTTCCGGAGCTGATTTCATCAAAACCTCTACAGGAAAGATTCCGGAAGGAGCTACACTGGAAGCTGCCGCAGCCATGCTGCTTGTTATACGGCATGCAACGCCGCAATTGAAACGACGGTTAGGTCTTAAAATTTCGCGTGGAATCAGGGAAATCCAGCAAGCTGCTCAATATATCGAGCTTGCGGATAAAATCATGGGACGTGACTGGGTGAATGCATCCACATTCCGGATCGGTGCCAGCAAACTGGTGGATGAAATGATGAAAGAAATGAAGGTTTAGGATTAATCCAGGCACTCTTTGGGATGCGTGAAATTCCATTTTGTGTGAATCTCCTAGCCTAAATTAATTACTTATGTTTAAAATTGGCCAAACTTTAAATTATTAGAACTCATGACTATGCACGATCAACACAAGCATCAAAAAACTGCACATACAAAGCTTGCCTGGGTGGTTACCTTTACTGCCTCACTCTTCTTTTTTTATGAATTCATCCAGATGAACCTCTTTAATGCGATCAATGAGCAATTGAGAGAGGCCTATCATCTTGATGCAGTACAGATAGGGCAGCTTTTTTCCATGTATTTCTATGCTAATTTTCTCTGCCTTTTTCCCGCTGGCAATTTGCTTGACCGGTTCTCTACCAAAAAATTACTGATGCTTGCCATCAGCTTGTGTACATTGGGGACGTTTCTTTTCACCATTGCCAGCGTATACTGGGTTGCGGCACTGGGCAGGTTCATGGTCGGCGCCGGTGCATCGTTTTGTTTTCTTAGTTGTATCCGGATCGCATCACGCTGGTTTTCACCGCATAAAATGGCATTTGTCACCGGTGTCGTCGTCACAATGGCAATGCTTGGTGGCTTGGTTGCACAAACACCGTTTGCTTTGCTCACTGAGTATCTTGGCAGTTGGCGGCAGGCACTGTTAATCGACACTGCGCTGGGTGTGGTAATTTTACTGGCAACCATGTTTATTGTGCAGGATAGACCACCGGATGCACAAAATGAAGCCCAGATTGATCAGCAGCAACTGAAAGAACTGGGATTGTGGCGCTGTATCCGGCTGGCTGCGCTTAATCCGCAAAACTGGTTTGGAGGGATTTATACAGCGTTGGTTAATTTGCCGGTTTTTGTGCTGGGCGGACTCTGGGGAATCCTCTATCTTACCCAGGTGCATCACATCACCAAGGAGCAAGCCTCTTATGCAACCACCATGTTTTTTGTAGGGGTCATATTTGGTTCTCTTGTCTATGGATGGATATCGGATCATATTGAACGACGTGTCATGCCCATGATAGTCGGCGCTATTCTGTCCCTGATCGTGATGGCAGTTTTAATGTATGTACCAGGCCTCTCTGTCTGGATGCTGATTGGCTTATTCTTCCTGATAGGGTTTGTGACCAGTTCACAGGTTCTTACCTATCCATTGATTGCAGAGCTTAACCCCATTTATCTGACCAGCACGGCGGTCAGTATCGACTCACTTTGTATCATGGCCAGCGGATTCATTATTCCGCCATTCTTTGGGTGGCTAATGGAGCAGGGCGGTAATCAGCAGGTTGTCAACGGTATCGCTGTTTATTCGGCGCAGGATTTTAACCATGCCATGCTGATTATGCCGGTTGCATTTATTGCTGCTCTGGTCATTACTATGTTTATGCGCGAAACTTATTGCAGATCGCGAGCCTGATTGCGGTCAGCGTTGACAGTAGACGTTGAGCCCCAGGCGGAACAAGAGAGATTTTCTTTGGTGGAATACTGATGCGTGCATTTATTATCATGCTTGATTCATTTGGGCTTGGCAGCACAGCGGATGCCAGCAAGTACGGTGATGCGGGTGCTGATACCTTGCGGCATATTGCTGAGTATTGCTCGCTGGGAAAAGCGGATAAGCCAGGTGTACGCTCCGGGCCTCTGCATCTTCCCAACCTGACCAGGCTGGGATTGAATGGTGCGGCTGCCATTAGTCAGGGCACGCTGGTACCAGGTATGGATCAGGCTGCTTCCATACACGCCGCTTATGGTTGTGCGGCTGAACTTAGTCTTGGCAAGGACACACAAAGCGGTCATTGGGAAATGGCGGGTGTCCCAGTCCTGTTTGAGTGGGGTTACTTTTCACCTCAATATCCCAGTTTTCCCCAGCAGTTAATTGATGACTTGGTGAAACAGGCCAGGTTGCCGGGAGTGCTTGGCAACAGGCATGCTTCAGGCACAGTCATCATTGATGAATTGGGTGAAGAGCATCAAAAGACAGGTAAGCCTATTGTATACACTTCTGCGGACAGTGTTTTTCAAATCGCGGCCCATGAAGAGTCATTCGGTTTGCAAAGGCTTTATGAAGTATGCGAAATCACGCGCAAACTGGTTGATCCTTATAACATCGGGCGTGTGATAGCACGTCCATTCCTCGGAGAACCAGGAAAATATTATCGAACCGGCAATCGTCACGATTATGCAACACCGCCTCCGGAGCCGACATTGCTTGATATACTGGTGAAACAGGGCGGCAGCGTGATTTCGATTGGAAAGGTAGCTGATATTTATGCTCACCAGGGTATCACCAAAGCTGTCAAGGCTGACGGAAACCGCGCGCTATTTGCTTCTTTTGTGGAGGAAGCAAAATCTGCTCCCGATCAGAGCATTACCTTTGTGAATCTGGTTGATTTTGATATGGTGTATGGCCATCGTCGTGATGTAATCGGCTATGCAAAAGCGCTGGAAGATTTCGATTCCTGGCTGCCATCATTCGAGGCACAGTTAAAACCCGGTGACATGGCAATTATTACCGCTGACCATGGCTGTGATCCTACCTGGACTGGTTCGGATCATACGCGCGAACATGTACCTGTCATTGCTTTTGGCCCTGATATCAAACCGGGACCGATTGGCGTTCGGGAAACTTTCGCGGATATCGGTCAGAGCATAGCCAAACATCTGGGTCTGCCCAAATTGAGATTTGGAACCGCTTTTATATAATTTATGCCTTGCTTTTACAGCATAAACAGCATATCCATTCCGTCATCCATGATATGGAAGCGATTTATTAAAAATTTCTCCTATACTTTAAGAATCAATGATCCTTTTATTGGAGGGTTATGCTGCACCTGATAGCATCAATCTTTCAGCCCAAAGTGATTCAGATCGATTTTAATGATCCGCAAACATATTCGGATAATGCTGCGGTGAAAAAGCTGTTTGATTTTCTTCTTGACCAGCAGAAAAAAACCGGGGTATGTCCGGCGATTATTTCAAGCGGGAAATGTGGAAATGAACTGGAATTCAGGCAGTCGCTGGTTCTTGATGACGAGCAATCCAATCCTGACATGTTGACGTTTTTTGTCATGGGTGAAGTCATCAATAAAACAGGAACCAATTCCATTCTTCACAAAATCAATGGTATTTTGCAGGCGGACATGAAAAACCAGCGTCTGGTTTATGTTCCTGATGCACAGCAAGCGCGCGTGGCCAAGGTATTATATAAAATTGGAAACGATAATTTTGATGACCAGTATCAGATAGGAGTCAAATTTTCCCATCTGAATATGCGCAAACCCATACGCAATCTGTCGACGGGAATGGTTGTTCTCATCATGAATATGATCAAGGGCGTGACATCGTCCGATGCTTACGATTACCTGGCGGATCTGAATGATTTTTCAGAGAGCATGAGATTTATTAACTCGTTTCTCGATGCCTACAAGAAACAGATTCATGATTTGGGAAGAATTCATGGCGATTTGCTGTCTACCGAAAATTTCATCTATGATTTTAGTGACGGAAAGACCAATTTCATCGATTTCGAGCATAGCGTTGTAAGGACCGAAGAGAACTATTCCGACGATATATCCGGCATGATTGTGATGGTTAATAAATCCATGGATATGATCAAAGGCTGTGATATTGAAAATTCTCCGGAAAACAGGCAGCTGGTATCGAGATTTCTTTTATTGCTAAAAACCATCCTTCCTGATCATGAATCGCTGAATCATTCCATTATGGGATTGGAAAAAAAATTACAGACTGGAAATCTGACAGGAGACGAGATAAAGGCCTTGATTGCTGGTGCCGCTTCTGCAATGAGAGAATATGTAGAGTTCACTGTTTCAAGACGGTTTCCGAACGCCGGATCCAGGCCGCAATAATTCACATCCCTAGAATCCAGCAGCTGTCGCTGGCAGGGGAGGCATCAGGTATTCCTCGATCTCCGGGTTAATACATGTCGAGCAGCCCCTGCAGGATGCGCGGTGATCCACAAAACACAAAAGAAGGATTCGCGCAACAAGGTCTGTTAAGTCAGCTTTTCACCAGACTCAAGAATTCAGCACGAGTTCTTGGATCTTCTCTGAATGTGCCCAGCATCATGGAAGTATTCATGACAGAGTTTTGTTTTTCGACGCCGCGCATCATCATGCATAAGTGCTGTGCCTCGATGATTACCCCGACACCTTTTGCGCCAGTGACGTCGTAAACGGTGCGCGCGATTTCCTTGGTGAGGTTTTCCTGTACCTGTAATCGGCGTGCATGCATGTCAACAATGCGCGCAATTTTGGAAAGGCCGATGATTTTGCCATTGGGAAGATAGGCGACATGGCATTTGCCTGTGAAAGGCAATAAATGATGTTCGCAAAGAGAATAGAGTTCGATGTTTTTCACCAGCACCATTTCATCATCATCAGATTGAAACAGGGCGCCGTTCACGACCTCGTCAACAGTTTGCTGATAACCCTGGGTTAAAAATTTCATCGCTTCAGCTGCTCGTTTGGGTGTGTCACGCAACCCTTCACGATCAGAATCCTCGCCTATGTTTTCGATTATCTTTTTAAAGTACTCTTGCATTGTCATTACCTGTTTGCTTGAATTTTTAAAGCCCTGGAACGATTAAGTCATCCTATCCTGGCGGCCAGGCCATCTGACGGCCGCCAAGCAAATGAATGTGGATATGATACACTGTTTGCCCGCCTCCCGGATTGCAATTCATTACCAGCCGGTATCCTGGTTCCGCGATGTTAAGCTCTTTGGCCAAATTGGCTGCCGACAATACCATCTGGCCAACCAGGTCAGCATCTTCCGCGTGCAAGTCATTGACGGTTGCGATATGTTTACGCGGGATAATGATCTTATGGTAAAGCGCCTGCGGATTAATATCATCAAATGCAACAATCCTGTCGTCCTGATGAAGTATTTTTGCAGGAATTTCACCTTTAGCAATTTTACAAAATAAACAATCCTTCATGGTGGCTCCCAAAATTTGTTTAGGTGCTATTGAGCTGTCGAGCTTACCCGTCTTTGATGGCGGTTCTTTGCGATCGGATATCAGGGTCATATCGTATCAGTGTCAATCATGGCGTCTAGTGTAAAATATTGTGCTGTGACTTGCAAAATTGCTGATGGAAAGTACACTAGGCGCACTATCTTAAGATTAGAAGAGGATGTTTTATGGGTTTAGAGAATCTCCAGGCCGGCAAACAGGTTCCAGATGATATTAATGTTGTTATTGAAATACCGTCACACAGTAGCCCTATCAAATATGAAGTTGATAAGGAAAGCGGTATGGTAATGGTGGATCGATTTCTCGGGACCGCCATGTTTTATCCTTGCGAGTATGGTTTTGTTCCTCATACCTTGTCTGAAGATGGTGATCCAGTGGATGTGCTGGTTGTTTCACCTTTTTCACTTGTCCCTGGTGCGGTTATCCGCTGCCGACCCATTGGCATGCTGCGCATGACAGATGAATCTGGTAAAGATGCAAAAATCCTGGCTGTGCCGGTAGACAAGTTGACGACCAGATATCAGCATGTCTCCAAGCCGACAGACCTGGGCAAGGAACTTCTCGATGCGATTGAACATTTCTTCACCCATTATAAAGACCTCGAAAAAGGCAAATGGGTTAAAGTGGATGGCTGGGAAAATGTAGAATCGGCCAGAAGTGAAATATTAGCCAGCGTTAAACGATACCAAGAGAAAACAGTTGCGTAATGTGTGAGAACTCAGAAAGCCAAAAGGGGCAGCTTAATCCTTAAGCTGCCCCTTTTTGCCTACCCAGGCTTCCTGGCCCAATCTGCCAAAATCCTTGGCGGTGTCATCCGTGAAGATGCTTCAATTCCGTGATGCCTGTCCTTGATTTCATCCCTGAACAATTTCTAGATTAGCAAATCGTTTTCTCAAGGCTCAATGATTTTATCAACAGTTAAGCTGGAACATGATTATTGCAATGGGGTTATTTTTTTATTAATCAATAAGTTGAGATGAGTGAAGACTCAATTTTGTGGAGATTTTCCTACGTTGCCTATAGTAAAAGGCTTACATGGATAATGGCAATTATCTCAAAATGCTTTTTTGGGAGCGATAATGGGTTTTTTCGAGCACCGAATAATATATTGCTGTATGGATGATCCTATGTAAATACCCAAGGTAGCTGCGCCAAAAATTACCGAAGCGATATATATTGGCAACAAACCAGGCACAATTAAATGTCTTTTGTGATCAAGATGGTGTGACATTGTGATAATGGACGATATCGAGCAGTGCAGGAAGTTGTCCTGGAGCAGGAGATAATAGACAGCATAAAACACAACAAACAGTGTGATGAAGGTAACAAGACTGACTGATAGCACGCATTTTTTCATGTGTTTAATGCTCTGTTATTTCCTGATTGCATTCTACAACTTCGCTAGTTTGATTCTATAAGGGTATTCTTAAGGCAGGCTTAACTTCGGCCTTATCTAACGATATTTCCTATTAATTGACCAAATTGGATCGTGGAATCTGTGCCTAATCTGGGGTTCCACGTAATTTTGTCTTTTGCGAACAAAAGGATGACCGTTGATCCCAATTTGAAAAAACCGAGTTCATCGCCGGTTTTCAGTGTGATTGTGCGGTCGGGTGAGATATCTGTGGCTGAATTTACGCGGACAGCATGGTCCATCCAGACAGTCTGAATGCCGCCTACAATCATGGCGCCAACCAGAATGACAGCCATGGGCCCTGCCTCAGTGTTGAAGAGCGTGACCAGCCGCTCGTTGCGGCTATAGAGGCCGGGAATGAGGTCAGATGTCATGCGATTGACTGAAAACAGTTTACCGGGGATATAAATGGACTTTTCCAGGATGCCAGACAGGGGCATGTGAATACGATGATAATTGTGCGGCGCCAGGTAGAGGGTGGCAAATGAGCCATCATAAAACGTCTGAGCAAGTTGTGTATCTCCCCCCAACAGTGATTCCAGATCAAAATAAAAATTTTTTGCCTGAAGAAGCTGGTTTTTATTGATGGATCCTATTTGAGCAACTGTCCCATCGACAGGGCAGGCAATATCATCCTTCAGATTGGCGATTGGCCGTAAGGAAGGCTTTATCTGGCGTATAAAAAAGCTGTTAAACGTAGGGTAAGCCTCTGGTGTTTCCTGTTGTGCGGCTGACATGTCGACATGATATTTCCGTATAAATCGTCTTATCATCCAATTTTTGAGCCATGGGGTGCGGATCTCGGCTAGTCGTCCCATCAGGACAGTCAACATGTGTTGCGGGACAAGATATTGAAGATAGACGGAAATTTTTTCAGGCATACCAGTGACCATTCAATAAAACCAAGTGGCGGCATTATAGCGTAAGAACGGGAGGATACACCTACCCAGTTGAAGTAACACACTGGAGGTTCACATTTGCGAACTAAGATGATAGAATTTTGACCCGTTTTAAGAATGTGGCCAAATATTATCACAAATAGGCTGTTTATTAATTGATATATGAGGAGTTAACATGCTAGGCGGAAGATCACTAAAAGACACTCTAATTAACAAGATTGAAAATGTTTACCTTGCTGAGGATAACAAAGCGGCAGAAGGTTTTTTTGAAACCATTGGCGGTATATTTTCTTCAAGCGGCGCGAAAGGCCGTAAACGGGCCGATGATTACAAAAGCGATGTTGTTAATGCCTTTGGCCAGGATGAAGACGATTTATTACTGAGAGTCTACGATGACATCTATAATCCGGAGAGTGACCTGGGCTCCAGTATTAAATTGCGCTACCGATTGATGCAGGCTATTTGTGAATATTTGGCAATCAATGAGACTGAAATTGTTCGCAAGAGACAAGGTCTGGTAGCTGCGACCTACAGGGGCGTCACGTCTGGTTACGGTCCAATCTTTCCTCCGTATCACTTTGACATGCAGGCGATGAAATCGCTGACACAGGGAGCCGTTGAAATGGCCAGAGCGAGAAAGCAGGAAAATGTAACCACATATGGTGTTAATGACGCATTATAAGCAATCTGATAATCATTCACGGCTTTTATTTGAAAGTTTCCTCTCCGCCACATTTTTTTGTGCAGGAGAGGGACTTGCTAGCTGGCACTATCTTCAAATCCTTTCGCCAGCTGTTCCGGATTCAGCCCAAATTTGAATAATCCTGCCCACTTGCCTTGCGGATTTATCAACATGATGGACGATGTGTGCTGTACTTGATAATCATTGCCAGTTGAATTGTCCCTGGCCGAAAAAATTCCTAGCTGGCTTTGTAATTTTCTCAATTCCTGGATTTTGCCTGTCACGCCAATAAAATCTGAATTGTAAGAGTGAGTGTATTTGGCTAACGCTTCGGGTGTGTCGCGGTCCGGATCGACGGATACCAGTATAACCTGGAGATCAGGATATTTTGCATGTAATTTTTCATAAACACGTTTCATGACATCCAGCGTGGCAGGACAGACGCTGGAACAATGAGTAAACCCAAAAAACAATAATGTCCAGTGATTGTAGAAATCCTTCTGTGTGAATTTCTGGTTGTCGGCTCGAATCAGTTCAAACGATTTGATATCGCGCGGGTTGGAAAACATGATGCCGATCTCTGGCGAGAGAGCTTGCTGCGGCGCAGGCTTGTGACGCAAGTGATACACAAATAATGACGTCATGAGCGCGGCGCAGATGAAGACAATAAATACGATTATTTTATTGGTTGAGATCGTTTGTGTGTTTTGCATATCTTGGTTCCTCTGAAATGGCTGTCTGTCAGTATGCAGCCAGGTGAATTCAGATCCTTTGCCGGATCTGAATTCAGTTAATCAGTAAATGATGGTCGAGTAATATAGCCAAAAACAATCCTGTCAGATACACCAGTGAATACTGAAAGGTTTTGAGGGCAATTCGGTTATCAGTTTTTGCGAATTGCAGCTTTAGCGCGTAACCAATCAAGCCTGCGTCGAGCAGCAAGACAGAGATGAAATATAATTTGCCGCTCATGCCTATTGCGTAAGGAAGCAGGCTGCATGCAATTGTCAGCAGGCTATAAAGTACAATGTTCAATTTTGTAAATGAGATGCCGTGTGTGACGGGAAGCATGGGGATAGGTGTTTTTTTGTATTCGTGATAGCGGTGTATGCAAAGCGCCCAGAAATGCGCGGGTGTCCAGGTGAAAATAATCAACACCAGCAGCCAGGCTTGCGGATCAAGTTTGCCGGTGACAGCTGTCCATCCGAGCAATGGCGGCATTGCGCCTGAAAGACCGCCAATGACAATGTTTTGTGAAGTGGCGCGCTTGAGATAAATCGAATACACAGCAGAATAACCAATAGCAGCCAGCAGGGTCAGGTATGCTGTCAGTGTATTGACGCCAAGATAAAGGATAATGAATCCAATCACGCCCTGAATGCCTGCAAACGTCCAGGCTGCGTTGAGCGTGAGCTTTCCGCTGGCCAGTGGACGATTTTTGGTTCTGTCCATGACGGCATCAATACGATGATCAATAATGTGATTCAATGTGGCTGCCGAGCCTGACATTAAGGCGATACCGACAGTCGCATTCACCCAGAGCCACCAGGGGATAGGGCTTGCTGCTCCAAGGTACATCCCAGCCCATGTGGTCAGCAGCATTAACAGTACCACGCGGGGTTTGCAAAGTACCAGGTAGTCACGCAGTCCGGAGTTCATGGCGATTTCCTGTAATAAAAGATGCTTTGACAAGAGAAGTAATGACAGTGAGCAGCAGGAGGATTGCGACAGCCTGATGTATCAGGGCTATCCAGACTGGTCTTAGCCATACAATGTTGAGAATCCCAAGCGTGATCTGTAATGCAATCAGGGCAAGAATGATCACTGCTGTTCTGCGAAACAGCGGGTGTCTGAACAGGAATAGCGCCATGATGGCCAGGTATGTCGCTGTGACCAATGCGCCAATCCTGTGCAGCATGTGAATGGTAACAAGGTCTCCATTGAGATTGTTCCATTGCATGGCTGGTAAAAGCTGTCCATTGCAATAGGGAAAATCAACACAGGCGAGTCCGGCATAGTGAGTGCTGACCCAGCCTCCGAGGGTGATTTGCAGGGCAACGATAATCAATGCAGGCCAGATCCATGGCAGGATGCGTGGACCGGATTTCCTGTCAAGCAGGCTGTCATCACGCAGATGTATGTCCAGATAAGCCCACCATAACATGCTCAGGATGGATATCCCTGTCAGCAAGTGTGAAAGAACAATGACAGGCTTGAGCTTTTCTGTAACGGTCAGCATGCCCAGCATTACCTGAATGCAAAGCAATGCCATGAGTGCGATGGCGATACCGGTAGATTTCAGGTCTTTCGCTTTGCGGGCAAAAAGAATGGAGAGTGACAGAATGAGAATCAGTATACCTTCGGTTCCGGCAAAATAACGATGTGTCATTTCAGTCCAGGCTTTTTTTATATCCACAGGTGCCTGTGGGTATAGTTGGGCGGCACCCTGCAATTGCGACGTGGTGTGAGGTGCAGTGATATAACCGTAGCAGTGCGGCCAGTCAGGGCATGACAATCCTGCATCGGTAAGACGAGTATAGGCGCCAAGAATAATGACCACAAATGCCAGCGCGAAAGTAAAGAGCGCAAGTTTTGAGCCTTGACGGTATTTTGGAGAAATAAACCAGTTGTTTGCCAAAAGTGTATCCTCATTAAGATAGTTATAATGGTTCTGACGAAGCTTTCAGGTCTTCATCTGTGATGAATCCTCAATGATTTTAATTAACCAGACGCATCAGGTTACAAGTAAGTTGGTGTTATCGTGCAACTATACTTTAGGCTTACGATTTAGAGCGACAAATAATATCAATAAGGTGAGCGCCAAAGCAAACCATTGTACTGCGTAAGCGGTGTGTTTCTCGGGGCTCATCGTGACAGGCTGCCATCTGACTTCGTATGCCGACGAGTCGCTTGCTTCGATATTTAACACGTAAGGATAGACACTATAGCCTAGAAATTTCGGGAATTCTGAAAGATTAACGTACTCGATGCGCAGCGGCCAGCGTATGGAGGGCGCTTCATAGATTTGTCCCAGGGCGACATAAGTGGGTGGCAAGTTCAACATGCCGGTTATCGTAATATTTCCGGTAATGTTCTTGATGACAGGCAAGTCCTTGCGGCTCTTGCCAATGGGGATAAATCCTCTGTCAACCATAATGGGAGTATCCATGCCGGATGCTTTAAATGGTGTGTACACTTCATAGCCAATCATCCCCTGGTAAATTTTGTTGTCCAGCAGCATGGTGTGGGCATTATCAAATGAGCCTTCAAGCCGGGCCTGATAAAACCGCCAGTCACCCGGATGATTGATATCCTGCACGGTCAGCGGAGTACGCATGGTTCGTTCAGTAAAGGAAGCAAGCAGCAGCTTTTTTTGATTGGCACGCGATAACTGCCAGAATCCCAAACTGGTGAATATGCAAATAAAGAGGAGTGCCAACAGGGAGAGCTTCCAGTTTTGTATCTTGAATGGCATTTTAGGTGCATTCCTGGTCATATGTGAATATACTATGCGCCGTGCTGCTGCTGGCGTTTATGCATTTTTTATACAGAGACAGCCGTGCAGGACAATTTATTGTAGGATTGTAGTGTGATGACAATAATTATCAAGGCGATTCTTATCATATTGCTGGGTTTTATCTTTTTTTCATTGGGAAGTGCTTTATACTTTCTTGTTCATGATAAGAAGAGTTCAAACCGGAGCGTGAAAGCGCTGACGTGGCGAATATTGTTGTCGCTGCTGTTATTTTTAATTCTGATGTTGGCTTATGCTATGGGGTGGATTACTCCGCATCAACCCTAGCGAGGAGATGAACTATGGGTTTTCGAAACTTTGGCTCGTTACTGCTGATTTTCCTGATTCTCATGATGGTTTTTGGTACACAGCGATTGCGTGATATTGGCAATGACCTGGCGGTTGCCATTCGAAGCTTTCGTAAAGGTTTGCAGGAAGATCAGGATGAGAAGGAAGGAAGCAAACAGTGAATTTCAGTATCAGTGAAGTTGTTGTCATTTTATTGATCGCATTGCTGGTGATCAAGCCGGAGCAGTTACCAGATGTCGCCTTTACCCTGGGACGTTTTGCGCAAACCCTGCGGCGAATGTTTGCCAAGGTGAAAGATGAAATGAATGGCTTTATTGATACGGTTGAGAAACCCAATGAGCGGAAGAGTGAGCAGTAATAGTCCGGCAAGCGTGTCAAATGCTGTATATTTCCTGACGGAATTGCGTTCTCGATTGATGTATTCATTGATTGTTCTTTTTGCTGTTTTTTCTGTCCTGTTATATTTTGCAAATAATCTTTATACCTGGCTTGCACTGCCTTTATTGAAGTTTTTGCCCCAAGGACATTTGATCGCCACGCAAATTGTTTCTCCTTTTTTTGTGCCGTTCAAGCTTGCCTTTATGGCCTCCATGATCCTGACCGTGCCTTTCTTTCTTTACCAGTTGTGGGCGTTCATTGCTCCCGCCTTGTATGGTCACGAGCGCCGGCTTATCTGGCCGTTCATGCTGATGAGTGGTTTTTTATTTTATAGCGGCCTTGCGTTCGCCTATTTTGTGATATTCCCGATGCTCTTTCATTTCCTGTCGCGGGTCGCGCCGCAGGGTGTCATGCTGAGCCCGGACATCAGTGAATATCTGGATTTTACTACCAAGCTGCTGCTTGTATTTGGCGGTCTTTTCGAAATTCCGATTGTCATGGTTTTGCTGGTATTAACCGGCATGGTAAGCCGCGCCAAATTTATTAAAATGCGCTCATACGCTATTGTTGGTGCATTTGTGATCGGTATGCTGCTGGCTCCGCCAGACGTATTGTCACAGACGCTGCTGGCTGTGCCTGTCTGGATGTTGTATGAATCAGGAATATTGTTGTCGCGTTTTGTGAAAGAGAAACCCAAATGAACAAGAAGCTCAATGCCAATTTTGTAAAAGTCGTCAACATATTGAGTGATGGTGAGTATCATGATGGGACGACCATGGGTGAAAAACTGCAAATGACCCGCAGCGCAGTCTGGAAGTTCATCAAAAAGCTGGAAAGCAACAATATCAGAATCGATTCAATCAAAGGCAAGGGGTATGCATTATTGGAACCGTTGGTCCTGCTTGATGTGAATAAAATCAAAAAGAATGTCACCAGCGAAAATGTTGAATTTAGCATTTTTGAAAACATTGATTCGACAAATGAATATTTGAAATCCCTGAAGATCAAGTCGGTCAGGAATGCAAACAGCATAAAAATCTGTCTCTCTGAGCAACAGTCGCATGGTAGAGGCAGATTAAACCGGGAATGGTATTCTCCTTTTGGCAAAAACGTTTATCTGTCCTGTTTGTATCATTTTCAAAAAGACGTGAGCGAATTGTCAGGGCTCAGTCTGGTGGTCAGCCTCGCTGTTTTAAAAACGCTTAAGAGTTATGGCATCCGTGAACATCTGTATGTGAAATGGCCAAACGATATCTTGTACGCGGGCAATAAAATTTCTGGCAGCCTGATAGAAATACAGGCTGAAACTCATGGCGAGTGCCAGGTGATTATCGGTATCGGCGTCAATGTTAACATGATGGATGATGGGTATAACCATATATCCCAGGCATGGACTTCACTGCAACGAATTCTTAATGTCTATGTGGACAGAAGTGAATTATGTGCGCGTTTGATTAACAATTTGCTTGTTTATTTGAGGCAGTTCGATGTTAATGGTTTGCGGGCATTTATAGATGAGTGGAAAAGCGCAGACTGCCTGACCAATCAGGACGTCACAGTAAAAAACATCAATGAAACAATTCGAGGAACCGTCACGGGAATTAATGATCAGGGACATCTGATATTGCAGCTCGAAGACGGGACGCTGCGCGCATTTTCTTCGGGTGATACGTCCATCGTGAAAAAGACATCCTAGGAAAATGTTGACGGAAACTCGTTTTCATTTCTGCTCCATTTGAAACCCATTGAAATTTTTTATATTCCTCTGTATAAATCTTCCCCCGATATCAGGATGATGATGGGAGCAATCCCAAAAAGCGGACTTTGATTAAAAAATGAGGTGCCACAGGGTTTTTATATAAAAACCCTAGCTATCTCTTTTTTGAATGATTAAACTTACGAACTTTATACCTCGCTGTAATCAATGACGCTTTTAATGTGCAGCGTATGGTGTGATTTAATCTAAAACAATAATAGTCGAGTAAGGACATAAGCGTGACGGATGAAATAGATCAAAAGCGGCGATGTTTCTTGCGCCTAGCGACAACTGCAGTAGGTGGAGTTGGATTGGCTGCAGCTTCTGTCCCATTTTTTCAATACTGGATGCCCAGCGCTGATACGGAAGCTGCTGCAGCGCCAATGAAAATTGACATTAGCAGCATGAAGCCAAGAGAGCAGTTAACCGTTCCATGGCGCGGCATGCCAATCTGGATTATCTATCGTGATCAGGAAATGCTGGATTCACTTGCAAAGCTAAATAACATCTTGCGTGATCCGCTCTCTGAGCAAGATCAACAGCCGGAATACTGCAAGAACATACACCGTTCCATTAAACCTCAATTCTTGATTGCAATTGGTATTTGTACCCACTTGGGTTGTGTTCCCACTTACAGGCCCGATGCAGGAAGTGTATCGCCAGATTGGCTGGGCGGCTTCTATTGTCCCTGCCATGGTTCCAGATATGATTTGTCTGGCAGAGTATTTCAAAATGTTCCGGCTCCTCTAAACCTTAAAATTCCGCGGCACATGTATGTCAGTGATACGGAAATCATGATCGGTGAAGATCAGGAAGGGGTTCAAGGCGCAATTTCCATTAGCTAACGCACGGAAGGAGTTGAATAAAAATAATGACTGACAAAGATTTAAGTTCTAAAAGCGCGTTCATGGAATGGATCGACAAGCGATATCCATGGACTGAATTCTGGAAAAAACATTTAAGTGAATATTACGCACCGCGGAATTTTAACTTCTGGTATTTCTTTGGCTCTTTTTCCTTGCTTGTATTCGTCATGCAAATCGTGACAGGGATCTGGCTGGTCATGGAGTATACGCCAACTGCGGATGGGTCGTTCGCTTCAGTTCAGCATATCATGCGCGAAGTCCGTTATGGGTGGCTGTTGCGGTTTATGCATACGACTGGCGCATCGGCATTCTTTACTGTTGTCTATTTGCACATGTATCGCGGCTTGATTTACGGATCGTACAGGAAGCCTCGTGAATTAGTGTGGCTGATAGGTATGGTTATCTATTTCTGTCTGCTGGTCGAGGCATTCACGGGTTATGTTCTGCCCTGGGGCCAGATGTCTTACTGGGGAGCTGCGGTTATCACATCGTTTGCCAGCGCCATCCCGTATATGGGTGACCTGATCCTCACCTGGTTACGCGGCGGATTCAGTGTGACAGGCGTTTCACTCCACCGCTTTTTCTCTTTACATGTCATTGCCATTCCATTGCTGTTGGCTGTGTTTGTGTTTGTCCATCTGGTCGCCCTGCATCATGTAGGTTCAAACAATCCGGATGGTATCGACATCAAGGAAAAGAAAGACAAAAATGGCGTGCCGCTTGATGGTATTCCATTCCATCCATATTACACAGTTAAAGACCTGGTGGGTGTGGTCGTGTTCCTCTTCGTTTTTTGTATTGTGGTGTTCTTTACGCCGAAATTTGGCGGGCTTTTCCTTGAGCCGGACAATTTCATACCTGCAAACCCAATGGTGACACCGCCTGAGATTTCGCCAGTATGGTATATGACACCTTTCTATGCCATGTTGCGCGCGATTCCAAACAAATTGTTGGGGCTCATGACAATGGCAGCAGGCATTGCCATCATGTTTGTGCTGCCATGGCTGGATCGCAGCAAGGTGCGCTCAATTCGTTACAAGGGCACGTATTCAAAGATTGCAATTGTGGTCTTTGTCATATGCTTTATTGGACTTGGGTATCTTGGCCATGAAGGAGTTTCACCGTTGCGCACGATAATGGCTCGCGTATTCACGCTGGGCTATTTTGGCTTCTTCTTGCTAATGCCATTTTACTCATCAAGAGAAAAAACTAAACCTTTACCGGAACGGGTCACTGGATGATGAAGCGTTATATATTAGCTATTTTGTTAGTGTTATTTTCTTCCCAACTCTGGGCAGAAGAGCAAAAATTTGAAGGATTACAACTGGCGACCGCGCCCATCAATGAATTTGATATGGATGCTGTGAAGCGCGGTGCGAAGTTCTTCGCTACCAATTGCATGAGTTGTCATACGCTGACTTATTTGCGTTATGACAAGGTAGCAAAGGATGCAGGGATAGTGACTGATAAAAAACCAATCAGCATTAACGGCGTGACACCTCCTGATTTGTCGCTTGAAGCGGATGTGCGTGGTGTTGACTGGATTTATACCTATCTGCACAGTTTCTATAAAGATCCAGCGACTGCGTCGGGTGTAAATAATCTGATATTCCCGGGAACCGCGATGCCGGCGATTGTCGCTCCATTCCAGGGAGAGCAGGTGCTCGTTGAAAAGCCCATGCATGACTTGCTTAATCAGGTACAGTGGTATGATTTGGTCAAGCCGGTCAAACAGGGAAGCATGACGCCAGAAGAGTTTGATAAGGCGGTTGCTGATGTTGTTACATTCCTTGCTTATGCAGCTGAACCCTATCATGCTGAACAGGAACGACTGGGATACTGGGTGCTTGGTTTTCTTGTAATCCTGTTTGTGATGATGTATTTGCTGAAAAAAGAATACTGGAAGGATGTAAAAAAGACCAGACAATAGGCTGTATTAGTTATCAGATTCTGCTAAAGGGGTAGGCACTGTCTACCCCTTTTTTTATGCCTTGTCGTGAGAGAATATAAGTCTTGTTAATATCTCTGTATGCCGTCAGACTAGCAAAGAATAGCTGACTCACAATCATGAACGCTGCATTTTTGGAAAAACAGGAGCATGCTTGGGATTAGCATGAATTAAAGCCAGGAGAAGCAATGCTGAATCAGAAGGCAGGGATGGGTTTTATCATTGCACCGTTGGTGATCAAGCGTCTGTTATATCTCATTCTGATTACATCATCAGCATTTATTATTCAGGATTATCTTGGCAGCTCGCAAAAGTATTGGTTGGTCTGGTCAGCCTGTATCCTGGGATTGATTACGCATGGGGACTCATTTAAACGCAGAATCACGGTAATTCTGGTTGCAGGATTAATAGCGGCATTCTCCGCATTTCTGTCCGCATGTCTGGCATTTTATCCGTTTATCCTCGCTGTGTTTCTGTTTATGCTGACAATCTCGTGTGTTGCTGTCAGTCTGCGATACTCGGAGTATTTTTTTGTGGCATTTGTAATCAATCTGTTTGCCATTATGTCTGGTGAGCTGCCTGCGCCTGTGTTGATCATCGCGAATCGATTTTTGATAATAACGTTTGGCATGGGGATTGCTTTGTTTTTTCAGGTGCTATTCTATCCATACTTTGTCCGTAACGAGTTGCAATCATTTGTTGTGATAACGCTTCGAAATCTGAAAAAAGTAAATGAAGAAATTTTTTCGTGCTTTATCGATGCGGAGTATCCAGACAATATTTATCTTTATGAGAGGCGGCTGCATTTACAAAAAAACAGATATATGCAATCAATCAGACGTTTAAGAGAAATAATCAGTCTGGCAAGCAGAAAAATGGATGAGAGTGAAAGCGGCTACTACGCTTTTCTTCTGGGGAGGCTGGATTTATTGTATGACAACATGCTGGATTATTCTCAGTTACGGCGACGAGTCACAGATCATGCGACCTTTTCTGTCTGTCTACAGGAATTATCCGCGGTTTCAAATGAGATCGGGAGAGTCATCGAGGGAATGATGATGCGGGTCATGAATAGAAATTATCATCTTGATACAGACGCTCTTGTCCGGCATATCAAGCGTCTCGAAGAGAATTATACTAACGTGCTGCAGGTTGCCGCGCGTGAACCATTGGTGTTTTTGCTTTTTATCAATAGCCTCAAGTGTTTTTGCAATGCAATAGATGCTTATCTGAAAAGAGTCCTTCCGGAAGCCAGCAGTTATTCCTGAGGAATTGCGATTGATTCGTTATTGAATTGGAAATGTGCATGCTGATTCGAAACTATTTTAAATCGTTTTACTTGCGCCAGGCATTGTCTGTAGGCCTGACTGTTTTTGTTTCGGTCATTGTGAATTCGCAATATTCGTATAGCGGTGAGTACTGGGTTGTCTTGTCTGCTTTTATGGTAAGTCAGACGACAAGAGGCACGCCAGTAAGGCAGGGGATGATATTTTTCCTGATCATGATCGCGGCCATTATTGTTTCGGCATTTTTGATGACAAGTGTTGAACAGAATCAGGCGGTTTATCTGTTGCTTGCAATACTATTTGTCATTAGCAGTTATCTGGCGTTTCTGGACAGACCGCAGGCGAACAAGACATTTTTTCTGATGGTGTATTTCTCGATAATCATGCTGATTGCAACATTGTCGCCTATTCATTCGGGGCAATATATGCAAAACAGGGTGTTTGATGCGTTGATCGGAGCGGTCATCGGAATTATGGGCGGCATGATCATATTCCCCGCGAGGATCAATGAAGAGTTTACGAAAGGCATTATCCCGATACTGAATGCATTAAACAGTTATTCGCAGGTTATGAAAGACAGTATTCAGGGTGTAGGGCGGCTGGATGAAGGCATTATCAGGAAGAAGCTTGAAGTTGAAAACACGTTGCAAACTCAGCATGGAATGTATCCGGAGTGGGTTTATGAAACAGGATTCAATCGCGGTGTGCGTGCGGGGCTCCGATTTTTCCTGGTTAATCTGGAGCGGATTACCGAAGTATTGTTTTCCATGGAATACATTCTCTATCAGGATGCGGATCCATTAATATTTCAGGCACTGTCAGATGAGATTGCGAATGTTATGTCGAAAAACCAGGAACTACTGGGTATGTTAATTGATTATTTTCAGTATAACCGGTTAACCGATGCAAAATCTGATTTTACCAGTGATATAGCTGAGCTTGAAAAATCCATGCAGCGTATCATGCCCACCAGCCTTGAGTTATTGGAAATCTCGCCCGCCAGGACATTGATCACAGCTTTTGTTCGTGATTTGAGAGACTTGCGCGGTTTGATACTGCAATTGGTCATGGCCTTGCAGGCGCCAGTCCAAAATCAGAAAACCTAGCTGACACAACTGTTAGGGTCAGCGTTATAAGAAACATCGGGAACACCGCACATATTATTTGGATTGTTTGGGGTTTGGTAAGTTTCTTGATAAGAAGGTTGAAACCCATATGTTGTCGCAATCTGGCTCGGTGTTAGTCTGCTTGGTGAAAAATTGGGTGTGTTAGGTTTAACAACGAGGTGTATGTGTTTGCCATGAAGATGCGGTAAAGCATAAGCTTGTATGCTTATCGAGCCAAGAATAATAGGGGCTAACAATGAAACATATTTATGTTTAGTAAGTGATACATTTATAAATTCCTTTACCAACAATTTAGAATGAAGCTTAAAGGTCAGGGCAGACTATCTGGGGGCAAGATAACCGCCGATGATTCCCTTGTTGGAGAAAACAATTTGCCATAGCTCAGTTGAGCGAGCACGGAAGCAGCCGGCACAGGAGAGCAAGTAGAATGTCCACATGCGATAGAATCGATGGTCATACTTTTCTTTCAGTTTATCCCAGCCATGAATAAACTGCTGATACCAGGCCAATAAGGTTTTATCGTAACAGGCGCCAAAATTATGCCAGTCTTCCATCACAAATATTTTTTCCACGGATTTGCCGATTTGGGCAATGGTTGGGAGCGCACCATTCGGAAATATATAAGTATTAATCCATTCATTCGCCATCGGATAGTATTCATTGACTCCTATCGTATGCAATAGAAAAATTCCGTCATCTTTTAGTGCGCGTTTGATGGTTTGCATGAAAACAGAATAGTTTTTGTGTCCGACATGTTCAAACATGCCGACAGAAACAATCCTGTCAAATTTTTCATTGATGTCGCGATAATCTTTCAAGCGGATCTCAATTGGCAAGCCTGCACAATATTGTTTTGCGTATTCATATTGTTCTTTTGAAATGGTTACTCCGACGACGGTGACGCCGTATTTTTCTGCGGCATATTTTGCGAGACCTCCCCAGCCGCAGCCTACATCTAGCAAACGTAATCCAGGTTTGAGTTGTAGTTTCTGGCAAATCAAATCCAGTTTGGCTTCCTGTGCCTCGTCCAGTGTCTGAGCGTTTTTCCAGTAACCGCAGCTATAGATCATGCGCTTGTCCAGCATTGTGCTATATAAATCGTTTCCGAGATCATAATGCTGGCGAGCGACCTGACCCGCTCGCTGCCTGGATTGAAAATTAAAAAGTTTTGAAAGCAGGATTTTAAATTTGAAACGTGCGGGGATTTTGATTTGTTCATCCAGGCCGGCGCGTAAAATTTTATAAAAGAAGGTATCGAGTTCCTTGCAGTCCCACCATTCGTCCATATAAGATTCGCCTAAACCGAGTGCACCGTCATTTAATATTCGTGAATAAAAATTTTCATCATGTACCTGAATGTCCCATGGCTCTTTGCCATTAATGGTAATACCCACTGAATTGAGTAATTTGGCAATGAAGCTTTTTGCTGACATCGATTCCATAGCTGCTTCCTGTCGATTCCTATTCACGAGTACTATAGGTTATCTTTCTTTTTTAAAAAAAACCATAGGTTGCAGGTGCCGCGTCTGTGCTTCCTTGTTCGCAAGATGTGCTATATATAATATGAATATACCGCGTGGAGCTTTTTAGTATGCTGGATATGGGGTATGGAGTAGAATACCTGGTTCAATCACCATTGATCTTGTTGTTGATTTTATTTGCTGTTTCGCATCCGTTATATGTTCATTTCTTTCGCCGAATTGCACCTGAAATTGCCAGCGGGAGCATTGTGATGGCGCTCGGGATTGTGGCGCTTGCGTGTTTGCCGCAGTTTCATTTTTCATCATTCACGATGCTTGTTGTTGCCATGGAAGTAATAATTATATGGTTTTACCTGGCTGTGAAACTGGTGCAATCGGGCATTCAGGGCGAGTTGCGCGTTGATCATGCATCAGATCGAATCGGCATGGGAACATGGGTTGCAGGCACATCGACAACAGCAATATTGCTGGATCACGCAGAACAGACGCTGCATGGATTTATTGTGTTTCTTGGTATAATCGCATTGGTTCTCTATCTGATTTATTTTATTTTCATCAGCCAATGGTTTGTACTTTGTATAAAAAAGAAGTTTCACCTGCCGGTGAACGGGATGGTATTGCTTGCGACTGTCAGTACGCAGTCTATTGTCTTGCTGCTGGTGGAACTGTTCCGTGATGATATACCGACGATGGTTTACTTCATACTGATATTGATGGGGTTGATTTTTTATTTTGTCGGCGCGATTTGTATTTTGCGGCATTTTTTTCAAGATCACCGCCAGCATCTGTTGGCGGGATGGTCTAATTCGAATGTGATCAATCATGGTGCGCTCAGCATTACGGGGTTGGCGATGCTCAACTCAAAGGCATTTTCTGAATGGATGATTGTTGCTGTCTGGTGGGGGGCGGCAATTTTCTTTTTGATAATAGAACTGCTCGAATCAGGACGGTTTCTTGTCCGGATAAGAATGCGCGGGATCAGGAGTGGTGTGTTTGTTTATCACACATCGCAATGGACGCGCGTTTTTACATTTGGGATGTTATACGCTTTCACCTTGACATATTATAGTCTAGGGTATCCAAGTAATTTGATAGTCGAAATCATCGCAAATTATGGACAGTATTTCGTGGCTTGTCTCGCATGTGTCCAAGTGATTGTCGCTATGTTCTATGTTTTAAAGCAGGAGAGAAAACCATGAAACGGTTAATCATCTGTGGGCTGTTGACAGGATTGATGAGTGCCACAAGCTATGCGTATACAGGGTTTGGTGTATGTAACTACGGAAACCAGACTGTTACATCGATTGTTTGTTATGGACCTACGGTATTGAAGCAAACTACCGTGAATGGCGATATAAAAGTGACGGGCGATTTGAAGGCCGAAAATATTTCCGTGCGTGATATCGTGGTTCAAGGAGCGGCGGATATTTCCAATTCGGAAGTGAGTGGATCAGTGAATGTTACTGGAAGTTTTACAGCAAACCAGGTTCAGTTTCAAAAAGGAGTCGCGATTCAGTCGGATAGCGCTATCCTCAGCCATTCAAAGGTAAATGGATTGATGACCATGACTTCTGACCAGAGTACTCCCTATTTGCAAGTACAGTGCGGATCGGTTGTGACTGGATCGGTATTGTTTGACGGGAAAGCAGGGGTGGTACAGATAACAGGTGATTCGCTTGTTCAAGGTAAGGTTGTCAATGGTTCAATGGAGTTTGTGAAGAGAAATTGTGACTGACATCTTTTAAAGACAATCTCACTCTGCCATACCAGCGAAGCTGGCTGGTTTCGCCTTTGATTGCAGCGGGATCTGATGATTTTTTTGAAGGACTATAATTATAGTGTGGGTCGATTTGCCGGCATGATAAATCCTCCATCAAATCAAGCACATGAGAAACGGTAATGAATATGGCTCAATTGAGTATCGCGGATATACAGCAATTACATAGAAACGGCCGCCTGGATGAAGCCAGGGAGGGTTATGAGTCATTGCTGCGGGAAAATCCAAAAAATGTAGCGGCAATACATTTTCTTGGATTGCTGAATGCCGAAGAGGGCAAACTGGAAGCGGCAGAAGAAAATTTGAAAGCCGCAATCGGGTTAAACCCCGACGATGTGGTGCTCTATCTGCATCTTGCGAACATACTCAAGGCAAGAGGTTCATTCAGCGAAGCTGTACGGATACTGCGTGATGTGATTCAGTCAAATCCGCGTTTCGCAGCGGCATTCAACAATCTCGGAACAGTATACTACGCCATGGAAAAATGGCAGGAAGCAATTGATGTCTATCAGGCCGCGATTGAGATGCAGTCGGATTATGTGGATGCCTATTACAACCTTGGTCTCGCTCTCAGCAAGGCAAAACGCAGGGAAGAAGCGATCAATACTTTCAGGGCGCTGATTGAACTGGCGCCCCAGCACGCGGGCGGAAGATTCCAGCTGGGATGCTTGTTGATGCAGCTGAATCAATGGGTGGCAGCGATTGATCAATTCCATACGATTGAGCAAACGCATCCCTTTCATTTCGAAACACAATCCAATCTGGCAACCTGTTTTTTAAGGCTGGGCCGGCTGAACGAAGCCAGGATCCATTATGCAAGGGCGGTAGAGATAATGCCTGCCGATGTACAGATTCTCTTTAATCTTGGCGTGATCAGTATGCAGCAGGGCAAAACCAATGAGGCAATAGAGTATTATCAGCGAGCTCTGAAAATCGATCCAAATGCTTACGAGGCGCATAATAATTTAGGTGTGGCTTACCTGTCGATCCGAAAAACAGAGTTGGCCTTGCAGCATTTCCGGGAAGCGCTGCGTATTCAGCCGGATAATGAGGCGATTCGTCACACAATCAGGATCCTCGTCCATGACAAGAGCCTGTCATCTTCCCCGTCAGAGTATGTCCGGTCGTTGTTTGATTCATATGCGGATCATTATGACACGCATATCACAACAGCGTTGCATTACCAGGTCCCGAAATTGATCTATCAGGCGGTATCACATAATCATGCTTTAAAGAATAATGCTGAGCTAGATATCCTTGATCTTGGCTGCGGGACGGGGTTATGTGGAGAGTTGTTTAAATCATCGGCGCATACGCTGACCGGGGTTGATATCTCGGATAAAATGCTGTCTGTTGCGCGCCAAAAGAAAATATATGACAAGCTTGAGCAATCTGATCTGCTGTCATTTCTATCAGTGCGGGCAGATGCCTATGATTTGATAGTGGCTGGAGACGTGTTCGTCTACTTTGGCGATCTCGATGCGATTTTTTCTGCGGCATATCAGGCGCTGCGCATAGGTGGTCTGTTTGTATTTAATGCTGAAATTGGAGGTAATGAAGATTATTGCATGACGGATTCTGGGCGTTTCGCGCATAATAAGCACTATCTGGATAGTCTTGCTGACCGCCATCATTTTAAAGTTGGTGATTATCAGGCCGTTTCTATGCGCACACAAAATGAAAAGCCGGTTTTGGGGCATTTGTATCTCCTGAGAAAATAATCAGAATGAGCAGGGGTTCTGGAGGCAAATGACGGAACACATCATCACAATGCGGAAACACATTGCTCCCGGTCATATTGCCGACAGATCATGACGAGCTGTTGCGGCCGATAAAATGCCTGCTGATACATGAACAAATTCACTCTGAAAGCGCAAACATCAACTGACCCTAGAAGTATTCAGGCGTGTGTGATAGATTTTTCAGATGAATAATGGCAAGAGGACTGTCATGAAACGATATTTACCGTTTGGGTTAATCATTCTTACCTGTCTTTCGCTGGCTGGCTGCGCATCTAACCGCAATCCCGCACCATATAATGAAGATCTGACCAGAGAAACATGGATGCAAGAGGTTGACACGAATCCCAATAGATGGGCCATGGGCGCTGATAGCTGGTTTTTAAC
Source organism: Gammaproteobacteria bacterium (assembly GCA_021324305.1). Classification (GTDB taxonomy): domain Bacteria; phylum Pseudomonadota; class Gammaproteobacteria; order DSM-16500; family DSM-16500; genus Aquicella. The sequence goes on along the minus strand of JAJPJI010000033.1, from coordinate 49,919 downwards.
CGGTGATCCAAACGCGACGGAAGTGGCAGACCGAAACTCCCCCTATTCAGCGGCAATTAGCACTATGAATGTGCGTGTGCCAAATTTTTCCAATATAAAAGTAAATGGTGATTTCCAGGTTCAGATATTTGGTACTTATGACAATAATAGTGTTTATGTCTATGGTCCCAATGACGCGGTTCGCGAAACAGCGATTGAGGTCAGAGGCGATACACTTTGTCTGGAGCAATCGAAAAAAGTCCGACGCAGTACACGCAGCGTTATCATTCGAATCGGTGTAAATCGCCTGAACAATTTAATCCAGTTAGGCAGAGGATCCATTGAGGGGATACAGCTGCGCAGTAATTTCCTCTCGATCACTTCAGCCGGAAGCGGTAATGTGTACCTGGCTGGCAATATGAACTTGCGCCGAGTAGTCAATATCGGAATGGGAACAGTAAGTGTTTTTGGTGCCAATACACCGGTTCTGGACATCAAAACCAATAATATGGGTAATGTGAATGTTAGTGGTAATGTTGGAATCCGGTCAATCATGCATCACGGCAGAAACAACATTAATATCATTGGCGCCAATAGTAATGATTTGCGTATTTACGCGGATGGCCGCGGCAAAGTCGGCATCAATGGTGTGGTAAATTTACGTGAAGTAAAAGCGCGAGATGTGACGCGAGTTTATGCTTATCGGATTTCCAGCACCAATCTCTATGCCTATGCGTATGATAAAGCGCATATTGGCCTGGCCGGTGCTGCTCAAGACGTCTACATTGATGCATTCAAGGCCGCTTGTGTCAGTGCAAGCAGACTGTGTGCTGAAAATGCATATGTGAGAACGCATCAGGCAGCGCATGTTAATATCGGCGGCGGGAACAAGGTTTTTGCTGCTGCTACAGAAAATGGCAGTATCTATATATTTGGCGAGCCGAATGTCATGTCCCAGTTTGTCAGCGGTAATGGTACAGTCATTCCTGTCTGGACAAATGGGATACGCAATTGCCCGGTCGCGGCTCCAGTGGCTGTTTACCCGCAGCCAAGAGCGACTTATAAAAATCAGAACGCATCGCCCTATCCATATACCAAATGGAATCATAAGCGAAAATTCAAGGGTGAAGGCTAGCATAGAAGCTTAACGATGATCTGCCGGATCGAGGATTACCATGCCCTGATCCGGTTGGCTGTAAAAGGATATAGCCCTGCCTGCGTGCATGATTCAGAGTTAACCGCCTACTTGGCTTCCATCTCCGCTTACTGATTGACGTTACTCTTTCTAAAAACGGCATCGCCCCGCGCTTAAAGCGCAGGACGACGAGTGAGTATTGGATATTGGCAGCAGAGTATTGTTTCAGGTAATGTTTTTCAATCAAACAATTCTATGAATATGTGTAGAATAGTGTGTCAAATGCACTATTCAGCTGCCCCCCGATCAAGCGCAGGTAATTTGGTGTTCCGCTGTATTCTTTGTATTCAGATGTGTTGAATTCTTTTTTCATGGCATCCATCAGGTTGCCGAGATGATCGACAAGTCCCAGCTTTACGGCAGCTTGGCCTGACCAGAAGTCACCGTTGAATAAGGATGCCGGGTCGCCTTTCAGTTTTCCTTTGCGGCCTTCTATGACGGCATTAACAAAGTTCTGATGAACTTCTGCCATGACTGACGCAACCTTTTTTAGATCATCCGGGTTTTGTGGCAGAAATGGGTCAAGGCGGTCTTTCGCGCTTCCTGCAGTGTAGACACGGCGTTCGATACCCATTTTTTTCATGACATCAACGAAGCCGAAACCTTTCATGATGACACCAATCGAACCAGTCAGGGTGTTGGGATTGACATAGATCTCATCCGCTGCAACCGCCACGAAGTAAGCGCCAGAGGTTAAAAGATCTTCGCCTACGACCACTACTTTTTTATGAAATTTATTTTTGTAAGCAACAATTGCATCATGAATGATGGCAGCCTGAACAGGTGTTCCACCAGGAGAGTTAATAACAATAACGACACCGTTTGCATTTTTGTCAGAAAAGGCCTCATGCAGAGTGGGAACAATTTGCTCAGCTGAAAAATCTCTGTCTGGTGCTATCATCCCGTCCAGTCGGACGAGTGCTGTATATTTTCCTGTCTTGACCGGAACAGTTGGGCTTCCAATGTAAGAAAAAATGCCGATGACTGTGTAGGTGATTAAGGCGAACCAAAATATAAAACGAATATTTCTCCAGCGGCGCTCAGAGCGTTTCTCTTTCAGCAAGTCCTGAACCAGACTTGAAGCAACTTCATTATTGTTAGTTTCTGACATATTTTTTCATTCCCATGGTTTTAATCGTGTGAAAGTGTGGCTATAATTCGCCAATTCAATAAACCCTAAATAATTATTAACCGTAATAACTCACGGAAGGAGATAGCGTGCGAAGCATACAATCTACCTTGTTTACTTTACTTGTCGCAAGTAGCGCGACATATGCTGAAACAACTTTGAATCTGACCCAGGGCGTTTCACCCATTAGCCATGATGTGTATGAATTGCACATGACAGTTTTCTGGATCTGTGTCGTGATTGGAATTCTTGTTTTTGGTGCAATGTTTTATTCAATGTATTTCCATCGCAAATCCAGAGGGCATAAGGCGGCTGACTTTCACTCCCATCCTCTTCTGGAAATTACATGGACAATCATTCCAGTAATTATTCTTGTGCTCATGGCAATTCCTGCAACCAAGGTATTGCTCAACATGAATAATAACGACCAGGAAGATTTGACCATCAAAATAACCGGATATCAGTGGAAATGGCATTATGAATACCTGGAAGATGGGATCAAATTCTTCAGTAACCTTTCTACTCCGTATGATCAAATCCATGATCAGGTGCCTAAAGGCCCGGATTATCTGCGTGAAGTTGATCATCCATTAGTCGTTCCTGTGCACAAAAAGATCCGTTTTCTTATTACATCAAATGATGTTAATCACGCATGGTGGGTGCCTGATCTGGGCGTCAAGCGCGATGCAATCAGCGGACTCATTAATGAAGCCTGGACGATTATTGATAAGCCCGGAACATATCGCGGCCAGTGTGCTGAATTGTGCGGCATTAACCATGCTTTCATGCCTATTGTTGTCATTGCGATGAGTGAACAAGGCTATAAAGACTGGGTAGCTAAACAAAAAGGTCAGGCTACCAGTGGTGAGGCCGATATCAATAAAGAATGGACCATGAAAGAGTTGATGGACAAAGGTGAAGGTGTTTACAACAGCATTTGCGCAGCTTGCCATCAGCCAGGTGGTGTGGGTATGCCGCCAACTTTCCCTGCACTCAAGGGCAGCAAGGTCGCGACAGGTCCAGTAGCTGGCCATGTTGATACAGTATTTAATGGCAAGTCCGGAACTGCCATGCAGGCATTCAAAAATCAATTGTCTGACGTTGAGCTGGCTTCGGTTATTACTTACGAGCGTAATGCATTTGGAAATAATACAGGTACACTCGTGCAGCCTATTCAGATAAAAGCCTTGCGTGATGGAAAGAGCATGGATGATGCGCTGGCAACAAAGCCATCTGCCAATGCAGCACCAGCGGCAGCACCAGCACCAGCGGCAGCACCAGCACCAGCAGCGGCTCCTGCACCAGCACCAGCACCAGCACCAGCACCAGCACCAGCACCAGCAGCGGCTCCTGCACCAGCAACAGCTCCTGCACCAGCAGCAGCTCCTGCACCAGCAACAGCTCCTGCACCAGCAGCAGCTCCTGCACCAGCGGCAGCAGCGGCTCCTGCACCAGCGGCAGCACCAGCACCAGCAGCGGCTCCTGCACCAGCACCAGCACCAGCGGCAGCTGCAACAACTGCACCGTCAGCAGATGATCTCAAAGCTGCCATGGCACGTGGTGAAAAGGTTTATTTAAGTACATGTGTTGCTTGTCATCAGCCAACGGGTGCAGGCATGCCGCCAACATTCCCGGCATTGAAAGGCAGTCCGATTGCAACAGGCCCGGTTGCTGATCATATCAACAGGGTTATGAACGGCAAGCAGGGCACGGCGATGGTAGCGTTTAAGGATCAGCTTAGCGATCAAGACCTTGCGGATGTTATTACCTATGAGCGCAATGCATGGGGCAATAACACAAATACAATGGTGACGCCTGATCAGATCAAGGCTGCGCGTCAACAAGGTCAAAACAATTAATAATACGGAGCAGAATCATGACCCAAGAAGAACATCATCACGCACATGGCCATGATGATGGCCATCACCATGGCCATGTTGGACACATGCCACCTCCTCATCATTCTCTCAAGAATGGATTTTGGCCGTGGATATCTGGCTGGTTATTTACAACCAATCACAAGGACATTGGTACCCTCTACATGCTGTTCAGTCTTCTGATGCTGTTTGTGGGCGGAACCATGGCGCTTCTCATTCGCCTGGAGCTTTTTCAGCCAGGATTGCAGTTCTTTGATCCCAATTTTTATAATGAGCTCGTAACCGTGCATGGTTTGGTGATGATTTTCGGCGTGATCATGCCGTCATTTGTCGGGCTTGCCAACTGGATGGTACCAATGATGATTGGTGCGCCAGATATGGCACTGCCTCGGTTAAATAACTGGAGTTTTTGGATATTACCTTTTGCGTTTTCGCTTTTAATCATATCCATGTTTATGGTTCCAGGAGGCGGTCCTAACTTTGGATGGACAATGTATGCGCCGCTTTCCACCAAAGGACCGCCAAGCACGGATTACCTGATTGTATCCATCCATCTTATGGGTATTTCATCAGTGCTGGGAGCAATCAATATTATCGCGACCATTATTAACCTGCGTGCGCCCGGCATGACATGGATGAAGCTGCCATTGTTTGTTTGGACCTGGTTCATTACCGCATTCCTGTTGATTGGCGCGATGCCGATTCTTGCTGGCGTGGTCACCATGGTCTTGTTTGATCGGCATTTTGGCACTACCTTCTTTGATGCCGCTGGTGGCGGTGATCCAGTCATGTTCCAGCATTTGTTCTGGTTCTTCGGCCATCCTGAAGTTTACATCATGATTCTGCCAGCGTTTGGTATTGTCTCAGAAGTGATTCCAACTTTTGCGCGCAAGAAACTGTTTGGTTATGAGTTCATGGTTGGAGCAGTTGCTGCAATTGCATTCCTGTCCTATATCGTCTGGGGACATCATATGTTCACGGCAGGTATGGCGGTGGGTACCCAGGTTTATTTCATGTATGTCACGATGCTGATTGCTGTGCCTACTGGTATCAAGGTCTTTAACTGGGTGGGAACAATGTGGCGCGGTTCGCTGACTTTTGAAACCCCGATGCTGTTTGCAATCGCATTTGTCATCCTGTTCACGATTGGCGGATTTTCAGGTCTGATGCTCGCTATAGTACCTGCTGACTATCAGTATCAGGACACATATTTTGTTGTCGCGCACTTCCATTATGTTCTGGTTGCTGGTGCATTATTATCAATTTTCTCAGCAGTCTATTACTGGCTTCCGAAATGGACAGGCCGCTATTACAACGAGGCAATGGGCAAATGGCATTTCTGGCTGACCGTTATTGGTGTCAACCTAACATTCTTCCCCATGCATTTCCTCGGGTTGGCTGGTATGCCAAGGCGTATCGCTGATTATGCTCCTCAATATACCGAGTTCAATATGGTGTGCACGGTTGGTGCATTCATTTTGGGTTTTGCACAATTGCTATTCTTGTTTAATGTGCTTCGCACCATGTTTGGAAAAGGTGAGCGAGCTGACGGTAGGGTTTGGGAAGGATCACATGGTCTTGAGTGGACACTGGATTCACCAGCTCCGTATCATAGTTTTTCAACGCCGCCAAAAATTGGCGAGATTGCACACGAAGTGTCAGATAAATACGTGAGGTAATTGAGATGGCGGATAAAAAGTCCAATCGCAAAATAATTATAATTGGCAGCGTAGCTGCAGCGATCATGTTTGCCTTTTGTTTTGCTATTGTTCCTGTTTATAGCCTGATTTGTCAGGCGACAGGAATAAATACATCTGCGGCCAATAGCGGATTGTTGACGGCTGTCAGCGCGGAAACCAAAGAGCCGCCTGACATGTCTCGCACCATCAAGGTCCAGTTTGTCGCTGTTAATAACAAAGGCATGCCGTGGGAATTTTATCCGCGTACCAAAACAATAGATGTGCACCCAGGTGAAAATAATAAAGTCTATTTCTTTGCAAAGAATACGACAGATAAGACCATGAGTGTCCAGGCGATACCGAGCATGACACCCACTGATGCACTGACCTACTTTCATAAAATTCAGTGTTTTTGCTTTAACCAGCAGACATTGAAATCGCAGGAAAGCAAGGAAATGCCCATGATATTTCGTATCGATAAAGAAATACCGAAAGATATTCGTGTTATAACACTCGTTTATACTTTGTTTGATACAACCCCGAAAGAAACCAAAAAGGGATAAAAGAATGAATACCCAGATCAAGAAATATAGCCCGGTAAAATATTACTTTATTGCAGACCCCTCATTCTGGCCTATGGTGGGTTCGTGTGGATTGTTCTGTACGGTATTGGGTTTTGTCCAGATATTGCATGACGGCGCATTGGGGCCTTACATTCTGGCTGAGGGCGTTGCCATTCTGATTACTACCATGTTTGGCTGGTTTGGCAAGGTTATCAATGAAAGCCTGAATGGGTTGCACAGCCAGCAGATGGACAAGACGTATCGTTGGGGCATGTTGTGGTTTATTGTTTCTGAAATTGCCTTGTTTACTGTCTTCTTTTTTGCTCTGTTTTATACAAGACTGTTTGGTGTCACGGAATTGGCGGGTACGCCGTTTGCTTTCGTCAAAGCCTTGAACATGTTTAAAGGTGGAGCAACTCATCAATATCTATGGCCAAATTTTCAGGGAGCGTGGCCGTTGCTGGTCAACCCCAATCCTGAATTGTTCAAAGGTCCGGAAGCAGTCATTAAAACCTGGGGAATTCCTGCCCTTAATACGCTTATCCTGTTAAGTAGTGCTGTGACTGTCACCTGGGCGCATTGGGGTTTCAAAAAAGGCAACAGGCAACAGATTATTATCGGACTGGTGCTTACCATTTTGCTTGGCGCAATTTTCGAAGGTTTTCAGGCACATGAATATATTCTTGCCTATACCGAACTGGGCTTGACTCTGAAAAGCGGTATATATGGAACAACATTTTTCACTCTTACCGGGTTGCATGCCCTGCATGTCAGTATGGGTGTTATTATGTTGACTATTATTCTTATTCGCTGTCTGAAAGGCCATTTTTTGCCGGAACACCATTTTGCGTTTGAAGCTGTTTCCTGGTACTGGCATTTTGTTGATGTAGTCTGGTTATTCCTGTTCGTATTCGTCTACTGGTTGTAATTCCCAGGCATCCTGCACTCTTTGTGAATGAGGGTGCAGGATGATATGCTTATGATCTGATGTCTACCTGTCGAGTATTTTATGCCTTGGCTTATAAACGCTGCCCAATTAGACAAGTTTCGTAAAGGTCAGAAGAATGTCACTATTCTTGATGCGAGTTGGTATTTGCCTGCCGATGGCAGGAACGCAAAAGAAGAGTTTCATGCCGGTCATATTAGCGGAGCACGTTTTTTTGACCTGGATGAATTTAATGATCCAAATACTACGCTTCCTCACATGCTGGTACGCGATGAAAAAATTATCAGTGAAAAATTAGGTGCGCTCGGTATTACCAATGAACATAAAATCATCATTTATGACAACAGCAAGTTGCATTCCAGTTGCCGTGCGCTCTGGATGTTCAAGACATTTGGACATCATTCAAACCAGCTGTATATATTGGACGGCGGCTATGAGGCCTGGCAAAAATATGGCGGCAAGACGGAATCCGGTGAGCCGCGTAGTGTGGGGATGAAGTCTTACGCGGTCAATTTTATGGCGCATAACATTCGTACGCTTGTGCAAATGAAAACAAATTTGCATCATCCTGTCGAGCAGGTGGTTGACGCGCGTCATCCGGTTCGGTTTGCCGGCGGGCCTGAACCCAGGATGGGGTTGCGATCCGGACATATACCTGGCAGTTTTTCGTTTCCATTCTTTACCATGTTTGAAGCAGATGGACGCTGGAAGCCGATTGATAAAATTCGCAAGCAGTTAACCGGGATTGGTGTTGATCTTGAATATCCAATTATCACCAGCTGTGGTTCAGGGATAACCGCCGCAATTCTGAATTTCGCACTCGATTTGATGAATGTCACAAACCATTCTCTTTATGATGGCTCGTGGACAGAGTGGGGTGCAGAACAGTTGTATGCCGGCGAAACCAGTCTGGCTGATCGTCCTGTGGCAAGAAGTCTGGATAAGTAATCAGATTTGATATTCCGCATCAGCGAGCGGCTGGTTTGCAGACGTTCCATTCAATAAGAAAATTCTTATCAAAGAGGCGCTTTTAAGTAATAATACGCCTTCAACTTGCTCCCTTCGTCTAGCGGTCAGGACATCGCCCTCTCACGGCGAGAACAGGGATTCGAATTCCCTAGGGAGCGGTTTCATACTGGTTTAATTTATATAAAGATCTCTATGCCGCAACTACCTGATTAACTTTTCTTCGGCGGATTAAATCCATTCATGTTTGCATTATATACTTCCGACTTGCCTTTGATGCGTTTGTATAGATCAGATGGAAGAAACTTTTCAGGGATAACAACAGTTTTGACGACCAGCATATTGCTGTGCAGCTTGTAATCATCATCGCTTGCATGTTTTTCAATTATTTCATCTATCGTTGCTTCCAGACTGATATGCTTATCAAGCGGGATAGATTTGGGTTCACCTGATAGGACAATAGAGGTTTGATCATTCGTTCTTGTATAGGTTGGCTGGCTAAATAACACAATTTTGCCGGTATTTCCATTGACACAGATTCCCGTATGATCATCAATATGAAGTCTTTTTACTTTGCAATTTAATTCTCTTGCTAACTCCAGCGTCAGATAGGGAGCTTTTAGCAGATTGGGTTGAGGGTGTGATTTCTGGAAGACAAAAACATCTTTGGCAATCCCATTTATACTATTCATAAATTTCATGAGTGATGTTGTCTTGAATCCGGAAAACGCATGATAGATACCATATTCACCATTATCCAGGATAGCCAAAACAGCCTGGCAGGGACCAAAGCCGTCAGAAACCAGGATCTTGCCAACTTTCGATTCTCCAACGCCGACATAATTGTCAGGATGGACATTGCCAGAAACGCTTTCACAATATATAAGCGTTTCATCTGTCGGGTAATTGTCAATTCTATCGAGCATGTAAAAATTTTTTATATAGACAGTTTTGTGTTCAATTATATCCAGGCAAATAAATAATGGATTAACTGAGGCTTAAATCATGAAAAATTGCAGGGTCAGGGAGAGATTTTTAGTTCGAAGCTGAAGTTGCAGCTGAATAATGGCGTATGTCCTCTTTACGTCATGCAAGAGAGAGAAAAATATTTTGCGGCGGGCATGAATATCAGTAAACTGATTTAATGGATTTATCCCAGAAATGATTGATGGAGAGCCCAGCCATGGATTGGCTAAATATACATACAGTACTGATTCTGATTCAGATTCAGCGTGTCATTTCAATTCTTGGTATCCTTATTATTATTTCCGGCGTTCTTTATTGTCTATTCCAGTATCTCTACGGTATTGTCAGCGGCCAGTTCGCGTCGCAAGCATCGAGTATCAATTCCATCAGGTTAAACCTGGGCAGGGTGTTAATTCTGGGGCTGGAATTCATTGTCGCCGCCGACCTGATTGGGACTACAACCACGCCTGGCTATTATGAAGTTGGTTTGCTGGCGATCATTGTGCTCATCAGGACCGTGCTAAGTTTTTCGATTAACCGCGAATTAATGTCCATCAGCAAAGAATAGAATCCGGAGAACGAATAATGACAGATAGACAGCATCACGTTGCACTTCAACCTACTCATGAGTTTATCAAGCGTGTTATTCGCAATATCTGTGTTGCATTTCTGATGATACTGGCAGCTTTGGTGTTGGGAATGTGCGGATATCATGCTTTTGAACACATGTCGTGGGTGGATTCATTTGTGAATGCGGCAATGATTTTGTCTGGCATGGGCCCCGTGGGGCAACTAACCACTGAATCCGGAAAAATTTTTGCCGGGTGTTATGCCTTGTTCAGCGGGCTGTTTTTTATCCTGGTCGTCGGTGTGGTGATCGCCCCGATAGCGCATCGTTTCTTAAGGAAAATCCACCTGGAATCAGGTGGATTTTCCTGATTTGTGCCAGCTCATTTTTATGAATGGTGATTTATATTGGCTTGCGGTTCGAATATTTCACTAATTGAGCTGTCTTGATGGATTGCGACATTTTATCAAACTGTGATTTTGAGATTTTTCCTTCGACGGCAGAATAGCGAACCATGTAAACAGCATCGATGCCATTAAATAATTTCGCGATCTGTTTGTTTCCTTCCATGCTGTAACAGTCGGTCATGTTGAGACGGTAAACAATGACTTGTCTGGATTCCTGCAGGATTTCTGATCCTGTTTGTTTGCAATTCTGCGCAGCCTTGTCAATTTCAAGCTTCGCCATCTGGATTGCGGTGATTCCTGGATTGTTTTTGTAGCTGCTGATTGTTGTGTCGATTTTTTCACGCCAGTTATCTTCGTTTTGCTGATCGTGAAAGAGCTTGATCGGATTGCCTGATTTTTGCCAATACTGGCCGCGGGGAAGTGCAAGGCTGATCATTTGCCGCGCCGGTTTTTTAATCTGTTCTTCATGCAGCAAGATGTCTGCCTGTTGATGATCAAATGGACGGATAGAATCAATGGGTGAACAGGCGGTAATAATTCCGATGGATACAAATGTGATGGCGAAACGTGTGGTTGTGTTCATTGCAGATTCCCTAAAAATTATCCATTTAAATAGAAACAAAAGCTTCTTACATTGAACCCCAGCATGCGCCGCCAGATTGTCCTGGACCATTGTAAACTTTCACACTGATGCCGCGGATACCATGACATTCAATGTCTTGTTGATGCTCAAGAATTTTTTGCAAAAACCAGAGCGATAATTCTTCAATCGTGATATTGGTGAGAGGCATGATGATGACATCTTCCTTGAGAAACGGAAGTTTTTTGTTATTGAAATGTGCTATCCAGTATTCCCCGCTGTCTTCCAGTCTGAGGTAAGGGGATTGGTCAGGCAAGAGCAAATGCCTGTCCAGCTGATCGCAGAGGGCAAGAATTTTTTTCTTGTAATGCCGATAGTCAAACGACAAGCCGTTGTCCTGTATCAGTTTATTGAATGAAACACTGACATTATAATTATGCCCATGAAGCTGCTCACGCTCAGTCGCCGAAAAGATTGTGAAATGACCGGCTGAGAAGGAAAATTCTTCTTTATGAATTTCTAAACTGGCAAAACGCACCACTTTATCCTCTGTACTCTTGTTTGATGTTGTTGCGCAAGACTCGCCATTGCGAGGCTGCGAAGCAGCCGTGGCAATCCGCCTCGCTATGCTTGGTGTGGCTCGACGATGACGATTTATGCAGCAACGCTTTCTTGTTTTAAGTTCCGCTTTCATTATACACAAACCTATAAATCCCGTCTCCTGTCCTGTAGCGCAAATCCGGAAAGAGGAAGGGTGAGGCCCTTGGCCAGCGCCATGACTTTGATGCGTTCACCCATCTCTGTCGGCATGGTTAATAGCTTGACGGCATGATGCAGGCTTAACTCATCAGCTGCGGACAGGTTTCTTTCATCCTCTTCTGCAAACTGCAGCAAGCCATTGGCTAGCAGAAATGCTGCCTGGGTCGTATAGCCCGCAAGTGAACATCCATGGTCGGAGGCTGTTTCGATCACACGGGTAAAATCGACATGGGTGGTAATGTCCTGCAGGCCGGGGAGTATCAGCGGGTTGTTATGCTGCCGGTGTTTGTAAAAGCAGGTGAGCGTTCCCCGGGCACGTTCAGGGTGGTAGTATTCTTGCTGCCCATATCCGTAATCAGATAAAAGCAGGGCTCCTCTGGTTAGCGAGGCTGCCAGTAATGGAATAAGCTGATGAATTTGAAGATTAATTTCGGATTCGTAGCCGGTGGGTAATGAATAAAGCGCCTGCAGTTCCCGGACAGTTTCCGCCAGTTCTCTGGAGCGCGGCATTTCAGCGCGCCAGATAAATTCCTCATTTTGCGTGGCTACGCATATTTCGCTGATGCCGTCATGTTCGATTCGGAATCGATGCACTGGCAAGGCATCGAGCACTTCATTCGCGATAATGGTGCCGGTGAAAGTATCCGGTAACTGTTCAAGCCAGCTGACCCGATTTAACAGGGCGGGACAATGCGACTTCAGGTTTGCGAATTGCTTTTTTCGCAGGCTTGCACTGATTTCATAGATATAATAATGATCGGGTGGATTTCCTGATTGATCCAGGGCCGTAATTAGGTCTTGTGCAAAGCGTCCAGTGCCGGCTCCAAGCTCGAGAATATGGCTGCTGCCAAGCTCGGTATGAATTTGCCGGATTTGCCGGGCAAAACATTTTGCGAACAAGGGTGAAATCTCTGGAGCAGTGGTAAAATCGCCATGTTTGCCGAGAGCAAAAGAATCTGCGTTGTAATAACCGAATTCAGGATGATAAAGCGCAAGCTGCATGAAGTTTTCGAACGTAATGGAGCCATTTTGTCTGGCCATTTCTTGCCGTATATGCCTGCTTAATGCTTTACTTCGCATTAATTCATCATGTCCTGGCTCGGGGAGATCGTAATTCATCATCATAAAAGTTTATAATGTTTTGTATTAATCCAAAGGGTCCTATCATAAGGAAATATGCCATGCAAAAAAACCCGTTAAATTCCAAGGTGGCGCTGGTTACCGGTGCAGCCCGACGCATAGGGGCCGAGATTGCCCGTCAACTGCATGATAATGGCATGAATATCGTGCTGCACTATAATGCATCCGAAGAAGAAGCTGTAAAGGTTTCTGAAGAGCTTAACAAAAAGCGCAACCATTCGGCTGTCGCCATACAGGCGGATCTGCTTGAACCGGAAAGCGAAAAGCTCCTTGTTCAGCATGCGGCTGACGTCTGGAAGCGTCTTGATGTGTTGGTCAATAATGCTTCCCGATTTTATCGCACAGCCATAGGCAAGGTGACAGAGTACGCATGGGATGACTTGATTAATAGTAACCTGAAGGCGCCTTTTTTCCTGGCCCAGGCGGCAGCACCTATCCTTGCTGCATCCCAAGGCTGTATTGTGAATATTACCGACATTCATGCAGAGCGCCCGTTAAAAGATTATTCAGTTTATTGCATTTCCAAAAGCGGACTTTTAATGATGACCAAAGTCCTTGCTAAAGAGCTTGGGCCATTGGTGCGGGTCAATGCTGTCGCGCCTGGCGCCATTCTATGGCCAGAAGGGAAAAATACCTTGTCAGATGTGGAGAAACAAAAGATTATCGACCAGACTGCGTTAAAGCGGGAAGGCAATCCGGAAGATATCGCCAAGGCTGTATTGTTTTTTGTGCGTGACGCAGATTATGTAACCGGACAGGTAATGGATGTTGATGGTGGGCGGAAATTATGAGCACCATCTGCTCATCGCAGCCATGTAAGGCCAAAGAGTTGGTATTGGAGAAAAAGTAAGGCATGAGTTTTCTCAGAACGACATTTATGACAGCGTACAAGGCGCGTATGTATCCTAATTATTGGGATATGCTGGCGTTGTTGTTTGTGCTTGCCGTTATTACTTTCTTTGCCTGGACAGCCAAGCAAATGGCAACGCCCTATCAACTGGGGCAGGTCATACCAATTTCATTGAGCTCGTTTGTGCTGCCTTTTTATGCTGCGCGAACGGTCTTTCGGATGCTGATTGCATTGTGCGTATCGTTATTGTTTACCTTTACGTTCGCGACCTGGGCAGCCAAGAGTCGTCGCGCCGAGAAAATCATTATTCCAATTATCGATGTATTGCAATCTGTTCCCATTCTCGGATTTTTATCGGTTACGGTTGCCGGATTTATCGGTTTGTTTCCAGGTAGTCTGCTGGGGCCAGAATGCGCGACCATCTTTGTTATTTTTACTTCCCAGGCCTGGAACATGGCTCTTGGCTTTTATCAGACAGTTCGTTCTGTGCCGTCTGAAGTGCAGGAAGCCGCGCGAATGTTTCATTTGTCCGCGTGGCAGCGATTCTGGCGAATTGATGTCCCATATTCCTTGCCCAGCCTGTTGTGGAATACCATGGCTTCCATGTCGGCGGGCTGGTTTTTTGTTGTCGCATCAGAAGCGATTACCGTATCCAATCAACAGATTTTACTCCCGGGCATCGGTTCTTATATCGCGGTCGCGATCCAGGCTGCAGATCTGCGTGCCATCACTTATGCCATTCTGGCCATGTTAGTCGTGATTCTGATCTATGATCAGCTGCTGTTTCGACCCCTGGTTGCCTGGTCGGAACGTTTCAAGGCTGAAAGAGAAGGTTCGGGTAGTGAAGAGGTTGCCGAATCCTGGGTGATCAATCTATTCAATCGCACGCGCCTGGTGCGCAATATTGGCGGCAAGCTGGCGCATTTGTTTGATATGTTCGTGAATATTCGGCTTTTTCGCAGTTCAAATCAGGAAAAGCCAACATTGATTGTGCGAGGATTGCGTAATGAGCGCCTGGTGGCTATTCTTTTCAATAGCGTCACGTTCATCATTGGCATCATTGCCTTGATCTTTATCGGTAACTACATTGTAAATAACATTTCTTTCCCTGAGATCAGGCACGTTTTTTTTCTGGGTCTGATAACGGCTTTTCGAGTGATTGTTCTGATCGTCCTGTGTTCCCTGTTCTGGGTGCCGGTTGGGATCTGGATTGGGTTGCGGCCGCGCGCTGCCCAGATGATTCAGCCAATCGCGCAAATTCTTGCGGCTTTTCCTGCCAATCTTTTATATCCATTTATCGTCGTGTTTATTGTGACATATCATCTGAGTCCGAATATCTGGCTGACGCCGCTTATGATACTGGGGTCTCAATGGTACATTCTGTTTAATGTGATTGCCGGTGCTTCTTCGTTACCCAAGGATTTGATGCAGGTTGTAGACAATTTTGGTGTGGTCGGATGGCAGCGCTGGTGGCGATTATTGTTGCCGGGTATATTTCCATTTTATATTACTGGTGCAATCACCGCGGCGGGTGGAGCCTGGAACGCGAGTATTGTTGCAGAAGTTGCCAGTTGGGGGAATGAGACGCTGGTTGCGACCGGATTAGGCGCTTATATCACGCAATATACTGCTGAAGGAAATTTCCCACACATCGCGCTGGGTATCGGCATGATGTGTCTGTTGGTGCTGGTTTTTAATCGTGTCGTGTGGCGGCCATTATATGCTTATGCCACCAATCGCTTTTTACTGGAGTAGGGTTATGCCGGGACCCCTTATTGAAATTGTAAATGTGCAAAAATCGTTTAAAAAAGGCGACAGGCAAGAGCTGTTGGTTTTGAATAATATTAACCTTAAAGTTTACGAAAATGAGATTATTGCAATATTAGGTAAGTCGGGATCGGGTAAATCAACCTTGCTGCGCATTATCGCAGGCCTGATTGGAGCAAGCGCTGGTAATGTCTATTACCGCGGCAAACCTGTGCATGGACCGGTGCGCGGGATTTCGATGGTGTTTCAGACGTTTGCATTGTTGCCGTGGCTTACGGTTTTGCAAAATGTGGAGCTCGGGCTGGAAGCATTGGGGATTGATCGGGAAGAGAGGCGTGAGCGCGCATTGAAGGCCATCGACATGATAGGTCTTGATGGTTTTGAATCCGCGCTTCCCAAGGAGTTATCCGGAGGGATGCGTCAGCGGGTCGGATTTGCGCGTGCCCTGGTTGTAAATCCGGATATTTTGTTAATGGATGAGCCGTTTTCCGCATTGGATGTCCTGACCGCTGACAATCTGAAAAGCGACCTTGTTGACTTGTGGCAAAGCAAGAAAACGGGATTGAATGCCATCGTGTTTGTCACACACAGTATCGAGGAAGCCATTGCCATCGCGGACCGCATCATTGTCTTCAATAGTAACCCGGGATCGATCCGGTCTGATTTGCGAGTGACGCTGCCATTTCCCCGCAGCGATCTGGATCCGCGTTTTCGCAATCAGGTGGACCGTGTCTATACCCTGATGACGACGCAGCCGCAGGAAGAAAAAATGCAGGAAGGAGCGGCAAAATATGCTGTAATTGATCTTGGATACAGATTGCCAGAGGCCAGCGTCGCAGAAATAACAGGTCTTCTTGAGCTGCTGAATTCGCAGGAGCATCAGGGCAAAATGGATTTGCCAGATGTGGCGGATACCCTGACGCTTGATGTTGATGATCTGTTTCCGTTGACCGAATTATTGGAAATATTGCGGTTCGCCAAGGTGTCAAAAGGTGATATTACCATCACTGAGGAAGGTAAGGCATTTGCGGATGCTGATATTCTGGAGCGCAAAAAAATATTTTCAATTCATCTGAAGAAATATGTTCCTCTTGCCCGCTATATTTACGAACAGCTTATTCGTCACCCCAGGCATCGCGCGCTGGAAGAGAATTTTCTTTCATTGCTTGAAGATTATCTTTCGGAAAGTGAGGCTGAGCGCGTATTACGAACCGTGATTGAGTGGGGACGGTACGCAGAGCTGTTTGCTTATGATTACAATTCCGGTGTGCTCAGTATGGAAAATCCGCACTGAGATGCTCTGTGATGACGACACCAATCATGCTGCATGATAAAACCGTGCCAGAGAAAGCTGGCACGGTTGGGCATATGACAGGTTATCTCACTAATACATTATAGTAAGGCAGGGAAATTTCTCTTCCACCCCAGCCGAAATTGCAGTTTTGCCCGACGACTTTGCCGGAGTGCGTTCCGCCATGGTAATTGGCCTGGCAGATAAAGAGTGGATGGCCGTTTTCATAGCCGCCGTCGATCGCGCGCGGCGGAATATCGCCATATCTGGCGGGAAGCCAGTTAAGCGGCCTGTTGCTTACCAGTATTTCGTAACGCGACATGCTGATTTCTTGTCCGCCCCAGCTGATATTGCAGCGACCGTCATATAATTTACCGGGATGCAGGCCGCCATGATGAAACGCTCGGCAAACAAACAGTGTCGCGGGTGGATAGGGTTGGCCGCCGCTGACAACAGCATTTTCTGGCAGTGGATCGCCTGTGCGCATGCGTATCCATAATAATGGCTCTCTGAAATGAGGCCGTCTTTCACCTATGGAAGCAACAATGGGTGCATATGGATCAGCAACATTAACGGAGATGGAAAAGCGATTGCGATCTTTTTTGTGTTCTCTGCGTGGTTCTGGCGCTGGAGCAGGTGCGCTGCTGCCGCTGCTGTAATATCCCGAACTTGTTGAGGTGTAACTCCCGTCAGGGTTTTGGGTGCTGGTATATTCTTCAGCCATGGCGGTGCCCGCAAAGCTGGCGATGCAAAGCCCACTGAGAGTAATTAATGCCTTAGCTTTCATTCTGCCTCCGAAAAAGCATATTGGGTTCATCATCCGGGTTGAGAGATAAAATGAAAGGCAAACTATCAGTCCCTGAGTATTGCCCGTCCAAGGACGAAATTTCCAAGGGCATAAATTTTGATGGATTTCTCGCCGCTTGGCAATGATCTTGCAGCATACGTTGGGGGCGGCATGTGATGACCCGGATCCTGTGGGCAGCGGATCAGGTTGTCTCGTATACTTTAACGTTGTATAGCCTGGCCAGTCTGGCTAGGCTTTTGGTCAATACCTCAGCTGAAAACAGAAACCCGTCAACATAAATTAATTCTTCTCGCGAGGGGGATTCTATATTTTTTTGTAATTCTTCTTTCAGTAAATACAGTGAGGGAGTGTGGATATGAGACTCCTGCTCTTCGTTCGATTCGATAGCCTTGACCAGTGTGTTGAGTGACTGGATGATGGTTTCATTAAATGCGTGAGAGCCTGGCTGTTTATTGAAGATTTTGTCTATTTTTTTGATATGGGACAAAGCAGTATGCATGAATGTGATGGAGCGCAGGATGTCTCTTTCGCAATTAAGCGATTGCACGAAATGCTGGGGATCGAAATTTGTGCCCAGGGGTTCGGATGCGGATTCCTTGGCGAGCTGGCGCTGTTTGGCAAGTGATCTTACGATATTTTCGTTCAGGACATCGTGGTCTTCGGTTGGGCTTGAGGATTCGGAAGGCATCAGGGTGGCCAGATAATAATTCCGTAATTGTTCCAGTGTCTTTGCCTGGGAGCGGCGCAAGTGTGAGCTTGCGTGTATGGGTAAAATGAACTGGGAGACAAGAGCCGCGATCAATACTCCAAAGCTTATTTCAAGAAACCGTTGCAGGGCAAAGGAAAGAGTGGGGTTTTGCCCCAGCAGAATGATGGCTGTGGTTGCGGCGCCCAAGGTTGCGGCATATCCGAAATTTTCCATGCTGATTGCCAGATAGCTGAAGATAAATGTGGATATGGCAATGGTTGCAATCATGGCTAGTTTGTTTTCCCCGACAAGTGCCAGGGTAATCGCGGCGAAAAGGCATCCAATAAGCGTGCCAAGAAAGCGTAGAAAAGCTTTCTGTTTGACGCTGCCAACATAGATTTGCGCGCACATGACAACCACGATGGAAATGACGACCCATTGCGAGGCTGGGTATCCAATCCAGTATGTCAACAGAATGCCGATAATGCAGGCAATGGACGATTTGGTGCTATGAATAAGGCGTTCGATATCAAAGATGTTTTTCAGCACGATAAAATCCGTTGATATGAGTGATGACAGGTGATCAAAATATCACAATTTTTAAGCAGTTAGAATAATAGCGTTTATCCACCCCGATGCGAGTTTCTTATTTGCATCGGGGGTAAGCTTGAGATCCGGATATGCTGCTGTCAGGATTTTTCGAATGTTTCCCGGGGCGGCAGCATATAATGTACGCATTTGAGTGATTAAATGCGAATCCTGGCTTATATTCGCTTGCTCGAAATGCAAAAATTTAATAGAATAGCGACCGTTACTGCGGGGTGGAGCAGTCTGGTAGCTCGTCGGGCTCATAACCCGAAGGTCGTAGGTTCAAATCCTGCCCCCGCTACCAAATAAATAAATGAAGAAATCAGAAACCCCTTATGGGGTTTTTTGTTTATAGTGGGCATAAAGCCCACTTTTTGTATCGGGCTGGTGTAATGAGAAAGATTGATCCCGTACTATATGAACGGTTAGCGAAGCTGATTGGTTCGATGGGTTACGAGCTGGTTGGCTGTGAATTGCTCCCGCAGGGTCGGCAGATGGTTTTTCGCATCTATATAGACGGCAAAAACGGGGTCACGCTGGATGACTGTTCTCTAGTCAGCCATCAGGTCAGCGCCATGCTGGATGTAGAAGATCCGATCCAGAGCAGGTATTCGCTGGAAGTGTCTTCACCGGGCATAGACAGGCCGTTGTTTGAGCTGGAGCATTATCGTAAGCATATTGGCAAACAGGTAAGGGTCCGGTTGCATTCGCCCGTTAATCAGCGCAGGCAATACAAGGGTGTGCTGCAGCGAGTAGAGGGAGAAGACGTATATCTTCTGGTCGAGGGGATGGAGCAGGCGGTAAAGTTGCCTTTTTCATTGATTGAAAAGGCAAATTTGATAGGTGATGTCCGTTTTTAGAGCGGAGGACGAAAAAGTCCGAGTAGGGTTTTCTCTGAGATATGACAACGTGCTGTTGGATGATTGTGGGGTCGCGCCATGAACAAAGAGATTTTATTAGTAGTTGAGGCTGTATCCAACGAAAAAGGTGTGGATAGAGAAGTTATTTTTCAGGCAATTGAAGCCGCCCTGGAAACAGCGACGAAAAAAAAGGCTGATGAAGAAATCGATGTCAAAGTCGAAATTAATCGCAAGACGGGCGATTACTCTACATTCCGGCGCTGGCTGGTAATTGAGGATGCCAATGAGGATGAAGAGGGTGATGACGGTCTGACAAGGTTGACGCTCAGTCAGGCTGCAAAACTGGATTCGCATGCCAAAGTTGGTGAATATGTGCTGGAGCCGATGGAGTCCATCGAATTCGGGCGTATCGCTGCACAAAAAGCCAAGCAGGTGATTATTCAAAAAGTGCTTGAGGCTGAGCGCGCGCAAATCGTTAATGCATATAAAGAAAAAATCGGCCAGTTAATCATGGGCACGGTTAAAAAAGTCACGCGTGATTTTATTGTGCTGGATCTCGGGAATAATGCGGAAGCTATCTTGCCCCGCACAGAGATGATTCCACATGAAGCAGTCCGGGTTGGTGACCGCGTCCGCTCCTATTTGTATGATATTCATTCTGACGGCTCGAAGACACCGCAAATTCTGGTTAGCCGAACACGTCCGGAAATGCTGATTGAGCTGTTCAAAATCGAAGTCCCTGAAATTGGTGAAGAGCTTATAGAAATCAAGGCTGCTGCTCGTGATCCAGGTTCCCGGGCGAAAATCGCGGTTAAAACCAATGATGGCCGTATTGATCCAATAGGTGCCTGTGTTGGTATGCGTGGTTCCCGTGTGCAGGCTGTCTCTGGTGAGCTGGGCGGCGAGCGTATCGATATCGTGCTTTGGGATGATAACCCGGCGCAATTGGTAATCAATGCGATGGCGCCTGCTGAAGTGGCATCGATTGTGGTTGATGAAGATACACATACGATGGATATCGCGGTCAAAGCGGATCAGTTATCTCAGGCAATAGGCAGGCATGGCCAAAATGTTCGTCTGGCCAGTGAATTGACCGGCTGGACTCTGAATGTCATGACCGAAGAGGAAGCTCATGCCAAATCGGCGGCTGAAGGCGAGAAAGTATTAAAATTATTCCAGGAAAAACTGGGAGTGGATGAAGGTGTTGCTGAAGTGCTGGCAAATGAGGGTTTTTCTTCATTGGAAGAAATTGCCTATGTGCCAGTCCAGGAATTGCTGGAAATTGATGGTTTTGACCAGGCAATGGTAAATGCCTTGCGCGAGCGTGCAAAGGCGGCGCTTTTGACGCAGGCGATAGCCGAAGAACAGGCATTGGAAGTGGAGCCAGCCAGTGATCTTCTGGAGATGGAAGGAATGGACAAGCATACAGCTTACATTCTGGCAAGTCACGGAGTGGTAACGCGAGAGGATCTTGCGGAGCAGTCAGTTGATGATCTGCTTGAAATCGGAGAGTTTAATGAAGAAGTTGCGGCTAAATTGATTATGACGGCTCGCAAGATATGGTTCGATGATGACGCCAATAATGCATGACAAGATTCAAACCCATAGCGTAGCTGCGCTGCAAATCAGCAATCATACCTGTTTCCGGGCTCAGCAGCTGGCGGTTTTTTAGCTATACTTTTTATAGTTGTGATGGGTATTGTGGAGGCAAGTTCGCGTGGTGAAAAAAGTAGTACAAGATACCGAAAAAGAAGGTGTATCAGTAAAGCAATTTGCCGATGAGATTGGCGTTAAGCCTGATCGTTTGCTTGGCCAATTTAAAGACGCGGGCATTAGCATTGGAACGATCAATGATCTAGTTAGCGAAGAAGAAAAACAAAAGCTGCTTCGCTACCTCCAGCAGCATCATGGTGCCAAACAGGATGCTGCACCTGAAAAAATTGTCTTGCGGCGTGCAAAAACGAGCGAAATCAAGCTTGGCGGGTCACATGGCCCGGGTAAGACGGTCAGTATTCAGGTTCGTAAAAAACGCACCTATGTTAAGCGTGCTTTGGCAGAAGAAGAGACCAAAGGCAAGCCGGAAGAAGTTCATGTCAAACCGGAAGGCATGGAAGTAATTGAGATACAAGAGAAAATTCCGCATGTGGTGACTGAGGAGGTTGAAGAAAACCCAGTTGTCGAAGCAGCGGCGCCATCGGTTGAGACTGTGGGGTCTGCGCCGGTTGCACAGCCTGAACAAACTGCTGTTATCGGAGAAGCTCCAGCTGTAGCTGAAACCAAAGAAGAAACGGCAGAAGAGAAAGCCAAGCACGTTGCGAAGCGCAAAGAGAAACATCGTACTGCCGAAGATGTGGAAGAGACGGAACAGGATAGAGGCAAAAAGAAAAAGAAAGTACGTGATACCTCCCGCGACAGCGAGCGAAATTTTGAAGCGCTGCTTGCCAGGGGTGCTGATTTAAGCCGTGTGCTCAGGGTAGATGACGATGATCTGGATCTCGCGTTCCGTAAATCTGGCAAGTCACGTTCTGGCGCGCATGCCAAGGTTAAGGTGCAGGCATTTACCAAACCCACTGCTCCAGTCATTCGTGAAGTAGAAATCCCTGAAACCATTAATCTGGGTGACCTGGCGCAGAGAATGTCTGTCAAGGCGGCGGAAGTTATCAAAGTCATGATGAAATTGGGCATGATAGCCACAATCAATCAGGCTATTGATCAGGATACCGCTGTTCTGGTTGTTGAGGAAATGGGTCATAAGGCCAAGCCGGTCAGCTCTGATGCAATCGAAGAAGAATTGGCGAAGTCAACGGAAGTTACCGGTGAGGCCATGCCGCGTCCACCAGTGATCACGATCATGGGACACGTCGACCATGGTAAAACCACCCTGCTTGATTATATTCGCACGACAAAAGTCGCAGCGTCCGAAGCTGGTGGTATTACCCAGCATATCGGTGCCTATCATGTGCAAACACCAAAAGGCACGATTACCTTTCTTGATACGCCAGGCCATGCTGCTTTTACAGCCATGCGTGCCCGCGGCGCGAAATTGACGGATATCGTTATTCTGGTTGTGGCAGCAGATGACGGTGTCATGCCGCAAACTGTAGAAGCTATTCAGCATGCCAAGGCAGCCAATGTGCCTATTGTCGTCGCAGTCAACAAAATGGATAAACACGGCGTTGATCCGGAAAGAGTGAAAAATGAATTAGTTAAACATGGCCTGATACCTGAAGAGTGGGGTGGTGATGTCATGTTTGTGCCTATTTCTGCCAAGACAGGTATGGGCGTGGATAACCTTCTTGATTCCGTACTGGTACAAGCGGAAGTTCTTGAATTGAAAGCGGTGGCAGATTGCCCAGCGCGTGGTGTAGTGATTGAATCCCGGCTTGATCGGGGCCGTGGTGCAGTGATGAGTGTGCTGATTCAGCAAGGAACGCTGCATAAGGGAGATATTATTCTTGCCGGACTGGAGTACGGACGCATTCGCGCATTGTTTGATGAGAATGGCCGGTCTATTGAAAGTGCCGGTCCATCAATTCCTGTGGAAATTCTCGGTCTTTCCGGTGTTCCGCAGGCGGGCGATGATTTTATTATCGTTTCCGATGAAAAGCGCGCACGCGAAGTCGCTGTTTTCCGTCAGACCAAGGCCCGCGAGACCAAACTGGCGCGGCAGGCACCAAAACTGGAAGATTTATTACAGCGTATAGAAGAAGAAAAAGCCGTCACCACCACTCTGAATATCGTTTTAAAAGCAGATGTGCTTGGGTCGGTTGAGGCATTAAGACAGGCTTTGACTGAACTGTCAGGGTCAGAAGTAAAAGTGAACATAATTTCCAGTGGCATTGGTGGAATCAATGAGAGCGACGTGAACCTCGCTATCGCATCCAAGGCAATTATCATTGCATTTAACGTACGTGCTAACGCAGAAGCACGCAAGTTAATGGAAACCAATGGTGTGGATGTTCACTACTATAATATCATTTATGATGTAATCAATCAGGTCAAGAAAGCGATTAGCGGAGCGCTTGCACCAGAAATTCATGAAAAAGTCATCGGCCTTGCGCAGGTGCGTGAAGTATTCCGTTCCTCCAAGACTGGGGCGGTTGCTGGTTGCATGGTGACGGAAGGCATTATCAAGCGAAACTTCCCTATTCGAGTGTTGCGTGACAATGTGGTTATTTTTGAAGGATCTCTTGAATCATTGCGTCGCTTCAAGGATGACGTTTCCGAAGTTCGTCACGGCATGGAATGTGGCATTGCGGTCAGGAATTACAATGACATCAAGCCTGGCGACCAGATTGAAGTATTCGAAAAAATCGAAGTGAAGCGAGAAATTTAAGCCAATGAAACGAGGCTTTGAGCGTACGCAACGCGTAGCAGATCTGATTCAGAAAGCACTGGCGCAATTACTCTTGCAGGACATGACTGACGACCGTTTTCGTCTCGTTACCATAACAGGCGTGAATGTGAGCCGTGATCTATCCTACGCTAAAATATATGTCAGTGTTTTGATGGATGAAAAAGAAAAAATCCAGCAAACCGTTACTGCTCTTAACCGGGCGGCGAAATCGCTGCGTTATCATCTGGCAAAAGAAGTTGATTTGCGTATCATTCCTGAATTGAAATTTGTTTATGATGAAACGACGGCGCACGGATTTCGGATCTCGACATTAATCGATTCCGCAATGAAGAAATCTGACAAGAAGTAAAGAAACAATAATTAATAAAAAATTGTCCAGCATGACAGATCAATAAAACAGGATATATATCCATGCGCCGCCAAATACACGGTATTTTATTACTCGACAAACCAGCTGGCTTGACATCAAATGGCTCGTTACAGCGCGTAAAGCGTTTATTCAATGCCAAAAAGGCCGGGCATACAGGTAGCCTGGACCCGATCGCAACCGGCATGCTGCCGCTTTGTTTTGGCGAGGCAACCAAATTTTCACAGTTTTTGCTGGAATCTGACAAATCATACTGTGTAGTTGCAAAACTGGGTGTACGTACCACAACAGGAGATATCGAGGGTGAGGTGATTGATACACAACCGGTTGCTGGCCTCTCTGTTGCGCGCGTTGAAGAGGTGATGAAAAAATTTCAGGGTGAAATTGACCAGGTACCGCCCATGTTTTCAGCGATCAAATTCCAGGGTAAGCCATTGTATGAACTAGCAAGGCGCGGCATTGAAATTGAGCGTAAGTCGCGCCGGATCACAATTTATAAACTGCAGCTGGATAATCTCGAGAACGAATATCTGACCTTTAATGTGCATTGCAGCAAAGGTACTTATGTGCGTACGCTGGTAGAAGATATTGGCAGTGAATTGGGCTGCGGGGCGCATGTCACGGAATTGCGGCGTACGGCTGTGTCGCCATACGCTGATGCTATGATGTATACGTTGCCTGAACTGGAGTCGATTGTTGAAAGTAAAGGCATTGAAGGATTGTTGGACTGCCTTCTGTCTGTAGATACGGCAGTGCAATCTTATCCAGCTGTCAGGCTTTCCACTTCTGCTGCTTTCTATTTGCGCATGGGCCAGCCGGTGCGTGCGAGTTTTCCTTTGCATAGTTCGATGGTGCGGCTATTTTCCGATGATGGCAGGTTTCTTGGCATAGGCGAAGTTATGTCGGATGGTCGTGTCAAACCGCAGCGTTTACTGGCTGCGCCTGATGTCGCGATGGCAAGCACAGGAACGTCTTGTTAGTTCTTTGATTCCATGTTTGATTTTCATTTTTCTGTTCTTCTCATCTGTTGCAAATGCGGATGCTGCGTGCAATATGCAATTTGAGTGTGCTATACAATAAGTAACAAGCATACGAGGAAGTTTTTATGCAGCGAGATGAGCGTTCAAAGAAAACCCAAACGAGCAAGAAAAGTTTACCCAAGCGTGTTGTCCTGTGGGACAATGATGGTCCAATTAATAACATACGAAAAATATCTGACAATATTGGTAATCTTGAAAGCCTGCACAAGCTCCCCAATGGGTTTTTTTATGAGGCGGAGCGAGAAAAATTAAAGCGCAGTATTCTGATTGATAATCGCAATATGCTGCGCGCTACATTGGAGATACTGGCGGAAAATAATGTTGAGTCACTAATTGCTTCACAGCGAATTACCTATGGATTCGCCAAGGCAATGCTGAAACAGCAGCTTGAAGCCGTCCTGAAAGGTGAGCCAGTAGAAGTACTCCATCCAGAAAAAGATGCTGACAGATTGGCAGTATGGAACAAATTAATCAGTGGAGAGGTAGTAGCGCTGTTTGCAGATAAGGACGAACGTACGGAGGTGACCAATTTGCTGATTAGTATTGCCACAGGCAGTGCTGATCCCAAGTATTTACAGCCAAAAGAAACAGAAAGATTAATGGAAGCGTTAAACCGTCTCGATGATGCGCTCAAAGATGAAATGATGCTGTCTGATGAAATGTATCGTGCTTTTGATGAAGCATTTGGAAAAGACCGGCAATTTCTGAAAAAATCTGTCTCACAGCAAATTGGCGAGCATATTGCAAGACAGGGAAAAACGGATGCAACCGCAACAACTAAGTGGATGTATGTCGAGGCCGCTGGAGAGCTATTTGAAGATATTCGCAAGGCTCTGGCAATGCTTGTTGATGATAATGAAAAATACATGCGTGATGAAGCCAATTTTCAACAAGGTAATTTTGTACATGCACCTCGAATTTCGAATGATCCAATAATCGATAATCTCTATCTGGGTGAAGTGTTGATCAGGAATATTCCTCTTGATGAATTAGAGAAAAGCCTCAAAGGCTATCCTGATCAGGCGATTGCGAATCAATTAAGAGCGCTGGTTGTTGTTGCATTGGGCAGGGATTTGGCGGCCGATTCAACCATGACCATGGATGAGAAATCAAAAATACTCATACCGTTGACACGTGATTTCATTAAAACCAACACAAAAGCAGGAACTGAAATTTTACAGCAGCTTGTCGATTTTTGTAGTCGGGATCAATTCAAATTCCTGGCGGCAGATAAGGGATTGACTAAAAATTTCATGTTGATGCTGATCTCTGCTTTGGGGAAGAATCTCGACGAGAATACTGCGCTTGATGCGAAACAGAAGAAGTCAATCATGTCTAATACTGTATTAACGTGCATCCAGGCAGCCAAGGATAACCTGATTATTTGCGATATTATTGCTGAATTATCAAGAAACGATTCACGATATAATTTTTTGCGCGAAGAATCTGGTATCCTCGGATTTGGGATATTATCTAAGACATCCGAAAAAGTGAAATATGGCATGACTGAAACATGGCAGAACATTGTTGGGGGAGCCAAGGCTCAAGTTCTAGCAAATGTAAAACAGGCCAAGTCAGTAACCGTAGATGAGGATAAGCGAATCAGGGAGTTGTTAAGTATGGATGTCAGTCGAGCAAAAGGTTTGCGTACCAGTTCGTATATGACTGATGAATTAAAAGAATATGAAACATCGTTAACTAAAGGTGAGATTCAGATTCAAAAGAGCGCAAGCCTGAAACAGCCGCAAACAGTATGAATTGTAGTCATTCAGAATGGGAGGGTTTGGGTCCGGAGCATTGCTGCGGACACTTATCTGTACTCGTCATCACAAGTCTGCGAATGAACCTCATCGCGAGCTGATTTTTAAGAATCTTTATGGGGGAACTACAAAGATTCACGCCAGCTTTTGCCTGAGTATCTTTTCCAGTACCCTCAGCGGAGATTTTGTTTCATCTTTCATTGCCTTCACTGGCAGATAAAAAGTTTGTTCCAGCAGATGCTGACCACTCATGGCAGCGTGTGAAACATGGTCTGTTTGCACAATCCAGGTGCTTCCGGGCGGCAAACGAAGCTCCTGTTGCGCGCAATTTTTTTGATAATGTTCGTCTGCCTTCATGCGGTTATGCATTTGCAGCATATAATGATCGTATAAAGTGCGATAACTTTTTGTAATTCGCAGCATTCTCAACAAGGCTGCACTGCATGGAAATGGTTTGCCAATCTGGTGAAGAAAGTGATTGGCTACTTTTTCAAATGGTTCTCCGACACGCCAGACACGATCTTCACCATTGGGATTGATATTGCAGAATACACGAAGAATGCGTTTGCCCTGGTTGGGAGCAGATGGAAAGGCATCCACATGCAGGCGTTTATCATCCTTGCGATATGAGGTTTTTCGATTGCTGATTTGTACTGGTCTAAAACTTGTTCTTCCAATCATCATTTGCTGTGCATAGCGCGGCAACAGATTCTGAATGAGCCCATGAGCATAACGTGAATAGCGGTCAAGCATGGCTTTTAACTGATTATGCTGTGAATCAGATAAATGCTGAACGCCCCATAATTTATGATCCTTGATATTATAGCTGATATTTTTTGCATGGGGGTCGGCGTAGTCCGGGGAGAGAAAAAACTGTTCTTCAGGAGACAGGGAGAATGTGAGTTGAGGGAAATAGAGTATCTGGCCATCCTCAAGGTTGTTAATTGCCTGCTCTTGTGTGGAGTCAGGGAAATGCTCATTCCATTTCTGCGTTGTGAATGTGTGTAACATACATGGGCTCTATAGGGTTATTACTAATAGGCAACATTTTACTCTTACTAAATGGCTAATAACAATCCAGTGTTGGTGGGAATCAGGCTTAAAGTCCTCAATAAATAAAATAAATGCAGACGTTGTCAGGGCTCGGGCATGTCCCTTTAAAAAATACATAATTCTATCAATTAGTTAAAATAACCCGGCACCTTTGATAGATACCGGGTTGGTGAGGCAGGCTTAAGCAGTTGGTTCGGCTAATTCCACGGCAAAGGCAGTACCTAGTTTTGCAAAGTCAGCCATGTGGCTTTGTGATAATACTTCCATGGTGTCTTGAGCAGTATGGATGTAGGGATCATCATTGCCGAATTTGGCTTCGAATGGGAAAGAGGCGGTAAATCCTGCCTTATCCCAGGAAGCGTGATCACTGCAAGCATAGCCGCATCTGGTCTCGCTGACAGGTACTTTCACATAAGTGTTGACCAGTGTTTTGAGGTATGCAGTCAGGTCTTTGTTGACGTTGTCGGTGATCAGCCAGATGGTGGGATCATTCTGGTTGGCATATCCAGTCATATCCAGTTGAAGTACTGCATCAACCGGGATATTTTTATTTTTGAAATCTTTGACCACATAGCTTGAACCGACCAGTCCCATTTCTTCTGCGGAATACCAGATAATATATATTGGTTTTTTGAAGTTCATGCCGCTTGAAATCAGTGTTCTTGCCACTTCCATGACTGTCATTGAACCAGAGCCATCGTCGTCTGCCCCAGGTTTTAATTCCCATGAACTGTTTAAGGTATCCATGTGTCCACCGATTACGACACCCGGCTCATTGGAGTTACCAATTTTAACGACCACAGATGGCTGTTTATATTGGGTGCCGGTAGCGACAGTCCATGTCGTTACGTCCGTACGGTTATTTGCTTTAGCCATGTCTTCGATCTTGGTTTTTAACCATTGAGCAGCTTTTACGCCATTATCAGAGCCGGCATATCGATCCGGGAATTGTCCTTTGCTGGTGTCAGAGAAATGAGTGAGATCTGTCCAGATGTCTTGTGGATTGATAGTTTTGAGCAGCTGGTTGACCTGATTCTGATATTTGATGCTGTAATTGTTGCTCGATTTGTTTAGCAAGTGCTTTTTGGGATGTGTGTATCCATTAAGGAATGATTGGGCGCGATTTGATTCAGTCAATCCTTTCGGATGATATTCATTCCATGCATCGGTTACGTCCATGAATCCGCCGCAAGGTATGGCTGAGCGTTGGTTTTTTGCTGTAATCAAGGCATCAATGCCCGCAGGGTTTGTTTCAATCAATGTTAATGACTCGCTGGATGACAGGGTTGTGTAATTGTCAGCAAGTTTGTCGACCAGGCATTGTGGTGCGACAATCACATGTGTTTGTGCCGCAGGCGCTGCCTGAACAGCGAGCGAAATGGATGACAGCAAGCCAAGTGATAATAACGAGAGTTTTTTGTGTTTCCTAAGCATGAATCATTCTCCTTGAACTGAATTAAGTAACAATGGGTATTGCATTTCCTGCCTGGAACATTCCAGGCAGGGAATTCGTTAGTTACGCTTTGGGTTCAGCCATTTCAACAGCAAATGCGGTTGCCAGTTTGAGATAATCGGTCATATGCACCAAAGACAATTTATCCGTCGTGTCTTGTTGGGAATGAATCGTCGGATTGGTATATTTATATGCTGCCTCAGCAGGCAAGGCTGCGGCATACCCTTCCTGTGTCCAGGACGCATGATCGCTGCAGGCATAACCACATTTGTCGTGTTGAATAGGACGTTTCACATAGTTTTGGATCAGTTTTTCAACATAGTTAACCAAATCCGGGTTGACATAATCATCCATCAGCCACATCGTCGATTCATTATTGTATGCATAACCAGTCAGATCGAAATGTAGTACGGCGTCGACAGGAATGTTTTGTTTCCTGAATTGGGAAACAACATAGCCTGAACCAACCAGGCCTTCTTCTTCAGCCGCGTACCAGATGAAATAGATGGGTTTTTTGAATTCCATGCCGCTGGATAATAATGTTCGCGCGGCTTCAAGTACTGTTACGCTGCCGCTGCCATCATCATCGGCTCCTGGCTTGTTGCTGAATGTGCTGTTAAGTGTGTCCATGTGCGCACCGATGACGATGCCTGGTCCGGATGAGCTCCCAACTTTTGCGACAACGGAGGGTTGTTTGTAGCGTGTGCCAGTCTCAATCAGGGTAACAGTGACATCACTGCGGTTGTTTTCCCTGGCTATGTTTTCAATTTGCTGTTTGAACCAGTTGGCGGCTGCGACGCCATTATCCGAATTGGCGTAGCGGTCTTTCATTGAAGACAAGGTGCCCAGGTTATTCCACATCAATTGAGGATTGATTTGCTTGAGCAGTTGATTTACCTGGACTGGATATTTGATTTCGTAATTAAGTTTGCCGGCGGTCAGGGATTTTTTTCCGGCTTGTGCGTATTTGTGCAGAAATATTGTTGCGCTGTTAACAGCAATATTGTTTTTGCTATTGAATTCATCCCATGCTTGCGATACATCCATGAAGCCGCCACAAAGCGTTTTGTTGTTTTCTTTCGCCTTGATGAGTTGGTCTATGCCGTCATTGGTGATATCAATTAACGACAGTGAATTTGCAGAGGCTAATGTTTTGTGAGGAGTGCTGAGATTTTGCGTCAGGCATTGTGGTGCAACCACAATATGATGATTGACAGGTTGCGCCCAAGCGTTGAAAGAGTAAAGCGCAACGAGTCCTAATGAGAATGCAGCCAGTTTGTTTTTATATGTGAACATGGTGTCTCCTTGACAAAAAATGGGAATCAAAAACTTATAACATTATTTTTATGGAATTAATATGGAATAATGATGACAGAAATAAAATACGGCGGATTTCAAAGAATGATTTTTTCTCTCTCCGGGCGACGCCAGAGAGAGAAAAACGGGAATGCTTACGAAGCTGCCTTGTTAATGGCATCCTGTAATTCGCTTTGTGACATTTCGCCGAGAATGAAATTCAGGCTGCTGCTGTCCTTGGTGTTGGTTTTGCCAACAAAGAATGCGGGGGTGCCATTGATATTCATCTCACGTGCAATGGCATACGTTGACTGGATCTCATTTTTAACGCTGCTGCCCTGCATGTCTTTTTTCAATTTGTTAACATCGAGACCGATTGATTTGGCAATATCAAGGATGCTGCCTTCGGTGAGCGTCATGTCGGTTGTTAGCAAGGCATGACTGAACTCATAGTATTTGCCCTGTTTGTTTGCGGCCAGCGCAGCGCGAGCGGCATATTCGGACAGTGGTCCGCGAATTGGAAAATCCTTGAAGACGATGCGCACATTTGGATTGGCCTTGATGATAGATTCAATGACGGGTGCCATGTTTATACAATGTGAACATTGATAATCAAAAAATTCAACCACGGTGATATTCCCTTTCGGATTGCCTGCAATGGGATCGCCTGGATGGTGAAAGAGCGAGTTAACATTTTGCGTGTTGGCAAGACAGGTAATCGAAAAGAGCATGCCAAACACAAGTAATAGATATCGGAAATTTTTTGCTACCATGATTGTTTTCTCCTTTTGCGAATCTGGCAAGAGTGAGGGGCGGGCGTGATTCCTTGTTTGCCCGCCCCGCAATGCGATATTACTTGGCTTTATCAATCATTTGCTGTAACTGGGTTTGATCTACCTGGCCAGGTACATAGTTGATAGGTTCATTGCCTTTTGCATTTGTTTTACCTACGAAGAGCGCAGGTGTACCGAATAATTTCAGATCCTGTGCGAGCTTGATGTTGGATTTGAGCTGGTCCTTGATCTTGTTGTCGTCCATGTCTTTTTTCAGCTTGCTCATGTCCAGGCCAAGACCGGTCGCGATCTGCATGATGGAGTCCTGGGTCAGCTGCTGGCCTGAGGTGAGCAGCGCATGGCTGAATTCGGCGTATTTGCCTTGCAGGTTGGCTGCAAGAGCGGCGCGTGCGGCGAATTCGGATACGGGTCCGCGAATCGGGAATTCCTTATACACAACGCGAAGATCAGGATTGGCCTTGATAATGGAATCCATGACTGGAGCCATGTCTATGCAGTGCGGGCATTGATAGTCAAAGAATTCAACAACAGTTACTTTGCCGTTTGGATTGCCGCTGACCGGATCATTGGCCTGGTGGAACAAGGCATTGGCAAACGAAGCAGCGGCTTGCTGGGTCTGCTTCACGGTTTCCTGTGCTTGTTCATATTGTTTGCGTTGTAAAACCTGCATTGCTTCAACCAGAACTTCAGGTTTTTTGAGCAGATACTGATGTACGATTTCTTCAATTTTTTCTCTTTCAGTCGGGCTGATGGAGGCGGATTCATTGGATTTTTTTACTGGTGCTGCAAATGATTGGGCAGCGATCGCAAAAACAGCAGTTGCAATCACGGTCTTGGCAAAACGTTTCATTACTTGCTCCTTATGTGAGGGTATTGATCGGTGTCAAGCGATCATAGCAAACCGTTTGCAGTATATAAAGATGGATGTAACCATCATCTCACTTATGTAAAGAAGGGTATAACCATCTGTTCCCTCTCTTTCGGCAGCCTGTTAATAAAGCAGAATGTAACTATTTATCTCGCTTCTACAAGGAATGCAGGTTGCAGGAGAGGAGTGGTGAGGTTTCTATTTGTGCATGTTTTGTCCTTGACCGGCAAAAAAATTCTCAATAATTTCCAAACGTGTTTTCCTGATTTTTTCCGCAAGCTCGCGTCCCTCAATCCCTTGTGCAATGAATTCACGAATCTGTTTGGCAGATTCCTGTTTTGACACCTGGGCAGCTTCAATGAGATGACGAGGGTCGAATTCATCTGATGCATCTACTGTCTTGAATGACTTAAATAGCTTCTTTCTGCGCGATGCATCTATCGCTTTCACTGCCGCGAGAAATTTGTAAAAACGTTCTTCGCGACGGAAATAGTCAAGAGTACCCAAAAGATTCAATATCTCATCAGCAGACAATGTTTTGAAATCAAGCGCTGCTTGAAAGTGTTGTGCCGTTAAAAGAGCCAATTCCCGGTAATCATTTGGCACACGATAACGGTTACAAAGCGCGATGATCGATTTTCTGGGGTCCGGCAAATCATGCAGCAAGGCTGAAAAACGTATTGCCGGAGAATTTGAGGATTCCGCCGCGGCTATCAGTGCCTGCATTCCGGTTCCTTTCACATCAAGTCCGGGAAACAGTTTTGCAAGTGCCCCGCATTCATCCAGCACCTCAAAAAATTTTTCCGGATTTTGTTCACTCAGGGCACGTTCCAATTCTTTCCACACCCGTTCAGCGACCAGTGCGTCTACTTCTCCTGCTTTGACCATATCACGCATCAGCTCGATGGTGATGGGTGCCACTGTGAATCCCAGATGAGCGTAACGCGCATAAAAACGTCCAAGACGTAATATGCGTACCGGATCTTCTGCAAATGCCGGTGAAACGTGCTTCAGGATTTTATGGTCCAAATCCTGTTTCCCGTGATACGGGTCTATGAGGCTGCCTGTGTCTGGATCGATAGCCATGGCGTTGATGGTTAGGTCCCGTCGTACCAGATCTTCTTCCAGCGTGACACGGGGAGAGGTGTCAAAAGTAAAGCCCTTGTATCCGGGTTTTACCTTGCGTTCCATGCGGGCAAGTGCGTATTCCTCATTTGTTTTGGGGTGCAGGAAAACCGGAAATTCCTTGCCCACCTGACGGAAACCCATGTCCAGCATTTCATTCGGGGTGGCGCCGACAACGACATAATCCTGTTCTTTTACCGGGAGGCCTAATAATTTATCGCGTACAGCCCCTCCGACCAGGTAAATTTTCATGTATGATGTATCCCTCTAAAAAACTAAATTCATTTATGCAAAAAATAAAATCAACTGAACATCAGCCCGATACCAGGCCCGGTCTGGTTATCTCCTATTTTGGAAGTAGTGTGGCAGTTGAAGCCGAGGATGGGCAAGTTTTTCAATGCCATCTGCGCCGAAATCAGGAAATACCAGTTGTGGGTGACAGGGTGGAGTGGCAGCTTGAAGCGGACAATACTGGCACCATTATCCGGGTTTTGGACCGGCGTTCACTGCTTGCGCGCGGTGACGCACATGGCAAAACCAAACCTATCGCAGCGAATGTGGATACCATCGTCATCGTCATGGCTCCGCCACCGATTTTTTCTGAATATCTGGTCGATCGATATCTGGTTGCGGCTGAATTATTGAAAATCCAGCCGATACTGGTGTTGAACAAGGCAGACTTGCTGGATGATACCTCAAGGCAGGGAGCAATGGAGCGTCTGGAGCCATATCGACGTATCCCTTATTCTGTTGTTTTATCTAGCATTATGACTGCGGATGGGTTGCAGGAGCTCGGCGGTCATCTCAAGGGCAAGACTGCTGTCCTGGTTGGGCCGTCTGGGGTAGGCAAGTCATCCATTATTGCCGCATTAGGCAATGGTGAAGCGATCCGTATTGGCGAAGTTTCGCCAAAGGGGGCTGGCAAGCATACGACGACTGCCACTCGCCTATATCATCTGCCTCAGGGCGGCAGTCTGATTGATTCGCCGGGGGTGCGTGAATTTAACCTATGGCAGGTGAGTAAGAAAGAAGTCTTGCAGGGGTTCAAGGAGTTTGAAACCTTTCTCAGCGGCTGCAAGTTTCGTGATTGCCTGCATGTGGTTGAGCCTGGCTGCGAGGTGCAAGCTGCCATGATGAGTGGTAAAATAAGCGCCCAACGTTATGCGAGCTATCAGGAATTAATCAAAGAAGCTGATTCATATAAAAATAAATATTGATCCCATGAAAACACCTCCAACAGAGTTTCGTTTGCGCAGTTTTGTGCATCGCGGCCGCCAGACTGATGCGCAGGAGCGCGCTTATGACAGTCTCTGGCCGCTATATGGCCTGGAGATTGAGAAGGGCTGCCTTGATTTTCAGCAGGCGTTCGGACGTGAGTCAGCCCGCTATCTCGAGATAGGGTTTGGGTCGGGTCATTCGCTGCTTGCGCTTGCGCACGCCCAGCCAGCGAATGATTTTATTGGTGTTGAAGCGCATAAACCTGGCATTGGCGCGCTGTTTCAGGGTATTCAGCAAAATCATGTTACTAATCTGCGTGTTTATCACGGTGATGTGGTTGATGTGCTCGAGAAATGTATCCCGGATGCCTGTCTGGATGGCGTGCAAATTTTTTTCCCTGATCCGTGGCCAAAACGCCGGCATCATCAGCGTCGTTTGATACAGCCGGACTTTATCAGGCTGGTTGTGAGTAAATTAAAATCGGGCGGAATTTTGCATCTGGCGACTGACTGGGAAGATTATTCCCGACACATGATGTGTGTGGTTTCGCAGGAACCGCAGCTGGTTAATCTCGCTGGTGAGCATCAATTTTCATCGCGGTCACCGCAACGTCCTGTGTTGACCAAATTTGAACGCAGGGCTGAGCGGGAAGGCCGTCAAATCCGTGAACTGCAATTCAGGAAGCGCTAGTGTGATAAGATTGAGGGAATAGGCTTGTCATGATAGTGTGTCAGGCTATTATAGCTCTACAATTTTGCAATCCATGCTCTTTAGTGAAAAGTAAAGCAGCCTGATTAAATTTGTTTAATAAATTACAGGAGTTTGTCATGAAACAAATGATCGCGTCAATATTTTCTATTCTCTGTCTGGCTGCGATGCTGGCAGGATGCGGCCCAATCTATAAAACTGAATATGCCTATGTGCCGCCTCGCACGGATACCGGTAAAATGTGCACCGCTCAATGTGTGCAAGGCAAAAATTCGTGTGAACAAATGTGTGAAATGAAAAATCAGGATTGCAGACTGCGTGCGCATCAGGACGCATTGACTCAATTTGAAATGTACAAGCAGGAAAGAAAGCGTGAAGGCAAGCCGCTCAAGAAGGATGTCAAAGACTTTGACCAGAGTTATACGTGCGGCAGTTCATGCAATTGTGAACCCACATACAATGCCTGTTACTCAGCATGCGGCGGACAGGTGCTGGAACGAAAAGTCTGTGTTGCCTTCTGCGACAAACAGTAACATCTCACCCTGATTCTCTAGGCGCCCGCCACGCTAAAAAAATTAGCGTGGCG
Source organism: Gammaproteobacteria bacterium (assembly GCA_021324305.1). Classification (GTDB taxonomy): domain Bacteria; phylum Pseudomonadota; class Gammaproteobacteria; order DSM-16500; family DSM-16500; genus Aquicella. The sequence continues at coordinate 13,688 of JAJPJI010000033.1, read as the reverse complement.
GATGTGCACATGCTTGCTGACGCATGGTTACTTCGCTAGAATTTTCAAACTCAATCACAAAGGTGACTACCATGCTGCGCTTGCTATCAATATTCTCTCTTCTCGTGTTGGTTGGAATTCTTTCTGGATGCGGTTCTATGTATAAAAAACAATATACCTATATTCCGCCGCAAGCTGCAGCAGATAAGCGATGTATAGGGAAGTGCATGCATGCCAGATCCTATTGCCAGAAAATCTGTTTGTTAAAGAATAAAAAATCCTGTGATTGCACAACATCGTTTAATACCTGTTACTCAGCATGCGGCGGACAGGTGATTGAGAAATAATTCAAGGCCGGATGTTGATGGCCGGGTGATAAGTATAGACAAGGGTTATCTCCTCACTTAAGCTGATAGCCAATAATGTTTTCGAGGAAGTAAACAATGACAATAAGGATTTTCAGGTATCTGGTTGTGCCAGTCGTCGTCGGTAGTTTCGCAGTCAGTGCGCATGCAGTGGGAAATGGATTGTACCTTGGGATAATGGGAGGTCCAGCGACAAATAGCGGCGGCACACAGCAGGCGGTTGTCCAGCAGGATTATTCACTTCCAGCGGGACCAGGGTTACCGCTTCCATCACCGACGTTCACACCGGTGACTCCGAAATCAACCCAATTTGCTACCCGGGCATATTTAGGATATCAATTTAGCCGAATCGCCGCTTTTGAATTGGGGTTTCAATTTTATTCAACAATTAAATATGATGCTAAGCATGTTGCTACTCTGGGTGATCCAACAGTACGTGTTCGCGATGTTGATTTATTATTTAAAGGGATAATTCCATTTCGCGATTGGTTCGATGTGTTTGCAAAAGCGGGGATTGGCTATACATACGTCACAACAGGGTCGGCTTTTAATCCATCAATACAGAATACTCCAGCTAATACCACAACCGGGCAGCCTGCAACATCCACAATTGTTACCAGAAATGAATATATCACCAAAGTTTCGCCGATTATTTCCATTGGCGCAGACTATAATATCAATCAAAACTGGGTGGCAGACATTACTTACACCAATATGCAGGTAGGTAATAAAGTCAACAGTGTCAGCAATATATCCATCGGATTTTCCTATCACTTCGTAGACAAATATTGCGGACAATTCTTGTGCGATGATTGAAGCAGGTCTTTCATCAGGTTCAAGAGAGCAGGGGAGAGGTGGTTCTCTACCCCTGCTCTCCGGCAAAAAGCGCTGGAAGAAAGTGACTGTTATAAAAAAGCCTGGTCAGCAACACTGCAAGTTACGGCAAAAATATTCCCTGCAAGTCGTTCAGGAATTTGATTCCCAGTTCAGATGCGGCTAGTTGTGTGCTCTCGTTAGTCATCAATCCTTTCTGTCTTGCCGTGGCAAGCAGAGGCTCAATTTGCTGCAAGGGGATGCCGGTGCGTTCAGTGAACAAAGCGGCAGGTACGCCTTTAATCAGCCGTAATGCATTCAGCATGAATTCAAAAATGAGATCATTTCCGGCAACAGGTTTGAGGATCTGAGTCTGACGCTTGCTGGCGTCAAGATAATCTCTGGGGTGGCGCACCTGGGAAAAGCGGACAATCCGGCCATCATTGAAGTCACTGATTTTACTGTGTGCGCCTGCGCCTATCCCCAGATAATCTCCAAATTCCCAATAATTGCGATTATGCAGGCATTCGTGGTCTGGGCGGGAATAGGCGGAAATTTCATATTGAATGAATCCCGATTCTTTCAATAACTGCTGGCCAGCCATTTGCATTTCCCATATGGTTTCATCCGCTGGCAATACCGGGGTTTGGTGATAAAAAAAAGTGTTTGGTTCTATAGTGAGCTGATACCAGGAAAAATGGCTTGGCTCGTAGCGAAGGGCAGTCTCGATATCGTGCAAGGCGTCATCGATTGTCTGGCTGGGTAAACCATACATCATATCCAGGTTGAGGTTCATAAATCCTGCTTCCCGGGCAATGGAAATCGCGCGTACGGCATCGGCATGATCATGAATCCGGCCTAGCGTTTTCAGTTTGGTGTCTTGCAGGCTTTGTATCCCTAATGACAGGCGATTGATGCCCGCTTCCCGAAAGTCTTGAAAGCGCTGATAGTCAATTGTGCCTGGATTGGCTTCCAGGGTGATTTCAAGCGCAGGCTGCAGGGACAGTCGTTTGGCAACCCCATTCAAAATTTGTTCAATTGCTCGCGCGGAAAATAAGCTTGGTGTACCGCCGCCAAAGAAAATACTCACGATTGCCCGGTCCTGAATTAATGGCAAGTGCTGATCCAGTTCTTGCAGCAATGCAGCAGTATATAAATCCTCAGGGAGGGAAGATTTGGCTTCGTGGGAGTTAAAATCACAGTAAGGGCATTTACGCACACACCAGGGGATGTGGATATAAAGGCTAAGAGGTATGGTGCTTGTTAAATTTGGCATAATTCAGATATAACAATCGGCATTTTCAGGTTAAAATGGCGCCAGGATTGACCAGGCAGTTTTTTAGCTGCCGTTTGTATTTCCCCGGCTTGCGTCCACGGGTTAAATAAAAAGATATTATAGCATTAATGAGTCCTAAAGGAGTCTAAAAATGACAAAACGTGTAAAAGTTGCCATTTCTGGTGCAGCTGGTCAGATAGGTTATGCATTGATTTTTCGAGTTGCGTCAGGTCAGATGTTTGGTCCCGATACCGAGGTGGAGCTGAATTTACTGGAAGTGCCGCCAGTATTGCCGTCGCTGGAAGGTGTGAAAATGGAGCTGGATGATTGTGCATTCCCGCTTCTCAAGAAAGTAACCACGACCTCAGATGTTAATGTGGCCATGAAGGATGTCAATTGGGCGGTGTTGGTTGGTTCCATGCCGCGAAAAGACGGTATGGAAAGATCCGAGCTTCTCAACATCAATGGCAAAATCTTTACTACCCAGGGGCGAGCCATCAATGATCATGCGGCTTCCGATGTTCGGGTTTTTGTGGTGGGCAATCCATGCAACACGAATTGTCTTATCGCAATGAATAACGCACCGGATGTACCGCGCGACCGTTTTTATGCTATGACCATGCTCGATGAGCTGCGTGCCCGCTCACAATTGGCCATAAAAGCCAATGTTGATGTGACCGCGGTTTCTCAAATGACGATCTGGGGCAATCACTCTTCGACCCAGTATCCGGATTTTTATCATGCAAAAATTAATGACAAGCCAGCGACAGAAGTCATCACGGATCTGAACTGGCTGCAGAATGATTTTATACCGCTGATTCAAAAGCGAGGCGCGGCAGTTATCAAGGCGCGTGGTGCTTCATCGGCAGCGTCAGCGGCTAATGCAGCCCTGATGTCTGTTTTTCACTTGACGCATGATACAGCCCAGGGTGAAACATTCTCGGTTGCTCGATGCTCGCAGGGAGAATATGGCATTGATGAGGGCTTGATCTTCTCTTTCCCATGTCGTACCGAAGGCGGCAAGCTCAAGGTGATTACTGGTTTGACACAAAATGAATTTGGCAGGCAGAAAATTGAAATCACGCTTGATGAGTTACGTAAGGAACGTGATGCCGTTAAAGAGCTGGCTTTGATTTAAATTGTCCTTCCTGACACTCTCTCCCGCAAGCGGGAGAGAGTCGTTACGTCCACAGGGCGATGATGCCCATGACAGATGCACCGGTCATGAGGCTGGTAAATTCGAGTATGCCTTGTTTGTCTTTTGTATGCTGATGAAAATGAATGTGATGCAGGGTAGAGATATACAGAAAGGTGCCTGCAGCAAATGCATTGAATATCGCAGCGATTAATTCGCCGTTTCTGGCAAACGTCAATTGATTGATGACGGCGCCAAATAATATGCCGGCTGGGGTCATCAGTGAAAATAAAATAATAATCATGAATATACGGTTAAATGGCAGTTTGTGACGCAGCAGGATGATGCATAAAGCGAAACTTTCCGATCCTTTGTGCACAAGAATGGCAATAAACAGCATGACTGTTTCGGCTAGTGTTGAGCCTATGCCAAGGGCGGCACCCTCTGTGACTGCATGAATAATCAGGATTAGCGCCAGAATATAGGGGATCGAGGTTGATTGTATTGACGCGTTGCCTAATGAGAGGCGTTCGAGAAATAACAAGAGTAAAAAGCCCGCTACACAGATGACTTCAGGAACAGGATAATTCAGGGTTCCATAGAGATGACTGAAAAGTCTGATTGCGTCAGGCAGCATATGGAAAAAGGCAGCTCCCAAAAAAATTCCGCTTGCCAGTGCCTCTCCCAGTTCAATTGATTCAGCATGCCTGGGGGCGTGTTTTCGTTTCAACAGCGCGATTGCGGCTGTGAAGGCGACGAGAAAGATGAGTATTGCCGCTATTGCTTTGTAATAAATCAGTGTCACCATATGATCCCGCATTATCATTTCCAAGCCGCTAATCCTAATGTGAAATGCGCGGAAGTGGAGGGTCTGTCGCTTTTTCGGGCTGGAGCGGGGAGTCAGGCGTGCAGGCAAGCGATTTTCTGTTGAGAACCCGGCCAAGATCATGGATACTTGCACATCATGATAGATATAAACGAATTTATCCAGAAAATTACCATTTGGGCAGTGCCGCTGATTTTTGCCATCACATTGCATGAGGTTGCTCACGGCTATGTCGCATCTTTGTTCGGTGATCAGACGGCGCGGCTGTCTGGCCGTTTAAGTATCAATCCAGTCAAGCACATAGACCCTGTAGGAACAATTTTGGTCCCTCTGTTAATGCTCTCGGTTAGCAGCTTTGTTTTCGGCTGGGCCAAGCCGGTCCCGGTTGACTGGCGTAATTTACATCATCCCAGACGTGACATGGCGTTGGTTGCATTCGCTGGACCTTTCTCCAATCTGCTGATGGCGTTTTTTTGGGGGTTGATCGCAAAAATTGGATTGGTCATGGAAACTGGCGGTAATGTATGGGCTGGTACACCTCTTTATCTGATGGGTCAGGCCGGGATTATGATTAATGTTGTCCTTGGAGTACTGAATCTGATTCCTTTGCCGCCGCTGGATGGCGGTAAAGTGCTGGCTGCTTTTCTGCCGCGTCGAGCGGCATATTCCTTTAGTCTCATAGAGCCATACGGGTTTTTCATTCTTATCCTGCTAATGTTTACAGGATTGCTTTCCGCCATCATGGGACCGTTTGTCTTGCTCATTATGAGTATGATCTGGGGTATGTACGGGTTAGCGTAATCCGGATCTCATTGCAAATCATGGCAATCAGTCTTTAAGGTGATGATGCTCTCCTTCAGATTCGTCTAATGTTTCTTTTTTGATGTTTAGCGTGACCATAATTTCATTAAGGCTACGGTTTAAGTCTTTTAAAGTATTGATACATGCGTTCATACCATCCACTGTCTCGGTTACGGCTTTATAGATGGGTGTCGAATGTTTGTCCTGTGTCATGTTAGGTACCTTCTCTGATATTTTGTCAACGGCGGGGTGTATTTCTGATTCAAAGAAATGCAGATGAGAATCGGTTAGCTCATGGCTTGTGGACCTTGGGGGTTCGGACAGCTTGCGTCCGGTTACAGCCAGGATCTGATTTTTTGTCAGAACGGTAACATTTCCTGATGATGTATCAGGCACGAACGTGATCTTCGCCGTTCTGTCTTTCGTTAATGCCTGCATTAACGCAGTTGTTAATATGGTAAGAGAAGTCTCCTTGTTCTCATGTCTTGCTTTTTGATGAATGCTGATTTCCTCGTCAGATTTCAGTTTCAGCGCGAGATACTCCAGCATGTCCACGGTGGATTTTTGTTTTCCCAAATCACGCAGAATTTCTGCAACCTTTTTGGCTTTCATTAATTCGGTGTCGCTTTGTCCCTTGTTCAGCCCATAGGTTTCGATTGACTCGACGGCGTTTTTTATTTCACCGGCGACTATCGTGTCTTTGCAGATACTGTCTATGAGCTTGCAAAGATTGGAAGCAAACTGGCTGATGTCAATATTTTGTCTTTCCCGGATCTGAGGCGCGATTTTTTTGTAGATAGAGGCAGAGGTTGATTGACCCAGTTTGGCCATGTCGCGTTTAGGCACCAGTGATTGCGCTTCGTCCAGGATGCTTTTTGCTGCTGAAAGAATGCCGGCAGGAACATGGTTGTCAATTGCAACTCGACTGGTCATTTCATTGGCAAGCAGCATGATGCGCGGCATACGTTGCGTAGGATTGATCAGAAGCGCAGGCGCTTCGAGAGGTCCAATATTATCCAGCCCTCCGATACTGGAGATAAAATCCAGCATATCGGCCTGATCAATGGAGCAACGTAAAATGGCTTGACGGTAATCCATGTTGGTATTGATAACATGTGAAATGTGTTTCATTGATTCCATGTTGCCTGCCAATCTGTCACCGAAAGGATTGGCGGCCAGGACAAGATATGGTTCCATAAAGTATTCGAGCAATAATCTTTCTTCCCGGGTGAGTTTGCGGTCTTTCATTTTAAGAAAGCTGGCTTCATCAGCTTTAATCCGGCCATTCTTGTCACAGATGTTGTTTGTGAGCGCGAGCATGTTATTAACAAAGGTTTTTTCTGTCGCATAAAATTCATCAATGATATTGTCCAGTCTTCTGGCTGATTTGACTGCCACCCTGATCGGATCGGGCAGGAGATCAATCAACTTTCTGGGTTCGGAACGGATTCCGGGATTGGGATCAGGAGTTTCAAGCCATTGGAGAATGATGTCTGTTTCAGCTGGCTGCAGCTGGGCAAAGAACATTTTCGCCAGATCGCAGCGATTTTCGATGTTTAATTTCTCTTTGATATCGGCATCTGGAGGAACAGTGAAAAAATCAGGATCGGAAATCGCCATATAAATGGTGGCGATCGCCTTTCTGAGCGGAGGCTCGTCGAATAAATCTCTTATGTGAAGCAGGTGATGTCTTGGGTTGTTAAATAAATCCTGTGCATATTGATCAAGAAGAATAACGTCATCCTCGATGAATGTATTGCCAGGGTTGGTTTCATTATATTGATTCATGATGGCCTGAGACAGAAAAGCCTGCTCCAGGCTCGGCTTGATAAGGTTAAAATATTTATCGACAAAATCCTCTTCTTTGATTACTTTCAGGATCTTATCCTGTGCAGCCGGATTGGATATTTGATCCACGGCAATGTCTCCAACACCATATGTGACGAGAGCGTAAAGTCTGGTTTTATTCTGGCTGTAATACAATTTCATTTCAGTGAGATGTTTCTCCAGGGCTTCCTTTACCTGCGGGCGTTCAATCTTGTATTTGATATTCGCAGGAACGGATACAACCTTGTCCGTTATCATGCCAAATTCACAGTCCTGAATGGGCTTCAGATAGGGGAGGATACTGTCGTTGGCTGCTGACAGAATAAGAAGATGACGTCTGGGTACAGAGGGCAGTTTGCCAGGCTGCTTGTCTGACGGCGGAGGAAGCATAAAGGTTCTTGCATACGCGTATGGATTGGTGTGGCTGAGTAGTTTGCCTGGTTCGATGGATTCTCCGCGCTTTTCAATGGAGAGACTGGCGTTATAAGCTTCGTTCTCTTTGAGTTTTACATCGGAAACAGCAGACATGAATACCGGAGAGGGTTGTATGTTGAAAGGTGTTTGTCTGATCTCTTCAATATTGCTCCGGATTTTCAGGTTGTCCCGATATGCAATTTGAAATTGCTGGAGTTCTATGTGCGGGTTTTTTTCTCTAGCGAATGTGTAATCTGCAACAAATGGATGTATGTAAGGTATGGTATTGGGATGTGCGACAAGATACTTACGCATGTTGGCATAATTGCTTTGCATTTGGCAGGTTTCAGCAATCTGATCGCGCAATTGCAGTATCTCTTTGGGTAATCCGGCCCAGGTGGATTTTAATCGTTCAACAGAGGCGGCTGACAGTGCCGCATTAATGCATGAGGCCATGTTCAAATCGGTTAAATGCGGATTATTCAGGCACTTCCAGGCAATCCGGATCCAGTGCGCCATCGCCAGAGTTCTTTCTTCAATCGATGACCGGCTTACAATATCGGCAACAATGAAATCCCTGGTGTTGTTGAATCTGTCGATGATTTTTTGCAGGGTAGGCGCCGGTTCCTTGTTCAGGTCGCGATAAAATTCATAAGGATCGATATTTTCAGTCAGTTGTTTGTCTATGGCGATGAAAGAGTATGCCATGATGTCAGCTGATCGTGCGTATAATTCAGAAAAAAATTCAAAAAGGCGGCCTGATTCCCTGATCAGATCACCAGTATTCTCATTGCTGAATAATTTTTGCAGTTCGATATGGCAAGGTTCCTTATTGCTCATGCGTCTATTGATGTCTTCAAGAACGCGCCGTATATCTTCGATAGTCATGGAGGCGTAGAATATGAATATCGGTTGGTCTATGGCTGTCGAGAAAGTGTATTTGTTGAACTTGTTGAGTTCATCAGCGCTTGTGGCAGATCTGAGAATATCATGCTGTTTGTGATATTTGAGAGCGGCGACTTGTTCCTGCTGGCTGGCAATGGATCGAGTTTGCAATTCATTGCGCAGGCGCATGTTCTCGGCCTGGATCAATTCTATCTGGTTGTCGGATAACTCAAGCCGCATTTTACGTGCGAGCGATTTCAATTCATCATTATCCATTTTGTTAAAAATGGCCTGATTGAACTGGTCAATCAGTGCAAGGTCGCTTATCTTGATCCTTGTGAATTGGAGCTGGGATGCCAGAATTTTCGCCAGAATGGGGTTGAGTATGTTGTCGAGAAAATAAATCCTGATATTCTCATCATGGATCAAGTTAATGGTTGCGCTATTGAAACTGATGCCATGCTTTTTAAGCAGGCTATTCAGCAATTTTTTGGATTGTTTGAGAGAAGGGAGTTTCCTCGCATATTCGTTGAACTCATCTGCCATGACGCGGGAAATTTGACGTGATCCGAGTGCCGCTTTTAATTCCTTGCTGATTAACGTATCAATATAATTGCCATCAAGCCCTTCCGGAGCATAGGAAGATGGTATATCTGTGATGGTCTGAACAATGGGACTTGGATGTATGAATTTGTCTCTGGGTTCAGCTGTTCGGGAAAGATTATCCAGGGCCAAAGTCTTGGTATGATCAAGTTCAGTGATTATCTGTTGCAATGAGTTCTGATATTGGGGCTTGGATTGCATTTTTTGCTGTGCCAGTTTGATGGGCTTGAGAATGTCAGCAATTCGTTCCTCGTACAGCTTGATATCATGCTCCATGGTATCGCGAATTTTTGGCAGTGCTTGACTGGCATGTGACTTTAATTCGTAGGTGTTGATTTTGCTGGCGTCCATGCCGATTTTGTATGGCTGAACAATGCTTCCCATTGTTTCGATCAGATGAATTAATTTCTTGATATCGTTTTCTCCCGGTTTGTTTTGTAGTGCCTTCAGGAGGTTTTTGGCTTCAGTGAGCAATTTTTCCAGGATTTGGTTTGTCGTGGCTTTTAATACTTCCAGCTTGTCTGCTTCAGTACAATGTGTGATATCTGTCAGGTTGTCGCCCAGGGAATCGATTAACTTGTTGATTGCCTTGATATACATCAGCGTAAATTTGCGTTCGCCAATTTCATTCTGGTTAAGAAGCGTGCGGCTCTGGAATGAACTCAGGTGTGGAATGAAGGAATCCGTTGTGAATGTGCCGCTTTTGATGGCTTTTTTGATGGTGCCGAGTTGTCCAAGGAATTCCCTGGAGGCTTGTGAAATGCCGTCTTTGGTCGCATACAACCTGAAAATGGGGACAGCGCCCAATGCGCTCTCGATTGAATAAAGGGTATGATAGTCATGGTTTTCATAGCAGTGGCGCATGATAGCTATCCAGCGCTCCATGGCAAGCGTGCGTGTTTCAAGCGACCTGGATTGCAAAATGTCAGCCTGTATGAAGTATACAAGTTTTTCGTATGCTAAAAACGCATTTGCCAGGGAGGCTGAATCGGATTTGGTTGTCCGGGCGGCCAGATCATCAGATGTCAGGCTGACAAAAATCTTGGTACTCCATGCAGTGAGATCGCGCGAGAAGCCAACAATGAGTTCATTGCGCAGGGCGAGCAGTTTTTTGATTTGTTCTGCATTCTTTTTCTGATCGGCGCTGACTAATTGGGAAATGTTATCTTCCAGCAGTCTGATCATGTCGACATTGATGCCGCCAATCTTGGTGAATGCTGCGGCGATATGCTTGTCTGTTTCCGAAATAAGGCCAAGGCTCTCAGAAAATGGTGAAGGAATTTGATGTTGTTTCATCCATTTCTCATGTTCTTCCAGACGCATGATTTCGACGGGCTTGTTTTTCAATTCCTGAACTGACATCGATAGTATTCGTAATTCGGATTCAATGGATTGGCAGGCTTCAATATGCTTCGCAAATGCCTCTGCATTTTCATGAATGTCCGGCAGCTTCAATTTGCTGATGGCCTGGTTAAGGGCTTCCAGCTTGCGATCGGTCGTTGTTCTTATCGTGTCTGCTGTCTGGCTGATGTCAGGATATGCATCCCGGATTTTGTCTGCGATAAGTGGTCTGGTTTCTTCTATTATTGAGTTTATCAGCAACTCCAGATCCTTCAGGGCGGGTGTTTCGGAGGTTCTTTTGCTGATCAGTTCTTCGCGCCGTTTGCGCAAGTCGTTGAGAATCGAAATTTTGGTATATTTTGAGAAATCAACTCGATTTTTTTGCAAGTCGTAATCAAGATCGTATTCGCTGACTTGCATGAGGCGCTCAATGTGCTCATCTATATCCTTTATCAGAGCGTCCTGCTGTGCGATTGCGTTGGCAAGGCTGGCTTTGATTTTCAGCATCATTTCAAATTTTTCTTTGATATCATTGATGCTTTTGCTGTCCTTGACGGCTTTTTGCTGAAGGAGGATGTCAATGGAAATGAGATCGGCAGATATTGGCTCAAGACGTGTTTTGAGTGCGTTTTGAGCTTCGAGAAGTGTTTGTTTGGATTTGGTTATTCTTGCCTTTGTCTGGGTGTTGACTGTTTCGATAGACTGTTCAAATTTGCCAAGCTCCCCCATGGCCTGCATTAATGATCTGGCGTGGAGAGAATCGGGGTTTTTTGCGATTTCCGAGCCGGTGGCTGCCCCAATATTGATATAAGTTATTTCATTTATTTCCGTTGGGCTTAACAGATTACTCGTTTGCCGGCAGTAATAAATGAGCGCGCCAATATTTTTATTTTTTATCGATCTTAGTTTATCAATATTTTCATCATAATATTTTATCAGTTCGCTTGCACTGGCTTTTCCGATTTTATCGCGAAACTGTTGTAACTGGCTTTGCTCCAGATCCGGAGTGCTTAGGGCTCGCTGCCGTAATTCGGACAGAATTTGCTGCTGTATCTTGCTGGCTGCTTCGAACTCACTGAATGATTTTCTGACGAATGAAACGATTGAATTGATCTCAATGATATTTTCCGCAAATTGATCCACCAGATCAGTGATGCTGTCCTTGATTGATTGAATCTCTTCAAATGATTTTGCCCGTTCCAGTTCAGACCGAATGGTTGCCAGGCGATTAATGAACAGATTGAAATCTTGATTATCTGTGTGTGCTTTTCTGAGTTTTTTTAGCTGGCCAATGTGAAATATGGCTGCATCAGTGAGTATTTTGTAATTTTTAACGCTTGAATCGATCATTTTAATTGATAAATCGGTGGATTTGCCGATTTCAACCGATGATTTTGCCTCCGCCAGGGGCTTGCTAAATATGGATTTATAATCCTTTAACTTGAAGCGCTTTTCTTTTCTCGACACAGGCGGTACTTCGCCGCTGGCGGTTATATCGTTGATGCTCAACTGTTCGCGTTTTGCATCAATCAGTGAATTGTAAATAACAATGGTGCTTCTCAGCAGGCTTAGTTTGGTTCGAAGCGGCTTCAGGATTATTTCGGCTGATCTGGCTTCAATAATGTCTTCTTCATCGGAATCGGGCGTGAGAGAAAATTGACGCAGGCTTTCTTCGCACTCCAAAACAAGCGTGCGGATTCGATTTTCATGGGAAAGAATCTCTGTTAATTCTTCACGCGCCTTGATCGCTTCCACTTCATTGGTGGCCTCTAATTCATTTAGTTGGGCATGAATGATCATTTCCTGTAATTCAATTTCAGATTTCAACGCCTTGATTAAGTCATCGGCTGCCTCGCGCCGTCTTCTTGCGACATCGATATGTGGAGTATGGTGTCTTCTTTCGATTTCTTTCGGTTCGAGCTCCTGGAGTTTTCTGTCTATATCATCGAGGCTGCTTTTTGTGGATTGCAGTCTTTCTGTCAATTCCTGAATTTTCAATTTTGCAGACTGTTGCAGCGACATGATTCTTGTGGCTTCCTGGAAGGCCAGAGCTAACCGCTCTTCTTCTTCGCGTTTGAATTTATCATGAAGCATCCTGGAAATGCGTTTTGTAAGGTACAGCTGTACACCGATAGCATCTATCAATTTCTTCGCTGCAATTAATTCAGGATTATCGGTACCTGTCTGCTTTTCGTGCGATTCAATGGATTTTTGAGTTAAAGCGATTTTATCTTGAATTTCATGTATTTTTTTAATGCCTTCCTCGCGAATTTTGCTGTCGCTGGATGGGGTGATGTGCTGTAAGATCGTTATCAGTCTGTGTTCAAGCTCGATTTGCTGTTCGAGCAAAATGATAATCTGATCGACTGATTTGCGGTCGGACAGTATCCTGACTGCATCCTGAATGGGTAGATTCTTTCCTTGACGGTTTTTTACTAGAGCTGCCTTCTCATTGTTTACTTCGATTTTGGCGTGCTCAATGTCGCGTTTAAGTATGTCTTCCCTTAATTGAAGTTTTTGTGCCGCTTCCAGTCCGCTTTTCTTTGACTCGATGAGTTCGCGTAATTCCATGGCAAGGTTTTGTAATTGGACACGTTCGGCTAGCATGGCCGATAACACAATATTTCCTTCTTTTCGTTCCTGATGAGCTTCAATATCTGTTTGTGACAGTTCCTGTTCAGGATGTCTGTTTTTAATTCTGTCTTGCTCAACGAGTAACAACTGAAATTCGATGGCTTGGCGCGTTTTTTTTGCTTCTTCTTTTTCCATTGCGTCTTCAGCATTCATTTCGTGCTGAAGAGCCTGAATATGCTTTCTGGCAAGATCAAGTTCATGATCAAGAACGGCGATCCGTTGATCTATCATCTTGCGTTCATGTCTGCTTTTTTCTGTGCCAGTTTCCGGCAACGTAGAGCGGCGGATCGCTTCAACGTGTTTTGCCGTTTCCGCTTTTTGATGGGCTAAATCAACAGCATGTGATATTTGAATAAAGGCTGATTCGTGAATTTTTGTGCTTCCAACTTTACTGACAAAGGGCAGCATGGGCTTTTTTAGCTTGCCGGATTCAATATGAGGGCGAGAATCGCTGGCGGCATTGTGTTCAAGAAGCACATCTGGTTTTGAAGGTGCGCTGGTTGAAAGTTGAGCCGGTGTGGTGACAGATGGTGTTTTCTGTGAGCTGGCATTCAAGCCAAACCTTGTTGTTATTTTTCTCAGGGGAGATTGTTTGCTTGCAGTAACTTGTACGCCTAGCATGTTTTCCGCTGCAGAGAGGATTCTTTCCCTGATGGATTCCGATGTGTGATAGACAAGATCAGTGCGCTTGAATGTGCCGCTTACAATGTATTCCCTTAGTTCGGGGTTCTCCAGGGCGGTTTTTAATTTTGCGATGTCTACCCGGTCGTTTTTTTCATCATATGTGTT
>JAJPJI010000036.1 GCA_021324305.1 Gammaproteobacteria bacterium | reverse complement strand
GCTTCCCGGATTTATCATGCCGCCGGCTCCACACCCCTTCCCCCACCGCTTTGATTCCCTCAGCTACGTGACGGCCCATGTCCCTCGCCTGCTGGTGCAGTGGCTTGCTTATGCTTTCTTGTGATTCAGATAATTTTTGGATACGCTGCTTGAAAATACTGAACAATGAATCATGAACATCGTTTTGTGTTTTCATAATTAATGCTCTTTAGATTATTTATAATTAGAGTATAGATCACGATGAAAAGACGAAAACCAAATTCAGGATTAACTTTTAAAAATCAATATATTAGACGGATGATTATCCGAAAAACATGATTTGCAGCATCTGATTGGAAGGAAACGCCTGATCAGCCTGTCTTGCGTTTGGTAAACGAGATGGCATCTTATCTCAGCTTGTAGCCATACTGTTTCAGCATTTCCGCAAACCGCTTGCCCTCTTCAGTGTAATTTTCAAAATAATAAACTCGAAGATAGTTGTGCAGGATATATTCATAAGGAGAATTCAATAAAACTGATAAAATCAATTCGATGCGTTCCCTATCAGCGGTATTGCTCATTTCGCAACGCTGAAACAAGATTGCCGCCAGTATCTCAGCCTTGCATGCCTTACGGATAGCATCGCCCTCTTTATAGCTTTGTATGCAATAATGCAACGCCCGATCTTTGTTCCATTCGCGCCAGCGATGAAAATAATTCAATGATAATGTCTTGTAATACGCGAGAGCCTGTGAATCATTGCTCATTTGCATCATTACCAGAAAAAAAATCGCAGGAATGGAGGCTTCAACATTCGCCCATGAACAATTTCCACTGATTTGTGCCTCGACCTTCAACTCTGTGACAGGTTCCAGATCCAGAATTTCATCCAGTGCTTCGTTGATATATTCGTCACTCTGTCTTTTATAAATCAGGCTTTTTAAAAAATCCGGCTTCGCTCTCTCCTTGTTCCGTATCCTGTAAAACATGACATGATCATACAAACGGCTGTCTTCGCGCCTGTCACATTTTACCCAGAGATCGCCGCGCTTGATAAATGTGATTGCATGTCCCTCGTAACCCACTGGTATCAGTACAGGCTCCTGGCGCAATATGGTATCAATTTGCGTCTGGTATTTTCTGATATCAACCCGATACTGTTGATATTTTATTAATTGAGAGGCACGCTGCATGATTTCAACAATGAATCGTGATAATCCTGCATAGCGTCTTAGTTGCCGTGCGGCAAAATGATTTTGAAACTGGTCAAGTGATTCAGAAATCAGTCCGATGGTAATTTCAAGAAAAAATCCTTCAAAGTCGACATCAACATAATGGTTCTGCGGGTCAACAATATCTGCTGTTCCTACCAGCTCAAACATATGCCCCAGCAATTTGGTATTAATAAAATCTTGCGCGAAAACTTGATCAGCGCCTGCACCGACAAGTAATTGTCTTAAATCCGATTGCTGCCTGAGAATCGGCATAACAAGAACTGGCTGCCCGGAAAAATTATATGAATTCGGATTTGCGCCATGTTTGATAAGCAGTTTGCATAACTCCTGGTTATTGTTTTCAACTGCCCATTGCAGTGCCGTACCACCAGTTACATCTTGTTTATTAACATCTGCGCCATGGCTTAACAGCAGTCTGCTCATTTCAAGGTTATCGACTATGGCTGCTTCGATAAGCGGGGTAAAGCCATATTCGTCAATCTGGTTAACATCCTCGCCATAACGCAACAAATGACGTACGTTATCAATTTCTTCCTGTAAGATTGCATCTGCAAGAGATACCATAGTTGTAATTAATACCCGGGTCCATGAGGTTTAGGATTAAAAGCGGGTGCGGGTTGATAACCCAACCGATACTTGAGTTCATTCAGTAATTCGTCACGCTTCTCCTGATTGGTTTCAGCAAGATTTTCTGTTGGCAATTGGTTGACTTGCCTGTCTATACCGCTGAACTGGGCGGATCTTGCCAATATCGGATTTGCCTTGAATTGCGCGTTCACACCGGATGCCATCAATCCTTCCCGAAAGGATTTCAGGGTAACCTTGCCCTCTTTGAGATTCTTGTATTGATCTCGTTTTTCTTTTTGCTGTTTGACTTTTAACTCATGTACATCTTTATGAGTCGCAATGAGATGCTTTTTCTCTTCAAACGAAAGCAAGTCATCGCGTACATTTGCACCCGTCGCCAGGAAATCGTGGAATTCAATCTTGCCGCCCTGACCACCGCTGCCAGTGGTACCGGTTTGATCTCCGCCGCTTTCCTGATCGCCGTTTTGTAATACTTTATTCTTGTCATAATCATTATTTGATGACATTTATTTACCCGCTTTACGCTTTATAGATGTACTACTATTTTAATTATAGCAATGCATTTAAGAATCATGTACATGATTCACTGCATTTTTCATGGACTTATTAGAATTTATCCACGCTGAACCCTAAGTGCTTTCCAGAGTACCGGCAACGACAGGAATTGCGCCAAAAGAGAAAATATTATCAGCGAAGTAATTGAAAAATCATACAAAATTCCCATCACAGCACTTCCTATAAACCAGAATAGTCCGAAAACGGAGTTAAATATTCCATACGCAGAACCTCTTTTTCCACCGGACACCATATGGGCAATAATCGCACGCATTAAGGATCCCTGGGCACCCATTCCTATACCCCATAAAAGCGTTCCAAACATGGCAGCAGCCGCTCCTCCCAAAAATACAAGCGGCGCAAAAAAGCTGGTGATCAGGGTAATGACGATGAGAACAATAAATCCCATGCGATCAAACAGATGCCCCAACAATGGTGACATCAGGATATTCGCCCCTAACGCTATCGCATAGGTGACAGGAATCCATAAGGGAGAAAGCAGGCTTGTTTTTCCAAAATGAAATGCAATCAAAGCAAAATCCGCATATCCAAGGGCGACCAGCGAGGCTCCAGCAAGATATATCCAGAATGCCTTGTTATGCTTCAGGCTCGTCATTTCAAATGATTGCGACTGGTCTTCCAATGCATGTGGATCAGGATATTGCGCACGGGAGAAAAACAACATGAACAGCGAGGCCATCGCCGGAAAAGCCAGTATGGCAAAACAGAATTGATATTTCCCCTGGAAATAAAGAACAGCGGTAACCAGTAGCGGTCCCGTCATGGCTCCGGCTTGATCAAGCGCTTCATGCAACCCGAAGCCCCAACCCATCCCGACTCGTTGCGCTGCATGTGACAACATGGCATCTCGCGGTGGGACACGTATTCCTTTTCCAGCCCGCTCAAGAATAATCAGCAATCCCGCAATCCACCAGTGCCCAGCCAGGGCAAGCAACGGAACAGCCGCGAGATTGACCACATACCCAATGATGGCAATCAACCAATATCGGTCTGACCTGTCAGCCAGATATCCCGAAAAAAGACGTAATCCATAGCCAAGAAACTCGCCAAAACCGGCGGTAAAACCCACAACTGCCGCACTGGCACCCAACATCCCCAGATAAGGGCCTGTAATGCTGCGAGCACCTTCATAAGTCATGTCAGCAAACATGCTGACGATGCCTATCATGACAACAAACTTCATTGCTGAGGATCGTGAGATGTCTTTCATGTCACTCCTGCCATCATCCAATTGAATTCAAGAATATCTTCATGGATATCCACGCTCCGATTGCTTGCTCGCAATGATGCATTCGGGATCCGGTGACAAAAATAGTGATACAGGACTATTTCAGCCATCAAAGACAGCCACCGGATCAAACTCTCTCTTCCTAAGAAAGTACCTTGGCCAGTTCATTTTGCAATTCAGGTATGATCTTGAATAAGTCTCCTACCAGCCAGTAATCAGCAATCTGGAAAATGGGTGCTTCAGCGTCATTATTGATCGCCACAATGACTTTGCTGTCTTTCATGCCCGCAAGATGCTGTATCGCACCTGATATACCAACCGCAATGTAAAGGTCAGGAGCAACAACTTTACCTGTCTGCCCAACCTGATAATCATTCGGGGCAAAACCGGCATCAACGGCTGCGCGAGATGCGCCAACAGCCGCACCCAAACGATCGGCAAGATCTTCGAGCATTTTAAAATTCTCCGCGCTCTTCAATCCGCGTCCGCCAGAAATAACAACACGCGCAGAAGTGAGTTCCGGTCGTTTCGATTGAGTCAGGGTCTGACTCTCAAACCGGGAAAGTGTATTGGGATAAACCTCGGAAACATTTCGCATCACAGCAGATGATTCTGAATTTTCCTTTGCCGCTGGAAAGGCTGTGGTTCGGATAGTCAAAACCTTGGTTCTATCTTGTGATTTTACTGTAGCAATGGCATTGCCGGCATAAATCGGCCGTTCAAATGTATCAGCAGTTATAATTTTTGTAACGTCACTGATCATGGCCATATCAAGCAGTGCGGCGACGCGCGGCAAGAGGTTTTTACCAAATGTTGTAGCCGGAGCCAGGATATAATCATAATTTTTACCGATTTCAGAAACGAGCACCGCGCAATTCTCAGCCAGCTGATGCGCGTAAACATCATGATCAGCAACCAGCAGCTGCTTGATATGAGGCAAAGAACAGGCACTTTCAGCTGCATTTTTACACCCCGATCCAGCAATGAGCAGATCGATATCATCGCTCAGCTGCCTGGCCGCAGTAATGACATGATGCGTAGCATTCTTAACACTCTGGTTATTATGTTCAGCAACAATTAAAATTTTCATTATATCACCTGTGCTTCATGCTTTAAGCGATTAACAAGATCTGTCACACTGTCTAACCTGACGCCGGAACGACGTTTTCCGGGAGCCGCAACATGCAGTGTTGTTATGCGCGGAGCAATATCGACGTCGAGTGTTTCAACAGGGAGAATATCAATCGGTTTGCGTTTAGCCTGAACAATGTTGGGCAACGATATATAACGCGGTTCATTCAAACGCAGATCCGTCGTGATGACAGCAGGCAAGCTTAAAAAAAGTGTTTCCAGTCCACCGTCAATTTCTCGTGTAACACTGACGCCGTCATCATGAAAATCGAGCCTGGAGGCGAAGGTTCCTTGCGGCCAATTCAACAACGCAGCGAGCATTTGGCCCGCTTGATTGTTGTCTGTATCGATCGCCTGTTTTCCAAGTATGGCCAGCCGCGGTGACTCCTTTTCAGTAATCTTCTTCAGAATTTTTGCTGCTGCCAATGGCTGTATTTCGGAATCTGTCCTGACTAGAATGGCACGATCAGCTCCCATGGCGAGTGCCGTACGTAAAACTTCCTGGCTGGTATCACTGCCAATAGAAATGACGACAACCTCACTGGCCAACCCTTTCTCCTTAATTCGCACGGCTTCTTCTACTGCAATTTCGTCAAAAGGATTCATTGACATTTTTACATTGGCTGTCTCCACACCTGATCCGTCTGATTTCACCCGTATAGATGCCTTGTAATCAATCACTCTTTTTACGGCTACAAGTATTTTCATCACTTTACTCCATGTACATCGCAATAATCGGCAGATGTTATCACCATGTTTTATCGACTGGAATAATTAAATACTGTGTATGATAATGCGCGTGCGGGATTCAAAAAAATCCATCGTATCTTTCTTGCTCCACACGCATGAAGCAAGGTTGCTGTGGCAGACCACGGGTATAAATTAATCAGAATAAGGATAAATGTTGTGGAAATTAAAAATTGTGTTGCAATTGTGACAGGCGGCGCATCCGGGATGGGCGCAGCTACCGCCAGAAGACTAAGCCAACATGGCGCAAAAGTCGCATTGTTCGATTTGAATAAAGATGCGGCCGAAAAAATAGCTGGAGAAATTCAGGGGTTAGCCGTCACTTGCGATGTCACCCAGCCTGAAAGTGTCAAATCAGCCCTTGTTGAAGTTCAAAAACACTTCGGAACCGCCGCACGCATCTGCATCAATTGCGCAGGAATTGTACACGGCAGACGAATGGTCAATCAGCAAGGTCCCATGCCCCTGGATGAATTCAGAAAAGTCATTGAAATCAATCTGATAGGTACGTTTAATGTGATGAGCCAGACAGCCGCGGCCATGCTCCCGCTGCCACCCATAGGTGACAGCGAAGAACGCGGGGTCATCATCAATACTGCTTCGGTTGCGGCATTTGAAGGACAAATCGGCCAGACAGCCTACAGTTCTTCCAAAGGCGCCATTGTGAGCCTGACCTTACCAGCAGCCCGTGAGCTTGCCCAATTTGGCATCCGGGTAATGACCATATCTCCTGGTTTGGTAGACACACCAATGTTTGGAAAAATCTCGCCTGAGGCCCGCGCTTCGCTTGAAGCCATGGTACCGTTTCCCAAGCGTCTTGCCAGGCCAGAAGAATACGCCATGCTGGCACAACAAATTATTGAGAATCCCATGTTAAATGGTGAAGTAATCCGTCTGGACGGCGCCCTGCGTATGCAACCGAAATAAATTTTTAATTCAAGAGACCACTCCACCCTGCCTGCGCCACATTTGGCGGGCAGGGGAAACATGCATGGTTGATGACCAGCAAGCATATTGATTGCTCAGGAAACTATCGAATAAAACCCCATCAACTTCTGTCACAAAAAGAGATATAATACCTAGCATTAAAAGCGGGGACTCATCATATGTTTAAACGAGTTTTACTTTTCATCGCGACCAATATTCTCGTAATCACTACGATTTCTATTATTTTCAGTGTCCTGGGATTACATTCATTTCTTACTTCTTATGGAATCGATTACGAAAGCCTTGCCATCTTCTGCCTGATTTGGGGCATGGGCGGCGCTTTCATTTCTCTGCTTTTATCCAGGTTTATAGCCAAACTGGCCATGGGCGTTGTCATTATTAATCCTAATAATGCTACCCGAGAGGAGCGCTTTCTGCTTGAACTTATCTACAGCCTGGCAAACAAGGCCGGTCTTAAATCCATGCCGGAAGTTGGTATCTATCGGTCTCCTGAATTAAACGCATTTGCCACAGGCCCTGCAAAAAATCGTGCGCTCGTTGCAGTGTCCTCAGGGTTGCTAATGAGCATGAACCGTGATGAGATTGAAGCCGTATTAGGTCATGAAATTTCGCATATCGCGAATGGCGACATGGTTACCATGACTCTTATTCAGGGCGTGATCAACTCATTCGCCATGTTTCTGTCCCGCATTATTGCCTACAGTATTTCCGTCGCGATGCGGGGCGATGAGCGCAGCGGTGAATTCTCCTATGTCGCTTATAACTTGCTGACCTTCGTTTTCGACATCCTCTTTACTCTTCTCGGAAGCATACTGGTTGCCGCCTTTTCCCGCTGGCGGGAATTCCGCGCTGATTCTGGCGGAGCAAAGCTAGCCGGCCGTGAAAAAATGATCGCTGCGTTAAGAAGGTTACAAAATGCATCTGAAATCGAAGATGCCAGAGCGCCTTCACTGGCTGCATTCAAAATTGCTCACCATTCCAACTGGTTAGAAATTTTCTCAACTCATCCCCCATTAGAAAAGCGAATTGCGCGTTTACAACAAAACAGGAACTAAGGCACCCCGGTGCTGGATGAGGTAAGGGAAAGGTATGTCATTAGGCAAACAAATAAAACAATTGTTGATTGGTGATCCATTAAATCCATTCAATCCCCAAATTCTGCGCCATGTATCACTTGTTGCTTTTCTCGCCTGGGTTGGACTGGGCGCAGACGGTTTATCGTCTTCCTGTTATGGTCCGGAAGAAGCATACATTGCACTTGGACCACATCCACACTTTGCGTTATACATTGCCATCGCAACCGCTGTCACTGTCTTTGTCATTTCACTTGGGTATAACCAGGTCATTGAACTCTTTCCGAGCGGTGGCGGCGGATATAAAGTTGCATCGCAATTACTGGGCCCCCACATTGGTTTAGTATCAGGCGCAGCCTTGATAGTGGATTATGTCTTGACTATCGCAGTTTCAACCGCCAGCGCGATGGATGCCATGTTCAGTATTTTACCTAGCACATTTTTAAAATTTAAACTGGTTTCGGAAGTTGGCCTGATATTCGTTTTATTGCTGCTCAACATGCGTGGAATGAAAGAATCCATCAAGTTTCTTTTGCCTATTTTTTTGGGGTTCTTCGTTATTCATGTTTGCCTGATTGTGTACGGAATTATTGCCCATCACCAGGGATTGATGCTGATTGTGCCAACCACAATTGAGGAAACCAAGAACACGATTGCTGCTGTTGGCTGGATTCCTGTATTGGCGCTCACTTTGCATGCCTATTCTCTTGGCAGCGGTACTTATACTGGTCTGGAAGCAGTTTCCAACAATGTTAATCGTTTGCGTGAACCGCGCGTTGTCACCGGAAAATGGACCATGTTTTACATGGCAATTTCATTAAGCATGACCGCTGCGGGAATGATCTTGCTCTTTCTGCTATGGGAACCCAAGCCTCAGATAGGGCAAACATTGAATGCTATTGTATTCCATTCCATTCTTGGTGATTCCGAGACTGGCAAAATCCTGCTGTTGATCACACTGCTGCTTGAAGCAGGGCTATTATTTGTCGCTGCCAATACCGGATTTCTGGCTGGGCCCAGTGTACTTGCAAACATGGCAATCGACGGTTGGATGCCAAACCGCTTTCGCCATCTTTCAACCAGGCTGGTCATTCAAAATGGTTTGTTCCTGTTTGGCATTTTTGCTATCGCCATTTTACTTTGGTGCCAGGGAAAAGTGTCCTTGCTGGTTGTTTTATACAGTATCAATGTATTTATTACCTTCTCGCTCTCCCTGTTTGGCATGTGTGTCTATTGGGCACGTCAACAGAAAAAAGCTTCGCCCATATGGTTTTGGCGACTGTTATTCTCATTTCTCGCATTCGCAATCACCAGCAGTATTCTTTGTATCACTTTAATCACCAAATTCCAGTCAGGCGGATGGCTGACAGTTGTGATTACCTGTACCGTCATTTTCATTTGTCTGCTTATCAAAAGACACTACAACAAATTCAGCAAAAAGCTGGCTCAGCTTGATATTCAACTTAAACAACCTATCGTTCACCCGCTCAATCCGGTACCTATGGATCCACAACAGCCTACTGCTGTGATTCTGGTGGGGAAAAGCACCGGGGTGGCAATGCATACCCTGCTTAATGTCATTAGAATATTTCCCCGACACTTCAAAAATTTTGTTTTTTTAAGCGCCGGTATTGTCGATGTGGAAAGTTTTGCAGGACAAAGTTCGCTGGAAAAGATGCGTAGCGAAGTTAATGAGAACCTGAAATATTTCGTGGATTATTGTCATCAATATGGTATTGCCGCGGAAGCCTATGCCTCATTTGGAACGGACACAGTGGAAGAGTTGACCAACTTGGCAATAAAGGTCAGCAAAAAATATCCTAATTGTATTTTCTTTTCCAGCAAACTGATCTTTGAGAGTGATAATGTTATTACTCGTATTCTCCACAACGAAACACCACTGACTGTTCAACGTAACCTGCATTTGCTGGGCAAAGAGCTGGTCATTCTTCCCATGAAGATTTGATTTATCTCCGAATTTACTACCGCATTAGGAACCTGGTGCCTGCGGTGTCATGGCTGGTGCCTGCGGTGTCATGGGAGCTGGCGGCATGACAGGACCAGGCATAAGCACTGGCACAGGGGGCGTCATTTCCTTGCCATTAATTTTCATCACTCCATTCGCATAACTCACCTGTGCAACATAATCATTTTTATCTTTCACAAGATAGCCTTGTGCTACCCAATTATCTATCATCTTCTGCGCCTGATCCGTTATCTGCTCGGGTGTCAGCGGTGTGAATTGGGAAGGTCCGTTCTGCTGTGCTGGGTTCATGGTGGTACTTTGCGTGGGATTCGCTAACTGGATTTGATACGTTTGAACCAATTGATCTGCTATCTCAGGAGATACATTGGCCTTCACCTTTTCAGCAAACGCATCTGCAGTCAAATGTTCATTTGCCAAATCGAGTATCCGCATGGACTCCTGAAATGATATTTTCCCTTTTTGCAGCAGGTCAGCAACTTTCTGCTGCATGGGAGTGACAATGTTGTTATTTGTGTTTTGTAATTGCAGCGCTGACTGTTGAGCTGAGTAAACGTTCATTTGTACCATTCTATACGCATTCATTTTTGCCACAGCTAATTCGGTCATTTTGACCATCAACGGTGCAGCTATCCGGACAGTATTTTCAACATGAACATTCCTGACAACTTCCTGTGGCGATAGCGGCGAAGGCAATCCTTGCAGAAAAATCCTGGCACGCAGAGAAAACATTCCTGATGAAGTATTAAATGCCAGGCTCAAATTCAGATTACTTGTCGGTGTAAGCACCTTTAACAGCAGATTGTGTATGGTCTCAAGATCTTCATAGGTGAATGAATCGGTATTATGATTTTTCAGATAATCGATATATGCAATTAACCCCGCAGGATCCAGATCATTCAGCTCAACATTTAAGTTCGCTGATGAAACAGGCGGTATATCATTACCCTGAATTTCCAATTTGTTCATGGATATTTTCAGAGAACCGCTATATAGATCATTCGCACCCATACCACGCACCGAGCTAAGATCAAGTTTTTCAATGTTGACACTGCGGCCGTCTTTCCATTGAATGGATATTTTGGGTGTCGAAAATTCACTGGTTGAATTCCATAATCCGTTCGTCTGCCTGATGGAATGCTGGTATACCGTGATTGGTTGAATGGTGGCATCAGGAACCCCTGGATTGTTTGCGTCTCCCTGCACTGAGATCGCACCAAATGTACCATTGAGTATCATTTCCTTGATCATGTTACTTTCAAGCACGAACCTTGATACAGATTTTGAATCAGCAAATTTTATTGTTGCTATATTTGGCATGATAATCGGCGCAAGGCTGATATTCTGAGACCAGATATTGTTAAATGATACCGTTGTTTGTGATTTCATGAATGGCTGAGATAGCGGGTGACCAAACCAGAGCATCTGTATTTCCGGAGAAAGATCTGTTTCACCATTGATAACGGCATACGCAAAAACATATTTGTTTTCTGTTGTATCATAGGCAAACGGACCATGCGAGATATCATTTACGACCGTCATTCCATTGGGAAAATAAATCGCTGCACGCTTATCGAGAGGCATGATTCTGAACTTCACATGCGATTTCAGCCACCCCAGATCATATTCCTCTACTTCGATCTTGAGTGGATGATTGGCTGATCGCTTGGCAAGCGCATTAACAAGATTCAAAAAATTTGATTTGAATAAATATCCATCTATGAAGGGAGAGACGCAAACTGCCAGAATGATTAAAATGATGACGACTGTCAGGAAGATGCCTTTGCGCATAAGTCATATCCTTGTCACATTTTTATTATTTTAAAATTATAACACTTCCCCTCTGTAAAATGATTATTTGGCAAAATATATACAATTTATTGGCAATCAATGTGTATTTTATTTATCATATCCTACGTGTTTTACTGGTCATTTATATTGCAACTTATTGAATTATATTGGTTATTGTAAACATCATGCGCATATTAATAGTTGAAGATGAAAGCAAAACAGCTGCCTATTTAAACAAAGGATTGAGTGAAAGCGGTTTTCTGGTAGATATTGCATCGAACGGAGAAGATGGTTTGTTCCTTGCGACCAACTATCATTATGATTTAATTATTCTCGATATCATGCTTCCAAAAATTGACGGGTGGACCATCATTAAAGATATACGCCGCCTGCACCCTGATGCACGAGTTCTGTTTCTCACGGCGAGAGACGGCGTCGAAGATAAAGTAAAAGGACTGGAGCTAGGTGCAGATGATTACCTTGTAAAGCCGTTCGCATTTTCCGAATTGCTTGCCAGGATACGCTCGCTGCTACGCCGCGGATCCACCCAGTCTTCTGATAACCTGACCATCTCGGATCTCACGATTGACATCATCAAACATAAGGCAACCAGAGGTTCAATACGCCTGAATTTAACACCAAAAGAATTTGCCCTTCTTGTGATGCTGGCTCAACGAACCGGCGAAGTGTTATCCCGCACCTTGATAGCCGAATCCGTATGGGATATCAATTTTGACAGTGATACAAACGTCGTGGACGTTGCAATCAGAAGATTACGGCAGAAAGTTGATGATCCTTTCGAAAAGAAATTAATTCATACTGTTCGCGGCATGGGGTATGTTCTTGAAGAGCGTTAAACCCGGGATAATTAAAAAGACGTCTATCAGATCTCGTCTGACCTTATTTTATAGTCTGGCGGCATTTACCCTGCTAACTCTTATTACGTTATTTCTATATTGGGAAACAATCAATATCCTGTATAAAGCGGACTATCAGTTTCTTTCAGATGAGGTCGAGACACTACAGTACATATTACAAAACAAACATCCGAATCTGACCGCGCTAAAACAAGAAGTCATTGATTATCCGACAAAGCCAGGTGACAGCATTTATAGACATTATATCCGTGTCTTTGACGAAAATAACAAAATGCTGATTGAAACACCGGGTATGTCTTCCATTCTGCCGGTCACAAACCCGGATGTTCATGCTAACAAGCGATTGTTAAAACGGAACTACCGCTGGTATTCAAATCGTGATAACAAGTATTTGCTAATCCAATCCCCGGTTAGACTGGGAAATAATGCATACGGCTATTTGCAAATCGCACTGGATATTTCTTACCAGCACGCCGTATTCAGCGACAGAAAGTTTCTTATTGTTGCACTGCTGGCAAGCGCTTTATGCTCATTATTACTGGGCTTTTTTATCGCCCACCGAGGCATGCGCAGTCTATATGTGCTAACCGATACAGTGAAGAAAATCACCGTCACGTCCCTGCATCAACGCATTGATCCCCGATCACTGCCAAAAGAACTTGCTGCGCTAGGTAACGCATTCAACCAGATGCTTGACCGAATTGAATCTTCATTTGTCAGGTTGAAACAGTTTTCATCTGATCTTGCGCATGAACTAAGAATACCTGTCAACAACCTGATTGGCGAAACCGAAATTACCTTATCGCGCGGACATACAGTAGATGAATATCAACAGGTACTCATATCCAATCTTGAAGAATTACATCGAATTTCCCAGTTGATAGAAAATATCCTGTTTTTGTCTCGCGCCGAGAATCCCCAGCTGGAAATACAAAAGACGTTACTGAACCTGCATGATGAAATTGGCGTAGTTTGCGATTACTATCAAGCCATGGCTGATGAAAAAAATATTTCGGTCAGCTGTGAAGGCCAGGCTGAATTGCGAGTAAATTCCATTATGTTTCGAAGAATGATTAGCAATATTCTTTCCAACGCCTTGAAGTACACACCATCAGGCGGATGGATACGATTTGCTATCACTACTTACCAGAATATTGTGCAAATTACCTTGCGGGACAACGGAATCGGAATTGCATCTGAACATTTGCCTAAAATCTTTGACCGTTTTTATCGTGTTGATTCTGCCCGCTCTCAACATTCCGGCGGAATAGGGCTCGGGCTATCCATTGTTAAGTCCATCGTTGATTTGCATCAGGGCAAAATTTCTATCACCAGCGAAGTGGATAAAGGCACAACTATTTGCCTGACTTTCCACAAATAAATCACTCCTCCGCCTGGTTGCGGATATCGGCAATGATACTCAGGCACGAAAATCCAACCACAATAAATGGCACCGCAAGGCTAAGATATGGATTGGATTGCATCCCGATAATTGCAAACACAAAGGCAAGCACAGTCAGGGTCAGGGCACTCACACATACCAGATACAGCAAGCATGCCACCCAATAAGTGATTTCCGGTTTGTATTTGCCTAAAGGAACGGGTTGCCGGAATAGTTTGGGAAACACCTTCACGAGCCAGATAACCGCTGCCTGACGCAAGCGAGGTTTTTCCACCCAATCCATCAAAATATAGTACCCATCCATTTCCTGCAGAGGACTCAACATGCGAAATCCACCAATATAGGTGTACAATGCAAATAACCACAGCATGCCTTGCAAATAGGGATTGGAAATCAATAATATAACCAATGCAGAGATGCCCGCAGACAAGACATCCACATAGACGCCCGCAAGATTCACTAACATCCTCGGCTTGCGCGCCGACAACCACATATCCGACGTATCAGTAAATGCAATCGGCCCAAGCCAGTACCAACCAACCCCGATGTAATGAACTTCACGTCCATAGGCCTTGACAGCAAATGCATGTCCCAGTTCATGCAAGATTACCTCAACCAGACTTAACGGAATGAGTCCAAGGATCAACAAAAGGCTTACATGCTTGAAACTAAAAAACAGAAGGATATTAGGCGTATAGTAAATAAATGCAGCCAACCCTGAAATGGCTGTTACCGCCAGCACCACCTGTCCAAGCCAGGTAAATAGAAAATGAACATACTTATCGTACATCCTTGTGATCCATTTATCGGAGTCGCCGAATGCAATTCGAAATTCCAGGATCCTGCGTATTTTTACTACTGCCTTGACCCACAACGGCATTTTACTTAATTTGGCCTCTTCATGAATATCGATGTTGCTAATGAATCCCGCCTTGGTAAGCTTGGAGATAAGTGCGGCAACGACATCAGGCGCAAAAACATTAAACTGTTCGGCCAGCGCCATGGTAATTTCCTGCATGGTGTGCCTGCCGTCGAGTAATTGCCAGATAAATGCTCCTTCTTCTGACAGCTTGAAATAACTTCCATTTTCCGAATTTTTTAATATTGTCACTTCCTGGCCATCTGCTGTTGTTCGATGATGCACGCTGACATTCGAATTTTGCACTGGTTGACTCCTGTCAACCATCAATGTCATGAACATCTGAGCGACATTGCTCTCTGTTTCAATCAGCTCGGATAAATGTTCATGTCGCAACACCAGGAGGTCACAATCCTGCAGCGCTTTTGCAGTGGCATTACGCGGTGAATGCGTGATCAGAGTAGCTTCGCCAAACAGTACCGGCGGCTTTAGAAATGCCAGATGATGCACATTTCCACTGTCATCTTTGGATGTTATCTCTACCATACCAGAACGAATCAGATAGCATTTATCGCCCTGGTCTCCCTGGTTAAAAATAATGGCATCTTTCGGAACAGTGATTTCTTCCACATGATTGGCGAGCCACCGCAAACGCTCATGAGAAAGTGTTGCAAACGGCAGTGATTGCTTAATGAAACGCATACGCAACATCTGTAATGAAGCCGCGTACATGGATAATTCAAGATTATTTCTTTTAAGAAATCCGTATAAATCTTTCAAATCGAGATGCAGCAATATCATTTCAGTAACAGAAGTCACGGTTGCAGTGCGTTTGCCAGTGGTTGAATAAAAACCTGTGTCATTCAAACCAATACCTTCACCAGGCCTGAGAGCCGCAACAGGAACCTGAACTATCTTTTTGCGATGCCTGGATTCCCGGGTGACTTCAGCCTCACCGGTAACGATGACGTATATGCTGTCAACGAGCTCATTTTCCATGACAATCTGTTCGTGGGCCGCGTAGTGTACTTCACGCATCAGGGATGCGAGTTCCTCGCTTTGTTCCGATGTCAGCATTGCGAAGCAGGGAAACGCCTTGATCAGTTCCTGTCGCTTCTTGATGCTAACCGTACTCTCGTCCTGTGTGTCAGCCATCTTTGCTGTCCAGATCAAAGTATATAAATAGTATATATCGTATGCATACTAGTTAT
>JAJPJI010000034.1 GCA_021324305.1 Gammaproteobacteria bacterium | reverse complement strand
TGTATCAGTTTCATCTTTCGATGGAAGCCTTCCGTTATTCCATTATTTTTCGTAAATCGCCACATCCTCACAATCTCCTCTCGCCATTGATAAAATGTTTTTCCAAGGGTCTTTAATCGTTTAAACGGACTTTCTTTTAAACTTTTAATCATCTTTAAAAAGACAGGGATATATCTTTCACATCTTTTTTTCTGCATCATCTTTTTCATTAGCAACTTATGAAATAATTGTTTGAATTCATAAATTGCATGAATAACAGGTTGCTCTTTTAAATAAACATCTCGTTTTGCTAATCGTTTCTCAGAAAGATTTGGGTCTTTCCAGCAGATATTCGAAGAACCATCTACACCACAAATGCGATTGAGTCGCTGAATATGACCTTGAGAAAAGCTATCAAAAACAAGCGAGTTTTCCCTTCCGATGAATCAGTATTTAAATTGCTTTATTTGGCGATTGAGCGGATTTCCCGGAAATGGACCATGCCGATTCACAACTGGAAGCCAGCGATGAATCGGTTTATGATCGAATTCGGTGACAGAGTCACCGTTTAATGACGTGGCTAGTTACACAGAAATTTTTACAGGCTCGGTTTGGTTCCGATCTAATCTAACACTACCGATTAGATCAAAACCAGACCGTCTTTGCACATAAGCTTGTTTATTGCAACATACAAGAACTATTGTTTCTGCCGCCGCTCATTCTGCTTCCATCGAAATCATCAGGGAGCGCTGGCCTATTTCGCTTTTGATTCGATGGCACAGGTTTCGCAGAAGAATGCGCTATCGCTTGTTGGCTCCGGCAATTTGATGCAGCAAAGTAGCCTAATTGCGAAGGTTTCGCTGTTGTACTGGTTGTTTGCGATTTTTGGTTTTGATTGCGAATAAATTCCTCCTCAGATACTAAAGGTGGCATCTGTGATAGATCACCAGATGGTGTAGCATCATCTTGCACGTGTTTCTGTTTCTGTTTCTGTTTCTGTTTCTGTTTCTGTTTCTGTTTCTGTGTTTCTGCTTCTGTTTCTGCTTCTGTTTCTGTTTCTTTATCTTTATGCGTACCTGATGACGTCGTTGCTACTTGTTGTCTTTTACAAGCAACATCGATGAGTTGTATTAACCTGTGGTTCACATCAATGGCTGGACCGCCAAACTCAATCACTTCATTCAACTCGGATTCGCTTAACAAACCTTCATAATCGGATAATAATGCTTTGGTTGCCTTTTCCTTAACATTATTGAATAACCATTCAGGTAATGTTTCATCTGGGTTATCACAAATCTGACGCAGTGATTCAATTAATTTTTCCTTTGATTCAGCTTCATTTATGATGTAATCAACCACCAATTCATAGACGATGGCTCTTAATTTTGCCATTGCTGTTTGCTTCGTCGCAAAAATGATTTCCACATCTGGATGCAAGCCGCCATTTAAGCAACAAACGATTTGATTAAATGTACCGCCAACGCAGATAAATTTATCTTCTGGCCTCATATTATCCTGTCCATTTTCATCAAGATTATAACCACGTTGGATCAGATATAAATGATGGACAAATCGTTCTAAAGCCTGCTCTTTAGGGACAGTTAAAGTTTCGTTATCTTGAATCGCTGTCCAGATTAAAGAAATGACTTTTCTAAAGTCAAAACCTGAACCTCGCTCAACATTAGTAAACCATTCCGTCCTTAAAAGGCGCTCTAAACATCGTATAGCAGCAGCTATTTCATGCAATTCAGTTTGGTTTTTATTTTGATAATTAGATAATTTTCTTAATTGATCTACAAAATTAAACAATCCTTGAAGACAGGTTGCTTGATTCAATTTTTTTCCATATCTAGCATCTAATTTTCTCAATGATGTACTAACCGACTGGTGTACCTTTTCATTATGTACGCTTTGGCCATAATTAATATTATTATTTTGGTTGTTTTGATTATTTTGGCGATCCACCATATAATCCGGCCTAATATAATTCCCGTGGCGGCGTAAATTGTCATGCCAAATATTGCGCCATGCATCATAAGCAAATCCTCGCGCTTGATCATCACATTCTCCTCGATTGTTCCTATAGTGCCAATCCCAGAAATTAACCCTTTGTTCCTGTGTATTTAAAGTAAAGGGTGTAGTGAGTCGCGCCTCCTCCCCGAGTTCTTCGAAAAAGTCAGCGGAAACAAATGAATGAACCACCATCTCATTTCCATTGAGGGTGTAACCGATAATAAGAGTTAAACGAGTGGAATCATTAGTTTCATTAAATGTACAATAAATGTTTTTTATTGCGCGCACACTGCTTCCAACAAGATTTGAATACCACTGGCCGTTTCTTAATGCGCCTTCTAATAAAGAAACATGAAAAGCGTAATTATTTCTTATAGTTGGATTACTACTCAATTCTCGGCTGGTAAGATCTCGTTTATTTACTTGAAATAATGTATACCTAGCTTGCATATTAATATTGCCCCGTTTTGTTTTAATAATATAAAATTGAACAAATACTATATTATGATTGTTATTTGATCAACCGATTTGGCGCAACATGGTTTTTGCTAGCTAACGTAGCTAATTAAATAAACACTCTGGGATAATTAGCTTTCTTGTAATCTTCCTATAGATATTGATTGGACAAAAAGAACACAAAAACACCCTATTAACCAGCTTTTTTATTACAATGGAAATCAAAATATTTTACTGATTATTTAGCTAGTGGCTAACTGTGTCTTTTTAGTACGCGCGCAGGAAACAAAGATGAGAGAGCTCAGATTAGGACAGCTTCATCACTAAACTCAAGTCGACTTGCTTCTCGAAGATCATTTATTTATCACTATACACTAAGCAAGCATTATGAGTTAAAGCTCTCAAATATAGCTGGAGATATATTTACAAGAGTTAAAGAACGTGTTGATTCATCAATCGGTAGTTTACTTCCCGATTCGGTAAAAAATTTACAGCCATCTATGATAATTTGAATCTGATAATTCAGAAGATTGGTCTAATGCGGTTCATGGTTGTCGTAGAATTTTACAAGATTTGGCTGATGCAATCTTTCCCGCGACTAATAAAACTCGCCAAAAAGGTAAACAGGAAATTAAATTAGGCAAGGACAATTATGTAAATCGCATCATGGCCTTTATTGAGGACTCCTCTAATTCTGAGCGCTTTGAAGACCTAGTTGGTTCACAGCTTAAATTTATTGGTGAGCGCTTAGATAGCATATTCAAAACCGCACAGAAAGGATCTCATGATAATATCGTAATCCGTGAAGGGGCAGACAGGTATGTTGCTTATACTTACTTAATAGTTGGCGACATTTTATGGCTGATGTAAATCCAATTTAAGAAGTTTTCGCAAATGTTCATTTTCTTGACGCAAGCGCAAACATTCAGCTATCAACTCTTCATTGGATTTTTGACTCATGATGCTTCCACAGAGAACAATTTTAGTGCATTTTATTACAAAAAAATTCTTATTGCTAATTTTAGCAGCAAGTTTCTGGCATGTAACACCAATAAAATTCAGGAAATTAGTTTATTCGATTCAATCCAATCATTAATTTCCCCAATTACCTCACGAATATTCTCAGGCAAATTTAACCGTTCCCTAAACACACCCAGACCGTTTAAATGCCGACTCCAAAGCGCCTGTAGGCCTTGAATACCAGAATCATCAAATTGTATTGATGGCATCATTTGTGTTCCGCGCCGGGCAAAAGTCGCATGAATTACGTCTCTCATCTTATCAATAACTAGAAAATCCGGCTCACGAATCATGACAAGCAAATCATGATAATCTTTCATTCGACTGTTAATCACTCCTTTGGAAACCACTGTCTCCAGTTTCTCAGCAAAAATAGTTTCCGGAGGATAGACCCTCAAAGTAATTTCACCAGCAAAAATGGGCTTTCCTTTG
Organism: Gammaproteobacteria bacterium; assembly: GCA_021324305.1. Lineage (GTDB taxonomy): Bacteria > Pseudomonadota > Gammaproteobacteria > DSM-16500 > DSM-16500 > Aquicella. Next base: position 105,001 of record JAJPJI010000034.1, on the reverse strand, counting down.
TATTCAAATAATTCGTATGTCATCTCTACAGGTTCAACTACATCACCAACACCAATGTCTATTTGAATCTTGTCTTGCATCTTTCCAAATTGAACATTGAGCGTTACTCTAAAACCTGCATACTCCATATGCGGTTGAATTAATTCTTCTATCGAATACCAGGAAAAAGAAAATCCATCATCTGAACTGACAACCGCGATATTCCTAATGACTTCTTCAATTTTTTGCATTTGACTTTGAATATTCGTCATTAAAAAATCAACATCAATTGTCTCTCTGTTAATGGGAAGATACTGAGCAAGCAACAAACCACCTTTAAAGATAAATTTATCCTGATAAGATGAGTTAGAGAGCCTTGCCAGAAAACGCTCTAATAACAGCTGCTTCCATATTTTATTTAAGGTAGTAATTTTCTCTGCTGCAATTACTTTTAATCTTTCTTTCAGTGCTGATTCATTCATATTGTCATCGCTATTAAAAATGGTTCTATTTTCACTCTCAATTTCTTTGCATATTTTCTAATTTTTTCAATATCTATTCTTTCAGCACCTTTTTTTGTTAGCGCTGCTTTTAATGCTTTCAGAGCAGTTTCACGACCGAGATATCGGAAAGCATCAACAATGGTTCGCTCTCTATCAAAAATTGGCAATTTAATATTGCCAATCTTGATTGTTGTTTTGCCAAGATTGAGATTACGCATCCTAACTACTTTCACAGGAGGCGCAACACGATGCACCGTACCATGCCTTATTGCTATCCAATATTGCGATGGCATTTCTTCCGTTAGGTGATAAAAATAAAGTGCTGAAGTTAAACAAATCACACCATCTTTTGCACGCTGCACCGCTTCAGCTAACTCCTCCCATCGAAAATCATCAACCATGGGCACATGAGCAGTACGATACACACCATGCCCAATACGTATTAACTCATTTTGATTTACGTAATAAGCAAGTGTTGCTGAGCTTACCCCTCTCTTGCTGGCCTCCTTGCTGGTAAAGCTAGGAGCACGAAAAAGAGGTTCAAGTTTTTTCAAGGCATTTTTCGGTTTCATATCCTTAACTTAATATTGACACCCGAATAAGTCAAGTGGGCGTCAATATTAAGTTAAATCAAAATAACACTATGTTTTTATTAAATTTCACTATAAAATCATATAACTATGAAGATGCACTCTGAAGTACTCTGAAGTGATTTGCTTCAGAGTACAACTTCAGAGCACAGGTAAACCAAATTTAAAAAGAGGGGTACAATTTGTACCCCCTTTTGAATACTCAACTTATCCTGCTTGCCCTTCTGCCACTCCCTCATTGCCCTGTCGGATGACAACAACTTCAGCAGTTTGCTTGATCCCCATACACCTCAACAAATAATCCGAAAATAATCCGAAATCTTCTGCACAGGCTTTCTCAACCGCTCAATATCCATGATGATATAATCCGCGGTCACATCATGATTCATATTATGATTAAGCAGCCGTTTCAGCACGTAAGCTGGAATTTCAAGACTCTCCGCCATCGTGACAAATGTTCGGCGCAGGTCATGGACGGTAAAACTGACACCCGATAATTCTGCCACTTTCAGCATGGCTTTGCGTGGTTCAATAAGATGACCCGTATCACTGTTGGCAGAAAACACATATTCATTCATTTTTGCTTCTTGTCGTCGTTTGAAAATTTCCAAAAGAAAATCCGACATCGGTAACGTATGTGAGTTCCTGTTTTTCGTATCATGCAGCGTAAACGTTTTGGCATCCATATCCACATTTTCCCAGCGCAATGATGCTGCTTCTTGGTCATGTCGACAGTTCGATTCTGTCTCTGGCCATTGAAGAAGCAATGGGTTAGTAAGCGCCCCGCAAATAATTTTCAAAATTCCGAAATCCATAAGCACGTCGCTGTATCATTTTCATCTTTCAATGGAAGCCTTCCGTTATTCCATTATTTGGGGGAGGGGAAGAGCCCTATTTTTGTCGATTGTAAAACGGCAATTGTCCATACCTTTTCATGTATTTTTTTAGCTCGTCTTTTTCCACTTTTCTTGTTTGATTCGGGGGAACATAAATATATCGATAGCTATTAAAATCTTTTTTGTCCTTATCATGATTGAGTATGCGTTTCTTTACTGAAGTATCAGACTTTCCTATGTATACGAGTATATTCTCTTGATATAAAAAATAAACTCCGGATGTATCTGGAGCCTCCTCTAAAGCAAAAAAATACCCAGATTTTGAACTCATTTTTCGCCAACTTTTTGGTTAAGATAAATCACCCAACAATTTCCTCGCTTAGGTATATTTTCAAGCTTAGGAATATATTTGCCTTGGGCTTTTTGAGCATCAATACCATAATAGTTAAAAAATGACACAGCATTTACAGAATAGTTCGCGCCCTTAGTGATTTTGAACGCGCCAGGATCTTCGTTATCGTCTGTAAACTCGAAAACTATGGCATTTTTTGATCTAGAATATGAAAATACTAAATGCGTTGCATTATCGATTTCTTTTTTAGCTCGATGGATAAAACCAGAATTAAATGTTAATGACTTTCTTGGACTAATATAGACATATAAATTAGCGAGTTTTGCACCTGCAGATGTAAATTTTTCTAAATCCGGCCAATTATCTCGAATGTTGGTCTTTGTTCTCATTAGCATGACCTCCATATCCAAATATGGTACGTACTTCTATTATAACTTGCGCATTCAAATAAATTTTTATTATTAAAAAATCAAATACTTGATCTGCTCGGAATTTTCAGAACATCAATATAACGATGTAAATATCCTTGTTGAAAGCTCTCTATATTCATTCTACTTTAGGCAAATTTTTTAAATCATCCCTGATTGAATATCTATATTATTTAAAATCTCTTCTCCCATAAAAATTCGATATTTTAAAATATGCAGAAACTGCTTCCCTAGATTTAGTTAAAGAAGCGTGTTGCGTAAATGAGAAAAAAGTCTAAATGCCATACCTGACCCTGCCATTACGCGCATCAGATCAGATATTTTGATGACATGGAGGAATAATCCTGCCGTTCCGAAGCCGCTGGCGCCGAGGCTTCATTTTCTGCTCTCCAGAACATGGCTGCTCCATCCCCATCGACCAATGACGAATACAGGTAATCACCTGCTTCTCCTGGTGCTGGATTACTTTCATATCTGGATCGTTTCATTTGCTGGCCATTATCCACATTTTTTCGTTTTGCCTGTTGTATTGAAGAAAAAATCACATCATCAGGTTTGAGAGTACTTCTCGCGAAGCATACAAACTCCGGTATAAGAATATTTTCTCTAAACAATTCAAATCGCATTGATAAAATAATCTGTGGATAATTGGGATCAACAAAGTATACCTGTTGCGCAGGCTGCTTCGAACAGCCAACAAGAAGCACGCAATGAGGAATTTCAGCTGGATAATCATCGACGGCGTAAATGCTTTTAACCAGACCGCTTGATGATCTCACTGTTTCAGCGACAGATAAATCTCCCATATTTGACAGATCATTCCCACGGCTGATGCGGATAGCGATTGGACCAAACCGTTCCAGAATGGCTCCAAGCTGTTCAGGCGTAAGTGTATTCACCTCCATGTTTAACTCTGCAAATTCTTTCACTGGCAAATTGAGCAATCTTGCCATGGCAAAATCAACTCCATATTTATCCATGAAATCCACAATCCAGTCCCCATCATAATCATCATCCTCGTCATTCATGATTTCATCAGCAATCCAGACGAGTTCTTCCGCATAACGGGTTATCTTGTCAATCATAATCTCTCTATATCCATCCGCTTGAAACTGACATGCATCAACAATCTCCCTGACATAAGAAGGAACGCAATCTCGCTTGCCATGCATGGCAAGCAAATGCAAAAAAGTAAAATAATAGCATTGCGGACTGCTTTGAACCGGAACATGATTATGTTTTGGCAGGTAAATAATCCCGCTCCTGTTCATCGGAGACATATTTCTAAAAAACATTTCCAAACCTCGTTTTGATAGCCATTTTTCTGTAATGCCCATATTATATTAATCTTTAAATAATTTGATTAAGACTATCTTAGAGTCCTGCAGCCTGGAAACCACAATACACGTTAATACATTGACTTAGAGGTGCTTCATGTTCAAAAAAGTGATGATTCCTACCTTATCCATCTTTCTGGCCTCATTGACCATGGCCGCCGCCAAACCTGATATATTGACGTCAAAAAGCATGGCAGCACCAGCTTTCGGGTACAGCTATGTGCTGGTCACGAACAACACCAGCGACAATATCACTGTTCAGACTACGCTTGAAACAGATGATACAGAATTTGCCCAGGGCAAGGATTGGGAAGGTGGATCAGCGACATTACAACCTTATGAAACCAGACAAATACTCTGGTTTAGCCGCAATGCCGACATCAAAACAGACAAGCATTACCGCTTCATTGTGAACGCAGCTGGCGGCAACGGCACAAATGAACACGTACGTATCCAGTTCGATGAAAAAGGCAAGCAGGTATTTGGTTCAGAAGTAAAAGTTGAACTTGCACTGCCTGGCCAACAATCAAAATCGATCTTGGATAACAAAGGACTGGAGCAATTTCCTGCAAGGATGTGGGGAGGAGAATATCGGATTTACGCGAGAAACTGGTTACCTGCCGGGCATGTATTTAACAATTACCAGTTCGTTGTCGACAAACCCGACCAGACACGCATGGATGACGCCTCAAACCAGTCTCTCAGTCTGCTCACCTATAACACACAATTAATGCCGTTTTATGCAGGCGCTGTTGACGATCTTAATCAGCCAGGCATTCGCGCTGCAGACATCCCGGCGAAAATTGCCCAATACGATGTCGTGATCATGGAGGAATTATTCGACCGTGACTTGCGAAATTCCATGATCCAGTCCATGTCAAAGAATTACCCCTACCATACCAACGTGGTTGGCCAGGATGGCTCCAAAATACTGACCGGCGGAACAATGATATTCAGCAAATGGCCCATACAATCCGAAAACCAGATCGTTTACCAGGCAGGATCAGGGCTGGACGCCCTGGCGTCAAAAGGCGCTGTTTACGCGCGAATTGATAAAAACAATAAAATATATCACGTGATTGGCACGCATCTGCAAGCAGGCGACCCTGCTGAAAACGCCAATGTCCGCGCGAAACAATTGCAAGAGCTGGCCTTGTTCATCGATACACTGTCCATTCCCGCGGCTGAACCGCTCTTGCTTGGCGGTGATTTTAATATTAACCAGTTCGACAAAGAACTGGAAAACCTGCAGGGAATCCTGAATGTCAGCCTGATTGAAAATACTGGCTACACTTATTCAGATGACGGAATGGTCAATACCATGTCTGTCAGCAAAAACCGCGGCCGGATTGATTACCTATTTTATAGCAATCTGCATTCCAAACCGGGCAAGGCATTTAACCGCGTGTTTATTCTGCGTGATTTGGAGAATGAAAAAATGTGGTCCAAATTTGACTTGTCGGATCATTTCCCCGTAGCGGGTTTATTTGATTTCAGAAACAATGCAGGATAGAGACATACAAGACAGTAATCGTGTTTTCATGCATGAGATGACTCGCCCAGGCTAGCACAGCACCTGGGCCTACCCAATTCAGATATTATTTCAGTTATTCGTATTTGACCCTCGCTTGTAGCAAGGAAACGGTGTTTCACCTTTTGTGGTTTCACCGGTAATTTCTTCATCCCGGTAGCGATCCTTGCTTACATAGACCTTGACTATATCGCTTTTCTGAGCGGCCGCCTGTTTGTCATCAGGACTGGAGCATTTGAATAACAACAGATCATTCTTATAAAACGTACCCAAACGTTCCAGATCATAATTGACATCAGATTGCTTGTCCTCAGGATGACTGATGCAGAAAAAGGAATGCCTTGATGATGACGGTTTTGGATTGCACCACTGATCGCCATAATAAGAAACAACTTGAGCAACATAATGTTTCAAATGACCTGCAACCATGGCATCATTCCAGTCTCTGCCCTGCCTGAAATCATGCTTGACCGGCGAAACCAGAATTTTTGCTGCCAGCTCAGGCATTTCCTCAAGCATGATCAAATTGATCTTGCCGTGAAATTCATGGATCAAATTATCCTTGCTAAAGAACCGCTCAATCAAGCCAGGCATACCAAGATTCTGTAGACGTTGACTGACACTGTCCTGAGAAGATGACTTCAATAACTTATCCATCTTTGATAAAAGATCGCTGGTATAAAAAAAGTAATTATCCATTAACAAATCCCAGGTACTGGATTCTTTTAAATCGTTCCGTAACAATTCCGTGCCGGTGATTACCTGGAGCAATACTTTCAACGGTGAATCCGTATCCTGTAAGAGTGGATTGCTTATTTTTCCTTGCTGAATTGCCTGTGACAAAATATAGAGCTGTATCCAGTGAGCATAACGGCCATGACCGAAGTTATACCAATCCCATTCAACAGGAATCAATCCAGCCCTGGCCAAACTCAAGTAGGCAGCAGGTTCAAGTATGGCGACAGCATACGGAAGCGAAGCTGGCACGGGTAACTGCTTCGTGCGCTCTCCCTGCGGCCAATCCACAATAACATTTCCTTCGCTATCCATCTCCAGTAATTTTTCATTTCTGGCAAAGCCAAGAAAAAAATCGCGCTTGCTTTTCTTTTTGTCCGCTCCCAGTAACTCGCTGGATAGTTTAATGAGAGCGCTCTTGATAAAGCCGACATCCTGCCATAATTTCATGACATCAACCAAAAGAGATAATTGTCCATTGGCATGCAGATTGGCCAGAATGGCATTGTCATTCACATGCAATGCAATCAAAAGAAATAACGGCCGGTCTGATTCCGCATATTCATTTCCAAACAGGGTGACAGCCTCTTCCAACAGAGGCAAGGCAACCTTATTGATATAAAGAAGACTCTTGAAATCAAGGATTTCTTTGGCGTGACTCTGCATGGCACCATCTCTCAGCAATTAATTCAGTCGCGTTCGGGCGCAGAATGTTAGCATGCCGAGATTAAGATTTTCTTATTTGCGCAGATCCCGCAATTTCAAGGTAAGCCAGCGGCCGCCATCCGTTGCCGCCCGATTTAAAAGAGACTCCTGTTTTGATTATCGTTTTGCACAGCTTCAGTTGCCTTGACACCTGAGCTGCTGGACACAAACTGAACCACACCAAATTTAGCCACCAATGAAGCAACCGGTTTTTGCTTGCCGACGGCCTGCTGGGTGAAATTGCATTCTGCATATTTATCCAGCTCCCCCCGGATGTCAGCGACATTGGTAAACAAGACTTCAGCACAATCTCCATAGACTATATCAAGCTCTTCTATTCCCTCATCCATGTCTTTTATTATATTTCTGATATTGGTCCTCTGCTCGCACAATACCCTGGCCTTGCATTCAATATCTTGCATGGTTTGCGTGTCTTGATCAAGATCACTCTTAACCGCTTTATACTGCTCAGCAAGCAATTCCTTTTCCTGACTGACTTTTTCCTGCGCCTCCAGAATAGATGCCAATTTTTCTTTGACAAAAACAGCTTCATTCTGTAGTTGTGCCGCCTGCTTATTTAATTCAATTTCTCTCTCGAGGATACTGATTTTTTCCTCTTCCAGACTTTTTTTACTGGCCAACGCTGCCGAATATTCTTTCACCATTTCAATTTTACGAAATTCAACCTTGAGGGATCCTCCCAGATCATCATCCTTGACATCACTGTCCTGAGATGACAAATTCTGCATTTCCCGCTTGGCAATCCGTTTTCTTTCTTCGATCAAATCGCTTATTGACTGAACTGCTGATGCATATTCAGCACTCATTTTCATTTTTCGCTGACTGATATTATTCAATTCAAGCCTGATTGCATCGAATGATTCCGACATAGACTGCATTTTTTGTCTGATTGCGTTGATTTTTTCATCCAGATTTTTTAATTCGCTTTCAAGCAGGACTGATTTTTCCATGAGCTCGATTTTTCGCGATTCCGTCTCTGTGATTTTTGCATCCAGCTGCTCATATTCGATTTTCATGTCTGCCAAAGCAGAGAGAATGGCATTCAGCTTTATTTCCAGCTCTCCTTTCTTCTGCACACATTCATTATATTTTTTAATCCCATATTCCAGAACTTCATAATCCTGCTTACTTCTATACACACCCACAGTAAATGTTTCCTGCAAACAGGATACGGTCATACTATAAATGGGAAAGGGGTTTTCCAGAAGAAGATTGGTAAATGCTCTCACCTCAATCTGATTGAATCCTTCCTCCTGAAGTTTCAATAATTCTTTTGCAAAGTAAAAAGCAAAACTTTTGCCGTGTTTATCAACAACTCCAAGATCACACGCAATCAGGTCAATATGCGTGAGTGATTTTTTGATAGCAGGATTCGCCTTCGCCGCCAACCTCAATTGCTTGATGACTTTTGCAGCAAAATTTTTCACATCATAGACATTTTTACTGTCATCATAACTGCCAATCAGCATGATTCCATCTTTGGCATAACCATGCGCCACATAACTGATGCGTGTTGGTGTTTGCGAATCCAATTCACTAAAATCATTCTCGACAATTGCTTCTTCAACATCATAAAAGTCAATTGCCCGTTCGCGTGGATATTGGGCGCATATTCCTCTTACATTAGCCTGAGAATTATTATCGTCTGCTAGATAAATTATCATGCAACCACCAGCCTCGGTTTATGTTTTTGTTTATATAGTAAATTTTATTTGTATTTCTTGTTTGCTCAAATATAATACAGCAGTAAAATTAAGGGATCCTGAGCAAGCAGGACACCATCGCGCTTGCGTGCAAAAATATGATCCATACAATAGCTAGACACCGATATACGGCTATCAAACAGGTTATGTATGAACCGACGCTCAACAGATTCAGACTCTTTGTCCGGGCTCTTCAATTCACTGGCAGGTCAGTGGAAATTTGAGCGCATCATTGAAAATCAGGGGCAGGCGGATGGGAATGCAGCTTTCAACATGCAATCCAGCGGCAACTTGCTTTATAGGGAAGAGGGAATTTATCAATCACAAACCGAGAAACAATACCGCATTTTTCGTGAATATTTATATTCCTGCCAAAACAACCAGATATCAGTATATTTCGTGGAGAATAATTCAGCACCGCGGTTATTTTACACGCTCATGCCGGTATTCATTGATCATCAATGCCGGTATGCCACCGGAAGACATTTATGTCTCAAGGATACCTACGAAGCGAAATACACATTTATCTGCTTCAATGAATTCACGCTCCGTTATCAGGTCAACGGCCCGGCAAAGAATTACTTCATCGAAACACATTATGTGCGCAAACCCTAGCTTTATTTTTTCTTGACCGATTGCTGAATATAGGCAGGAGAGTCGCCTGTGAGCCAGTCATTTCTTACCGGTGTAAAATAATCGATATCAATTGTATCTTCGAGCGCATGGAATTCATGCGGAACATAGGGTGGAATGATAAATACCTGCCCGGCTTTAACCGTAAATTCCTTTCCTTGTGAATTCACCCTGACCGTACCCTTGGTAATCCAGGTAATTTGTTCATTTGGATGAAAATGCAGCGCGATCACTGCCCCCTTTTTCAAGGTCCATTTAACCAGCATGGATTGCGCACCCATCACGTACTGACGAATAATTTTGTCAGACAATTGTTCCTGCGGAACGGCATCGAAGTCATACGTGGACGGCAGCGCGGCATAATGTTTTGAAATCGCATTTGCGGAACTTGCCATATCAGCTTGAGCAGACGCATCAACCGTGAACAAAACAGCCAACGTCATAAACAATCTTTTCATGGTGTGTCCTCCCGTTAGTTCCATTGTGTATTCAGGGGTCTGTCCAATAAAGACTTAAATATCCAATGATATGGTTTGCTCCGATAATTGAATGGCCTGCTGAAAATAATACACTAAATTGCTTACTGAGGTTATAAATACCACCAGCATTTATCATCGTAAATGAGTGACTATTGACACTATCGTCACCCTGAGTAAAAACCTCTGCGCCCAAAGTTAAATTTCCATTAATGTCATTTTGTATCAGCCACCCTATCCATGCAATCATCCATCCATTTTTTAATAGAATACCATTGACTTCGTTCAACGATTAAAAATCGTTTCCTTCGTGAATATATTTATCTGAATACCTGATTTTGCAAAATCTTCAAGTGTCCGGAATCAGGCGCCAGACGTTCAGCGACTTTGATTGCGGAAATAATTGCACTCTCATGCGAATCATTGTCATACGTCCACATTCCTGCAAACCAGAGATTATTATTACCCTGCAATTGTTCAACTGCCTTTTGCACTTCAAAATAATAATGATCAGTCATTGGGTGTTTATAGTTGATCAGTGCGTACAGGTTGCCGGGCAATGCGCTGCCGGTATCTTTGGACGGCCGCACGTCATAAGTAAGCCAGGTCTTGAATATGGGTGTTTTGGATTTCCATTGCTTGTACATGGTAGTCGCGGAATGTGTCCCATCATAGCGGACATTCACCACTCTCCAGTCATTCTTGTTTGGCGGCATAAACCGCGCATCCCCATGGATTGCAATTTTAGTATCATAATATCTGATTTTGCCAAGGAGAGCCGAAAGATCTGCCGTCTCAGGCATGGTGCCGAGCAAGTAACTCGCGACACTGGCATCCGTGGCAAAAACAACATGATCAAACTCCTTCACACTTCCATCTTCCGCCCAGACAGTATAATGGCCATTGTTTTTGCCTATCTGTTTCACACGGGCATTAAGCCTGATTTCAGTTTTCTGAAGTGAATCCCTGACTGCTTCAATATATTTCTTTAATCCGCCAGTCACCTCATACCACTGATATCCCTTGACATCGTTGCCTTCCACTATGTATTTGAGCGTGTTATAGGCAGCGGCATCCTGGACATCATTCGGACTCACTCCCCAGGCTGCCGCAAGCAGCGGATAAAGGAATGATGTCTTGAACCCCTTGCTGATGGTCAGCGTGTCAACAAACTGCTGCAGGGTTGGAGTGGTATCATGTGTTTCAAGGAGCTTGCGACCACTATCAATCACAATTTTCAGCTGGACTGAACGGTACAGATTGCCCGGTGTCAGTGACTTCCACTCAATTGTGCCGTCATGATAGGGAGGCAATATGATCACATCCTTACCATCGGTCGTGTAAAAGGTTGACACCAGCGTAAATGGTCTGAGTGGAATATTAAAATATCTGAGGAGCCTCATGAAGTGAGGATAAAATGCTTCATTAAAAAACTCCGCTCCTGCTTCGATGACAACCGGTGAACCATCCACATTGACTTCGATCGAATTCGCATGCCCGCCTAAACGGTCTTGCGCCTCATATAAAGTGACATCATGGTTTTGCTCAATAAGCCATGCTGTTACCAGACCGGACGCTCCTCCGCCAATAATGGCCACTCTGTCTGCAAAAGCAACAGCCCCATAGACGAAAAGACACGCAAGTAATATGACAGATACTATTTTTTTCATCCTGCCTCCAAAAGAATGCTGATGACAGACAAGCCTCACCAGGTCGTTATCGCAAAAAGAGCATAAGTTACTAAAGTTTGCATAAAAAATATAGCGGCATCCGATGAAGCGAGAGCCGCCAGAAAGAGGAAAAACAAACGATGAACAGGTTTACTTTCTGGTGGCAGATATCGTGAAATCGATGCGGACATCATCCTTGATCGCGCTCGTATCAGCCCATTCTCCCTGGCCGACTCCAAACGCCGTGCGCTTGATGGTGGTACTTCCCTTGATTCTGGCTTTGTTTTGTGAATATTCTTCCTGTGTAAACGTCAATGTAACCGGTAATGTTTTATCACGTATCGTCAGCATGCCATCGGCCTGATACGATTTGTCACCTGTTTTGGTAAACTTGTTTGCAGTGAAAACTGCCTGGGGAAATTTAATTACATTAAACCAGTCAGCGCTTTTCAGTGTATCTGCCAGTTGATTGTAGGCATCTGAAACCGACCCCACATCCACCACCACCTTGACATTATTCCCGCTCAGCTGGACAGGATCAAAATTAATGGTTGCGGTAAACTTCTTGAATTCACCCGTTACCGGGGCACCATTTTGCGTGGCAGTAAATGTCAGACTGCTTTCACTTGGAATGATTTGCCATACAGGCGCCGCAGCCAAAGAAATCATGGGCAGTAACAAATACAACAAGGCCAGCAACAGCGGCAATTTTCTTCTCATCCTGATCATCATGATTCTCTCCGTAACAATTTATTACTATCTTCTCGACAGGAATATGATATCTGATGCATTCAGGAAAATCGATTGAGAGCCGATCAATATGGCTCTCATCGATGAATAAGAACACGTTATGCCATCTATTGCCATTTTTTACAGCAACCGATCAAAACATTCCATTCGGATTGGCTGACTTTTCAGGAATTTCCTGGATTGCATCCCAGTGCTCAACAATCTTGCCGTTATCAAGCCTGAATATATCAACAATGGCCATTCCTCTGGTGCCTGGCTCACGTATGGCATGCACATGCAGGATGACATAATCACCTTCTGCAAATACACGCTTGATTTCACTATGCGCATCAGGGTAACGCTCACGCAGGAATTGAATATAATCCTTTAAGCCTTCTGCCCCGTCAGCCGCCAGAGGATTATGCTGGATATATCTTGCGCCCAGATATTTTTCTGCAGCATTGAAATCTTTCTGATTTAACGCAGCGTTGTAAAATGCAATCACTGCTTCCTTGTTTTCCTGCAATGTGGCAACTGATGCCGCAAATGCCGGACATATCAACATGGGAAATAATATCATTACAACAATAGCCGTTATTTTTTTCATGATTGTTCTCCGTAAATTCAAACGGAAGAAATACTATATACATATTTTCTGATATACAATTAGTTACCCGGCGGTAACCATGAGCCACAAGATACTGACCGCCAGTGGATCAGGACGGAATGACGAAAAGGATTCACGGCTAAAACACAGCAAATACCAGAGGATCAAGATATGCATTCTACATGCAGGAAAATTACTTCTCTATCCGATGTCGAAACGATTGAATCCATACCGTTAGCACAACAAGGCCTGGCGAAAAACACTTATGAAGTTTTTCAACGCAGCGCTCAATGCCACGGCAATAAAAACGCGCTGCGTTTTTTATTCGCCGGCACACCCGATGAAAAACCATTTGATTATTCTTACCGTGACATGCTGGAGCGCATTACCCAGGCAGCCAACCTGTTCCGGCACGCTGGCATCCAGAAACAAGATGTCGTTTCCATACTGCTGCCAAATGTGCCTCAATATCATTTTGCCTTGTGGGGCGCACAGGCAGCAGGCATCGCCAATCCGGTCAATCCCATGCTTTCGCCGGAACATATCATCGAAATCTTGAATACTGCAAAATCCAGAGCATTGATTACGCTCGCTCCATTTCCAAATCTTCACTTGTGGCAAAAAATCCAGCGTATCGCAGAACAAATCCCTACTCTGAAAGCCATCTTCACCATTGACCTGAACCAGTTTATTTACGGAAGCAAACAACCAGCGGCAACTCCGCAAGCATTCCATCCCGAAATTCATGTGGCTGATTTCGACTTGAGCCTGGCTGAATACAACAGCCAACATATCGAACATCTTCTCAACCTGGAGCCGGAAGACACCGCCTGTTATTTTCACACAGGCGGAACCACTGGCGCGCCCAAACTGGCTGTCCAGTCACATAAAAACCAGGTTTTCAGCGCATGGATGGTTGGCCAGCAATTACAATGGCGGGAAAATGATGTGATGCATTGCGGATTGCCATTGTTCCATGTCAACGCGCCCCTCATTTCAGGTCTCGCGCCTTTCACGGCAGGCGGAGAAGTCTTAATGACATCACCGCAAGGGTTCAGAAGCGACACAGTCATTTCCAATTTCTGGAAACTGGTAGAAAAATACAAAATCAGTTTTTTTATGGCAGTGCCTACCGTTTATCTGGCCCTTAACAAAAAATGGTCTGGCAATACCGATACCTCATCATTGAAGTTTGCCGCTTGCGGAGCAGCCCCCATGCCAACAGCGCTGATCAGTGAATTTGAAGCACGCACGAATATTTCCATTCTTGAAGGTTATGGCTTGACGGAAGGTACTGTCTTTAGCACAGTCAATCCGCCCTACGGCAGCAGGCTGCCGGGTTCCATAGGCATTCGCATTCCGTATCAGGCGATGAAAGCCGTGCAGCTCGATGACGATGGCAATAGGATTCGTGACTGCCAGCCCAATGAAATTGGCACGCTCGTCATCAAAGGGCCCAATGTTTTTAAAGGTTACCTGAAAGAAAGTGACAACAAGAACATATGGGTCGACGACGACTGGCTTAACACCGGCGATCTTGGCAGACAGGATGAAGCAGGCTATTTCTGGCTGACGGGGCGCAGCAAGGATCTTATCATTCGCGGTGGGCATAACATCGATCCGCGCATCATTGAAGAAACATTAAACCGGCATCCATCTGTCGCAATGGCTGCGGCGGTAGGCAAACCGGATAAAAAAATGGGTGAGACTCCTGCTGCATACGTCACGCTCCATGAAGGCGAAAAGATTACCGAGCGTGAATTATTGAAATTCACTTCTGAAAATATCAGTGAACACGTCGCGACACCTACTTCTCTTTACATCATCGATGTCATGCCGCTTACTGCCATTGGAAAAATATATAAGCCCGCATTGCGGCTGGACATTACCAGGCGGGCATTACTGGAATCGCTGACAACGTTGAAAATGAACGGCATCCACCTGGATGTCGATGTCAAACCCCATACAATCCATGGTCAAATCGCATCAGTGACCGTTCCATCTCGTGATTATTCGCCTGCATTGACAGAAAAAATCCGTTCACTGCTGGAATTTTTCAAGATTGAATTCACTATCCAGCCGGCGGATGAGCTTGCATAACAAGTCAATACGAATAAAAGATTAACTGGATATTCCGCCAAATGTGCTGATCCTTGTCTTTTTGAGAGGCGGAAGCTGCGGTTGAGATGGCAGCTCGCAGGGTTGGTTTCCAGATTCCTTGCCATTCACACCCTGGGCTGAGGCATGGAACAGACCTGCGGTAAGCAAAGTTTTGTTTTCATTCGTTGACTGTGCTCTCCTGCATAACCGCATTTGCACGATTATATCTGCTTCCAGCCTGTCTTTTAATGCGCCTGAGCGGAATTCGTTGCGTCCTTGCAATTTCTTCAACCTGTCAAGATATTCACCTGAGTGCTTGTTCAGATACTCGATGAAATAGTCATTAAATCCATCCAGTTCTTTTGCTGCTTCGTAAAAAAGCCTGATCCGGGCCTTGATATGTTGCGCCAGTGCAAGGCCCAGCAGCGAATGCTCTTTTGAAAAACATTGCAATGCGGTTTCGTAGTACAAGCTCGATGGCATGCTGATAATACCAGCAAGTGTGGCAAACAGTTCAGATTGCGAATTGAATAACCGATTTACCAGCGG
Organism: Gammaproteobacteria bacterium; assembly: GCA_021324305.1. GTDB lineage: Bacteria > Pseudomonadota > Gammaproteobacteria > DSM-16500 > DSM-16500 > Aquicella. The sequence goes on along the minus strand of JAJPJI010000034.1, from coordinate 89,517 downwards.
CGGCATCTGCTCATTGGCGCAGCCTGGTTTGAATTCCGTCAAATATTCTCCGCCCTCGATATTCCAGATAAAATTTTTCAATAAATTGTTAAGACCATCCTGGATTTCCTGTATGTCGCCACTAAAAAATTTGTCGCCAAAACTCAGTCCTGGATCGATGCGAACAGCCTCAAAATTTCTGGTTAATCCGAAATTCGTCCCATTCCAGTCTTCTTCATTCAGGAAAAATCCCATCACGAGGATGGCCGTTAGGCCATGCACAGGGACTTCGTCTGAATTGAATAAAATTTCCTTCCCAGCTATGTTAATCCTGTCCTCATGGACAGAGACAATATGCTCCCAATCAGAGTAATCAGGTATTTTATTACAAACACGCACATAACCGTGCGGCTTGCCTCCGGCAGCATCGACAATTTCACACGCATAATAAATCGGATGCGCCCCGCCCAGTATTAACCGAAATAAATTCCCCGAAAAAACAGCGACTTCGGCATCAAGTTTTTTTCTGTCAACAGTTGTATTGGCGAGCTCGTATAATTTGTATCTTACGAAGGAATTATTATCAGAATAAAGCCAGTCCCGCGGAGATTCAGCAGGCAACCCTGCTGCAACGATTGCTTGATGATTTTTGGCAACATGGAATAACAAATCAGAATGATAGTGATTTATGCCCCGCATCACTATCCTCTTGTCTGTAGAGTGCCCTTCGGCAATATTATCTGGTTGACCACGGACTAACATCTGCCACACTTCGCCATTCTTATATATAGTGAAGCTAATCTAGCAGATTGCGATTAACACATTATTAAACCTGATATCTCGTGACAGGCTATTATTTCTTTTGCCCAGCCATGATATCCCAAAGCAGAATTGCGCCTTTATATCGTGGAAAATTCAGATTACTTTCATCAGGATAATCATTATCCAGACGCCACTCCATCATGCCAGCCAGACCATGCGTCAAAGCGTAATTTGCCTTTTGTGCAATGGTCCCATCGGCGCCAAGCGAATCTGTGCCGCCGCTCTGGCGATACGGCACTTCCACCTCAATACCGCCAATCAACTTGTCCGCCGGAAATCCGCTTTTGACATACTGATTGACGGAATACTCAAGCGAAGTTCCCCTGCCGTATGACATAATATTGATTTGATCAAGCTTGTCTTTAAGAACAGCCATGTCATAGGCATAACTGGAGTTGGGCCATCCAGCCAGTGTTACCTTGTATCCTGCCGTATGCAGGGATGATGACAAACTGGTTACCAATGAATTCAGGCCTTCCCTGTTTAAACCCATCTCCCAGTCTATATCAAGTCCATTCAGCCCATATTTCTCCAAAAAGGCGCGGACATTGTCTGCAAACCTGGGATCGTTTGCGGCGCCGCCAAATTGATCTTTCCTGCCGTCTCCACCCAGCGAGATAAAAATTTCAGCGGAAGGATTAACTGCTTTGACCCTGTCTATCACTGCCTGAGCATTCCGGACTTCCCCATCATACTCAATGGAAAAATGCCCATCTTCTGTTTTGACAATCTTCCCGAAAGCAATATAGATACGGTTTAATTTTTCGAACGGCGTGTCATCACGGAATTTTTGCTCCCAGGTTTGGCCTCTGTCTGTTTCCGTCCATATTCCAAAATATTGTGTGATGACCGGCGTTTTAAACGGATACTGATTCTGTCCAGCAGCCGCGGAGACAGCAGGCAGTGTCAAACCTGCCGCCAGCATCAGTATTAAATTCAATTTTTTCAAGATACCCCCCGCTTTTATCCCTTGTAATAATGTTTTTTAAGCTGTTCAAAATGCCTGGACTGCAGATGGCCGCGGCGGCTGCACATGAGACTGGTAATATCAATTTGATAGTTGATCATCACAGCATTTTTTTCATCATAAAATTCAACATAACAATCAGGAAAACCAAGCACATGCCCAAACTCATGGCGGATAGTCCAGGTCACAGCATACTCTTGCAAGGGTCGGTTGGCATCCATGGTAATCGTATCGCCGCCCAGGCCATTCACATGCGGAGTCGCGCCGGGTTCGAATACCACTTTTGCGAGATTCCGATTATTGTTGAATCCAATCTTGAGAGACCAGTTATCCATGCGGTACTCATCTTCAACATTGGCTTTAAACCAGTCCTGCACATCCTGACGCTCAGGCAGGGTAAACGGCATTTCCATGACATCAGGATTCTTGTAATTCCAGATTACTTCCGGGCGTGGATTTTGCAATTCAAAAAAATCATTATAGACTTGTCTGGCAGTACCCGCGTATTTCTCATGATATGCCAGAACCTGCCTTGACTGGATTGCTTTTGCCAGCTGTGCCTGACAGGCATTCATGCTCAGCATTGAATTGACGCATTCTCCTGTCAGCCACTCAGAATATTTTTTCCGTGTTTGCTCATCAAGACTGGACCAATGATCAAGTTTGTCCTTAAGGCCGGCTTCCTTGTCCAGAAAGTAATAACCGCGAATATCAGATGCCGCAAATTGTTTATAATCATCCAGATATGGTTCTTCCAGCAGCCAGCGACTGGCGGCTTCATAAACACGGTTCATGGTCCGCGCATTCTCAATAAAGGTTTGATCATCAACCGGCGCGGTATCCGGCAGCGCACCGGATCCAAAGATAACTTCCGCCATTGCCTTTGGCATTTGTGTCTTCAGTGTTTCCAGATTTTTCATGATGATGCTTCGATTTGAGTATCCGGGTGCTTCAATAGGATAAGCGGCAGTAGTTTCGGGTGTGGTGAGCTGCAGTTTATGCTGGTCATCGCGATGACTATTAATGACTTCAATCCAGTCAAGATTGCGTTTCCCGAGCTCGAGTATTTCATTGAGCGGATCAGAAACCAGTTTTTTTTGAAAATCCTGCCTGTGTTCAAGCTTGCGAAAAATACTCCGGTATTCTTCGCCGGTCATTTCCGGATCAAGATGCGGCACCTGCCCGGCTTGCGCTGTCATGGCTGCCAAGGAAAGCAGCAGGAAAATGCTTTGACGTTTCATGATATCCCTCTCAATAAAAAAATTCCGACGGCGTAATATAGACAATAAGCCTGTCAACAGCAAGACAGATCTCCCGGCATTCAGGATCAGCCGTCATTGCGAACACCTGCAGGATGCGCAGCAATCCAGGTAAAATTCCCTGTGTCATCACGCCAACTTCTACGTCTCTTGATAACGAGTTCAAATGAGCAACTGCAGAATGCGTAACGATCAACGCACATGGCCTCGTCATTTATGAAACAATGCGTCGCCCCAATAACCAATAAATGACTTGAATTTTAAGGTGCTATTCAGTAAGGTTTTTGTAGCATCATATGATTATGGACAATCATCTACCCGGCATTTCAGCGCTCCTGTTGTTGGAGCACATGCACCAGAGACAAGGACGACAAAATGATCACCTCAGACAATATCGCCGCCGCCAATACAGCGGGACAAAAATCCAAACTGCGCTCGGCAGAATTACTCTCAGCATTTGAAGCATACGCCCCGCATATCAAAGTCCTGTCCCTGGATTGCTTTGACACATTGATTTGGCGTCAAACTGCGGAACCCAGAGATGTATTTTATGATCTTGAAAATCGTCCTGCTTTCAAAGCGCTGGACATTTCCGCGTTAACCCGCATCAATGCAGAAACTTTTTCTTACAGCATGAACAAACTAAAAATCGGCACCAGGCAGACAAATTTAAAGGAAATATATCAATCCGGATTTCCTGAATTAAATGAAGACAAACTGCGTGCACTTGCTGAAGAAGAACTGGCTGCCGAATTGGATACCTGCTTTGCGTTTCCACCAATCATTGAATTAATCAGAAGGGCGCACACACGCGGCATTAAAGTAATCATCGTTAGCGACACCTACCTTCAGGAACACCAGTTGCGAAAACTTCTGGCTCATGCATTGCCAGCCGATGTTCTCGCCTGTATTGATAAAATTTATTGTTCTTGCGACATGCGTAAGGGCAAGAGTGAAGGACTATTTATAGACATTATTAACGAACTGCAAGCCCCCGCCGCATCCATTCTGCATATCGGTGACAATGTGATTGCTGATTACGCAGCACCAAAAGCACTGGGTGTGCGCACATTACACTTCGTTCATCATGAAGAAACCACCGCAGAATTGCTGCGCATGCAGGCTGTCATCGCCTGTTTCATTGATCCATCCATTCGTAACAGACGCCCATTATTGAGTCCGTTTAAAAGCCTGCTGGCACATCGGTTAACAAACGCCACACCCGAAAGCATCATTGGCTATGCATCGCTTGGTCCGATCATGTACGGATTCGCACGCTTTATCTGTTCGGAAGTGGAGCGCCTGAAACAGGCAGGCAAGCGTCCGAAAATTCTGTTTTTAATGCGCGATGCACATTTGCCGGCACTCGCCTGCGAAGCATTGACTGGCGAAAAAATTGGAATTCGCGTACGCATCAGCAGGTTTGCCGCATATGCTTCCTCGTTCAGATCGGAAGCAGATGTGGATGTTTATCTTTCAAACCGGATCAAATCCAAACGTTTTGATGATCTTTGCCGCCAGCTTCTCTTGCCTCAAAAATTATCCGATCAAATAATCCAACAAATCAGGCAAGCCCAAAATCCAAATGAAGAATTCACACGTCTGGTACATAAAAAAGATGTTCTGGACACCATATACAAGCAATCATCCATCTATCGCAAACGACTTTTTCGTCATCTGCAAAAGGAGGTGGGGCTTGAATCTGGCGATACCCTCCTGTTTGTCGATCTGGGATATAGCGGCACCGCACAAAACCGTCTTGATCCTGTATTCCGCGATGAAGCGGGCGTGGATACTTTTGGCTGTTATCTCATTGCACTGCGAACGCCTAACTGGAAAGCGACGCGGCGCGGATTGCTGGATGCTGCTTCATATGATGACAGGGCATTAAGCATGTTTACTTCGCATATTGCATTATTCGAGCAACTTTGCACCGAAACCGAAAAAAGCGTGGTTGATTACGATGAGGATGGCAATCCAGTCTTTTCTGACGTGGAGCTTAGCGACAATCAATACAAAAAGCTGAAGCCCGTACATCAGGAGTGTATTCGCTTCATTCATGATGCAAAGGATTATTTTAAATCCTTGAAACTTGAGTTGACACAAGATGTGCTGCGCGACGTTGCCGCATTCAATTTGTGCCGGTTGACGTATTTGCCCACCAGAATGGAACTTGAATATCTGAAAGCATTCCAGATCGATTTCAATGTTGGCACCAATGAGGTGCTGCCCATTTTCGATCTTGAAAAAGGCCTTACTAGCCTTAAGCGCCGCACCTGGTTATACTCTGCCAAAGAGCATCTCAGAAACATGCGGTTAAATTATCCGTCAGAATGGCGCGCCGCCAATCTTGAACTCGCCATTACCCTGATTGCCCAGCTGCGTTTCGGCCTGGAAGTCGCACCCAATGATCTGACTCACCGCACGGAATCAATTCAGGTCATCGCTGTACAGAATGAACAAGCTTCTCCGCTGACACTCACTGCAACCCAGACATTTGATGGATATTACTCATTAATGGTTCCGGTTGTTGCTGGAAATTTCAAGGCCGGCATCCAGTTCGGACTCAACTACGAATGGATTGAAATCGAATCGGCCGAACTAATCCCGCATCTTGCCATTTACTCGAATGTCGAATCGGATAACACACTGGATGCTTCACCATATCTGGCCGGGGAACTCATGACAGCAAAGAACGGCGGTTTATATGAATGCCTGTCTGAAAACAGTTTCATCATATTTAACCGTCCACAAAGCCTTGGCAAGGATAATTATGTTCTCAGAGTAATATTCAGACCCATTGTCTGGAGAAACAAACCCCAATCTCGCGCATCATAGAATCTTCCTGCAGACGCTTTGTTCAATCCTTTTTATTTAGGTCGATTGGTTACAAGCGTCGCCTTCAGGAACAGCGCCGCATCATTCTGTCCTTTTGCGACAATCGCGTCAAAAAAGGCAATCACAATTTCCGCAGCCTGCTTCCTGTCCAATGCAGGATTATTGGGCTGCTGCAATATAGTGATAACTGTTTTCGAGCCATATTTTTTGGAAAGGTCCTGAACCACATCGCGAAACATCATCATCGCTTTTTTGGTTTCATCCGCAGTCGGCAATGGTTGCGGCTGCGTCATCCCGGAAGTGACTGCGTCTTCTGCCGCATCCAGAATCGCATTTTTATACTCATTCACATTTATATTTTTGAAATCAATTTTCTGATTGGCAAATTTTTCAGGGAATTCATGATACAGCACCAGTACCGGATCTACCTGGACAAGTGCCTTGTCATAGCTGACGCTGGATTTCAGATATTTATACAGGCTTTGATTGCTCGCCATGGGACCGTATTTTATCAACAGCGCATTGATGAAATCCGTTTCATAATAAATCTCATTACTGAGATCACCTTTTGCCTTGATATTCTCCTTGATTTTGGCAATGTAAGCATTGTACTCACTCGGGGACTTGTCCTTGACCAGATTGAAGAATGGACTCTGACTGATAATCCCTGCCTCATAAGTCCCGCAGACAAAATTGTACGGCATCAGCAGCACGTGCGTCAGCGCTATTGCAACAACCACAAGGATTGCTGTCAGCACGCCCGAAATCAGTATGCGCAATGAGAAATATCGAAAGACAGAATAAGTGATGACAGCCACCAGAAAAGCCACCAAACCATATATCCAAAGCATAATCAGTCCTTAGATGTCAGCCGGTATAATCATATTTTAACTCTAGCGGCGAATGATGGAGGTAACTATTTTTGTGCCGATTGGTTAACGGATGATTTTATTGAAAAAATACCGTATAAATAAAAAGCCCGGGCATGCCCGGGCTTGTTGTTTCCAATGAAAATACTAGCACTTGCTGGTATCAACACCCACCATCTTGAACGCTTTCAGGACAGTTTCAACATCATATTTATAATCCTGAGCCGCCTTGATCACACCACAAGAAGCTTCTGCAAATGTAGTGTTAGGCGTCCAGTAATACATATTGGCTTGAACCATCACATTGAATGCCTTACGCGCATCCCAGTTTGGAGAAGTTCCGATGAGATAAAACACGCGGTTAAAAATACCACTGCTGTAATGCACATCGGTATATTCAGTATATTGGCTCATATCATCAATAGAACAGTTTCGTCCCGGTGTACCGGTTCCATAACAGTCCTTGCTGGGTTTATCCAGATATCGAAGCGCTCTGCCTTCCGCTTTGGTGATTTCAGCATCATGCATCCAGTTGTTATTGCCATTGAATGCATAATACTGTGCTGCCTGATCAGACATGTCCGAGAAGGATTCATTCAAACCACCAGACTGCGCATCATAAACCAGATTGGAGTGCTGCTCAGTAAAACCATGTCCAAGTTCATGCGCCACGACACCGATAGCCGTTGATGGGTATTTGACTTCACCGCCATCACCAAGCTCCATTGTCCACTCACCATTGACCTTGCCAGCCCACATGGCATTGTCCATATCAATATGTGTATAGACGGTTACAGGAACTGATTTGCCATTTTCAGTGATGGGAGCAATGTTGTACCATTCTTTATACATTTTCTTTAAAAAAGTAATTGCGGTAATGGCATCATTATTGGGTGAATAGCCATCATTCGCGGCATCGTTCAAGGTATTCCAGTAAACATTGTTGTGCTGCGGATCAGTTGCAGCGCAACTGTATTTCACAATCGCATTTTCTGCGCGGCTATCCTTGACGGAAGCATCATCGTTTTGCAGATAACAGATGCCTGCTGCAGGATCACGCATGACCGCAAATTTATCCTGATGTCCTGGCAGCCCATCATAGTACAGTGTACCCATCTTCTTGTTGCCGCCTACACCACCGCCATCCACTTTTTCCAGCGTGGAGGTTTTGACATTGTTCCAGCTTCTGTAAATCCTGAATGATTGGGCATCCAGGATATAAACCGGTTTTACGAACCGGGCGCCAGCCTGCGCGGATGAAAGATCAAAGTTAATCAAAAACGCCCAGTGAGCCTTATTGTCATGATCAAGATAAACCATTAATTTGCTTGCCGCATTGGACGGCTGGTAAGACAAGCCATATTCCTGACGGGATTTTGCAATCGCGAAATCAAGCGCTTGTTGCGCCTGTGCGGCGCTGAATACTTGTGTTGATACATCCCGCAAATCCGCATCCAAATTCTGATACAGGCGACCATTCATTGACACATCATCGTTTCCGGCGGCTGCTATCAGAGACTGTTTGTCACCTTTCGCTCCAGGTACGTGAACAACACCCTCGGCACCCCACACCGGGTATCCAGCATAAGTTTGGCGCATGCGCACATGCAGCGTATGATTGAAATCAACAGATCGATTCAATTCTTCAACCTTGCTAACCGGTTTGTTATTGGGAGCCAGTGACACTGGCGCTGATAAATATGGCTTCAATACAGAGATATTCTGATGTCCCAGATCCACCAATGTGGCAGAAAAAGCCGGTAGAACACTACCCGATATACATACTGCAACCACTGACTTGACAAGTTTATTCACTTTCTACTCCTTGAAACATTGCTTGATTAATAATAAAAAAATATTTATTTTTTTCTTCCGGGACTGGGCGAGCTGGTTATAAACTCATTGAATCTGGCTTCAATATCCTGTGCATGCACCAGGAAACCCAACACGGATTTGAAACTGATCATTTCGCTTTCCGTGGCATCGCGGCTAATTCTTAGTACAAAAGTTTCTTCATTTTCCTGCTTAAATTGCTGAGGAATCTGACCGAGGAATTCACTCCTATTACACGCCAGAATCATTTCATCATCGACATAATTGATATAATAGGTTCCGGCAGCGATTGGCGGTTTTCTTGTGAACAGCATGATATCACACTCCCTTCATATTGAATTTAACATCCGGTTTTTCGGCGAATATAACAACTTCCCCGTTGCAATTCCATACCCGGCGTAGCACTGTATATTATCCGTTACTGAAATGCGGACTGGTTTTCTCCAGTGCGAATACAAGGACATGATAATGAAGCTCAAGCGATCAACCCTGCTGCTGATACTCTTTCTGACAACCGCTGCTTCAGCGGCGCCCGCCATTCAGGAGATTGAATCTGATTACACGATTTACGGCACCAATCAGCAGCAATTACGCAATGAAATGAATAACTTGGGACCTGAAGATAATGGCCGCCACTTTGACGCCTACACACACTGGTATGTTGAATGGCGTTTCAATTTTCAAAACGATGATGGTCTTTGTAAAATTACTACCGTCAACGTATCCGTCAAAATATCCTACACACTTCCTTACTGGGCGGATTATAGCAATGCGGATCCTGCGCTTAAGAGCAAATGGGATACTTACATGAGCCATTTACGCAGTCATGAGCAAAATCACGCGGAACATGGCAAACAGGCAGCTGCAGAAATTGAAAACATGCTGCGCATGCTTCCTCCGGCACAGGATTGCCGAACGCTGGAAACAACTGCGAATGCACAGGCACAGCAAATCATCTCTGCCTATAACCAGAAAGATAAATCCTATGATGATAATACTCAGCATGGAACCACTGAAGGTGCGGTATTTCCCTGAGGTACACTCTAAGTGCAGCATGCCTGCATCGCATTTCTGATTAAAGTTTGGTCAGCCTAAATACGTCAGCGCATGATTGAGCGCAGCCCAATAATATCCGTACCGTACAGATTGCTGCAGGGATCGCCAGTTACGAGAACTCTGGGATAAATAGGATTTATCAATTAATATACTCTGAGCAACTTCAGAGGCCACACCTCGAAATAATAAGATGAAAGGAATTACTAATATGATGCGCTTACCGAAATCCATAATTCGACTGTTGATAGCAACCTGTGTTTGCTTTTCATTGCTCGCATGCTCAAAAATCACGCAATCCAATTTTGATAAAATCAAACCCAACATGACCATGAAAGAAGTCGTCGCCATTATTGGCGAGCCAACCAGTTCAGACAGTATTAACATCGCCGGAATCTCCGGTACTTCTGCTGTCTGGAAAGATAATAACGCCGAGATTGATATTCAATTCCTGAATGACAGGGTAACTGTTAAATCGTTCAGCAAACCAAGCCCAACTTCTGATGGGCAGCAAAAACCTGGCGACCAGATACCACGCGACAAAACTTCCTGAGCAGTAATCATTGAAATATCCGGGACTGTATCACGTCCGCAGGTAATCGCTCAGCAATCGAAGCGTATCTGTTCCTGAAACACGAAAGTTCATGCGCCAGGAACCTGGCGCATGAATAGATGACGCAGTAGTTATGTAATCGTAAAAACTGAAGAATAGCCGGTGTAAGGTGAAATCTTGCGGCTCCAGAAAGCCTTCCAGTCTCCATGATGCACAATACGATATTGTCCCGGGAAAACATCCGCCGGGATTCTCCATGCAATCGTGACTAATGAACCCGCAAAACCATAACGCTGCCATCGATATTCCGTATCCCAATCACGGTCTCTGCGTATGGTATTCCACTGTCCATTCTCAAGCCGCTGAATCTCTAAAAATGTATCCTGGATGCGATAATTATTTTTAGGATGCGCGCCGATGAATACAGCCGTCACTGTTTCTCCTGGCTGATAGGTCTGATTAACATCCTGGTAAACATCACCAAACTGTTTGCCTGATGGCGTACTGTCGTACACCACACCAGTCTGTAAATTAATCTGAAACCCGGACAAATCAACCGGTGTCGGACCTGCATCTACCGCGCTGCCCTGTACAAGCGCATTCGTCAATCTTGCAAATTCTTGCTGCAGCGCAGCCAGGGCCCAGGGACCAAATACTGTGGAAGCGCCTTCATAGCGCTGCAACTGATACTCCTCATGCGTCGTAATATACTGCACATAAGCATTGGACAAGGCAGATAACACCACATGATTGTTTTCAGACTGCGGCAAGGACTGACGAATGGTCGCCTTGATGCGGCGGCCGCTCATGGTAGTCAATTCAAACGGCGCTGCAGCAATAACCACGTTTCCAATTTTAAATTCCTGGAAAGGCAGTATGGTTGGCACCCATGGATAGGGTTTCTTGTTGCCTAATTCAAGTGCAATCGGCTTCGCTCCCTGACAGGATGTCGTCAGCATTTCGCAAACAAAAGCAGGTAAAACACGGCTGACCGTATCACAGGTTACACCCTGCTTCCCCACGCCTTCTCCATCTGCCGTTCCCGCAAGCATGGATACGCCAATCGCAGGTGGACAGGTCGTATGCGGCTGGCCGTCTGTGAACTGCGGATCAATATTCACTTTGTCCATTTCGACAAATTCATGCCGAAAATCAACGCCACCGCGAACAATTTCTTTCGCATTATTGTATAACTGCCTTGCGACTTCATATTGCGGCCTGCCTGCCTTTTCCACTGCTTTCAAACCTTCGAGGCCTTGTCCCCCTTCATGGCCATATTCATTAGGGGAAACATCGCCCGCATTCGCCTGCGCGAAAGCTGCAACAAAAGCATTTGCACCATAATCTGAGTTAAAATCCTTTTCGAAAAGATATTCCGCATAACCTTTGTTATCGCCATTGATCAAATGGTTTTTATTATTCATGGATACGCCATGCACAGGGAACCAGTTAATCATGCCGATTGGTTTTCCATCCAGACTATCGAAACGCAGCAGCGTCATTTCCGTATCCACATCCGAGGAATAGCTGGCACGTTCATTTTCCGGATTTAGCACGTATGATTGCGGTGAGCGATTAAAACTGACACCCGTCAATTGACCTTTGGCAATTTTGATCGTCGCACTGGTCATATTCATTTGTGCGCGGTCAATTGCTTCAACTATCCCATCCACAATCGTGTCAAAATTTTTGCGGCTGAACCCAAGAATTGACAAATTATAAAGCGTATAAGTTGAATATCCGCCTGGACCGCTATGTTGATGTGTGGCAGTAATCAGGACATTGGCATCACTGTAAAGGTCGCCGTATTTCTGCTGCAATTGATGCACAACCTGCTGTTTAACGCCCTGGAACAATTGTCCCAGGTCAGCATTCACGAATACAACTCGCTTCCTGTTGCAAGGTGATTCGATGACAAAGGCTCTCGCCCATAAGCGTGAATACATTCCGGAGGCAACCTGATCCAGCATCGCATAACCCATCATGCGCTGCTCCGCAACCGGACCGGTAATATCATAGATGCCTGCGCCAATATTGAAAATCGAGTTGTCCTGACAGCTGCCTGGCGTCTGATTTGCCGCGAACACCATGCTGGTTGTAAAACCAAGAATCATTGCTAGCAAAAGCCTGATCATTTGCCTTCTCCTGTGGCGTATATGGATATTTAAGTGATAAACAAGAAGTGCTTCAAAATATTGCATATAAACCACAAGGCCGCAAGCGGTGTAATGATTACACCAGCAAACTGATTATCAGTATTTTTGATGATAGTGATAATTATCGTTGTGCGCCGGAACAAGATAATAGCCAGGGTGATAAACAGTATCATAACCAGGATAAACGTAATAATAGGGAAACGGGCCAGAGTCACATATCCCATGTCGCCAACGCCGGGATACACCGGGTAGGCGCTGATACGCGTGGACGACACTTCGGCGCACCCGTCTAACACGCTGATTAACAAGAAAATTGCGATGATGTTACATAATTTCATAGGATTGCTCCTATAAAACCTGTTTAGTTAATTATAGAAGATCGTGAAGCCGGATTAATTAAATGCGGAAGGAGCTCGCAATTTAACAACAAACACACTGTCTTACCGATAGTTATGGATTGCGGCAAAGATCTCATCATTGATGTCGGGAATCGTTGCGACAATACCGTCAACCAGCACGTTATTGCGATTAAATTGAATTTTCCTTCTGTACTTATCTGTCGCCATTCCGCCAGCTTCTGTAACAAGCAACACTCCAGCTGCAATATCCCATTCGTTTTTCGGACCAAGGCTGAAGGTAGCGTGCGCTTTTCCAGCAGCAACCAGGGCGAGCTTATACGCAATTGAGCCAACCTGCTGGACATGATAATCCTTTTTGAAAAATTCCCATTCACCCCGCGCATATTCGGAACGGCTTGCGAGCAGCATGATATCTGCAGGCACCGTCAGTGATGCACACTGCAACTGACTACCCCCCTTCCAAGCTCCCCCGTCTTTGATTGCATGAAAAAGCTCATCCGTTGCCGGATTATAAACACCTGCCAATATAGGAGCACCATCTTCAACCAGCGCAACTGAGATCGCATATTCTGGAATACCCGCCGCAAATTCCCTGGTGCCATCAACCGGATCGACAATCCAGACACGCTTGTGCGCGAGCCGGCCCCTGTCATCATGCTCTTCTTCTGACAACCATCCATCGCCCGGATACGCCAACATAATCTCGTTCTTTAATATTGCATTTACCGCAAGATCAGCCTGCGTGACAATATCATTATTCGATTTTTTTCCAATGGCAAAACCATCTTGCTGAATGGACAGAATTGCCGATCCTGCGGCACGCAATGCGCGCAATAATATATCCAGTTCACCCATAGATTTCCTGGAGGATCTTTTCCCTGCGTTTTTTCCTGTGCGCACGCAGCGCGTCATCAATCAACCGAAGCGGGTAGATGATTTTCCATAATCTGGATTTATGCATGGTGCGTATCGATTTACCCAGCTTTTGGTTTCGTTCCAGCAGCACATCGATATAGGCATAGATTGACGACATTTTCTCATATTCATTCCTGATCGCCGTCCAGGCTGACAAGAATTCAATACCCTGCATTGATATTGCATCAGTCGCAACCTTGAACAGGCAATCATATACCTGTGCACAAACCGGAGAAATTGCCGCAGCCGGATGAGTGCGCAAATCATCCAGGGTGTACCCATAATGCAGCAGTTTTTTATCGAGGAATGCATTGACAAAATCATCTATCGCGCCCGGATTCACCGCTGATGATATCTGCAAATTTTTCCGTATGCGTTCAAGCTGATAGCGCGGATTCTGCATCATCAAGTCATAGCTGACAACAATCACATTTCTTCCCATCGTACCCTCAATTGCCGAGAGCAGATACATAAGCCATGTCAATATACCATGCTCGACATCCATGCCGGTTAATTCATGATAAGACCTGGCTGAAGATAATGGGTTACGCAATACAATAATGTAATTGTCCCTGACTTGCGCGAGATCGAACACTGACTGCCAGAACGGGAGCAGCCTGGACGTGTTCGGATCCTTGAACGCCCAACAATCTGTTGCTGCAAATCGCTGGCGCAACAACCGTGCTGCAAATTGTTTCAGTCCGGTGAGTTTTTCATCCATCTGCGAAGCAGCATCAATGAGCCGCACACTTTCCTGTGATACATTCAGAATGGTTCGCGCCCTGGCATTTATTCTGATGATGTCCTTATCTTCCCAAAACCCCTTGGGATTCCATTCATGATCTGCAGATACCAGTCTGCTGCCGAGATCGATGCCCAGGGTTTTCAAACCTCTGGCAACAACGCTGGTGCCGCAGCGCAGCATTCCCAGCACCACAAAAACATTTTTCAATCCGGCATTCGCCACATCCTGCCGCATTATATATATCCAAGCAATTTGATTTTCTTGATCATGGTTTCCACGACTTCTACCGGACCCAGGTTTGCTGTATCAATTTCAATTTCGGCAGCCAAAGGCGGCTCATAGGGATCCGTCACACCAGTGAATTGCTTTACCAAACCTTCGCGAGCTTTTTTATACAATCCTTTTCTGTCTCGTGCCTCACAAACAGACAATGCTGTTGACACATATACTTCGATAAATCCGCCAACCTCGGAAATCATTTGCCTTGCCATATCTCGCGCCCGCTTGTAGGGCGCCACTAATGCGCATATTGCAATGCCGCCATGCCTGGTGATTTCCCTGGCGACAAACCCGACACGGGTGATGTTCGTTTCCCTGTCTTGCTGGCTGAAGCCCAAACCGCGCGACAAATGCGTGCGAATTTCATCGCCATCGAGCAGTGTAATCTGCCTGCCGGTCAGCTCGCGTAATTTGAACATGAGCGCATTTGCCAATGTCGATTTACCGGAACTGGGCAGTCCGGTCAAAAAAACAGTAAAGCCCTGCTGATGTTTTAATGGATACGCCTTGCGTAATTCCGTGATAACTTCGGGATATGAAAACCATTCCGGAATTTCCTGGTTATGCTGCAGGCTGTCGCGCAATTGTGTACCGGAAATGGTAGCCGGCGTATCATCAGCTGGAAACTCATCGAGCGGGAAATAGCGTAATTTCTTTTTGCTGTATGCCATTTCCTGAAACGGAATAATTTCAATTCCCATCTCATCCTGATATTCCAGCGCCAGCTGCTGAGCTGCGTATGGCTCATAAAAATCATGCCCGCCGCGGTTTTTACCCGGACCTGCATGGTCTCGACCCACAATAAAATGTGTGCAGCCATAGTTTTTCCGGATGAGTGCATGCCATAACGCCTCCCTTGACCCGCCCATGCGCATGGCCAATGGCAATAAGCTTAATAGCGTTGTGTGCGGCTCATACTTTTTTAAAACGTGCTCATAGCATTTGACCCGCAAATAGTATTCAATGTCACCAGGTTTGGTCATCCCGACCACAGGATGCAGCAGAATATTTGCGCCAGCCTGTTTTGCTGCGCGCAGTGTCAACTCCTGATGCGCACGGTGAATGGGATTACGTGTCTGAAAGCCGACGATTTTTTTCCAGCCGAGCCGAGAAAAAATTTCACGCAGGTCCACAGGCGTAAAACGTAAATGATTGAAATCATAATGATGCGGCAATGCAATCGGCAGCAAGCGGCCGCCGATATAAAACTCCTTTACATGATGATAAAGATAAGTTACTCCCGGATGACTGTCATCCAGCGTACCAAACACACCCAATGCTTCACGCTTTTTATTCGCCGACCAGATATCCTCTGCCTGTAAAATAGCGATTAGCAATCCTTCCGTATCACGTAATGCAATCTCCTGGCCTGACTGAAGACTCTCGACAAATTGACGGTCCGCATCCAGTGTGATTGGCATGGGCCATAATGTCCCGTCACTCAGGCGCATATTCTCTACCACACTTTCATAGTCTGCCTTGTTCAAAAAACCGCGCAAGGGAGCAAATCCGCCATTCAGCAGAAGCTCAATATCGCATAATTGCCTATGAGTGAGCGTGATGGTTGGGAGCTCATGCGCCCTGGATTTGTAATCGTCGATCAAATTCACATCTGACAGAATTAACGGATATCTTGCCCTGTCATCCTGAACAGGATTTACACCTGCTTCCATGTATCAGTCCTCAATTAAATTCAAGATACTGATAATCATTATCCATCAGAATCATAAAAATTCAATCATACATTATCTGTTAACGCATTCTTTCCTTGCAGCAAATGTCTGGCTAAAACCTCGCATTGCCTGCGAATCTCTGGAACTGCGCCGCACTCCCAGACCATCCCCTTGGTGGGCGGACCCAGCGAATAAAAACGTGAGGATATATTTCCCGACGCTTCGAGCAGCGCGCCTGTTGGCGCGGTTGCGAATCCAAGTTTCAATGGATCAAGCGTCGCATACCCTTGCTGAAGCAACGTCTTCACACACTGCTGCGTGTCTGACATCTTAAGCGCCGGGCCCATACAGTTGATCACCCATTTCACATTTAATTGCATGATTTTATCAGCATGACGCAATTTTATTTTTGCTCTGCCGCCATCCACTTCAAGGACACGTCCGGCAAGAATTTGCAGCTGCCGGGCTGTCAGCTGCGTAAGTGTTGCGGCAATTTTGTTGTGAACGCGATGACGATGAATATTCCAGTAAGGAAGCAAATGCCGCAGAAACCGCTTTCTGTCTGTCAGACTGGATTTTTCCCATATCGCCGGTACATGCGGACGAACAGCATTAATGACAGAACGCCAGTCACCACCGGCGTTTACTTGTTGCAGGCTTTCAGAACGGACATGCCTGGCAAGCCGGCGCAGCGTACCCGTGAAATCCTTTCCCCCCAGCGAAACCAGTTTCAATTTGGTATCGACATGCGGCAATGGCAGTAATCCGTGACGGGACAGAGCAAAAATTTTTCCCTTATGTTTCTGATGATAAAGCGTCAATACGGCATCAATCATGCTCAATCCCGTGCCGATAATTAATACCGGATCGTTTGCCGCGATTTCTTCTGGCGCAGTAAAATCCCACGGATTATGAATACAGTTGATGCTGTCAGAAACAGGAAATGGAAATATTGCGGGTTGATTGTTGCCCAGCGCAAGAACCACCTTATCAACCATGATTGTTTTTCCGCTGCCAAGCACAAGGCCAGTCTGATCCTCATGACCAAGAATATCCGTCACCTCGGCAGACTCCAGATATAACCTGACACTCCCTGAGCTATCAGTTAAAATGGAATTCAATAAATATTTAAGATAATTGCCATATAATAAACGCGGAACAAACTGATCACCTATCGGGATTGCATCTTCAAGAAGCTGACCTGCGTTACAGTCAGCCGATATCCAATTGACAAAATGATCCGGCGCGGTCTCAAATGCGCTCATATCCTGAGCGCGCACATTGAGCAAATGAAATGGATAAGGTGTACTGTAGGCCTCTCCCTCGCCAAAACGACCTCTTTTATCTATCAGGACAATTTCGATCGGAATGCCTGACATCCGATGCAGATTCGCCGCAAGCGCGGTGCCAGAAAATCCGGCACCAACAATTCCTATCCTGAGAACTGGTTCTCGCATATTCCTCTGCCGGCCTCCCTATCATTTGCCAGGTAAATTAGCATGAATCACACCCCTTGTCAGTCAATTCACACCAGCTGCAGAGCTGCAAGAAAAACCAGACATCAAGCCCGTCATTGCTGGTATAATCGGAGAAACAATCATTCAAAAAATGAGAGCATGTCATGCATGCTCTTGAAATGACACTACACGAGTCGAGCATGAGTCTTTACCGCGAAACTTTTTCACATATTCGATCCTTTCCACCCGCATTCTGGGTTGTGATTGGCGCCACCTTGATGAACCAGATCGGGAATATGGCGTTTGTGTTTCTGGTCTTGTACATGACGCAGCATATGCGCTACAGCCTCCCGCAGGCATCGCTCGCCTTTGCCACCTTTTGCGGCAGCATGCTGCTGACCGGCCTGCTGGGTGGAGGATTGGTAGACAGACTCGGCGTCGCGCGCATGATGATGGGATCCCTGCTTGCAAATGGCATTGTCCTGATCCTGTTTCCGCTGATTCATCACTATCCGGCAATTTTGCTGATGTGCCTGGTGTGGGGGTTTGCTTACGGCCTTTATCGTCCATCCTCTCAAACCCTGGTGAGCCACCTTTCAGCCGCGGGTCTGCATAAAATTACTTTTTCCGTTTATCGTTTGTCCATTAACCTTGGCATGAGTATCGGGCCTGCCATCGGCGGATACCTGGCCGCTCATTCTTATGCAGCCATCTTTCTGGCCAACGGCATTGCCAACCTTTTGGCAAGCACCATACTGATCGCCGGGCTCGCGCGCACCCACTGGATCAAATATCGACCCGCACTTCAGCATAAAATGGAATTCAGCTTTATCCGGTTAAAGCATGACCCCCTGCTGCGAATTTTTCTGTTTGGCATGACTCCAGTCTCCATGGTGTTTTTTCAGCACGAATCAACACTCGCTGTCTTTTTATATCGCGACCTGAAATTTCCTCTCGCTTTTTACGGCTGGCTATTCACGATTAATACTCTCATGATCGTATTTTTTGAATTAGCCCTGAATGTTGCCACCATGAACTGGCCATACCGTACCAACTTCATACTGGGCAGCTTGCTGATCACAATCGGGTTTGCCGGAATGCTGTATGCTTCTCAAGGCTGGCATATCATTCTTTTGACCATGATCTGGACCTTAGGAGAAATGATTTTATACCCATCCGCCAGCAGTTATATCGCCGATATTTCTTCACCCGCTCACCGCGGAAGCTATATGTCCCTGCTAGGCACTGCTTCCAACATGGGCATGCTCATTGGGCCCTGGAGCGGCGCCATTGTCATGGAATATCTCGGAGCAACAGGCTTGTGGACGGCGTGTGGATTATGGGGAGTGCTTTCGATCATGATTTTCAGATACGCGCGCGAACCGGAAGCCCGCCCTCGCCTGCAAACAGGCGAGGAAAAAGCTTAGACTGATATTTTAGAATAGCCGGCGCTGAAACTATTCCGTCGTAAATGACGAGCCGCAACCACAGGTGGTTTTTGCATTCGGGTTGCGAATAATGAATTGTTCGCCTTCAATGTCTTCCTTGTAGTCGATCTCCGCACCTGCGAGATATTGAAAACTCATGGGATCAACCAGCAGCTGAACGCAAGCCGAATCAACCGACCGGGAGACAACCGTATCATCTTCCTGTACCGCTTCATCAAAAGTAAATCCGTATTGAAAGCCGGAGCAGCCGCCTCCCGTGACATAAACACGCAGCTTGAGGTCAAAATTACCTTCTTCCTGGATTAATTCCCAGACCTTGGCTGCCGCTTTTTCAGTAAAAATCAATGGTTCAGACATATGACTACCCTCGTTTTAGACTGCATTATACCAGAATTAACCGGCCAGATTAATCGATAGTTAATATCTATTGCATTAATAAAGACTATCAATTAGATCAATCAGTCACCTCGGATTATAGTGACTCTATCAACTTACCGGAGACCAAATCATGTTAAATACTGGCGACTTGCTTCCTTCATTTGCCCTGAAAGGCGTTGTATCTTCCGACATCAAAACCGCGTTTACAGATATTACCGAGAAAACCTATAAAAACAAATGGCTGGTCATTTTTTTCTGGCCCAAGGATTTTACTTTTGTCTGCCCAACCGAGATTGCTGAATTCGGGAATCTTAACCAGGAGTTTGTTGACCGTGATGCGCAACTGCTTGGCGTTAGCACCGATTCCGAATTCGTACATCTTGCCTGGAAGCAGCAAAAAGATGAATTACGCAATCTGCCGTTTCCCATGCTGTCTGACCTCAAACGTGAATTATCCGATGCATTTGGCATTCTGGACAAAAACGAAGGGGTGGCAAAACGAGCTGTTTTCATCGTCGACCCACAGGGTGTGATCCGCTTCACCATGGTCACCGACCTGAAAGTGGGCAGAAATCCGCGCGAAGTACTGCGCGTGCTGGATGCGCTGCAGACCGATGAACTCTGTCCCTGCAATTGGCAGAAAGGTGAAGAAACATTAGTGGTTGCATAAGAGGAGCCAAACTCCCGCAAGGCCCTAACCAGGCCGCTGGTGCAGCGCGGATGCAATACCCGGCATCTGCGCACACTTGAATCAGGCGTGACAGGAACCCTGGTTATTAACATGGATCCCTGCTTTCGCATCGATGACAAGCCTTTGACGACAAACAAGAATGACAATTTCGCAGCAGTAAACAATAGCCCAGAACCATATTGAGGAGAAAATAATGATAAACTTAGAACAGCTTAAAAATGAATTACCCGATTTCGCAAAAGACATTAAATTGAATTTAGGCGCCGTGCTGAATGAATCCGGCTCCGCTGATCTCAGCCAAAAACAGATAGACAGCATTGCGCTGGCATCCGCTTACGCCACTCGCAACAAGGACATGATTACCGCCATGACCCATCACGCCAGCACCAGTTTATCCCCTGAAGAAATCAATGGGACAAAAGCGGCTGCAACCATCATGGCCATGAATAATATTTATTATCGGTTTACTCATTCCATGACTGACCAGTCTTACAGTTCCATGCCAGCCAGGTTACGCATGAATGTTATGACTAATCCCGGCGTGGACAAGATCATTTTTGAACTGGGTAGCCTTGCGGTATCTGCAATCAATGGCTGCAGCATGTGCATGAATGCGCACGCCAGCCAGCTTGAAAAAGCCGGAATAAGCAAACAGGCAATTCAATCCGCCATTCGCATTGCGAGCGTCATCCATGCAGCTGCAGTTGGCAGGGAAATCGGATAAATAATGCGTCCGGGCCTTGCCCGGACCGCCAGTTATCTGTGCAGCAGAATTGCACGGATGTCATTTGCGAAACGTACAATCTTGTCGCTAATATCAAGTAACTCTGCGTTATCGGCCTCGTCTCGTATCTGCATGGACCGATGAATCATTCTTATGTCGAAAGCATACACGTCAGATCCACACGAAATGATGACGGTGAAATTACAAATCTGTCATTTACTTCCCGCCGCCGAACTTCGCATTTTGAATTGTTGCAGGTATAATTCCAGTCAATTTTGAGGAGGATACGATGCTCTGGGTAAAAGCGTTTCATATTATTTTCATGGTGACATGGTTTAGCGGTCTGTTTTATTTGCCACGCCTGTTTGTTTACCACTCAATGGCGACTGATAGCATCAGTATAGAACGCTTCAAGATCATGGAAAGAAAGCTGTATTTCGGGATTACCACCCCAGGCGCTGTCTTTACCATTCTGTTTGGCCTCTGGCTGATCAGCTACAATCCACAGGCATACATGCAGAATATCTGGCTGCATATCAAACTTGGACTAGTCTTTCTGCTGGTTATTTATCATCTTTATCTGGGCAAATTATTTTTTGCTTTCAAGGTAGACCGTAACCGGCATGGACATGTGTTTTACCGTATCGTGAATGAGATCCCTGTGCTTTTCCTGGCTGCAATCGTGATCCTGGTGGTCGTCAAACCATTTGGCATTATTGGACATTAAACTACTGAAAGAAGTGCCCGGATGCGCAATTTCGTGCTCCGGCACTGGCAATTGATCGTGCCTGAATCTGTACATCTAATGCGATTGTCGCAAATTCATCTCCGAACCTTTTTCAGACTCACTTGTACCTTTCACCTGGACAGCGCCAATGGATGCATGCATGTTATGTTTTTGCAATGCCTCCCTGTCAACAAAAGCATGAGATAATTCACTCTTTTTTAGCGCCGGTTTCATCAAGGTTTTCTCTTTCATCCGATACTCTTCACCGGTTCCACGGTAGTCATCCATAATAAAATCACTCAACGTTTTTTTCCTCGCCGATTTTTCTACAGGTTCCATTCCCTGCACCGGAGAACTTTCTGTCACTGCGGCTCTCTGCCCTGAAGATTCATGCGCCGGCAATTTTTCCTGCCCCTGAATACTCCCTGAGAATATACTCTGACTTGCCAGGCTGACCGGATGGGAAACCCGCTGATCTTCGTTTAATCTGACGGGGATTACACCAAGAGATTTTTCTGAACCGTCATATTCATTGATCAGCATACAGCCAACGACCGACTCCTTTTGCAATGATTTTTCATCCCTGATGGAATCATTGCGTTTGTTTTCATTTGTTTTGACTTCCTTCTTCTGTTCCTCATGACCGTCTGCAATCATTAATGATTTTTTTTCAGGACTGGAAATTTCCGTACCGATGGCGTCCGCAAGCAATTCCTTCAGGCGTTTCGCATCGTGTGTTACCACTTTTATTCTTGTTCTTTCCTGCACCTTCCTCACATATTCAAGACCATCCCGCGTACTCTTTAGCGGATCTTCCAGCCATGCATCGAAGATAATTTTAATCAGACGCTTATAAGCATCGGTCATCACAAATTTCGTTATCTTGTCGGGAATCACTGGCACAATCGGGGCGATGATAGCCATCGGCATTTCCTTCAGGGGCCGTTTCAACACCGGCTTGTCGCGCAAATCAATGATCTTGTTCAATTGCTGCCTGGTCATTGCATAATATTCATCGAAAAAAATCATGTTTGCAGGGCTCGCAAGAAAACCATCCAGCGTATGCCAGTCGCCATACAAATCATAAGACAAGGCTGTTTTTGTCCATCGGACCGGGGCAAATTCTGCCGCTTGCTGCAAATACTTTCTCCAGTCGACGGTTTTCTTGGTATTTTGCAAAAGGGGAATAATCTGTTTGCCAATATTGTCTGCCATATGCTGCAAAACATAGCGATGATAATAAAAAAAATCCACACCCTGCTCATCGCCTGGCAACGGCCGGTCTCTTAACAGGACGGACGTCACAAACCAGGGATAGATAGCTGCATAAACTGCATTACTGATAAAAAAACTATTTACACCGGTCTGTCTGTATATCAGATAGGTAATCAATTCACCCACTGCATATAGTGACGCGCCTATTCCCAGCGAATAAGCATTATGCTTGGCCAATTCTTCTGCCCTGTGCCTAGTGCATACACCAACTGAACTATATGGATATTCAGCAAGGCTTTCACCATACGCATAGGCGTAAGCCAACGGCGTCAGATACCTGATCACGGGAAGATACGAGGCAATCCATATTGATAATAACTTGCCTGACAAATTCAATGAACTGAACAGTCCTGCTGAAATAATCGCGCCTTCATCACAACCGCACGGTTTATAATGATGACTGGTTGGATTCTCGTCAGCGACCTGCTTGGCAAGCGCGAGATTAATCACTGTATTATCGTAATAACGGTGCAGCATCAAACCGCCAAGGCCAACCAACGCAAACGTGCTCATGGTGAAATAAGCTGAAGACTCAGCCAGCGAGTCATCCTCATCCGAGAATGCAGATACAATGGATTGATAAGTTACCTCATACAGCAGCGCAAAACTCAGATAGTAAATCACATTTGCTGCAAATGATGCTTTCAGGGAGCTTCTTGATTTTGGCGAGCCAGCCATTTTTGTAACATTGTAAGGATCAAACGGACGCGTCGCACCTTCCCATCCCTTCACACCAAATGAATAAGCAAAATTTCTAACGGCAGGCAGAGAAGTAATCGTGTGATACGTTGAGGATATAACCGAAAATGTATAACTGATTCCGGATTTGATTGAAGAAACTTTTTCCGTTGCCCATGTCCATAATCCCTTCATGCGACACCCCGCAGGCGGCCAATTCAAATATCCATATTTTTTTGAACATACCACGCGTCGCCTTAAGGGATTATTAAGCGGATTTTAGCGACCTGATGGGTGATTACGCTGCACAGCGGGATCTATCTTTTTTTCTTAAATTTATCCATTAGTTGCGATAGCCATGAAGCAGCCGGTTTCATTTTCCCGCCGGATGAAGCTTCTCTTACCAAGACATGATTCAAGGCGGATTCGAGTTCCGGATAGGCAAATTTGAATCCCATTTCCAATAGACGCTTTGGATAAACATTCTGGCCTTTCAATATCAACTCTTCAGCCATTTCTCCAAAGATCATTTTTAATAAAAATGCAGGTGTTCGCATAAAACTGGTGCTATTCAAATTACTGCCCAGTATGCGCGCGAACACTGCCTGGGAAACAGCTCCAGGCGCAACGATATTGAACGGCCCGCTGGCATCAGGCTTGCTTAACAGAAAATCAATGGCGCGCACGACATCATCAATCACAACCCAGCTAATCGGCTGGAACCCTGTGCCTATGGTGCCACCCAGGTAATATTTGTATGGCTTGATCAATTCAGGCAAGGCTCCGCCAGCCATAGACAACACCACGCCAAAACGTAAAAACACGACATTAATGCCTTGCTGTATGGCAGGATCGGCTGCTTTTTCCCAGCGGCGGCCAACCAGGGACATGAAATCCTTTGGATGATCCCAATCGATGTTGGCATCTTCATCAAAAGCCGGCGGAAGGACTGCCGATTCAGCCGTTTGCAGACCATAAACACCAATTGCGCTCGCGTTAAACAGTCTGGGTGGATTTTCCGTGATCTCACTCAATATACTGACGATTTTTTTGGTGCTGCCAACCCGGCTGTTTACAATTTCGTGCTTGCGCTTTTGACTCCAGGAAGCGCCGCCTACATTCTCGCCTGTAAGATTGACGATGACCTCGGTTGATTTCAATGCTTCCGAAGTCAGCTTGTCCCATGTCACAGCCAGCACTTTCGAGCCAAACACATTCTGTATATGCTGCTGTGAACGGCCAATGATGGTAATGGTATGATTCTGTTTAAGCCATTGATCGACCAGACGTCTGCCGATTAGCCCTGTGCCTCCTGCAATAACTCGGTGCATGAAGGTTCATCCTTGAGTAATGTAGTGAATACCTTTTCTGCTGCCAGCAAGGTTTTGTCAATTTCGGCATCACCATGCGCTGACGACAGAAATCCCGCTTCAAACGCTGATGGTGCGAAATAGATTCCTTCATTCAGCATGCCATGGAAAAAGCGTTTGAATAGTGAAACATTGCAGCGTTTTACATCTCCTTCTGATTTTATTTCATTTAGATCAGTAAAGAAAATACCAAACATGCTGCCTATGGCATTGACATGAAATGGAATATTTGCCGCACGGGCACGCTCCGCCAATCCATCCGTCAGTTTGCAGGTTTGCGCTGCCAGTTTTGGATAAAAATCACCCTGGGTAATTAATTCCAGTGTTGCGAGACCACCCGTCATCGCAATCGGGTTACCAGAGAGCGTACCTGCCTGATACACCGGCCCCAAAGGAGCAATAGTGCGCATAATATCAGCACGTCCGCCAAAAGCGCCGACAGGAAAACCACCGCCAATAACTTTGCCCAAAACTGTAATATCAGGCTTGATTCGATAATGTGCCTGCGCGCCTCCCAGACTGACGCGAAACCCCGTCATTACCTCATCAAAAATAAGAATACTGCCGTATTGATCACATAATTTACGCAACCCGTCCAAAAATCCGGGAACCGGCAATACACAATTCATGTTTCCGGCAACAGGTTCAACAATGACACAGGCAATGTCCTTGCCATATCTGGCGAACAGTGCCGCAACTTCTTCAAGATGATTGTATTCAGCTACCAGGGTATGCTGGGCGATACTGTCAGGGACTCCGGCGGAACTCGGCACACCCAGTGTCAATGCTCCGGAACCGGCTGCGACAAGCAAGCTGTCAGCATGTCCATGATAACAGCCGGCGAATTTGATGATTTTATCCCGCTTGGTAAATCCTCTGGCCAAC
This sequence comes from Gammaproteobacteria bacterium, assembly GCA_021324305.1. Classification (GTDB taxonomy): domain Bacteria; phylum Pseudomonadota; class Gammaproteobacteria; order DSM-16500; family DSM-16500; genus Aquicella. The sequence continues at coordinate 63,584 of JAJPJI010000034.1, read as the reverse complement.
CGTATCGCACTCATGGTTGCTTCTGTACCCGAATTCACAAACCGGACCATTTCCATGGATGGCACCAGTTCGCATACCTTTTGTGCCAGCTTTACTTCGATTTCCGTAGGCGCACCAAAGCTCAACCCATTGTGCAAGGCTGCAGCAACTTTTTCGATGACATACGGGTGAGCATGTCCGGCAATTAACGGTCCCCATGAGCAAACATAATCCACATATTCATTCCCATCCGCATCCACAACATAAGCACCATGCCCTCTCTGTATGAATACAGGCTCGCCGCCCACACCCCGAAATGCTCGTACCGGTGAATTCACACCGCCGGGAATATATTGCTGGGCCAGGTTGTATAGTTTTTTTGAGTTGGTCATGTTTGCTCTCTTCGTCAGCTGTCTGTCAGAGGTTGGAATGCTGGATCAATCTATAGCTGGCAGGAATTATATGTATAATTTCAGGCATGATCAAACGATCAGTGTCAGACTGTATAAAAACCAGAGCAAAAATATGGCTGCTATTGCTAACCACGCATACTCTTATTACTTTGCGAGCATTTCCCATAATGTGGCGCAATCGCATGGATCGCCATGGCCAAAGACTGCGCGGCGTCGCAAGGACGAGAGAATATGTCATTGCAGCGTTGGTGAAGACAAATCACATTTTTGCCTTGTACTTGGTGTTCAAATCACCGAGATGAATTCCCTTGCGGTCAAGATAATCCTGCACTGTAAACTCCTTATATTTCTCCAAATTGCCCTTGTGCAGTTTCCTAACGCAAAATTCCAGGCTGTCAAGAAAGGCGGGCAAATCCGGCGTCATTTTTTTGTTTATCAGGAAACTGTCAACTTCACTGATAAAATCAGCCAAATTTTTCTCTTTTTGCATTGAAGGTTCGTCACGAGATTGCAAATGATGACTGAAATTCTTTTTGTATACATCCAAGGTGCAATCCGTATAGCGCCTGGTTACCCCCTGCCTCACTTCAACCGGATAACGCGCCCCAAATTCTTGTAATGTCCCTTGCGTGGCTTCCTTGTTAAACCAGGCTTTCAGTTCCTTGAAGCTCCCGAAAGATACTTCACCCCGTTGTGCTTCAAAGAACTTCCATCTTTGCCCATCATTGGCAATGACAAAGGCGTGTGCAGCATCGTATGACAGCCCATTTGCCCTGCCGTCGCAGTATCCTGTAATAAAAAATACATTCCCTTCTGACTTTTCAATGCTGTCGAAAATTTCAGTTATATCTATTCTATGGGGATATTTATCCGCACCAAGCATTTTACATTTGATTTTTCCTTTTGGATCCGTCATGGCGTCGCGTGCCTCGACAGTGCCACTATATCTGGCTTGATAATTCACGCCCTCCGCCAATGCCTTTGGCTTGATCCCCCCCAACTCAGGCTTGGCTGTAGAAAGCGCTTTCATTGAACAGTCGTTTTCCACATACAGCAGGGTTATTCCCTGACAGGCCGCCGCATCCTCTGTGGGATTTGGCAATCGATGGCGTTTCTGTATGGCTTTAAACAGATTCAATATGCCAACATATCCCGTTTCGGTTTGATTGAATGGAACCCAGGTACCATTAAATTCACCGACAAACTGATAGGGTTTATACCCCATCAGATCAAAACCCGTAGAATTGGAAGAACGCTGCATATTGAATCTCCTCGCGATACCTAGGTTAGCTATTCTCTATCCTGATTCTTGCCTGTATTTTAATTATAAGTCATGTTCGAACCAATTGATTCATCCTTGCCTGGTCAATTATTTACGCTAGACATCGCCTCATCCACCCGCTAAACTTTTGGGCACTATTCTGTTTAATTTTTTAACATATTAATCATAATAATAGTCACTGTACACATTCTGGAGAAAATAATACCGTGTCTGCTACTACCCAATACAAACGCTATATGTGCTTGCTCTGCGGCTTTATTTACGATGAAGAAAAAGGCTGGCCTCAAGACGGTATTGCACCCGGCACCCGCTGGGAAGATGTGCCGCCAGCCTGGCAATGTCCTGAATGCGGCGCCACCAAAGATGATTTCGAAATGATAGAAATACCATCGTGAATGATGAAATAAGCGTTACATGGTCTCAAAACCGTGTAACGCCTGCCATGGAACTTCCTCGTAAGTAAGTCCTGTTACCCTGGCAAACTCCGGCCCATGTTTCAGCCATTCATATAATTCCAGGATGTTTTCTGTTTCACCGCACTCCATCACTTCTACGCGGCCATCTGGTAAATTGCGCGCCCAGCCGGTGATACCAAGCCTGTCAGCCTGTTCTTTTGTCGTTGCGCGAAACCACACACCCTGAACTTTTCCCGAAACAAAACAGTGAATGCAAACCTGATTTGTCATAAATTACCATTCCTGATTTCGAAAAGTTTGCTGTGCCTTGTTGAATAATTCCACTTGCCTGTCATCCCGGCGCAGGCCGGGATGACAGGCAAGTGGAGTTATTCTACAAAGCCGTGCGCTGTTGTACCGGATCCGCGGCAATTTCCTGCTTTTTGGCAAAGACAACGACCGGCACATGTCCCAATGTATCGTTGGTGATAATCCGGTAATTATGCGCAATGTCTTCGGGCAAATCATTAAAATATGATTTACTGGTAACAAAAAATGCAGGACCTGAATATCCCAGCAATTCATTCTGATTTCTAATAAATACCGGCTGTTCGGCATCCGGCATGTTAATAAGATACTTGATTGGCAATCCATCCGGTTTTTCCCGGTAGAATACCAGACGGGAGTGCTGCTGCTTGCGCAGTGCTTCTGTTGAAACAACAAAATCCCGCGCTCTGTCTATGTATAATTCGACTGGTTCAACTACCGTGAGATATGAGATGGATACGCACAAAGCTGCAAAACCAAGCAGTGCCGGCTCACGCAAACTTGCAGTTTTATTCTCACGGCAAAAAATCCAGATATTCATCACCTGCAAAAGCGCAAAAAATCCGAATACATAGACAAAATGAAATCCGACATTCACTGAATATTTATTGGCGAAAAAATACACGTAGGTAAAAGCCATCAATAGTACAAGCGGCAGAATGAGAAAAAATCGCGTCATTATCCAGCGCAGTGCGGCAAAATATTTCTGCGACGGCGGTGCTATGAATGGATAAGCAGCAATCAGCGCTAATGCCGGCAGAACAGGTAAAACATATCGGACTTTCTTATCGTCCGGAATACTCATCCCGATTAATAACACCATGACCCAGCCGAGCAGCCTCGCATTTAATTTCATTTCTGCCGAATGTTCCCGTGTGATGCAGAAGTAATAAATCAGTCCAGGAAAGACTAACAATGCGACAGGATAGGCAAGCGCATAACTCATAAGACTATCTGTGAAATAGAAGTATCGCGGCAGATAATGGTTATTTATCCTGCCCAGCACTTCCATGCGCAATACATTCCACAAGAACGTGTCTCCGCCTGTATGATAAGCAAGTGCCAGCAAAACAGCCGTACAGGCCATGAGCAGCATTAGTGCAGTAAATCCCGTTACCACAAGTCTACCCACGTTTCTGTTCAAAAAATAATATGAACAGATCACACCTGTGGGCATAACCAGACCAATAGGTCCCCGAAACGCAAATCCAAGGATTAATAACGGATATATCCAGACAAGACGCCGATAAGTGTGTGTGAAATCAGCTGAATATATCAGATAAAAACAGCAGGCTGTTATTACGGTAGGATACATATCCAGCGAGATGGAGCGTGCACTGCGTAAAAAAGTGATGGTCAAGAACATGAACAAAACCGCACACAGGCCCCAGCGCTTGCTGTGCATGGCGCCGATCAGATAAGTGATCGTCAACGTAGCCGCAGCCAGAATGGCGGTTGGCAGCACAACTACAAACTTGTTAACCGTGCCCAGTGCCAGTGCGCATAGATAAATCAGAAATGTTGAGCTGGCGGGGTAATCCGGATACGGCTGGTGATAGGTTAATGGAAACCAGCTTGCGCCATATCGCCACATTTCCTGCACAAACAGATAAAAACGTGAATCAAAGCCAAAAATTTCCTGTGCACTCAAGCCCCAGGTGAAAAGAATCAGGCTGGAAAAGAAGAGGACTGCTATTTCAAATAAGTTGCGGCGTGCTGCTAACATTATGAACTACATTCAAGCAAGAATTGAATTAGCCGCGAATGATATCACAAGAAGTGTAAATTTTAAATACAACATGCAATCAGCCGCTCATGCCAAGGATCCCGCGATTACGCAATTCAATGATCAGTACGGCAAAATCTGGAAAGTCCCAACAATCCGCGCTACCATGAGACCACTTAACAGAATGGGCTGCCTATGCGAGATTTTCTGATATTACCTTCGTTGCTATCTGCGGACTTTGCCAGATTGGGTGAAGAAGCAGAAGCAGTTATTGATGCCGGCGCAGACATGCTGCACCTGGATGTGATGGATAACCATTATGTACCCAATCTCACAGTTGGACCTATGGTATGCGAAGCGTTACGCCACTACGGCATCAAGGTACCTATTGATGTACACTTGATGACGAAGCCAGTGGACAGGCTGATTGTTGATTTCGCGAATGCCGGCGCAACCAACATCACTTTTCATCCTGAAGCATCTGAACATGTCGATCGGAGTCTTTCCCTGATTCGCAAGCACGGATGCAAAGCAGGCCTGGCCCTGAATCCAGCAACGACCTTGCACTGCCTGGAGTACGTTCTCGACAAAATCGATCTGGTATTAGTCATGTCAGTCAATCCCGGCTTTGGCGGACAATCCTTTATCTCGTCTGCTCTGGAAAAAATTTCCGACCTTAAGGAATTGATTGTGTCCCGCAATCTGGATATTCGCATTGCAGTGGATGGCGGAATCAAGACAGAAAATATTGGCCAGGTCGCGCAAGCAGGCGCTGATATGTTTATAGCAGGTTCAGCGATATTCAATCATCCCGATTACGCGGAAGTAATCGCGAATATGCGCAAACAGTTAAGCGATGTGCGCTAATATTATATTGTCACATTTGAATTAATCCAGAAAATGAAGGCGGTCACCATGCAAAAACCAAAACCACACGCCGGTCTGCACCACGTCGCGCTTTATGTGAAAAATCTTTCAGAATGCGTTCATTTTTATACCGAACTGCTGGGCATGAAATTAGTCTGGCAGCCGGATGCTGACAATTATTATCTTAGTTCAGGAAACGACAACCTCGCCCTGCATCGCGCTCCTGCTGATTTTACACCCTCCAGACATCAAAAACTTGATCACATTGGTTTTTTCCTGAATGAACGCGATGAAGTAGACCGTTGGCATGAATTCTTGCGCACAAATCATGTCGAGATAAAAGCAGGCCCCAAAGATCATCGTGATGGTACAAGAAGTTTTTATTGTGCTGATCCAGATGGGAATGTTGTTCAGGTTATATATTATCCGATGTAACTTTTGTGACCCTGGATGATTTACGCCAGGGTCAGTCCATAATATTTATACGATCTGCCTGCACTGCACCACAGCAGAATCGCCTTTTATCAATTTCACTTTTATGTTCCCTGCATCGTCACCCATATCAGACAAATTCCATTCATACGGACCATTCATGCCAGCTTCCAGAATCGCCGCCGGATTGCCTGCAAAGTTTTTTCCTGGATACAGCATGGCTTTGACATCTGTTCCGTTCAGATTGCAATCAAACCTGATTTTGCCGCTTGTCCCGTTTTTATAATACGATGCAATACCTGATGCTGCATTCAATTCATAACTGGCACCTGCAGCAATATCACCCGCCTGTCCAAGCACGCTCGCCTGCGCCGCCAAAGAACCTGTCAATATGAATAGCGTCCCACAGAACGTTAAAAATTTTTTTATCTTCATACTCACTCCATCAAATTTATATTTTTCTTGCACCATTAGCCGTTCCCAACAACAACACATCTGCGGTACGCTTGGCAAACACGCCATTTTCCACCACACCAACCATATTTTTTAATTTCTCTTCGATCATTCTTGGTTCAACCAGTTTCAGATTATACACATCCAGAATCACATTACCGTTATCCGTTACAAATCCTTCACGATAAACAGGGTCGCCGCCCAGCTGCACAATCTGTCTGGCGACATAGCTGCGCGCCATGGGCAGCACTTCTACCGCCACAGGAAACGCACCAAGCATATCAACATATTTGCTTTCATCCGCAATGCAGATGAATTTATCAGCCACGGTTGCAATAATTTTTTCCCGGGTCAACGCACCTCCGCCACCTTTGATCATTTGCTTCGCGGAATTGATTTCATCAGCACCATCCACGTAAAGCGACAATGAATTAACCGAATTAAGATCAATCAATGGAATTGCCAGGGCTTTTAATTTATTGGCTGTTGCGACGGAACTTGCAACTGCCGCCTCGATTTTTTGCTTCACTGATTTCAATGCTTCAATAAAGTGGTCAATTGTGCTGCCCGTTCCGACACCAATTATCATGTCATCCCTGATGTATTCCAACGCAGCCAGCGCTGCCGCTTTCTTGCCTGCTTCCTTATCAGTGGTCACTTTCATCGCTATGTTCCTTTTCGGTTGCTTAAAAAGAATTGTTCATGTTCTGACGACCAATATCAAGCAGATAGTTGGACAAGATATAAGGCTGAGAGAAAAACGGCGTATGGCTAGTATCCATGGAATAAATCCTGTTTGGGCGAATTTTCCTTTCAATCTTTTTTTGCGTCGCCAGGGAGATAATTTTATCTTTGCGGGTTTCGATATAAAACTTGGGTATGGATTTAAAAGCAGCCGGCGAATAATGCAGTTTCGAATCCCCAATGCCTGTGGGTTCAGGAACCATGTTCTCGATCGCCAACTCTGCCTCCTCGGGTTCCAAATCAGCCATAAACATTTGCGCAATCGGCCCGCTTGTATTCACACGATAGAGCTTTCTGGACTTATCCAGCGTGACACACATGTCAAAATTATTATTATCTTCCTTGCTTAAATCCTGAAATACGGTTTCACCGTTTAAAGGCGCTACTGCGGCGATATAGACTAACGCCTTGATATTATCCGCACACTTATCAACCGCCTGCGTGATCACCGCTCCACCCTGGCTATGCCCAACCAGCACAACCGGCTCTTCCTGCAAGCCTGCCACCTTGCACAACTTGTCAGCGGCTGCATCAAGCGTGACTTGCGCAGGGAGCATTCCATCATCCGCTCGTCCAGGGACATCGATCGTGATGACATTGGCGTTTGCATTTTGCAGACGGCTCTGAACCGTCATCCAGACACTGCTGTTAAACATGGCGCCATGCACAAAAACAAATGTTGGATATTTTTCCTGGGCAAACACGCTGACAGCACTCAGCAATAAAAAAATAAAACTCATGAGTTTTATTTTCAATGACATAACTCTTATCCTTGAAAATTGACGGGGATTGATTAAATCCAATCCCCTGATGTGACTATAAAATATAACTAGTCAGGTCCTCATCCTTGACAAGCTGCTGCAATTTTTCATTTACATAACTGGCATCAATATTGATTTCCTTCTCCGCCATATCCGATGCTGTAAATGAAACTTCTTCCAGGAGCCGTTCCATAACTGTGTGCAAACGTCTGGCGCCGATATTTTCCACACGCTCATTCACATGCCAGGCAATTTCGGCAATACGACGCACCCCATCCGGAACAAAATTGACTTTTACACCTTCTGTTCCCAACAACGCGGTGTATTGCTCCGTCAATGCGGCCTCCGGTTCTGTCAAAATCCGTACGAAATCATCAGTTGACAATGATTTGAGTTCAACACGAATCGGCAAGCGACCCTGCAGTTCGGGAATCAGATCAGACGGCTTGGCGAAATGGAAAGCACCTGAGGCAATAAACAGAATATGATCCGTACGCACCATGCCATATTTGGTTGATACCGTCGATCCTTCAATCAATGGAAGCAAATCACGCTGCACACCTTCCCGCGACACGTCAGCGCCAGCGTATTCAGATCGTTTGGCAATCTTGTCAATTTCATCAACAAAGACTATCCCGCTTTGTTCAACACTTTCAATTGCGCGCGCCTTTATTTCATCATCATCGATTAATTTTGCCGCCTCTTCTTCCCGCAATATTTTCTTGGCATCCACTACCTTGAACTTGCGCATTTTCTTGCGGTCTGTTCCCAGATTCTGAAACATGTTTTGCAGCTGGTTTGTCATTTCTTCCATGCCGGGCGGCGCCATGATTTCCACACCCATAGCAGACATGGATACTTCAATTTCAATCTCCTTGTCATCCAGTGAGCCTTCGCGTAATTTTTTCCGGAATAATTGCCTGGTGGCCGAGTCTTCCTTCACCGGTTCATGTGGTTCACCGGCAAAACTGGCTCGCGGAGGAGGCAATAACGCATTCAATATGCGCTCTTCTGCTGCTTCTTCAGCAATCGGGCGTACCTTTGCCATTTCTTTTTCCCGCATCATTTTGATTGCCATATCGACAAGATCACGGATGATGGATTCCACATCGCGGCCAACGTATCCCACTTCAGTAAATTTGGTTGCTTCAACTTTAATGAACGGTGCATCCGCCAGCTTCGCGAGACGCCGCGCGATTTCTGTTTTACCAACGCCGGTAGGCCCGATCATGAGAATATTTTTCGGCATGATTTCATCACGCAGGGGCGAGGGCAGCTGCATACGTCTCCAGCGGTTTCGCAGAGCGACTGCGACAGCACGCTTTGCGTCTGCCTGGCCAATAATATGTTTGTCTAGCTCACTCACAATTTCTTTTGGTGTGGGAGTTGTTGGAATAGTCATCGCCATGATTGTTTACTCACTGTGTTTTCTATGATTTTATTTCTTCAAAATTATCCGAGGGTTTCTATTGTGAAATTATTATTCGTATAAATACAGATGGAAGCCGCAATCGAGAGTGCTTTCTCGGTAATTGCACGCGCGTCAAGCTCGCTATTTTCGAGCAAGGCCTGCGCTGCCGCTTTTGCATAAGACCCACCTGAACCAATAGCAATCAGACTATTCTCCGGCTCAATGACATCACCATTACCAGAAATAATCAGTGATGCCTTGGTATCTGCCACTACCAGCATGGCCTCCAGGCGACGCAGCATTCGATCGGTACGCCAGTCTTTGGCAAGCTCGACAGCCGCGCGGACCAGATTCCCCTGATGTGTTTCGAGCTTGGATTCAAATCGCTCAAACAAGGTAAAAGCATCAGCCGTACCACCCGCAAACCCTGCCAATATTTTATTGTTATATAGTCGTCTGACCTTACGTGCGTTGGATTTCATGACCGTGTGTCCCAGGGTAACCTGACCATCTCCCCCGACAACCACCATGCCATTACGTCGCACCGATACAATTGTTGTGCCATGCATTTCAGCCAAGATACATACTCCTATGCTTTGTTATTCTCCGCCCCACCGAATGTAAAGATGTCAGCGCAGCCATCAATACATATAAGGGCAGATATGAACTTTACAAGCCTTATTCAGCCCAGACTGTCTGACCGCCAAAACAATAGGAAGGTGCGGGGCTAAATATAACGCCTTAATCGGTACATTTCATCCTCGCTCTTCCTCGCCGTTTCTAGGATAATCCCCCTTTTTAGAGGAGTGTCAAGCCATGCGTCCAAGCAGCCGGTCCAATCATCAGCTACGCGACATCCGCATTACACGCAACTATACCAAGCATGCCGAAGGATCCGTATTAGTCGAATTTGGGGATACCAAGGTTTTATGCACCGCCAGTGTGACTACCGGCGTACCGCCATTCCTGAAGGACTCAGGCAAAGGCTGGATCACTGCCGAATACGGCATGCTGCCCCGTTCCACCCATGAACGTATGCAAAGAGAAGCCGCCAAAGGCAAACAGGCCGGACGTACACAGGAAATTCAACGGTTGATAGCGAGATCATTGCGCGCAGCGGTTGACCTAACCCAGCTGGGTGAATATACCATCGTTGTTGACTGCGATGTCATTCAGGCTGACGGTGGCACGCGCACCGCTTCCATTACCGGCGGCTGTGTAGCCTTGCACGATGCCATTGAATACCTGAAAAAGATTGGCAAAATCAACTCCTCTCCCTTTCTGCAATATGTTGCATCCGTGTCTGTCGGCATCTATCAGGGTGAAGCCATTCTGGATCTGGACTATGCCGAAGACTCCAGCGCAGAAACTGACATGAATGTCGTCATGACGGAACATGGCGGTTTTATTGAAATTCAGGGTACTGCTGAAAGAGATACTTTTGTGCAGACTGATCTCGACAAGATGCTCGCGCTGGCAAAAGACGGGATACAGCAATTAATCAAGGTACAGAAAACCGGGTAAGCGCTTCTTCACCAGACATAGACCAGTGCAGCTGTCGCGGCTATTTTTTTGTGATTCGAATCAACCAGTCGGGGCCGCTGCCAATCTGATTGTCTTTTGCAAAATTCCCTTGATTGGTTGCAACTGACAAATTAAGCAGGCTGTTTAAATAAAGCAGGTCAGCGCCCTTTTTTACTTCGCCAAAAGTATTATGAAGAGCGAGAACCCTTGAATACCTGAGCTTTTTCCCCTGGTAAATGTTGACTCGATAGCGCTCACCCAGCTTGACACCAAACTTGTCGATCAGCTTTTTGTCAATGTTGGTCCAGACATTTCCATATTGAGGATCCAGTATGACAACGGTTCCTTCCAGTGTGTTGTTTTTGATAAGAGGTTTTTGATAAGACAGCCTGACAACCGGATCATGCAATACCGGCCCCACTTCTTCGAAAGAAATTTTCCCGGAAGCCAGTCTGGCTGCCGTGTAGCCATACACATCCCGGCCATGAAAGGTATAAGATGCACCTGATCCCTTGAGCCTGTTTTTGGTTTCATCTATTGTTCTGACTTCCTTGATACCAACTTCGTCATTGATTAGTGTCAGGGTTCCATTGTCGGGTGTAACGAAATACTGGCCGTTATTTGCTAATGCAACAATCGAGCGCCTCGCCGTTCCAACCCCGGGATCAACCACACTGACAAACACTGTGCCAGCCGGCCAGTAATTCGCTGTCTGATGCAGACGATAAGCTGCCTCCCAAATATTGAATGGCGTAATTTCATTGGTCAGATCAGAAACGATCAGCGACTTGTCTACTGTGTACATTACACCTTTTACTGCACTGACCGCACCATCCTTGACCCCGAAATCACTTTGAAACACAACGATTCCGGATACTGAAGCATAAGCAATCGATATGGTAGTCAATGCAAGTAAAATAAGAGAAAAAATGGATTTGTACGATCTCTTGCACATAAGGTGAAAGACCTTCGAAGTAATGTTTAGAAGCTGTGCCATTGTAAACGATAGATACTGGCTCATACCAGAGCCAGTTTGCACTTACATCATGGTGAGTGTATTGCCTTCATGAAAAGCTGTCATGAGCCAGGCGTATTCTTCCTGGGGGTTGGCTCTACCTTGTGAGCTGCGATTTTTGTATTTTCCGGAGCCTGGGATTGCGATTTTGTTTTCCAGAAACTGAACATACTGGTCGATAAACGCTGTGTCTCTTGCGGCAGCAAAGGCTCTGCCAGCACAACAGATGCCGGAGCAGAAACTCCACGCCTCGATTCCATATACTTCTCATAGAGAGCACGATTCGTTCGCACAAGCTGTGATTCATACTCCGGCCTTCCTTTTAATCCGGGTATAAATCCGTCTTCCTGAGTTTTTGCTGCCTCAAATAAGTCTGGCAAATTTACGTTCGGGATAAAGTCACCAACCTTGCCACAGAATTCAATTCTTTTTTGTTCTAATTCTTCTTGTCTTTTCATTTCAGCATTCACAATTTGATTAGCCATGGATCTGCTCCCTTGAAATTATCTCCTGCCATGCACGTTCTTTTTCACCGCATTTTTCCCACAAGAAATCAGCAATGGTATCTTTTACAGCCTTGGTAGCTGCCCTGCCCATCAAATCACAATACCAAAAGAGATACGGTTTCTCGCTCATGTCTACTTTGATGAGTGATCGCTGGCTGCCAAGCTGATACTCAATGTAATGCGGCTCCGCAGCAAAGTTTGTGTCTTTTTGTGATGCCTCCAATAAATCATCGAGCACTTTCCTGAGTCCATCAGGTCCTTGCGCAATGATATATTGAATTGCAGTATCTCGGTCTTGCATTGTATTTGCCTGTATTGGGCTCTTATCTTTAGTCTATGCCAAGCGCCTTAAGAAACCCTTAATTTAATGAAATTATATGAAATTTAAAGAATAATATCATAATCAAGTGTCAAAGGGGCATGGTCTGAAAAGCGCTGGTCTTTGTAGATACTGGCTGATTTTATTGTAGGCTTTAACCCCGGAGTGATAACCTGGTAATCGATTCTCCACCCGACATTCTTCGCCCAGGCCTGGCCACGATTCGACCACCAGGTATATTGATCGGCTTCCTTGCTGACCTCCCGGAACGCATCCACAAACCCCATCTCACCAAATAACTTATCCATCCAGGCACGCTCCTCGGGTAAAAAACCCGAGTTTTTCTGGTTGCCGCGCCAATTCTTCAAGTCTATGTTTTTATGAGCAATATTCCAGTCGCCGCAGATAATATAGTCACAATCCCGACTGGGCAAGTTTTGAAGATAGCGGGCATATCGATCAAGAAAATCATATTTGATTGTCTGGCGGTGTTCGCCAGACGTTCCAGAGGGCAGATAGATTGATGCAATCCAGAGCTTGCCCAGCTTGACTGCCACATAGCGCCCTTCCTGGTCAGCCGATTCCCAGCCCAACCCCGTTACCACATCATCCGGCAAATGACGGGTATAGATACCTACACCGCTATAGCCTTTTTTTTCCGCATAATGAAAAAAACCCTGATATCCCTCCGGGCAAAACGCCGGATGATTCAGGTCGCCTTCCTGGGCTTTTAATTCCTGAATACAGACAACATCCGCATTCTGGGTACGCAGCCATTCAAAAAAACCCTTGCGCGCTGCCGACCGTATGCCATTGAGATTAAGCGTGATAACTCGCAACATATTTAGTTACCCAGCAAATTCTGCAAAAATTCTCCGGCCTTGCCTGGAATTCGCTTTTGAATTTGCTCAACTGCTTTAGCCTTGAGCTTTTCAATTTCCTGAGCCGCAAGAAACTTCTGTATTTCCTCGGTATCCAGGCGGATATCCGGATGGTTAAGCCTTCCTGTGATCAGAACGGGTATTTCCCATTGCGTTTTCGCCTTCTGTTGCGGATTCAGCTGCAACCGGAGATTGATACTCTGGGAAAGCAATTCCACACTGCCCTGAGCCTTGGTTGTAAATGCGGAGGATGTCAGCAGCATGTCATTTGTCTCAGCTACGCCATTTTTGATGGCCGCGGTACCTTGCAAACTCTGGAACACCGTTTCATTGATATTGGTTGGCGACGGCATGGGCTGCTTGTTAATCAGAGCATCAGCACTCTGAAACAGATAATTGAGATCAATGCCTTCGACAACACCATCGCGAATACTGAATGTCAATGTTCCATTCAGCGAATTCAAAACCTGTTCGCGGGTTTTTCCGCTTGACTCAGCCTGCATATTCATCTGACCGACGCCCGCAATTTTTATTTTGCTGTTTCCGTCATTGGCGTCATCCAGCAACGGCTTTATCTGTATGCCATTCGCCTGGATATTCCACTTCCAGTGCTGGACAGCCGAAAAATTACTGCCGGTTGCCGTGCCCACAAGTGTGCCGCCATAGAATGATGCTTTTATTGGTTCAATAATCAGAGCATTATTCTGCCAGTGCAAATCAGCGCTTACATTTTCGGCATGAATATTGGTTAATTTGACATTAGAGATAGAAACATTGCCTTGCAATTTTTCATTTGAATGAATCAATTGTGCCACATCAGCACCAATCCTGACATCCTGTGCATCGATGAATGGCACAGTCTGATTTGGCGGCGTCAATGTCATGCGATCTATTTTGACAGCCACTCGCGGATAAAATGACCATGACAGTTTCCCATCGATTACCAATTTATACCCTGTCTGCTTTCTTACTTCTTCAACCAGCATGGGTTTGAGTTTGTTTGGATCAACAAAAATGGCCAGACTGCCAAACGCAAGCACCGCAATCAAAATGATCAGACACAAAATATAAAATATGATTTTTAATGTTTTCATAAAGAGAACTCTAGTTTATTGCACTATAGTTAATAACGCGCTTGTTTAACGGCTGCACCGGCCGTGCATTGGAACCACCCATTGCTTTTCTGAACAATAAAATTTGTGATGGTGATGCCGTGATGGTATCAGACATCACAATCCACTGCAGCCCTTCAGTACAAGGCGGGGTGGTCAACGAACCCATGAAACTATAATAATCACGCTTCACAGGCAGCAAATCCGCAGGATTGATGCTGCCTTGCACAGGATGCTCCAGACCTTTATCATTCGGGAATTGCTTTATCATATTTTCCAGAACCGGATTAGCGGCACCGCCTTTCACAAATACACCTATCACTGCAACTTTTCCATCACTACCCTGATGAACAAAATGGATTTCCAGAGGAAAATTCTGGCCGCGCAGCTCATTTTCACTCGGTGAATGCAAATGAAACTGAACCAGACGGTACTCTACGCCATTCAGCTTGATATTTTCGTTCGCCTGGCCATGAGAAAAATTTATTTGCATACTGTGACCATCATTAATGATGGTTTGTGTACTTCCAATCATCAAGCTTGTGTTACCGTCATATTTTATACTCACGGGTGACGACTGATAATTAATGACAAGGCTGCCCGGAATTTTATTTACTTTTTTAACAATACTGATCGGTGACTGAGCTTTTCCTTTCGCGCATTGAATAAAAGCCGGCGCCAGCTGCCCCCATCTCTCTGGCCCATTATTGCCCTTATATCCCCAGCTTGTCTTGATGCCGCTCTCATTCACATCTGCATAAGCCGCATGCATAAAAAAACATGGCCCAAGAATACAAGCATGAATGAGCCACCACCTGAATTTCCGTTTCATTATTCTCTCCTTTTAAGCAAAAGGGGATAACACGACGAAATGTAAAGCGGGTGATGGGAATCGAACCCACGTTAAGAGCTTGGGAAGCTCCCGTTCTACCATTGAACTACACCCGCAGGTTTGAACGAGTATTCTATGGGATTTCACACGAATATCAATCAAATACCATCACTGCCCTGGCAGATGAGCAAACATCGGTCGAAAAAAAGCCCAGCATGAAAGCTGGGCTATAAATTAGCAATTATTACCTTAGCCAACAGACTTGCAATTTCTATAATCAACTTTGACAACATCAAATGCTGCCTTCACAGCCGCCAGATCAAAACCAAGATCCTTGGCTGCCAGGATGACACCACATGCACCGGTCTTGAAGTTAGTGTTCGATGTCCAATAATGGCTGTTGGCATGAACCATGACATCAAATGCCTTTTTGGCATCCCATCCACTGGTAGTGCCCAGCGTATAAAAGAAGCGGTTATAAACACCACTGCTGAAATGCACATCCAGACTGCTGGTATACTGGGTTGCATCATCAATTGAACACCAGTTCCCGGGCTTTTTGCCATTGCAGTCTTTGCTTGGTTTATCCATGTAGCGTAACGCCTCATTGGGTGCTTTAAAAATTTCCGGACCTATCTGCCAGCTGTTTTTGCCTGGACCATACGCATAAACTTCAGCTGCCTGGGCAGCCATATCCGAATAAGATTCATTCATGCCGCCAGATTGGCCGCTGTAGTTGAGATTAGAGTGCTGCTCAGTGAATCCATGGCTGACCTCATGAGCTGCCACACCGAGCGATGTCAGCGGATAAAACATATCTATTCCATCACCAAACACCATCTTCGAACCATCCCAATAGGCATTATCCATATCTGAATGCACAACCATATTGAGCATCATGGGTGATCCATCTGAATTGACTAGAACAGGCACGCCATACCAGTCCTTATACATATGCTTGATCACCTGACCGCCAAACAAGGCATCGTTACCTGGCGAATACCCACCGTTGACTGCATCAGCTTCCCCATCCCAATAGACATTATTATGATTAGGGTCGGTTGCATTACACTTGAAGCTGATCACCTTGCTTGTTTTTTCACTTTTTACGGTCACGTCCGCATTTTGCAACAAGCAGGTGTTTTTTGTCGGCTGGCGGGTTATAACCAGCTTGGCCAAATGACCATCCATGCCGTCATATACAAGTTTGCCCATTTTTTCATTGCCGCCAAAACCGCCGCCGTCTTCTGTCTTGATATCATTCCATTCTGTGTATATGTGTAATGTCACAGCATCCATAATATAAACCGGCTTCATGGGCATGGCACCAGTTTTTACTGGCTCGGCATAAAAGTTGATCTTGTAAGCCCAATGCGCCTTGTTGTTTTCATCAACATAGACAATCAGTTCGCTTTGCTGATTTTTAATTTCAGGTTTGCCGCCCATTTTATGCTGATAAGCATCGATTGCACTGTTGACAGCTTTTTGTGCCTGCGCTTGACCAAAAACAAAGGCAGGTGTATTTGCAAGATCGGCATTCAAATCCTGATAAATGGTTCCATTCATGAAACTATTGCTGCTATTCGCTGCGGAAACAATACCAGCAAATGACTTCCCGGTTTTTTCTCCATTTGGAATATGAATGACTGCATCCGCACCCCAAACACGATAGCCTTGATACATTTCCTGCACACGAACATGCAGGGTGTGCCTAAAATCGATTGAGCGATTGATTTCATTCATACTTACATTTGAATTTGGCGACATAAATGAAGAGAGCGCAGACACAGGCTGACTCATCAGATCGACTGGTGTTGCAGAATACACCGGCATCATCGCCAATAGGGAAACTGGCAGAATTGCAAATTTTAAAATTGATTTCTTCATACGCGACTCCTTGTCAGAAACTAAATAAAAATCCATTTTCGGGAATAATTACATTTCGAATTTTTCTACAGCCCATTCCCATCTATGAGTGTACACAAAATTCATCAAAACAGGACAAATTATGTGAACGAATTTTTATGAAAATATATAAATGTTAAAAATGAGCAGCGAAATCCTGAACAAATCTGTTCAGGGAATATTTACCCAAAAATAAACTCAATGATAATCAGGAAAATTTGCCTCATCCTGCAAGCACATGGACATCCAGAATGAGGCAATCGTATATTGAATTACTGTCTTACATTACCAACAAACTTTTTAGCTCTTCGCAGGTATAACTGGCAGCATGCAGGAGCTGTAATCTACTTTAACAGCATCAAATGCAGCCATCACAGCCTTCACATCAAAGCCAAGATCACTTGCTGCGCTGATCACACCGCAAGCACCTTCATTGAACGTAGAGTTAGAAGTCCAGTAATTGCTATTGGCATGAACCATAACATCAAATGCTTTCTTGGCATCCCAGCCATCAGTTGTGCCCAATATATAGAAGAAGTGATTGTAAACACCGCTGCTAAAATGAACATCAAGCCAATCGGTATATTGAGATGCATCGTCAATCGAGCACCAGCTTCCTGGCGTTTTGCCATTACAGTCCTTGCTTGGTTTGTCCATGTAGCGCAATGCCTTGCCTTCTGCCTTGAAAATTTCCGGGCCAATCTGCCAGCTGTTTTTGCCGGAGCCGTAAGCATAAACTTCAGCAGCCTGAGCAGCCATATCAGAGAATGCTTCATTCATACCGCCAGACATACCATAGTATGCAAGGCCAGAATGCTGTTCAGTAAATCCGTGGCTGATTTCATGCGCAGCGACGCCAAGCGAGGTGAGAGGATAGAACATGCTATAGCCGTCACCAAATGTCATCTGCTTGCCATCCCAGTATGCATTGTCATAGTTACGTTCATGAACAATCATATTGAGCATCATTGGAGTGCCATCCGGATTGGTCAGAACTGGAATACCATACCAGTCGTTATACATGTGCTTGATCACCTGACCGCCGAACAAGGCATCGTTTCCTGGTGAATAGCCGTCGTTAACAGCATCAAAGTCAGCATCAAAATAAACATTGTTATGATTGCTGTCCGCGGTTGCGCACGGGAATGACATCACTTTATGCGAAGTAAAATCCTTGACTGTCACATCAGAGTTTTGCAGGAAACAGGTAGCAGAAACATCATCACGCGTCATGCTCAACTTGGCAAGATTACCTTCCAGCCCGTCATAGACCATTTTACCCATCTTCTTGTTGCCGCCAAAACCGCCGCCGTCAGCTGCGACATTTTCCAGTGTCTTGATATCATCCCAGCTTGCATAAACGGTAAATGTAGCCGCATCCATTATGTAAACTGGTTTAGCTGGCTTTTCATTAATCCTGGCTGGCTCAGCACGAAAACTGACTTTATAAGCCCAATGTGCTTTTTTGTCTTTGTCAACAAAAACCATCAGCGTGCTTTGCTGTTCTGAAACAGCCGTTTTACCACCAACTTTTTGTTGATAGGTGTCAATGCCGTGTTGAAGTGCACTCTGTGCCTGCGCTTGCGTAAAAACAACAGCCGGCGCACTTGCCAAATCAGCGTTCAGATCCTGATAAATTGTGCCATTCATCGTGCCATTCTGTTTTGCGGCACCAGCAACGGCTGATAATGTTTTTCCGGTATTTGCACCATTAGGAATATGCACAATCGCATCAGCACCCCATACGCTGTAACCAGCAAAGGTTTCTTGTATGCGCACGTGCAAAGTATTTTTAAAATCGACATTGCGGCTGATTTCTTTAATTGCTATTGCACCCTTGGCTGCATCCGGAGTGGAAACCAATGATTGCAGTACTGAAACATTTTGGTGTCTAAGATCTACCGGTTTTGCAGCATTTGCAGCCTGCCCCAGAGCAATAGGCAGACCTAGCAATAACACTCCTGACATAACTAATCTTCTCTGATTAAATTCCATAACAATCTCCTTAAATAAATAATATCATCGTTTCGGTAATCCACATGAAAAACCCAAACGTCAAAAGCCCTTAACGATGGCGAGGTAATCAAGAAATGCAAAAATTTGAATGAGCGATTTTTGAAATGATCTAGATAATGTAAACTTCGATTTTATGAAAGTAAAGCAATATTCAGGATAAATAATTTATGTTTAAAATTTGTTTCTACGTTCCCTCCACACACGCTGAAGAAGTTAAAAACAGCATGTTCGCAAAAGGTGCTGGAAAAATTGGCAACTACAGCTGCTGTGCATGGCAGACATTAGGTGAAGGTCAATTTATGCCGCTCACAGGCAGCAATGCATTTATTGGCGAACAAGACAAACTCGAACGTATCAGTGAATACAAAGTGGAAATGGTTTGTGATGACCGTTATATTCATGATGTTATCATCGCGTTAAAAAAATCCCACCCCTATGAGGAACCTGCATATCAAGTATGGAAATTGGAAAATATGTAACACTGACTTGAGTTATGCCGACAGTTGTGACATTGGGTTATAATCAAGATATATCCGAACCTTAAAGATGTCCGCATGACTATACATAATTCGGAAATTGCAGATAAACTCAACAGGCTGGCGAATTTGCTCGAAATTGAAGGAGCAAATCCATTTCGCATACGCGCATACCGAAATGCTGCCCGCATTATCGGAAATCTCTCAAAAGATGTTTCAGATCTGGTTGCTCAAGGTGAAAATCTATGTGACTTACCTGGAATTGGACAAGATTTATCAGAAAAAATCACCACACTTGCTCAAACAGGTGAACTTCCTCTGCTAACTCAAATTGAAGCACGCACACCAGCCATACTTAATGATTTAATGAAAATTGAAGGGTTGGGGCCCAAACGTATTCAGGTCATTTATAAAAAACTGGGTATAAAAAGCATCAATGATCTTAGATCTGCAATCGGGAAAGGCCGCCTGAGACGCTTGCATGGTTTCGGTGAAAAAACTGAACAGAAAATACTTCAGGGAATAGAGCATTTAACTGAATACGGCCAGCGTATAAAGCTCGCTGAAATCATTCCTGTTGTTGAATCTTTAACCCGTTATTTAAAAAATAACCAGGCAGTAAAAGAAATTGAATGCGCGGGCAGTTTTCGCCGCCGCAAGGAGACGGTTGGGGACCTGGATATTCTGGTCTCTGCCAAAGAAAACAAAACTGTCATAGAACATTTTGTCAAATATGGAGAAATCGCTGACATCATCTCCGAAGGCTCAACTCGCGCAGCCGTACATTTACGTTCCGGTATTCAGGTTGATCTGCGCGTTGTGTCACCCGGCAGCTTTGGCGCCGCTCTTTTATATTTCACTGGCTCGAAAGAACACAATATAGCAATTCGAAAAATCGCTGTGCAAAAAAATTTAAAAATCAATGAATATGGAATCTTCAAAGGCGAAAAAGAACTTGGCGGACGGACTGAAGAGGAAATCTACAAGCAGATTGGTCTCTCCTATATTGAACCCGAGCTGCGTGAAGACCGGGGTGAAATTGCTGCCGCCAGAAAAAAACAGTTACCCAAACTCATTACTCTCAACGATATTCGCGGCGATTTGCATTGTCACACGACCGCAACCAATGGCACTGCAAGCCTTGAGGCAATGGCAAAAGCAGCGGAAGAATTTGGCCATGAGTATCTCGCCATTACCGATCACTCCGAACATTTGAGTGTAGCGCATGGACTGGATAAGAAAGGGCTGCTAACTCAAATCAAAGCCATCGATAAATTGAATTCAAAACTGAAAAAACTAGTGATCCTGAAATCCATCGATGTCGATATTCTGGAAGATGGCTCACTGGATATGCCAGACAGCATTTTAAAAGAATTGGATCTGACTGTTTGCTCGATTCATAACCTGTTTAATTTGCCGCTCAAAAAACAGACTGAGCGAATAATTCGCGCCATGGACAATCCCTGCTTTAACATCCTGTCTCATCCTACGGGACGTTTAATCAACAAACGCCAACCGTATGCGATTGACATCGAACGTATTATTCACGCAGCCAAGGAACGCGGCTGTATTCTCGAGCTCAATGCCCAGCCCGACAGACTCGACCTCAACGATATTTATTGCAAACTGGCGAAAGACATCGGTGCCCGGCTGGCGATCTCAACAGATGCTCATAGCCCCTCTCAATTCGCATACATGCAATTTGGAATCTATCAAGCCAGACGCGGATGGCTGGAAAAAGCAGATGTGGTAAATACCCGGCCACTGAAAGAGTTAATGAAAATTCTGAAGAGATAAATCGTTTAATTTCTAAGCTCGCATTTTGCACATCGCCTCCATGATTACTTGCCCATGAATGCTCTGAAAGACTCGCTTTGTATGTGCAAGTCGCACTACAATACGTGCCAACAACAGAGAAAGAGAATACGAGGTGCCGCCATGAGAGAGCAACTTCGCAAAAATATTGTGCAGCAGCTATGGAATCAATATCGTGATACATCTCCTGATATGCTGCGTATCGAAGCCGCATTGAGCCGGAAAGGCGTAAGCAGGCTTATTCTCGATCATTTCGCCATTATTGATCTTCCCGGACCTAATAGCGGCATTTCATATTTGAGTCAGATATTTTCAGAGATTGGTTACATCGAACAGGGCAGGGATTATCTGGCTGACAAGCAAAATGATTTTCTCTGGATGGCCGAATCCAGCAGCAGGGAATTACCTGCGCCGGATGCATTGCCTCAAGTAGTGGTAGCTGATTTTCGACTGGATGAAATGCCAGCTGAAATCAGAGCAATCATTGAAAAATATTCACATCTGGCACAAAAAGCACCGCTGCAAACCATCCGCAACCTTTCACAGCAGGCATCATCAGGAAATGCGGAAGCCGCAAAGCACTGCACCAGCATTATAATGCAATATCTGTCCGGCAGAGATTGGCCGCTGCCGACCATCAGCGAATTTTTAATGGTCAGGGAATTTAATGAGTTATTATCCTGGGTATTAATATTCGGACGCCGTCCGAACCATTTTACACTATCCATCCATTTGCTCGATTACTTTACTAGCCTTGCCGGCTTTCATCGATTTATCGAAGAAGAAGTCCAGCTGCGCCTCAATAGTGAAGGCGGCACCCTGAAAGGCGGAGAGTCCGCAGGCATTGAGCAAGGTTCAACGCTGGGCATCTCCCGCACCGTCAAACTTGTCGA
The DNA here is from genome assembly GCA_021324305.1 of Gammaproteobacteria bacterium. Lineage (GTDB taxonomy): Bacteria > Pseudomonadota > Gammaproteobacteria > DSM-16500 > DSM-16500 > Aquicella. The sequence continues at coordinate 41,500 of JAJPJI010000034.1, read as the reverse complement.
TGGAGAAATTGACATACCAACAGGATTTGTGGAATTTGTATGGCGATACCCTGGTCCCGACTGTGAAAAACCTATGCGATGGAACGATTATTTCACAGGATTTATCGCGCAGCATGCTGACAGGGTGATTGAGTCTTTATATACTCAATAAGAAAAAATCGCGATCATTCTTTATATTTTGCACATCAGGTTTTTGCGGTATTGCCCAGCCAGGCAAGAATTTCATCACAAACGTCATGAACAGAACGATTGTCAGTAATAACGGTAAAATCAGCAATATTTTCGTAAAAAGGCTCTCTCTCTTCCCACAGACGGATCAATACTTCCTGCGGATTATCGCCTTGCAAAAGCGGTCTTTTCTTATCCCGCTTCAAACGATTTAATTGTGTCTGCAAGGAAACTTCCATGTAGATGACTATGCCACGGTGTTTTAAAATTTCACGCACTTCGGGCGTTTCAACACACCCCCCGCCCGTCGACAAAACTATATTATCCAGTGTGCTTAGCTCGTCAATCACCTTCATTTCACGCTGACGGAAACCTGCCAGCCCCTCCAGATCATAAATCCAGGTCAGGCTGACGCCGGTTTTTTTTTCGATTTCATGATCCGAGTCAAAAAACTCTTTATTTAGCTGCTTTGCCAAATACCGGCCAACGCTGGTTTTGCCAGCACCCATTGGTCCAATCAGAAATATGTTATTGCGCCCAGTTTTCATGTTTATCAACTAATTATTTTTGGTGTTACAAAAATCAAAAGCTGCCTTTTATTTTCCAGTGTATTTTGTTGCCTAAACAGCACGCCCAACAATGGTACCCGGCTGATAAGGGGTAAACCCTGATAGCCACTTTCCCTATTTGTTTCATAAATGCCTCCCAATACAATCGTTTGTCCATTGCTCGCTATAATACTGGTCAAAATCTGACGTGTACTTATAGCTGGCATTCCCAGTATCACCTTGTTAATCGGTCTGTCCTGATTAACCTGTAATTGCAGCAGAACCTTGTTCCCTGGCAATATTTGCGGTGTTACTTTCAACCCCAACACCGCTTTTTTAAAAGTGACTGCTGTACCCCCGCTTTCACTTACTTCCTGATACGGGACTTCCTCCCCCGCTTCTATAGAAGCAGGCTGTTGATTCGCTGTGAACAAACTTGGGCTTGATATAAGGCGGGCATGCCCAGCTTTTTCCAGAGCGTTTAATTTTACATCCAATAGAGACCCATCCGCCAGTTTGGCAATGGCCAGACTATAGCGATTTTTCTCCCGCAACAATGATTGAGCAGCATTTCTATCTTCAACTTCAGGATTGACAGAAAACTGGATGCCCAATTCATGTTCAAAGTCATTATCCACACTTGCAAGACGCGCCTCTATAGAAATCTGCTGCACTGGCAAATCCAGTCTGTCAATTAACCGGCGGACTTCCTCCACACGAGACGATATATCCTGAATGCAAATTCTGTTTGTTCGTACATCTACCCGCACCCGGCCGCGTCGGGATATCAGCGAAGCGTGTTCATCCTGCAACAAACGGGCAATCTCTTCCGCTCTTGCATACCTGATTTGCCAAACCCTGATTTGCACAGGCGCTGTCGCTTCTCTGAGCTCCTGCCACTTTAACTCATCCTGCTTGCGCTTGATCAATTCATCCTGGGGCGCGATCAGCACAACGTTTCCGGACTTCCATTTTTCCAGACCATAGGAAGTTAACAGCAAATTTAATGCATCATCGGGAACCACATCATGCAAGCGCAGCGTGACAGCACCGCGCACAGCTGGACTGATAATAATATTCATATCAAGAAACCCGGCTATCAGGCGAATGGCGTCCTGAAGATTCGCATTTCGCAATTCCAGGGACAAATTTGCCGCAGCAGGATATGTACGCCCTGCACTCATGCAGACAATGAACATCAAGATCAGAAGTTTGTTGAAAATGCATCTTATCATCAGATAACTCCCTTAATTGTATATCGCTTGTGTTGTGATAATGACTGGATACTGACCGCACTGAAAAACGCAGTTATTGAGATAACTTCACTTCCAACTTCTTCTTGCCGGGAACATTGATCACCATACGGTCTGGTTGTATGGCCGCTACAATCCCGTGCTCTTTCCCTATTTCTGACCAGACAGAAACAGGGATCATTCGATGATCTGGCAATAAAGCCAGCGCCTGGGCACGACCACCCTGATGCACATAACCAATCATTTTTATCAGGGCGAGCGGAACATGACTGCTCTCCGATGCATCTTGAACCTGTATTTTATCTTTTATAATTTCCGGCATGCAGAATGAATTATGCATACCCTGGCTATCGACAGGAACATTCCCTAATGCACTCTCAGTCAGTGGATCTGCATTCTGGCGAGGAACAATCATCATATTCATCTGCAACTGGTCCTGTGCCGTCAGCCTAATGACAAAATCCTGTATCTGTGTCGAAAAATCCTCTTTGTCTGCAGCAGACAAAAGAGCCATCATTTGCGGGAAGCCTCCCTGCACAACCAGTTGTGCTGTCTTGCTGCCTGGCATCTGCAGGTTATGTGATGAAATCACCCTGACTGCCTCCAATGACAAACCACTCAGATGCACGCGTCCAGACAGGTCTTGCAGCCAGCTCAATTCCTCTTTTTGCGTCTCCCGCCGCGACCTTTTACTGCCGGAGACCTGGGTTACAATCCGGCTTGACGCATGAATTTTATCTTTCAATTCCTGTTCTCTCATGTTTAACAAAATCAGCTGACGCACCTCCGGTGCAATCACTTCAAAATATCCGGCGGCAATCAGCAATAACATCATCGCCGCAGCATAAAACCAACGGTATTGGTAACGCATCTGAAAAGCTCTCCATGCTGGATTTGAAATATTTTAGTTTCTCGCGGAGGATTGATTTTCCTGAGCCTGGAAGATAAATCGCATCAAACCATTTTCTTGCTCAAGAAGCTTTAGTGTGATTTCCGAAAAAAGATATCCCACGTTCCATCGACGTAGATAGTCGGTCAAATCAGCCGCGGAACGTGTTTTCCCCACAAACAGAATTGTGCCTTTATTGCGCTTGATTTCCGTAAAGCAGACATCCTGCGTCTGATCCCTGCCTAATCCGGCAAATAATCTAGCCGCCGTGAATTCCTGACCATACCGATTTCCAATACTTCCGTCGACTGGCGGAACTGCCACTCGCAGCAAACGACTGTGCATTTGATATCGATTGATTTCATCAGTTAACGCTGCGACACGCAGACCAGATTGTCTCACCTGCCTCGATACCAGCAAATAACCTGCAACGATATTTGTCACAGACAATAAAATCACCAATAAGAATATTAATTTTATTCTCCTGGTCTGATATGCCTTTTCGTATTGACGCCACGGCAATAAATTAATTGTCACCATACAGGCGCCTCCCGCATGGCCACGCCACACGCAACCAGAAATCCGGAAAAAATTTCCGAACCGGAATCAAACTGGACACGGGTTCCAAATTTGATTATCGAGGACAAATCAGGATGACAGATGCGTGATGACATCACGCCATGAAAATGGGAAACAGGAGCCTGCTGAACGGCATTCTTGCAATAAATAGCCAGTTTATGGACGACGATATCACGCCGGGAGGCAAAAAAAATCTGCATGCGCGTTTTTACCTGTGTCAATAAATCTGCGCCAATACCCGCCTCCCAATCTTGATGGTGCAGAATCCCCCGCTCTGAATAAATGATCAATGACACGATATCATCTGACACAACAACAATTGCGCACACCTCTCCCTGCATCATCATCATTTCCGGACAATAACTGAATAACCGCGTCAAGGCGCAGACATCGATATCAACGATTTTCACCCGCAGCCCAGCGGAGTTGATGCAATTAACATATTGTTCGAGATATTCCTTGCGTGCCGCAATAAAAAACACATCGAGGCTCTCGTTTTCCCTTTGTCCCGAGACGCTGAAATCGATACATAGCGATTCAGTCATGCCTGGAAAATCGCGCTCAATCTGATATTTGATCTCCGCTTCTATCAGTGTATCCGATATACCGGCTGGCACTGATAAACACTGCATGCGCACCAGACTCACAGGCAGACTGATACTGGCAGTCATGCCTGACAAATCATGGTCATGTACAAGGCTGGTCAATATCTCTGCAAATAATTCCCATTCCCTGATCCTGCCATCTGCAACAATACCCGCAGCAAGCTCGCGGCTAACCGCACTTTCCAGAATAAATTCACGTCTTCTTTTTCTTACATGCACCAGCCGTATGGCCCGGGGCTGAACATCAATACCTACTAATGATGATGATAATAAATGAGAAATTTTCAAGTTACGCACTCCTTGCACGAGGGTTATGAACGCAGTCACGCGCATTCGCTTTGCGGCAGAAACATCATGAGACGTTGTGAGTTGAAAGGATGGGGGTTTTGGGATAGGCTCTACATCGAAAGATCACAAAATAGACAAAAGCTGGTACAACTGGTAGTCTTACGAAAAGATAGGTTGCGCAGACAAAGATCATGTTAATATACTTTATGCCCTTTCAAATGCAAGATTTTTATAGACTATGAATCATTTTTTCCGTCTCATTCGAAGAATCATCATATTTTCTTTTATTGTCTTCACTATCCTGGTGGCAAGCGTACTTTATTATATGGAATTCGAGCTGCCTGACATTGATGCATTAAATACAGTCCAGCTGCAGGTTCCACTCCAGATTTTCACCCATGATGGCAAGCTGATTGCGACTTTCGGCGAAAAGCGCCGCATCCCCATTCCCTATGACCAGATTCCCAAGCCTTTGATACAGGCATTCCTAGCAACAGAAGACCAGCGCTATTTCCAGCATTCCGGCGTAGACATACAGGGATTGGGAAGAGCAGCGGTGCAACTTTTACTCACCGGCAGAAAGCTGCAAGGTGGCAGCACGATTACCATGCAGGTCGCGCGCAGTTTTTATCTCACTCGGAACAAAACTTTTGGCCGCAAGCTGCGTGAAATTCTGCTAGCGATCAAAATTGAACATAAACTGACAAAGGAAAAAATTCTCGAGTTATACCTGAACAAGGTATTTTTCGGAAATCGCGCTTACGGTGTTGGCGCTGCTGCAGAAATTTATTATGGAAAACATTTAAATGAATTATCCATTGACCAGTACGCAGTCATTGCCGGACTGCCAAAAGCGCCTTCGACATTAAACCCGCTCGCGAATCCGCAAGCCGCGATCAAACGCCGCGATCATGTTCTCTCCCGCATGCGCGAACAAGGCTATATAAATGAAGCAACATTTAACAAAGCCGTCAATGCGCCGCTGAATGCCAGCTATCATGATATCCAGACGGAAGTGAAAGCACCTTATGTTGCTGAACTGGTTCGCGAACAGCTGGAACAGGTATACGGCGACAGCATTTACACAGATGGATTCAAGGTTTACACAACCATAGACAGCTCGCTGCAAAATGCAGCCAATCGATCTGTGCGCGACAACCTGCTGGCTTATGACCAGCGCCATGGTTACCGCGGTCCGCTCGAAAATCTGGGCGACCCTTCTCTGGATAACATGTCCAAATGGGAAGAAATCCTGCGCAAGAAACCGGTAGTGAATGGTCTTGAACCAGCCGCTGTTGTTGAAATGACAAAACAGACCATCACCGTATTACGATCCAACGGCAATCTTACCGTTATTCCATGGAACGGCCTTTCCTGGGCACGCAAGCAAATCAATGCGGATTATCTGGGTGCAAAGCCACGACGCGCCGATCAGATTTTAAAGCTCGGTGATGTGGTCCTGATCAATGCGACACAACAAGGATATCAACTAGCACAAATGCCAAAAGCTGAAGCTGGGCTGGTGGCACTTAATCCGCAAAATGGCTCCATCCTCGCAATGACCGGCGGTTTTGATTATCAGAACAGCAAGTTCAACCGCATTACCAGTGCACAACGCCAGCCAGGATCAAGCTTCAAGCCTTTTGTCTATTCAGCCGCACTGGAGAAAGGTTACACGCTCGCGACCGTGATAAATGACGCACCGATTGTCATCGAAAATACAACTGACAACAGTTTGTGGCGGCCGCAAAACGATACTCACAAATTCTACGGGCCAACCCGGCTGCGCACCGCCATCATTGAATCGCGCAACCTTGTATCCATACGTCTTTTGGCAATGATGGGGCTGCCATACACAGTTGACTACCTCAGACATTTCGGCTTTGTGCCATCACAATTACCGCCCGGTTTATCATTGGCGCTCGGAACAGCCATGGTCACCCCATTGCAAATGGCGCAAGCCTACGCGGTATTTGCTAACGGTGGATTAAAAGTCGCGCCCTATGTCATCGATACGATTCGAAACTCGCAGGATGAGGTGATTTACCAGGCCAAGCCTCTGGTCGCATGCAACAATAACTGCACAAAAGATATGGCAGCAGCTCCCCGCGTCATCACCGCAGAAAATGCCTTCCTGATCACTTCCGCACTGCATGATGTTATACAGCGCGGTACTGCCAAACTGGCGAAAAATCTGGGACGAAACGATCTCGCCGGCAAAACCGGAACCACACAAAACCAGGTCGATGCCTGGTTTGCGGGATACAATCCTGACATTGTCACCGTCACATGGGTTGGGTTTGACCAGCCTCAATCGTTACACGAATACGGCGCTGTTGCGGCATTGCCAATGTGGATGCAATTCATTCAGTTTGCGCTGAAAGGAAAACCAGAAAATATACCGCCGCAGCCGCCGGGCATTCTGAGCATTCCAATCGATCCCATGACTGGCAAGCGAACTTCGGTGAATAATCCTGGCGCCATTATGGAATACTTCATGGAACCCTATCTGCCAGAAATTGACGGCGTCGCCGCAGTCGAGTCTGGCGACAATGCCAATGAAACGGATACCAATACGGATGCAAACGGAACGAACAGTCCCGATACCAGCAGTGCAGACAATCCGGCTGCGAACACACAGGACACGAATAATCCGGGTACCGGCGCAAACGCCGCACCGTCATCCGCCAATCCGGATAACAGTCAAAGCATGACGCAGAATAATAATGTGCCGGATATTGCTCCCAATGCGACTCAGGATAACAACCAGGGAGCAGATCAACAGAATGCTTCAAACATCGATGGAAGCGCAGATCCCGGCAATTAAAATAGCGAAGGTTATGGAAAGTCCTGAACCCTGTCTCGCTTTCTTGATCGAACACTTGTGCGTTGAACCCGAATCATGGTGATTCGGGCTCAACTGATTCAGCACAATGATATCCTGCGAATTCACATCCTCAGACCAAACCTCTGCAGCAACAATCGGTCTTGCTCTGTCAGTTTCGCATCAACGATTCTTGAATACCTGAATTCATGTCGATAATTGAAGTGATTGCGCATTTCATCAAATAACGGCCCATATTCATGGGCAGGCAGCAGCAATGTACGCATCATTGCGGTCACTACCATTGGGTTGAACACCCCCAGCACGATATCTTGCCAGCCATGGCTTTCGCCCGAAAATGAGAGCTGTTGATGCGGTATCGTAATTGGTGATATCGGCTGCTCTTCAATCATTCCAGCCTCCGCTGCCAGGTGATAAATCATGTCAATGCCACGAGTCTTGCTCTGCACAGAATAACCGGCGATGTGCGGCGTCGCTATCAGCGCACGCTCCAGAACTGCCTTATCAATTTTCGGCTCATGCTCCCAGACATCAAAACACCAGTGGAGATGAGCGCCATGCTTGACAAGACCTGAAGAGTCAATGACTGCACCACGGCTGGCATTCAAAAGAATACAGCCTGGTTTTTGCCGTTGTAAAAAATCCTTGCTGATAAAATGATAAGTGGGATATTCGCCTATGGTAGTCAACGGAACGTGCAGTGAAATCAGGTCCAGGTCAGACAAGTCATCAAGCTGGACATTAGGGAAATCCGCCTCCACCATGGCACGTAATGGGTCGCACAATACAAGGTTCGCGTTTAAAAATGATAATTTTTCAGCGACCAGTCTCCCGACGTTACCCACACCGATGATCGCAGCCTTGAATTGGTCACGCGCAAGCAATTGCCTGTTTTGCATGGCAGCGATGACACTGATCACATAATCCGCGACCGGAGGCGCATTAAACCCCACTGCCACGCGCCACACAATTCCCGCCTGGTCCAGCCACTTTGTATCCAGATGATCCGCGCCAGCGGTGACACTCCCGACAAATCTGACTTTTGAATGCGCCAATAATTTTTCATTAACATGTGTGATGGAGCGAACCAGCAATATGTCCGCGTCTTTCACATCACTGCTGGAAATACTCCGGCCTGGCACCAGAACCAGTTCGCCATATGAGCCAAAATACTCTTTAATGAAAGGAATATTCGCATCAGCGACAATTTTCATCTCGTATAACTCAACACAATCCCAGCAAAGATTACCAGCCCCACCCAGTTGTTATTGAGAAATGCGCGAAAACAGCTTTGAGCGTCACGGTTCCTGATTAGCCATTGCTGGTAGGCAAATAAAAGTCCGACAACAGCAATGCTGATATAAAAAACAGACCGCAAGTGAAACATCAAACCCACAATCACCAGCATGACCATGAATAAAATCTGCAATAAACCTATGATCAGCTTATCCATGGCATCAAAGAGAACCGCCGTCGACTTCACCCCGATTTTGACATCATCATCCCGATCAATCATGGCATACATAGTGTCATAAACAATTGGCCAAATAATGCCGGTCAGAAACAGAAACCACGCAGCGGTGTCGATCGAGCCGGTTTCAGCGGCAAACGCCATAGGCACACCCCATGTGAACGCCACCCCCAATCCCAGTTGAGGAAAGTGTGTGATTCGTTTCATGAATGGGTAGGCAACCGCCAGACCGGCGCCAATGAAAGAAAGAAAAATGGTTAGCCAGTTGCAAAACAGGACAAGCAGGAATGCACACAGGCATAGCAAGGCAGCCAGCATGAGCGCTTCATTTACGGACACCCTGCCGCTTGCGAGCGGGCGCTTACGTGTTCTTTTCACATGTGGGTCAAAATGCCGATCAGCAAAATCATTTAACACACAACCGGCCGAGCGCATCAAAACAACACCTGTAACAAAGATAGCAAGAACAACTGGATCAGGCTGGCCTTTGCCTGCCAGCCATAATGCCCACAGGGTTGGCCAAAGCAACAAAAGAATCCCTATGGGTTTGTCCAACCGCATCAGGTATGCGTATTGTGTAATTCGTTCTCGTATTAACATGGCTACAAAGTATAACCCAGGGGAAGCTCACAGACATCATTTTATAGTTCTCTGGATACCCTTGGCAGCACGGCATGTGGATTCACCTCCGGCTCCAGCGAATAATCCATTTTTGTGCATAATAGTTTGATTTAACTTATATTTCAATATAACCGAAGAAAGCATGGATGGAGGTTCCGGAGCAACAGCCGCGGCAGATAGAATCATTAATGCAATAAGCTGTTCGAAGCACGTCAGAAAACGCCGCATCCGAGAGACCACAAATTATCTACAGCTGGACATGCGGCGAAGAACATGTTTTAAGCCAAGGCTGGCATGAGTGCACCGGTAACGATAAAATCAGATTCAGTCACATAAATTGAGTATTACAAATGACTCTTTATTCAGCTACGATAACGCTTATTCTTGTCATGGACCCGCTAGGAAATGTTCCCCTGTTCCTGTCAGTCCTCAATAATGTCGAACCTAAAAGACGACAACGAATCATTTTACGAGAAACCTTTATCGCTTTTATCATCCTCGCCCTTTTCCTTTTTTTCGGCCAATACATCCTCGAAGGCATGCATATATCCGAACCAGCCTTGCAAATTGCAGGCGGCATCATCCTTTTCCTGATCGCTATCAGAATGATTTTTCCAGAGCACAGCCAGGACGATAAAACCCAGTTAAGCGGTGAACCGCTGATTGTGCCATTAGCCATTCCGCTGATAGCCGGACCATCGACCATGACCATGGTCATGCTGCTCGCCAATCAGGCACCCTATGACATGTTCCGCTGGTTTATTGCGTTAACAACAGCCTGGTTTATCACCACCGTCATTCTGGTGTTCGCTGATTCCTTGCGAAAAATTCTCGGGGAGCGCGGCTTGACCGCCATCGAACGCCTTATGGGCATGATATTGACAACCATGGCAGTACAAATGTTCCTTTCCGGATTTGAACAATTCCTGCATGCCTGAAGACCGTGTTGGCATATCAAGCTCAAATTCAGTACAATCCCCGCTTGGTCAAAAATTAGAAAAGACAAAACGAGGATATCAACTTGGATGCGAGATTATTTACACCTGCCCCTGTTTTTGGCGGCTTGAGCGATGAAATTGTTATTCATATTTTCAGATACCTGCGCGCTAACGAATTGAGCAGAATCGCAAAAGTATCGAAAGATGCCCAGCGGTTAAGCGGCGATGATGCCCTCTGGCGTGACTTATATGTTCGTGATTTTGGACCGCTCATCTGCAAAGAAGATCCGAAATTGCAATATATTACAGCGTATCTTTTCAAACTTGCCAAGCATGAGCCACGTCCAGATCTGGCACAAATCCATTATTTGCGGATTCAGACTTTCTTGCAGACGCGTCAACAAAAACCCTGGGCCAAATATTATCTTGGCAGCATGCGTTTTCAGGGAGCAGGGATCATCAGAAATGCAGCTGACGGATTAAATCTGCTGCTGGAATCTTTCGATCAGGGTGATTACAAAGCAGCGCTTGCATTGACAAAAATCGTGGAAACCGCAGCCGACAGCCAGTTTCGTGACGCTTTGGTGACACTGATTGGCAATGAAAGATGCAAACAATTCATTCCCTATCTGAAATTCGCCTATAACAGAGGCTACATCCAGGCAGCGTATGCTATCGCCTATCTGTATAAAAACGGGATTGGCGTCAAAGCCGATCATGAAGAGGCACAAGACTGGTATGAAGCTGCACTGGATGCGAAAATGCCGGAAGCAGTCTCCGAACTCATGGATTTAACCAATATCGGCCATGATATCACTACCTTCCTTGAAGGATTGAAAATCCGATACGCTCAATCCAACCTAATCCTGGCCGAAATCTGTTATCAGCAGGGTTTAGCCTATCATGAGGTCGGAAATTATCATGAAACCATGGATGCCCTGGTCAAGGCAGCCGAGCTTGGTCACCTGAACGCCAGAAAGGAAATAGGTATTTTTTCATTACAGCTAACCCAGGGAATCAGCAATACGCAATCAAAAAAAAATCGTCTCAACGCTGCCTCGTTACATTTTGCTATCGGGCTTGAAGCCAATCATGTTGGCTGTACACAAGCCTTTTATGATACCCAGATACGCATCAGCAAACTAGGTGAAGCTCAAATGGATGAACTGATCATCTCCAGGCTCAAAAGCGCTTTCGTCGCCGGCAATCCGCTTGCGGCAACATTGATTAACAGCCACACTTTTGGGCAAAATGCTGAAATAGACATTGCATTTGATCCGCAAAACGTGTGGTGGCTGCAGCTTGCCGCACAATCAGGCACTGAGAGCGCGTTTAATAATCTGCAGCATCTGATAGATCTTGAAATTGAGTCACCCTATCTTTATTGCGCCATGGGAATCATTCATACATTTGGCATCATCTATTCTGACAAGATCATGCCGGATAAGGAAAAAGGTCTCCGCTATCTGCAAATGGCTCACGATATGAACCCGGCTGCACTCGGGATTTATCTGGACACTGGCTTGCAACACGGCATCGTTTGCAAGGAAATACAGACAGTGATGGAACAGATGATAGACTCGCCGGGTCCGGCATATGTGCTCAGAAATACCTAGGAGTGTGATGGCCAATATTCGCATTGCGGTTTCATTCAGCGAGTCCAGCCTCAGGGCCAAAGCGCAGCAGCTTGCACAGCAGCTTGAGCTGCCCTTGATCGAGCATGCAGATGAATCCGCTGCGAATCATGAATACCTGCTCATGCTCACCTCTGATTATCTGTGCTTGCAAAGGACCAGCGATAAAAAACGCTCTCCCTTTTACATTGATTTTCTGTCCGGGAAAATGCAGTACCGGCAAAAGCACGCGGGATTACGCAAGGAACTGATTGCACGTGCTATCGGCGCAAGTCCACGAGATAACCCCGCTATCCTTGATGCAACAGCAGGCCTTGGACGTGACAGTTACATCCTCGCAGCGCTGGGATTCGAAGTCACCCTGCTGGAACGCTCGCCCGTGCTGTACGCCATGCTAAACGATGCCATCGAAAGAGCCCAGGCACACCCTGGCACCGCCGCCATAGCCAGCCGGCTGCATCTGATTCACGCCGATGCGCTGGAATGGATGCGGAACAAGCAATTCGACATCATTTATCTTGATCCCATGTTCCCTGAACGACAAAAGTCAGCATCTATCAAAAAAGAGCTGGCATTATTACAACATCTTCTGGGAAATGACAGCGATTCTGAAATTTTGCTGAATCTCGCGATAACTTGTGCCACCTGCCGGGTTGTGGTAAAAAGACCACGCTTGGCTCCCAGCATTGCAAAACATGAACCAAATTTTTCGCTTACAGGAAGAAGCAGCCGGTTTGATATTTATTTGACAACCAAAAGGTAACTCATGGAAACCATACAGTTCTTGATACAATATATCCTGCATATTGATACCTACCTGATTAACTTCGTTTCCCAGTATGGGGTTATCACCTACATCGCCCTGTTTGCCATTATCTTCTGCGAAACCGGCCTGATCATCATTCCCTTCCTGCCGGGTGATTCCCTGCTCTTTGCCGCCGGGAGTATCGCGGCAACCCAAAGCCAGCCATTGAATATCGGGTTGCTTTTCATGCTGCTCACGCTTGCCTCTATCCTCGGCAACAAACTCAACTATCTAATTGGCCGTTTCGTTGGCCCAAAGGTATTTTCCGCCAATCAATCCTGGCTGCTTAACAAAAAGCACTTGCAGGAAGCCCATCTGTTTTATGAAAAACATGGTGGAAAAACGATTATTTTCGCCCGTTATATTCCAATTATTCGCACTTTCGCGCCTTTTGTTGCCGGGGTTGGCTACATGAGCATACGTGAGTTTTCATTTTTTAATATCGTGAGCGCCGTGCTCTGGATAGGCAGCCTGCTTGGGGCTGGTTATTTTTTTGGCACACTACCCTTCATCAAGGATCATTTCTCAATCGTGGTCTATGGAATAATTGCCATCTCCATGGTTCCACCGGTTTTCGCCTTTTTCTTCCGTAAGTCTTTATCTTCCACCCCTGAATCGGTCAACGGGTCCTGAAAAATCCAATCTGCAAAAAGGCGAGCGCAATTAGCGTTAAAATTCGTTATCTTGTATATAACTGTCAGCATCTGGACAAACATAGAGCGTTCATGCAAAATGCTCGCCTTATGAAATCCCAATGCTTTCTTAGAGGAGCTAATCGATTATCATGGATATGCGCAAAATCAAAAAACTTATTGAGCTCATCCAAAGCACAGGTGTTGCCGAGATCGAAATTCGCGAGGGCGAGGAATCTGTACGTATCACCAGAGAAGTTCATACAGCAGCCCAAATGATGGTGGCAGCCCAGCCAACGATTGCCGTACCAACTCCACCCGTCCAGGCGCCAGCACAACCAGCCCCCGCCGCTTCACAGGCCCAGACGTCAGCTCCGGCAAAAGCATCCGAACCTGCGACCGCGCTCCCGGACAACAAACACGTGGTTAAAGCACCTATGGTCGGCACTGTTTATTTGTCAGCAACCCCGGGCTCTAAGCCATTTGTTGAAATCGGACAAACCGTGAAAATAGGTGACGTCATCTGCTTGATCGAAGCCATGAAAATGTTCAACCAGATTGAAGCTGACAAAAATGGCAAGATTACTGCCAGACTCGTTGACAATGGCACGCCGGTTGAATTTAACCAGCCATTATTTGTTATCGAATAAGCCGCACTGTCACTTACTTCATTGCGTGAATAAAGGATAAAGAATAATGCTAGATAAGGTTTTAATTGCCAATCGCGGAGAAATTGCGTTACGCGTCCTGCGCGCCTGCAAAGAACTAGGCATCAAAACAGTCGCGGCACATTCAACCGTCGATCGCGATCTTTTACACGTGCGCCTAGCCGATGAATCTGTCTGTATCGGTCCGCACCAGGCAGCCCAGAGTTACCTCAATATACCGGCCATCATCAGCGCAGCTGAAATTACTGATGCAGTCGCCATTCATCCCGGCTACGGTTTTCTCTCTGAAAATGCCGATTTCGCCGAGCAGGTTGAAAAAAGCGGCTTTATTTTCATTGGACCACACCCGGATACCATACGCCAGATGGGGGACAAGGTTGCAGCAATCAAGTTCATGAAAGAAATCGGTATTCCCTGCGTACCAGGCTCAGGCGACCCCGTTGGCGAAGATGATGCCGCGACCATTAAACTGGCGCGTGACATTGGTTACCCTGTCATTATCAAAGCAGCAGGCGGTGGCGGCGGACGCGGAATGCGGGTCGTGCATACCGAGTCACACTTGATAAACGCGATCACACTGACACGCAGCGAAGCAAAAGCAGCGTTCAATAATGACAAGGTTTACATCGAGAAATACCTGCAAAATCCGCGGCATATCGAAATACAGGTTTTGGGCGACGGCCAGGGCAATGCGGTATACCTGGGCGAGCGCGACTGCTCCATCCAGAGGCGACACCAGAAAATCATCGAGGAAGCACCTGCACCAGGCATTACACACAAGCAGCGCGAAGAAATTGGTGAATTATGCGCGCAAGCATGCCGCGACATGAAATATCGCGGAGCAGGAACGATGGAATTTCTATACGAAGACGGACGCTTTTATTTCATTGAAATGAATACCCGAATACAGGTTGAACACCCTGTAACCGAATTGATTACAGGTATAGACCTGGTAAAAGAACAGTTGCGCATTGCCAGCGGCGAAAAGCTCACCCTTGAGCAAAAAGACATTAAAATCACTGGCCACGCTATCGAATGCCGCATCAATGCTGAAGATCCACGCACATTTGCTCCATCACCTGGCACTATCTCCTATTTTCATGCTCCAGGCGGACCCGGCATTCGCGTCGACTCCCACATTTATGGCAGCTATAAAGTACCGCCTTATTATGATTCATTAATTGCCAAGATCATTGCTCACGGCGAGAGCCGTGAAATTGCGCTGGCACGCATGCGCAATGCCCTGGATGAAACCGTCATCGAAGGAATACGCACCAACATTCCTCTGCATCTCGATATACTGCGCGGTAACTCGTTCCAGAAAGGATTGATTAACATCCATTACCTGGAAAAATGGATGAATATCTAGAATGATGTGCGATGTGCGTGGCCCCTCATTGACAAAAACGTGAGGGGCTTGACGAGACCGCGAAAGACATCGATTGCTACAGCGCTTTTCGCTGTTCTGGCCCGGATGCTGCAAGGGTAATTTTCAGGTTCAGGCTCAATTTCAGGATTAACAAATTATCGTCATAGCGATGTTCGTTGATAGAAGGCAAAATTGAATTCAGCATCCCCGAAATTTTATCATGTATTTGATTGAACACCTCCTTCGCCTGCGCATATTTAATCTTGAGCTCCTCCCGCCGCTTCAACA
The DNA here is from genome assembly GCA_021324305.1 of Gammaproteobacteria bacterium. Lineage (GTDB taxonomy): Bacteria > Pseudomonadota > Gammaproteobacteria > DSM-16500 > DSM-16500 > Aquicella. The sequence continues at coordinate 25,899 of JAJPJI010000034.1, read as the reverse complement.
GCAACTCCAGCTTTTCCCGGCCGCCTGAAGCACACTTTTTTTCAAGCTCCTTGATAACAAGCGCAGCACGTTCACCCTCATCCTTGTCCGGCTCTTCTTCAACCACATTGACATAGACAATGTAGTATTGATCAAGCTGTCTTTTTGCATATCGATGCGCCTCTTCCAGATAATGGCAGGCATGCACCAGACTGGTATTGGGCTTGCCTTGCGCGTCTTGATTTGTTTCTACCGCGCTTTTATACAAAATCAAATATGATTCAGCCAAATCGAATAATCGATAGGCGGGCTTATCCTGCATTTGAAAAATGTGTTTTTTCAGGTTCTCAAATATGTCTCGAAAGCATTCTGCCTGTTTATCCTGCTCTCCGGCATCTGCCAGCCTTTCATCCTGCATACTTCGAGAAAGGGCACAGGCTGAAGAAAGCAACATCATGGCAGCAGTCTTTTGCTCAACGCTCAGCGCGCAAGCTGCAGCAGCCTGCAAATAAATGCAAGCCAAAGCCGGGTTGGCACGACACCCTTTACCACTCATGATCATCTGTCCGCTCATCAACAAGCTGGGAACATGAAAATCCCTGGCACCATGAATAAACCTCACCAGCGCGCTGCCGTAATCACTTCTTTCATACGATTCAAGTCCGATGCGGTAAGCATCGAAAATCGCCATGCGCTTATTCATCAACCGTGAGATTTTTTCTCTTTCCGAGGCTTCGAGTATTTCACGCTGTCGTTTCCTTGCTTCTATCCTATCATCCAGCATCAGGGATTCAGCCTCTAGCGGGTTGAACATAAGCGATGGATGAGCGCGCAGATATAGCAGGAACCTGGCCTGAACAGGCTGCAGCAAACCAAGGTTCTCCTGCAAAAACTTTTCCAGCGCAGGTTGTCTTGATAGAAAATTTCCTAGTTTGGCGGTTTTATTTTCCAGTACGAGCTGAGTAAGCGCAGCCTGGTAATCATGCCAATCCTGCAGCACTTTCATATTTCGTTCCACATCTTCCTGCTTTCCAGACAGCTCTATCAAAAGCTGCTGGAGCTGCCTGACAAGCCGTATCAATCCAGGATTGACATCAGAACAGGCTTCAATAGTGTCAGTCATTGTATTAATGATTTTCAGGATTTCATTTTTATTCACACCCAGCATTTCCAGGTGCGACCGAGACAATGGTTTGTCATCTCTCAATACCTGATCACGCTCGTTGAAAAAAATGTCGAGATCACGGTTCAATGTATCCAGTCTGTTTTTAAGACCATCCTGACCTGGCCCAAAACCATCAGGATGGCGAAAATACGCCTGCACCTGTTTCCGGCAATCAGATAATTTCTGCCGTAACAGGAAAATGCTATGCTGCATTAATTCAATTTCCGGCTCACTGATAGCCCGATGCGGAATAAACACAGCACTGAAATCAGCGGAAAATTTTTTTAAAACCCGCCTGTCGGTCATGGCACTGTGCTTATGCACCCATCTTGAAAAATCACTCGACCGGCAAACAGAAAAGTAAAGCAATTCCTTCATCTCGAGCATCACATTGCACAGGACAGTCCTGTCGCAGGATTTCAATATGTCATTTCTGCCCGAATTCATACATGCATCCAACGTTTGAACTTTTGCTAAATAACACGGATAATAACTGTCATCAGTTATTATAAAATAGTTAAAAATTCTTAATTATATGAATTAATTGACTATTTTTCCGTATTCCACATCAGGTCTGTTTAAATCGACAAGGACTATCACAAGCAAGAAGCCCGAAATACCTGGTGCTTCATCAAGCATCATCTTACTTTAAAGAAAAGGTTAAGGAAAAGCTGATAGAATGTGCAAAAAATGATTGATAAAACAAAGAACAATGGTTAGAATACTTGCTGTATTATGAACGATCCCGGGAAACTGAGGGAATTTATGACTACTGAAACTTTAGAAAAAATACAATCGTCATTTGAACTGACTCAAAAAAACCAACCGTTGCATGACAGCGTCAGGCAAGCTCTTGAGAATTACATTTCTCATTTGAAAGGCCAACTGCCAAGCAACTTGTACGAATTGATCCTGGCAGAAGTCGAAGCTCCCTTAATGGAAGCAGTGATGGAATATACCAAGGGCAACCAATCTCGTGCGGCCATCGTTCTCGGACTCAGCCGCGGTACTTTGAGAAAGAAACTCAAAATGTACGGTTTGCTAGACTAATTCCGCAATCAAAAAACACCCAATCCCGTGGTTTATCCACGGGATTATTATTTTTTCCACATCAAATTTTCATATCAAAACACCAGGTTTTTGTGTCACAAACGCAAGACACGCCATCCATGCAAATCATCCTGCGGTTCACCTGCAAGCCTCACTCCCCGCTTCTTTGATTATGTTTGTTTGTGTATAATGTCGCGAATTACAGATTCATTCTGGGAAAATGATCAGGCTGGGGAGAAAGCTAGAGCAAGCAACAATTAAACAAGGGATACGCAGGATGAACGCGACGTTTAACCAGACAGCAAAGGAAGATCATTCACTGAGCCTCGCAGTGGAGAGCGCCCAATCTGGCCATGAAAATGATGGCTCCATCAGCAAAGTCCAAAACCTCAATTCAAATTCGCAGTTTCTGTTGCCAAGCCGCAATGTCACACATAATCCGAAAGCTGGCTTGAATCCTATTGTAGACGCGGCGGGGTATCTTTTTTCAGTGATTGGCAAACTGAAGAATCTCAAGTCATACCGACAGCTGAACAAACTCCAGACTGAGTTGGTCCAAGAAATCAATACCTTCCAGGAAGCTGTCAAAAATCATGGTTATAGCACGGAATATATCATTGTTTGCCGCTATATTCTTTGCGCCACGATTGATGAAATCATTTCCAATACACCCTGGGGAAGCCAAGGCCAGTGGGATTCTCACTCCCTGCTTGCCGCATTTAACCAGGACACTCAACATCAAGATAAGTTTTTCACTATCATGGAGCGTGCAATCAAGGAACCTGCGCTTTACATCGACCTGATGGAACTCATGTACTTTTGTTTAAGTCTGGGATACAAAGGCCAATACCGGACAACTGAACACAGCCAGTACCAGCTTGAGCAAATAACCAATAATCTTTATAAACACATCCGAGCTTATCGCGGCAATTTCAGCAAGATTCTGTCACCCACACCTCTCAAGGCTGTTAAACCCTCTGCCAGGGCTGCCTCACAGCGCAAAGCATCATTCTCCTTTATTTTTGTTGTCACTGCCTGCATTATCATGACTATATTCGTAAGCTTGGGCTATTTAATGGATGTAATGTCGAATGAAGCTTATAAAAACTTATCACAATTTGAAAACCCGGTTTCTCACGAAACTTCAGAAAGATGAGATTTATTCAAATTCACTTGTATCAATAGGAATTATCGTCTTACTTGGTGAAGTTATCTGGCTAACAGGGCCATATCTCAGACTGGGATCATTCGCTCCCCTGGCTCAAACAGACAAGAGAATTTACATCATCCTGTCTATCTTCCTGGCCTGGCTGCTCAAATTCCTCATCATCGACCTGGATGCACCCAATCCTTTCATGCATAAGGACTCAAGAATCCGCAAAAAACTTCAGGAGGTACAAAGCCGTTTCCAGGGCGCATTGCAATTCCTGAAGAAAACCACCATTTCCAGACACGGCCGGACAGTGAATCTGAGTGACCTGCCCTGGTATCTGTTAATTGGCCCGCCCGGTTCTGGCAAAACAACTCTGCTAGCCAGTTCCGGCGTCAATTTCATTTTGCAAAAGCAGTTTCAAAATCAGGACTTGCTGAATATCAGCCCATCCGAGAACTGCGACTGGTGGATCACCCGCGAAACCAGCATTATTGACGTACCAGGCAAATATCTCTTGAATTCAGAGGACAGCAAAAATTCAAACCAGGCTTTCAACGCCTATCCTGTCGTATGGCAGTTTTTCCTGCGTCTAATCAGAAAGCAGCGTGGAAAAAATGGAATTAACGGCATAATCGTTACGCTTCCTGCTGCTGAAATCATGAAACTCGATTCCAAGGAATACCAGCTGATATTGCGCGACATTTTTCAGCGCATGCACGAGATACAAAAAACTTTCCATCATCCAATTTCATGCCAGATCATCATCACAAAATGCGACTTGCTGCCAGGCTTTTCCGAATTTTTTGCAGAATCCAGCAATGAGGAAACATCCCAGGCCTGGGGCATCACATTTCCCGCCCTAAAGGAAGGCGATAAAATCGCCGACATGTTCATCGCCCGGTTCAACGCTCTTATCAAGAAATTGAATGATCAACTGATCTGGCGTCTCCATCAGGAGCGTAATCCCATGGCCAGACCCTATATCAAGGATTTTCCGCTTCAGGTTGAGCGGGTAAAAGAATTCCTGATCGATTTTATCAAAAAGCTGCAAGCCGCACGCCTTGACCTCGCACTTCAAGGTATTTACCTAACCAGTGCTTTGCAGCCTAAACCAGAAACAGAAGGAAATATTCTCGATCAACCTCTCAACAACACAGCTCGCGCGATACAAATCTTCAAGGAACCAACGCTTGCTTCACGTGCCTACTTTATCAAGCAATTCTTCACTCACGGCATTGGGTATACCCATGTTGAACATGCTCTCCCAGGCCAGGCAGTCCTATGGAAACGCCGTACCGCCTATGCCGCTTCCGCGAGCCTGATCGTGTTGGCTGCAGTCATGCTGGGCAAGGATTTCCAGAAAGGCGTGAACCAGGCCTATGCGATACAAAACAACATTTCTGATTACCAGCTCCGCATCGCGCAAATTCAGGATCCCGACGAACATCTGGCCGGAACAATCAGATTCCTGAACACATTGCATCATGCCATCAGGGAAAGCGGATTCAAATTCGATCTGTCACACCTGCTATCCTTCTACTCGTACAAATCCCAGCAAAAAACCAATGAGGTCTATCAGCAGGCATTACGAACCATTCTCATACCAGAGATCAAAAATTATTTTGAATACTATCTGCAAACTCCGATCAATAAAAATGCCGACGATGTGTATTCTGTATTAAAAGCCTATATTGAAATAGGCGATCCTTCACATTTTGATGCTGCCTATGTCTCTTCCACCTTCCACAAGATATTGCCGAAAACTCTGCAGGGAAGCGAGAGCAGCGATCTCATTGTCCATGTCAACAATGCATTAAACTCAACCTGGAGTCCTATCACTCTCAATACGAAAACTGTGGACGAGACACGTAAATATCTTTCTTCTCTTCCAGGATTGAAACTGAGTTACATCATATTAAAAAACATAGACAGTAATAACGCAGCAAGTGAAATCAATATTGGTACCAGCAATAACCAAATCACCATCTTCACCGCCCAGGTAACCAATCAGGTCCCAGCCATGTTTACAGCCAAAGCATTCGCCACCGTTGTTTCCCAGGATGCCGCTGTTGCTGCACAGGAAGCAACCTCTGGCAACTGGGTACTGGGAGATGATTCCGGAATGAGCAGGAACTCAGCTCTTGCTGCACCTCTTGTTGAACAGTTACGCACAGCTTATGTAAACAATTACGTCGATGTCTGGGAAAGCCTGCTGGCAAATATCCATCTGACGACTCCAGGCAATCTGGTCCAAACTGACAATATGATTCGCAAACTGATCAGCAGCGACTCACCTCTGCTGGAATTATTGCAGACACTACATGACAATACCTATTTTGAACCCATTGCATCATCCAGCCCCAAACTGCAAAGCCTTGGACTGCTTGTCGAAAAAAATACCGAATCACAAAATCAGCTCTATGAAATCTTCGCCAGCCTCCAGGGACTTCATCAATATTTACAATCTGTTATTGGATCCGCCAATGAGAAAAAGGCGGCGTTTGATCTTGTGTCGAATAGAATGCTGGGGCATGGAACACCGGATGCCATTACACAGTTACGCCTGGTAGCTGAAAAAAGCCCGGAACCGATTAAAAACTGGCTGGATAAAATCGCTAACGACAGCTGGAATTTTCTGATGCAGGATGCAGGGCATTACATTGATACTTCCTGGCAAAACAAAGTCATCCATTATTATCAGGCTGACATATCCAACCACTATCCCTTTAGTTCAAATTCGGACCGGGAAGTCGACATTCAAAAATTCACTTCATTCTTTGGCAATTCCGGAGTGGTAACCACGTTTTACAACACTATCCTGCGTCCATTCATAGACACATCAGCTCCTGAGTGGCATTGGAAAAAACTGGACAATGAGGTGCTTCCTTTTTCTGAAGAAACCCTGCGTCAAATCCAGCATGCAATGCGCATCAATCATGCATTTTTTCCAAATGGAGATAATAAACTCTTTGTGCAGTTCTCTTTACAGCCATACAAATTTGGCAAACTGATCAAAAAAGTCAGATTGAGCATCAATGATAAACAATTCATTGATGATAATACCAACCTGAAAAACACCCATATCATCTCCTGGCCCAGCAATAATTTCACAAAAATGACCAGCCTTCAGATGACCATGGCAAACAAGCAGACATTAACGAGAAATTACCCGGGCAACTGGGGATGGTTCAAGCTTGTCAGCCAGTCATTTGAAAGCATGATTTCAAAGAAAGAAATCCTGATAAATCTTTCATTGAATGAGCATCCGGTAAAGTATATTTTATACACCGACAGCCAGTATAACCCTTTCCTGTCTCTCAATATGCGGCATTTCCGTTTGCCACAACAATTGACAGATGAGAAAGCGTAATAGAAGAATGTTTTCCCTTGGTGACTGTTTTCATTGCGGCATCCATGGAACAAGCAAAGCCTTCATGAGCAACCCTGAACAGTCTTCATAGGCAAAACCAACCATATCCGGGAGATTTTACACGTGATTAAAACACAAAAAATTGAATATCGAGACGGCGATGTCATTTTGGAAGGATATTATTCTTACGACGAAAAAATCCAGGGTAAACGACCAGCCGTCCTGGTTGTGCACGACTGGTCCGGAAAAAATGAATTCGCATGCAATAAAGCTGACAGACTTGCGGAATTAGGGTATGCAGGTTTTGCCCTGGACATGTATGGCAAAGGTAAAATTGGAAATACAAAAGAAGAAAAAACAGCATTGATGTCTCCATTGATAAATGACCGCATGAAACTGCAGACACGCATTCTTGCAGCATTGAACACACTTAAAAAACTTGAGCAGGTGGATCCGGCCAGGCTTGGCGCGATCGGGTTTTGCTTCGGCGGCCTGTGCGCACTTGATCTCGCTCGCAGCGGCGCTGATGTGAAAGGCGTGGTCAGTTTTCATGGCTTGCTGCACGCACCAGAAAACACGCCGAAACACCCCATCAAGGCAAAAATATTAGCGTTGCATGGATTTGATGATCCCATGGTCACTTCTGACCATGTTATGACATTCGGACAAGAGATGACTCACGCAAAAGTCGATTGGCAATTAACCATGTATGGAAACGCCATGCATGCGTTCACCAACCCCCAAGCCAATGATCCTGGGTTTGGCACAGTTTATGAAAAACATGCTGATGCCAGGTCATGGATAGCGATGAAGGAATTCTTCAAGGAAGTATTTGCATAACGACTGAAGATCACACTATCCGATCCTGCTCCACCCCCAGCAGCACCGATTTCTGGCGATCGATCCCCAATCACGATCGCCGTCTCTTCCACGCTTCCTGCAACATCGTGTCTTTTAATTAACATTAAAAAACAAGCGCATAGCGCTATCCTGACGAGCCCTTCTTTTTGCATGGGTACACTATACTTTTTGTATGGGTACCTTTTTATCAGATCACAAATCGACCGGGGTGAAGAGGCATGATTTATGCAGCGACAAGACCTGGAAAAACGCAAGATTTTCGATTTCAAGGCACTAAGCACTCCTGAATTTGACAGGCTTGATGAGAGCACAAAGAAAGAGCGGATCGCATTTTTGGAAAAATTACAAAATGGCGATGTTCCTCTTAAGCTTAGCAAGCGGTCGATTGAATTATATAAAATGGGCAAGCCAGGACAGGGATACGTTGGATTCATTGACTTGCAAACCGGCGAAGTGGATCTTGTTCCCGCCTATAACAAGGACGATAAAAAAGCCAGAGATGATTTTTTATATGGGGAAGGTAAAAAACAAAAAAATTATGTGGTTATATCAAATGAACCGCTAGGCAAAAACACGGGTCAAGTCCACATGGATGGACTTAAACTGATCGAGAAAGGACACAAAGGGGCTGCCAATGGCTATATAGCCGGATTTGGAATATTCAAAGGCGACCCAAACGACCGGCACAATAAATATCTGCTGAGTGAATTCAGAAACAAATCTTTTTCGCAAAATAAATTTGCATTCCAATATGACGAACTTTTCCTTCTGGTCAATTATGACACCATGATTCATATTGAACGATCAATCCCGGGAGAAATAACTCAAAGATTAATCTCGCAGGTGGTTGAACAGCTCGAATCAGAAGTACTCACTCATCAGGAAAATGACGTTCACAGCATTTTGAAAAACTTTGCCGACAACATCGAGCAGGAAAAGAAGTTCCAGCAATTAAGCGTAACGGAAATCAGGGATAAATTGATTGAAAACATGTTTGCGGCCCTGAAAAATGAACAGGTTGATGTGATAAAGCGCATCATAGCATTGGAATCACGTGTTATTTCATCACCCGATCAACCGCCTGTCACACTGGGTCAACTGGGATTATCCATTCATACAAAATACAACGGAGAGACCTTGTTAGCCACCGCCATAAATACAAACAAGAATATTGGCATCATTGAAGGATTGATAAAACTGGGCGCCGACGTAAGCGATTTGTCTGTAAAGGAAAAATTGAAGCTTATCGAAATCCGCACCTCAGCCAGCTTGCATGACAGCGCCAGAAAAGACCTGGATTCACGCATCAGCGAAACAACCGGAATCAAGCATAGATTAGTAACTGCAGCTGAAAATAACGATGTTGATGCAGTAAGGAATCTGCTTGCAAATGACAAGGACAACGAATTGATAAATGAGAAATCCCGACTATTGCACAACCCGTCCATCCTTGAGAATGAAGATGTTATTCAGGTGCTAATCGAACAAAATGCAGACGTTAATCACGTAACGGAATTCGGTATCACTCCTCTTGCCGTTGCGGCAGCCCATGGCCTGGAAGCAGCCGTTGATCAATTAATCGAGAATGGAGCAAATAGCAAATTCATCGATCCAGCAACCGGAAATTCAATATTGCATGACACGGATACCATGGATAATGAAAGAATTGTGAGCCAGTTGATAGAACATGGCGCCGACCCTTGTCATCAAAACAAGAATGGTGCAACACCATTCTCGATTGCTATTGAAAATAGAAAACACACGACAATTATAGCCATGATGGATTCATTGTTGGCGCAATCAGGGGAAGAACAATTTGTGGCGAAATTAAAAGCGATACGCTTGAAGAATAATGCGCCAATTTTATCAGTATTACTATTACATGCGGCAGAAGAAGGACGCAGCGAGCTTGCCAGGATATTAATCAAACAAGGTGCAGATATCGGATATCAGGGAGAAGGCTTGCAAACTCCGCTACACGCGGCTTTCAAAAGCGGCGGATTCTCTGGCTGTCAATTAAGCCATATTGAAGCCTTATTATCTGCACCAGGCAGCCAGTCTGCTATTAATGCACAGAACAAACGCGGTGAAAGTCCACTGCACATTGCTGCCGATCTTGGCCGGTCAGATATTGTCAAACTACTGTGTGAACATGGCGCCGATGTAAACCAGACTGTTCGCGGCGTCACACCACTGGGTGCCGCACTCATTAGCAGCCGGCGTTTCGATGACTCCGTTATTGTTGGGTTTGACCCTCACTCACCTCATACTGAACCTATTAATACTGAAAATGTCGTAAGCATACTCATAGACAAAGGCGCCGATCCCAACCTGGACCACTCAAATCCATCACTGTTAAGCATAGCAGTCGCAGATAAATTAAGCCTCACTATCATCTCCGCGCTACTCAAAGGCGGCGCTGACGTGAATAGCCTGAACGAAAAGGAAAAAACCGAATTACTCCAGCAATCACTCAGGGAAAATCCCGCCCGGTGGGATATAGCGATGCATATGCTGCTTGCCTTGCCTCCTGCAGCAAATATCAGCAATGCCAAGCTGATCGAGGAAAATATTACCGCGATTAAAAATGCGTTTATTGATTTCATTTCCGGATATCAGCATAGACATCAACCCATGTCGGAAGCACAAAAGCAAAAAATCAGTGATTATATGAACCTCATGCAAGACAACAATCAGTCAAGACTGGCCTTGTTCTTTGACAAGACAGAACATGTGCATCAATCAACCCTGGTATCCGGCGGAATATTTGCGCACCCAGACCGCGGTAAAATCAGAGATAGCATTTTAAAACACTTTGATATAGATAAAAAACAACCCCAGCAAATCACCCATCATCACATGAAAGTCTGAACTGGAGACACGCCTGCGATGTTTATCCCAACCAGCTCCAATCCAGGAAGCCAGCTCGCGATGACGCAGACTTGACATACCTCCTCAATGACTCCACATTATCAACATTGACAGCCAAGCCTGTGCCTGCTTAAAGGCAGCTTCAGCGGATTAAAAATTAATGATTCCCCTTACGTTTCGCCAATATATTTCAAATCAATATTCAAGGACCATGACTCATGAATAAATTATTTGCCAATAAAGTAGCACTTATAACAGGTGGAAACTCAGGCATTGGACGTGCAACAGCTCTCGCCTTTGCAAAAGAAGGTGCAAAAGTTGTCATTGCGGCACGACGCGAGGAAGAAGGCATGAAAGTCGTCGAAGAAATCAAAGCACAGGGCACGGATGGGATTTTCATACACACTGATGTCTCCAGGCTGTCAGATCTTAAGGCGATGATAGAACAGACCATCAAACAATATGGCCGCCTTGATTTTGCATTTAATAATGCAGGCACCGAAGAACCTTCAGCGCCATTTAATGACAAGACAGAAGCAATCTATCATCAAATCATGGATATTAATGTCAAAGGCGTTCTTTTTTCCATGCAATATGAAATTGAAGCAATGTTAAAACTGGGCGGCGGAGTCATCGTGAATAATGCTTCTATTGCAGGCTTAATTGGCGTTGTGACGGCACCTATTTATGCTGCAAGCAAACATGCAGTACTTGGGTTAACGAAATCAGTTGCTCTAGAGTTTGCAAGGCAAAATATTCGTGTTAACGCTGTATCGCCTGGCCCGATTGAAACAACCATGTATCAGCGATTCATCAATGGCAATGAAGATATAAAGCATCATTTAGGTGAAATGATGCCTATTGGTCGGGTTGGTGCACCAGATGAAATAGCATCTGCTGTGATCTGGCTTTGCAGCCCCGGCGCCAGCTTTGTTATTGGTCAATCGATCACCGTTGATGGAGGTTTTACAGTTCAGTAAAAATGTAACCTCATATGAATTTTGATCAGGGAGCTTTTATATCCGGGTTTTCAGGATGACAAACAGTCATCACTTTGCCGCGAGCTCATCCAGCGCATTACCAGTGACCCGGTACACTGTCCACTCATCCATGGCTTTTGCTCCTAGGCGCTTATAAAAATTAATTGCCGGTTCGTTCCAGTCAAGCACCCACCATTCCAGCCGGCCGCAATTTCTTTCTATCGCCAATCGGGCAAGATATGCCAGCATTTTCTGGCCTACTCCCAAGCCACGTGCGGATGATTTGACAAACAAATCCTCGAGATAGATCCCTGGCTTTCCCAAAAATGTCGAAAAGTTATGAAAAAACAATGCAAATCCCACAGGCTGATGATCGAGATAAGCGAGAATTACTTCCGCATAAGATTTTTTGCCAAACAGGTTTTCCCTGAGAGTCTCTTCAGTCGCAACCACTTCATGAGAGAGCTTCTCGTATTCAGCAAGCTCCTTGATGAAATCCAGTATCAATGGGACATCTTCAGTCGTTGCTGGTTTGATATGAAAGCCCGGATTCATCGATTTCCTGTTGACTAATTAGAGAGGCCTGACGGCCTCTTAATATCATTTCGGCAAACTTTTTACATCCGGATTCTTTGAATAAGCATCCAGAATTTCTTCCAAGAGCTGATCTGCGATACTGAGATTTGAACCTTCTTCAATCATCCCCTGTGATTCTTTGAGTACAGCAAGACGCGCCTCAATCAAGTTCTTTACTGATCCCGATGGGAACAGATTAGCCAGCACCCTGCGTGCCTCTTTAGGCCCAAGCTTGGTATACAGTTTGTTACGCAAGCGAGCATCTTCAGCGGTGGTGCTAAAGGCCCATAACTCGATTGGTCCAAGCGTGTTGGTCAACAGCTGGGTATTCATGCCCTGTTTCGTTGCAAACTGTGCAAGGAATGTCGCACCGCCTTCCCTCGGGCCATGGACACGAGTCTTTAACGCGACACGCGCAGTTTCAGAAAGACCGAATATTTCCGTCGAGCGCTTGATTGCCTGCTCAGGTCCAGCATCCATGATAAAGATAGAAGTACCGAATTCCACCATAACCGGATCAAAGTCATCCAATGATTGAGAAATCAATGCAATTTGCACATTCCATTTTCGACCTTCACGCATATCCAGAATGACCTGATCACGGACAGCGCGCGCTTTGGAAGTTCGATGGAATTCGTCATAGACAATTCGTTTGGAATCTTCACGAATTTCCGCGATACGCTGGCGATGGTAGTCGCGGTAAGCATCCGGAATATCCGTCAGTGCATCTTCTGTAAGATAATAATGCCGCGCCAGAGAATAACGAGCCAACATGTACATCACCGCTGTTTGCCGTTCCGCTGCATCACCACCGCTTTTCGCCACCTCATCCAAATCCAGTGAAACAACACGCGCATCGCCGATATCAAACTTGGTGATATTGGATAATATCGGATATTCACGGACAGCACTCGAAATCATGCGGCTGAACGCCTGGATAAGCGGCTCACCTGTCGGAGCTCGTACCTGGCCATACAAGTCTTCGATGACCTGCGTACGGCAGATTGCTGCCGCATCCGCCAGCAAAGGCATAGCATAGCGTTGCGCCAACATGGCTTCATGGTGGAATCCGGCGAGAAATAACGCATCAGTGACTTCCCACCATGTGGTTCTATCGTCAAACACAAAACCAATTTCGCTCAAAATATCATCAACTATTGATTCAATACCATGCGTATATGGATGCGCCTTACCCTCATCCGATAAATATTTGTACATTTCATCAACAATCAAACCCGCCATATCAGACACGCCATCATAGGGGCGCTCAGCACCCAAAGGCGTGGCAAGCAATGTGACAAAATTCACCAAAAAGCCGCGTTCTTGCGGTGATGGACGACGGCAGCCCAGCTGAGTATCAAAAGGATTAATTGAGTAATCTGGCGTCATGCGCAACCGATGATAAGCTGCATAGTGCCGCATATCCGGTGGGAGGGATTCCTTCAGAAGCGATATCAAACCGCTGCTGGAAGGACCAATATCAATAATAGCAATTCTAGGCAAGCGGGTAATACCGCCTGAAAGACAAAGCGCCAGATTGATTGCATTAGACAATACGGACTTACCGGAACCTGGACGTGCATACATGAGATCAATCCAGGTAGTTTGCTGGGCCGAGCCAGGCTGATAAGGCCAGGGCTTGCCATCTGGTGAACGCAACAGCAATGCACCATACGCCCATGCAGAAGCGGGGCGTGTAAACGGCAGCATGTAAACAACATCAGACAGAGGTGCCACAGATGGCGTGGCAACACTGTTGGCTGTGAATCCAAGTAAACTTGAAGATACACCTGCAAACACATCACCCGATACTTCCGAAACTTCACAGGTCCCCCAGCCTTCGACCGCTTTTGCAAGTTCAGCAGCCCGAGTACGCAACAAACGAATGTTGCCCTCTGGAGCCCAGGTAGCAAGACTCACCTGCAGCTTGACTACCGCATCGTCGGTATTGACGTCGATGTCACGTAACAGCTTGACCGCGTCATGGACCAACCCATTTTGTGCCGAGGTAAAACTCAGAATGGACGCCATGGCTGACTTGAAGCTCAAGGTCGCAAACCCGCCGCTTTCTATCAGGAACGAGATACGCCACGGCACACGTGTTGGCAGTGTGCGTGAGAAAAGAGTGATAAATGATTTCAAATCTTGTGGAAAAAGATCGATAAATATAGGCGTATAAATCCTGTCACCGACACGTAGTGTCCTGAGATCCATCGCTCGCCCGTCACGCGGGAAGATTTGCCTTGCCAGCGGAGGATACATCAGTCCGGATAAATCGCCTGCTGCGGGCCGTTTTTCCTGCAGCGAAACTTTGTCTCCAGGCAAAACCGCACGCCAATCCTTGGAGGTAAAATCTGGATCACAGGAATAGCGCATGGCATAAACGGCATCATGCACTTCCAGCAATGTACAATAGACGTTTAAAGCATTAAGGTCGGTTACAACCGATCTTACAAAAGACCCATGCGCTTCCCTCAGATCAGGGATAGCAGCAAGCAGGTTTTGACCACCCCTGAAAGGCGGTATTTTGTGTTCTCGAATGAAGTTGAGTTTTTCTTTTCCGGCACGCTTTAACTGCTCAGCACTCAATGAATATGGTCTGGTCCATAAGACAAAATATAACTCCTCATGCGCGCAATATCTCGAAATATAATTAACGCGTTCCGCAAACAAGTCATCCAGCTCCAGATTCAAACGCTGTGCTGTTGCTTTGGCAGGGGAAAGAATATCTTCAATTTCAGGCTTGACTGCATCACGATCATAGGCGAAATAAACTTGCACTACATGACCCGGTCTCTTGAGTGTCGCCTGCAAACTCTGGGTCAACCCCTGATGGATCATGTCGAACTCTTCTTGTCCGACCAGCCTAGTAACACCAAAAACACGGATGATGGAAATAAGCGAACCATCGCGGGCAACCAGTGTGTGTGGATCATCAGCCGTTTCGAGATCACAATATGACTCTACGGTTTGTTTCAGCTCGGTACTAAACCAGGCCAATATGGCATCGATACCATCCAGCAGTGGATCTATAAAGGTGCGATCACGCATTCCGTCGTCCTTGTTCTAGCCTTTTTCAGCTGCTTTTTGCTCTTCCTCTAATTCCTTCAAAGCTGCTGCCGCCCACGCATCTAACTGAACTTTAAATTTTACTTGCGATGGAAGCAATCGCAGATCTCTTAGTATGTCTGTTTTATTCTTTGGAGATTGCGCCCGGTATTCAACTATCATTTGCCCCATAACTGCTGGATTGCTTGTTCCCGAACCAAACTTGTTCTCAATGATCTGGCTGCGGAATTTCAAGCTGCGATAAATCGATTGGGCACTATCCTGATAGCCAGTATTATTTTCCATTGCACAAAAAAGCACATGGCAAAAGCTGTTTAGATCACGCTGGCTGATTTCAGGCAAATAAATTAATTGTCCACCACCCATTTCATCAACACCAACTGACTGCAAAAACAGGCATTGAGTGCAAAAACAACAGGCAGTAATCATATTGCTCAATTTGTTATTTGCATAATTGCCATCGAGGTTAACAACCTCCTGATACTCCTTGGCCTGAAAACCACAATACTGGCAAGTGTATATATCCCTCTCGAATACACGTTTCTGGACTGGCAGAAAGCCTTTATCCTCTTTACGCCTAACAAAGACTCGCCAGCCCGATAAGTTCACTGCCAAAGATAGTTCATGCATACTGTTTCTTCATGCATTGTAAGTCAGATTAACCTTCGTATTACGGTTTATTTGCACCGAATGACGTAATACCGGAAACACCAGCAACCTGTCCGCTGCCACCGAATAATGTAGCACCAGACACTTTAAATACCGTCGGGATAAATATCAGTGCTGCACCAACAAATAACAAAGCAATAGGTGTGCCGATTGGAATCTGTGTCGGGTTATCTTTGTGAGCCTTGAACTTCACAATTGCACCAACCGCAAATGCCATACCTGCGACGTAGGAAGCCGCCGTAACCAATTTTGCGATACTTGCTACGTTTGAAGTTACTTCAGCCGCAACGGAACCCACACCTGACACTGCTGCCAATGCTGCCGTCCCGGCTGTAAAACATGCTAAAGATAATAACCCTAAAAGCACCTTCTTCATTTCCGTCTCCTTTTAAATTTTAAAGCCTTAAATCTTCCAGCCACATTTAACTATTATGTCCTTAAGATATCTGAATTCCTAATGTTATTAATATTACTTGTATAAATTGATAGATATTGATACAGAAAATACCGCCTATAATATGCGTCAGCCCTCTGCTAAGCCCCTGTTGATGGCCGCCGCCGCTTCCCAGGTGACTTAAAATTACCAAACCTCTAATAAATGCAATCGTACCGATAAACTGAACAACCAGGAAACAGTCATTGATAAATTGAGTCCATTGATCCTGTTGCTGCAAGTATCCATATGGATTCGGATTAGTCCAGAATGTACTCATTCCCACATTCACTGCCGTTGGCAAATACAATAAAAGCGCACCAACAGTAATTTGAACAAGCGGGCCGGTTATATGATGCTCATGAGACATCTGGGTACGCATCTCTCCTACATGTTTCAGCTTGACTATACCTCGAATAATTAAAACCATTCCCAGCACATAAGCAATTGCCGTCACCATAGCCATCAGGCTGGGTACGCTTTGAGCGATATTGGTCAGCATTGTCTCCGCAGAGACACTAGTCACATTGGGAAGCTGTGAATATGCTGGTGAGGCTAGCAAAAATATAGCTGCCAGCCACAAGAAACGATAAGCATTTGATGTTTTATCTCGAAAATATTTTGGCAACATTATGGTTACCTCGCTCAGTCATGCTTTCGCTTCCATGCACTACTTCCACCGCGATAACTATCCTCCGTTTCCATATGATAACGACACAGCTTTCGTGCCGGTATTGATTTCAACAATTCCATCGTATGGATCTATCTTGGTTACTCGGCCAAAATCCTTGATCATATCCCCTTCAGCCACGGTCAACGTTTCACCATTCTCGGATTTCAACCAGGCACGTCCGGGAATAATAGCCTGGACATTATACGCAATTTTGGGCTCGACTGCCTGAGCCGGAGCACCTGCCGGATTAGCCATCGAACCGCCTTGCCCGCGACGGGTCAGCGCCTGAATCAACTGATTAAGCTGATTTTCCATTACTCCCACACGGGCACTCAATGCCTGCATCTGATCTTGTATAGCCTTATTTTGAGTAGAATAAGAATTCAGCTGATCATTGACCTGGGTCTGCAGCTGATTCATTAATTTTGCATTTTCAGCGGCAAGGTTAGCTGCCTGCTGGTCGACACTCGATGGTATGCCGACCTGACTTGCGGCATAAGGAGCAGCCGGGGATTGCACCGGGATCACTGCTGGCATACTGACTGGCGCTGGCTGGTTTGCCGGCACAATAATGACTGGCTGTTGCGATTGCGCCACTGCCGAAGGCTGCGTTGCAGGGGTTGTCACACCAGGCACAATTGTTGTCTGCGGCTGAGCAGATGATGGTACCTGAGCCACATTTGCAGGCTGCATGGCCGGAGTTTGCGCTGTTACCGGTGATACCAGGCCTGGCTGTGCAGCCGGGGCGGCAGGCGCAACAGGAAGGCTTGCTGGGACATTTGCCGCTGCCTGAGGTTGAGCAGCCGGAGCCGTAGGCGGTACATTCTGATTTGCCTGAGCAGGTGCTAGATTTTTAGGAGGCATGTTCTGAGCCACAGGAGGAGTGGTTATCGCGGTTGAAGGCGCAGTGGATGTCGGCGCTACCATCTTGTAAACCACAAATACCAATACCAAAAACACACCCAGACTGATAAGCATACGTTTGGACGAAGTAAGCCGCGCCATAATATTCTGCTTTAAATTCCCACCGCCGCCTTGTGTTTGCTTGGAAACTTCAGGCTCAACTTCATAGCTCACTTCTTCGTCAGAAAAGTGGTATTCACTTTCTTCATGCCCTTCAAACTTTTCGTCGCGATCATTCGCCATCTTTATATGCCTCTCTCATTTTTCCCTAAATTCTGCCTGTCATCCCGTTCACTATATAATTATAGTGCATTTACATACATCAAGCCGTTAATCAACAATGCAACTTACCTAAAAAAATCCTTAACTTACATCTGACATAAATAATATACCCAGACTCACGCCGGAATCTACTCTTACTGTTGGCGGCCGGTTTATATAATTTTGGGTTGCCTGACCCATTGTCTGACCGACCTGCCCCAAACCAACCAGCAGCTTGCTGGATGGACTCAATTCAGGATGAGTCGTACTGGTTCCAAAAATACCGGTTGTCGATGTTCCCGCATTGGTGATTGCGCTCGCATAACCCTGCAGGAAGGCGGTGGCAAACATTGCTCCAAAGCGCATCATGTAGTGATAGTCAACCGAACTGGCCATGACCGATCTTGCTGTATCCGGATCAATGGCATACGCTGTAATGCTCTTTGACTTGGGCCACTCATCTTCATTCATTAAGGTGAAATTGAGACTAACCCTGTCCAGCTGTCCGGACACACCTTTTGTTGTGATTATCTTGCCAAGCAGTTTCGCGCCCTTGAATTTGCCTTCGACTATTGTGGCGAGTACAGGGCTGTCCGGATAATCACTATTAATTGCCGTATCGAGAACAGCAAACAGAATAGTACCTCCCTTGATCAGCGGTACGCCTCCGGATAACAGGCCGCCAGAAGACGAGGACTCCGTTCCGCCAGATCCGGTCGTCGATTTATTTCCAGCGCTTGTTCCACCTTCTTTTTCTTTCTGTGGCACGGAATAGGATCCTTCCCTGTGTTCCATGTTTGGTGGCTGCCATGCTGATATAAGTTGTGATGCCTGACCAGACATCGCGGTCATCATCGCCTGTAAACGCGCCTGCCTGTCTTGTGCTGTTTCCTGAACAGCCTGTGCCTGAGCCGCATTGAACTCACCTGTCGTGATGGCCGGCGATACATTTGCCTGCCCTTGCGCAACCTTTTGTTGTAGAGCAGCAAAAGCGCCAGCTCCAACCGGCACGGTCGGCGCCCTGGCGCTCATGGCCTGATATTGTTGCATAAGCGCTGCCGCCTGTTCAGGTGTGAGAATTCCCGCCGCAACAGCACGTTTCAATTCAGCAGCATACTGATCCGGGCTGACATTGTTATTTTGCAAATCTGCAAGACGCTGTTCCTCATCCCTCAAATCCTTCACTTTTTGATAGTCGCCAATCTTGAGCTGGGCAATTTGCGGAGTGAGTTTCTTCTGTTGAACGAACTGATTAATCGCGGCCTTGAAGTCATCCATTGATACATTGTTCTGGATCATGCTAGTCAGCTGGGCTGCCACATCCGGCGTTATTTTGCCGGCAGCCAGTAAATCGCTGATTTCCTGATAGGCTGCATTTTCCGCCTGGGCAATCAGGTTATCGAGGGCAGCGGAACCACCGCATGCTGATTTACCCTGACGATAAGCATCCAATAATTTTCCAGCAGCGTCCGGAGTCAGCTTGCCTGCGGTGATCAGCCGGTTCAATTCAGCCTGATAATCTCCTGCTGACACATCCTGCTTGGTTAACCCGGTCAACTGGGTCACCACTTCCTGAGTAATCGCGCCATTCTGTGACATCTGGGTTAACAGCGCGATATTTTTGGTTGCCTGTTCCTGACGACACTGTTTCGTATATTGGGCCAGTAATTGCGCCGCCACAGCTGGCGATATTTTTCCTTCACGCACCAGCTGCTGCAGTTCAGCTGCATATTCAGCAGGCGTTAACCCTTTCTTTTGAGCATCCAGGAGCTGATTGGCCACATCCAGAGGAAGCTGGCCGGATTTTATCATGGCATCCATTTCCTTGGCACTTTCGTTCAGCAACGTATTAGTATGCTGTTTCTTGTACTCTTCAAGTAATTGACGTGCCTGCTCTGGCGTCAGTTTTCCTTCCTTGACCAGCTTGTCCAGCGCAGCTGCATAGGCATCTACTGAAACATTCTTGCTTGCCAGGTCTTCCAGCTGATCTGCCACATCTGGGCTGACCTTGCCTTGCCTTACCCAATCATCAAGAAGATTTTTAACATTGGCATTCTGTTCTGAACAAATAATACATGAGCCTGGTGTAGCAGATGGAATGCCCGTATTAATCTGCGTAGGTATCGCACTCGCACCCGTCATTTTTGCTGCTTCTGCACGCTGGAGATTAGCCTGGGTCAGCGCACGTTGATATTCCGCAGTGGCAGTTGTGCCGCCAGGAATGGACTGCAGACCCGGCGGCGCGTTCGCGACACGGGAAGGTCCTAGTGTTTGTCCTCCGCCGGCAAAATACTTTGTACCCAGATAAACGAGAAGAATGACGCCAATAACACCTGCGAACAAAACAACCACCCTGGCACGAGCGTCCAGACGATTAAAAAAATTTAATTTAGAAAGATCCAGTGCCATCAGAATCCCTCGATCTTAAGTTCAGCTGGCTCCCCGTAGCGAGACACAAGTACTGAGGAGGTTTTCGGAAGCTCGTATGCTTGCATTCCGTCAGGGCTTACCATCTTGCCTATCCATCCTGGTGATAACACCGTCAACCTGGTGCGTAAATATATCTTTTCACCCAGCAGCCAGGCCTGACAATCTGCACCCATCACATTGAGCGTCTTGCTTCCGGCCGGCGCGACCCCATCGAGTACACCGAGCAATAACTGATTGGCACTGTTGGGCAATGCTGTTCCAATCGGCAATTCTTTTGTATTTGGACCGATTCCGGAAACATGTATATCAACCCGATAATCAACAACGCGCTGGCCCGAAACAAGTTCCAGGGTGACAGGCGTTGGCAATCCAACCAGTCTTACAACAATGTCGCCGTCACTGTAAGGTGACACAGCCTGGATCAACAGAATATTGCTTTTTCCATCCCACTGAATATTGACCGCTTTGGGATTTCCAATGTCAAACGCGGCAATTGGCCAAGGCGAACCTGTTGAATCCACAAATACCAGCGACGATACATAACCCTGGGCAAGGCGCACTGCCGGCGGAGTTGTGCCAGGAGCCAGGTTGACCATGAGTGTTGTGGATACAGGCTTGGGCGGTATGTTGGCCGGCACAGCTGCCGCACGTTGAGCAACATCAATTTGCTGGCGAAGCTGCACAACCTGTTGCGGCGCCAGCGGCATATTTTGCTGCAAGAGCGCATTAAACGCAGCAGTGGAATCCGCATCAGGCACAGGGCCCGGCGGCGCGGTGTCCTGCATCGCCTGCTGCTCCTGTTCAAACGTCATGGGAGGCCGTGGTTTGCGCGCATAATTCGAACCGCCGGTATAAGAATTGTCGTTACTGGAAGAAGAGACAGATCCCTGGTCTGCGGCGGACTGATCTCCGTTAGTGATATTTTTCTTGATCCATTCTTGAAACTGGCTGGGCGACATTTGTTGCGATGTAGGCGCTGCACTATTTTGCTGCGCATAACCACCTGTGGCTGCGCCCATCATGATCAGAAATAGAGGTGCTACTTTGTAAGCCCATTTAACCATGTACGTTATCCATTCCCATTCGCCTAAGGAGTCCCTGTTGGTTGCGCTGGTGCTTGAATTACATTATCAATCCCCACACCCGTCAAGTTATTTAGGGTGGAAACCCGAACCACCAACACTTGCAGTGTTAGCGTTTTATTTGGCGGCGGCTTGTAACCAGCATAATTAATTGTTACTGGAATTTGCACCCACCATCCGTATCTTCCTGATTCCTGTATTACACCCTCCCTTAAAATATATGGCGCTGATTCTGGTGAACCGGTAATAAACAGCTTATATGCTTGAACATTATTATAGTTTGCATAGATATTCAATTGGTTTAAAAACGTTTTCCACCCATCCGATGTGAAATAGGATGAATATGATTTCAGTTGATCATTATAGTGATTGAAATCGAGAACAAATGCTTTTGGCAAAACATCAGCAACCCACTGCAGCAAATCCGGCGTACTCAGATAGGGCTGATCCAGCGGAACAGGCGGCTGAACCCGCATCTCACTGTCTACGGGAAAAGTGATTGGCGGCGGTTTAGCGACATAGAAGTAAATGGATAAAGCAACCAGCGCAGCAATTGCAATACAAATGCCGATAATTACCAATACGAGCTTGCCGAAGCTGTCCCGGTAAAAGCCATCTCGTAATTCAACCGCAGTTGTCTCTTCTCCAGCCATGCTCCCTCACTATCACACATCCATACAATCATTTTGGATCAGATTGTTGAGCTATATATACCTTGTGCGCAGCATATAAATATCTTGAACTATATACCAGCGCAAAAAATTTTTCATCCCGTAGATGTACCTGATATTTGCTGGGTCTGTGAATTTTCCGATGTCGCAATTGACGAAACAAGCTGGACGACGCCAAGACCTTTATAACCTTCCAATACCGATTGCCGCTGGACAATGACGGTCACATTCAAAGCATTTGAAAACTGGGACTTGTCGTCGTATGGCGGTTCTGAATAAGTTACCAATAACGGCATCTGGAATTGCCAGGCATATTTGCCTGCCAGAATACCTGTTTTAAGTACGGTTGGCTGGCTGATAACCCTGGCAATGACAACCTGTTTTCGGGTTGTGAGAGCCAGCAGGTTGTTGGAAAGAGTCAATGCGCTCATGTATTGCTGCCATCCATAATTAGTAAAATACTTTTGCGCATTCTGGATCTGAGCATGATAATTAATGTAATCGTATGAATAAGCCGCCTGCACCGCTTCAACAGCCCAGGCAGAAACATCGTCCGTGGACATATTCGGCGTATTGACTGGAACAATCTGTATGAGCCTGCCAACATCATCCGCCGCAAAATACAGAGGATGCGTGGGATTCCTGAGCAGGTAGACCAGTATTGACGCAAGAAGCGCAATGACCAATATACAAAGGATCAGAGCCGCCAAAGCGAGATGATATAATCGCTTGTAGAACATGTTTCTTGAGAAAACCAACACCAGCGCATCATTTTCGGCGTTCATTATTTCGGCACCATTACAAACTGATCAATACCAATACCCTGTTTGTTTAAACTCGTGGGCACTTGAATAATAGAGAGCACAACATAAAATCCACGATTATACGTAACATTAGCACTCTGGTACGTAACCAGGAATGGAATCTGGACACGCCATGCATATCCCTTTCCAGGCAGGGGCCCTTGATTGGAAATCACCGGAGTTCCGGCAACAACGCCGTTTATGAATAACTGGTTTTGCACGATAGTGCTGATCAGACTGCTGACTGAACGCACATAATCCTGCCATCCTGCATCGGTAAAAAAGGGATGAGCCGCCGCGATTTGCTTATTATAATTTACAAAGTCAAACGTGTAGGAAACTGTTGCGGCCTTGCTTGCCCAGCGCAATATCGTATCAGGAAGCAAATTTGGCTCATCATAAGGAATCAACAGCATTCTCTTGCCATCAGGCGTGATGGCATTGAACTGCGGCAACGGACGATTTTTTATCTGATAGATCACGACACCCAGAGCGACCATCATGATCACGACCACGACCATCAGCCCAATAATGACATGATGATAATGATTGCGATAAAAATCATTGTTTCGCGCAATGTATCGATCTTGTATGTCATCCAGTGCCATTCTTCAGTCCTGATCACTTGGGTTTAGGCATATCCATGATCTTACCATCGATCGTATTAGCATAATAATGTACTGAGGGCTGAAAGAAAATTAAATAGATAATAGCCGCTATCAAGGCAAACATGATAAACACCGAAATAACAAGCCAGCGCAATGTCTTGCGGAAAGCGTCACGATACAGATCGCTCTGAAGTCTTGCTATCTCATGCCGTTGCCCTAACATTCCAAACTCCGTTACAGAATATTGTATCTTGCTTCGCCTTGGTCAAAGCCTTTATACGTATAATTTTTCCAGTGTGATTTCGATACGGTAATTATCACTTTCATCCCAGCCTTTGGAATTTTGCTGCACCAGGTGTGTGCCGCCATAACCCATGGCATAGAGTACCCTCGCATCCACGCCAGCCGCCTGCAGGAATTTAGCCACATTTTGTGCTTGCTCCTGAGACAATGACAAATCGACAGTTCTTGAACCTGTCGAGCTGGTATACGCCGACACTTTTACCAGCATCTTGGTGTAGCCATTGATATATCTAGCAGTCAGATTTAACGTGGAGTATGCATCCGGTTTGATCGTAGATGAATAAGGCTGGAAAATTCTTGCAGAGGGCAGGGCAATCAATATCTGGTCGCCGAGCACAACAACTGTAGCGCCACGATTCTCTAACTGATCCTTGATGCTTGAATAGGAGTCAATGTAGGTACCATAGCTGCCGCCCAAAACTGCACCTATTGCTGCTCCGGGAACAATTCCAATACCGGAAGCCAATGCGCCTGTCACCGCACCCGCCGTACCGCCAAGCATGACACCCTTGGCACGTTGACTTGCATTTTGATAGGAATCAGCAAAATTGCCGCCCACCGTACCATCGATCATGCTTCTGGTATTCTGAACGCCATAATCGATATTTGAGGCAGCATCACGGGAAACGTCTGATGAAGCACACCCGGCGAGGATGAAACAAGACATTGCCAGCAATGACAATAATCCGAATTTCTCTTTTCCAAAGAGAGCGCCAACCTTGGCAAAGAACATATTCTCCACTTTGCTATACATCCTCTTCTTGAGATTTTGTCTTAAGAGAGGTTACATAATCACATAACTCATTTGCAATAGCTACTACTTCCTCGCTAGGCAGCAACACACCATCGACTGGCGGCGGATACTCTGTTGCAAGTGACATGTCCTTGATAATTTCATTCGTCATAGGATTGGCTTGAGAAGCTGACCTGCCCATTAATCTTTCCAATAATTCAATTTTGTCTTTTGCCGCACCCTTGCTTATTAAGGGTTCGCTAAACTTGCCGAATTGCGCAGCTCCAACAATTGCCTTGACCGTTTCATCAAGCGCAACCTTGGCAAAGATATTGAGCTTGCCTTCCATTGGCTCTTCTTCCTCTGCCGCAGCCACTGCGCCTTCTTCTGTTCCCGCGTGACGATTATGGAATGCCAGCAGAGATGACAGCGCTCTTTCTATTGGGTTGACGTCTGGCTGCGAAGCAATGGAATCAGAAATAATCTGAATTTCCTCTCCCTCATCAGTAGGCGCCTTGAAAATATCATCACTGGCAACAACTTCCTTGAATCGTTCCAATCGCTCTTCCAGATCAATTAAGGTACGGTTCAATGGTGGCTCTACTTTCAGGAATTGATTAAGCCGCATCTTCAAAGGCGGTGTAGGATTGGCGAAAAACATTCTTGCGCGAATAATCTTGGATTTAAAAAAGATATGAGCTTCACCTTCACGCTGTTCTTTCAAATCCAGAAGATCAATACGCTGGCGCTTTTCAGATGAGGCACTGCGACTGTCCATATAGTTATTCAACAAACTGCCTGCGTTTGTCTGGAATGAGTCGACCTTGGTTACATAGGATTCACCCGCAGTCTTGTGAAAGAAATCCCAGGTTTCCATAGGATCTTCCAGTTTCATACAAATCTTTATGTTTGTATTCGCACCAATGGATGCAGCCTCTTCCTTGGAAGCTTTCTGGAACGCCGGCAAATCTTGCCCAGCGAAAATAACCGAGAACCCCAGAGAGCGCGCTTGAGCCGGCACAACAGCAAAACCTTTCACCGCATAATATCCATATTCGTCAAGAATACACATATAAGGCGTTGGCGCATTCGTCGGTTTACGGGTAATCACCTCGCGATAGGTACCTTCGACCGAGTCACCCAACCCTGCCGCCATCATGGCTTTGAGCGATGCAATGATGACCTTGCCCAGATTTGATAATTCATCGGGCGATTTTTCCAGTGCCGGAAGCAGCACAACGAGGATACGGCGGTTT
>JAJPJI010000006.1 GCA_021324305.1 Gammaproteobacteria bacterium | reverse complement strand
GTTATTTCCAGATTTTCCATCGCGACAGCCAGGTTTTGCAGAAAATTCAGGATCCTTAATTTTAAATTACTCATTTTACCCAGCAGCAATTTGACGGTTTCGGTCTGACCAGTGAATACAGCCAGATGAAGAGCGGTGAATCCTGGTATGGAGTCGGGCAGGGTGCCGTGATGCTCATTTTTCAAAAGAGTTTCAAGTTTCTCACGCTGTCTGGACTGACTGGCAAAAGCGAGCAAGTCGGAAGTGTATACATGCGCTGCTATGGTGAAGTCAGCCTGTTTGCTGAGCAGCTTTTCAACAATACGCTGGTGCCCTTTTTGCGCGGCGAGCATGAGAGCGGTATAGCCGCTTGAGTTGACTGCATCTGGATTGGCGCTTTTTTCAATAAGTGTAAAGGCAGCATCAATATGATTGTTGTCTGTGGCAAACATGAGCGCTGTCCAGCCGTCGCTGTCAGTTGAATTCAGCGACGCACCTGCGGAGTGCAGTGCCTGGATTACCGCTGCACGGTTGTTTTGCGAGGCTGTCACAAGTGCTGTCCAGCCATTTAATTCAGCCTGATCCGTGTTGGCACCTGCCGCACAGAGTGCATTGATTGAGTCAGCGTGTCCGTTTTGTGCTGCTAGCATGAGTGGTGTCCAGCCGCTCAAATCCGCATGATCTGGGTTGGCACCAATTGCGCACAGTGCGGCAATTGATCTCGTGTGGCCATAGTATGCAGCGTGCATGAGGGGTGTCCAGCCGTCAACCTCCAGGTTCGGGCTGGCTCCGGCGGCATGCAGTGCGCTAATCATACGGGCATCGTTATTTCTTGCTGCGAGTATCATCGGAAGCAGGCTGTTACAGGCCTGGTTTGGGTTGGCGCCGGCGGCGCAGAGGGCTTTTATCGCCGCAATATGCCTGTTTTCTGTGACGCACATGAGTGGTGTCGAGCCATCAGAATAAAGCTGATCCGGGTTTAATAAGGCAAGCTTGCTTGTATTGGTCAGATTTTTGATCAGTCCAGGAATAAGGTGGGGGCTCACTTTGGCAAAAGCAAACAGGCCGCCATCCTGAATGAGTGATTCCGGATGCTGAATGAATAATTCATCATAATAATATCGGAAAGGTTTATTTTTGGGGCGATTGAAACACGCGATCTCAATAATGATATTGCTGCCCAGGACGCGCTGTATTTCATTAGCCAACGCTTCAAGAGAGCAAAAATATCTGGCTTTGCCGTCAATGTAGTTGGGGTCAAAGAAATACCAGGTTTCCTGCTGGTATCCAAGCTCGCAGGTATGAATGGGTGAATGCACCAGGCAGATATTGTTTTTGATCGTATCAATTGTGTCTTCGTCTTCCAGGGACTTGATGATATTGGTGACAGAAAGGTGTCCAGCCATTTGATAGTTGACTTTGATCCTTGATTTTTCGCCCCGTCCGTTTATTAGCAGGAATTGGCTGCCTGGCAGGAGGAAGTGGAATTGTAAGAGATTTGCGTGCGGATATGTCTTTCTGGATCCTTGATTGAAAACTAGGTAATGAATGATACGCTCAAAAATTTCTTGCAGGGTAATGGATGCATTATCTGCTGCGTCTGGCAGGTAGATTTTAGTCATGAGTGAGGAAGGTTGGCCGTCCCATGCGAGGATTTGTTCCATGGCGGCATCTCCCCACTCTTGCTTATGCAATATTCGCATCACAGCATGAAGCAATGAAAAGCCATAGCAATATCCTTGTCTAGGCAGTATCTGTAAAAAATCATCGACGCTGTTCCGGGTCGCGTTCAGGTATCGCAATAACTGCTTTTTGATGGTGAATTGATCCTTGCGGTTTGTCATCACGACCTCTTGAAACGATGGATCCGGAAGCTAGTGCAAATGATGTAAAAAACCATGTTTTTTTGCTGATGTAAACAAATATCTCCGGTCGTTATCTGGAGAAAAATATTTGTCAGCCAGTGACTTGAGCTCCACTAACAGCGCCTTGTAATGTCTTGATTTGCTGAGGACGGGATCTTTTTCAGCTTCAATGATTGCGTTGATGAGGCATGCGCTGATATTGTCTGTCATTTTACCGGTCTGCGCGGAAGTGGATAGGACAGTACAAATCTTGATGAGTCTGGCTATCTTTGCCGCGTCATCATCGCGTTTAATCATGAGCGAATTTTTGATAGAGTGAAGATCAGGCGCGACTGTCTGTTCACTGTTTCCGAAGTGTGGGTCGTTGCAGTAGGCCCTGAAAGCATTGAGTTTGTTCCTGGATATTTTTTTCAGTGCGTACGTTTCGATTTTTTGCAGCAGCTGCAAAGACAAGGATTTGTTTATGATGGCGGACAAAGGCTGCGATATGTTGTCGCATTCATTCATTTTCGTCCAGATTGATGGATACCGGGTCGGGGAAGACACTTGGTCATCGTTATTGTAGAGCCGTGCAATGGCCGCTCTGGCGTCATAAATATGTGAAAACAGGTCTATATAGTCATTCAGCAGCGACTTGTCATCCCGGGCCCTGGATAATATGGCTTCTGATATGTAAGTAAGAAACCTGATGAGAAAAAGAATGAATTGTGTTTTTGATTGCGGGTGCAGGTTATTGGTGTTCAGTTTCTCGGCACAACAAAGCCAGAGTTTTAATAGTTGCCTGTCCCGGATTTTGGGATTGCAGAGAAACTCAAGCGTGGTCATTTGATCTGTTTTGTGTTCATGAATTCCGGCCTCAGACAGGATGCTTTGTTGAATTAGCCGGTGGGCTTGACGTTTGATGCTTGTCAGGTGATTCGCAAACATGAGGATATGTTGGAAATCGGCCTCTCTGAGTGCGTCATAATGGGGATCTTTCTGGAGTGATTCAAGATGACTGATTTTGCCACGCTCTTCCAGATGGTTGATCAAGACCAGCCAGTATGGGTTTTGCAGGATTTGTTGTTTGTTCATGCTGATTAGCAGCAGCTTGACATTGTCGGAAGCCAGGTAAAGCATCAGGTTGGAGAGTGTTGATAATGTCTTGTAATCCAGGTTCGTTGGCTGAAGAAGCATCGCATCAATCCTGGATAATATCTCTTTGTCCATAAACGAAAGATACTGATTGATGTTCTGGTTTGTCAGCATTTGCCTGGATTCAATGTGAGTGATGGCTTCAATGATCGATAGTATCAGGTTATGCAGCTCGGGGTTGTCAGAGGATATCTTGAGTAGCGAAGTTTGTCGTTTGAGTACAGTGTGCAAATTGAAGTGCAGATGAATTTTTTTCTCGATTTCGTCCAGGCTGGCAAAGGTGCTTTTCGCCGGCTTGCTGGTTCCATATATCCTGAAAAATGTTTTTAACGGCTTGATGCTCGCAATTAACGAAATCAGACGTTTGTATTCCTCATTGGAAATCTCCTTTGCGTTCAGGTCGTTGTTGATCCTGAATAATTCCTGTAATGCCGATTCAAGCCGGACGATCAATTTTTTGCAGCCCTCGTCGCCATAAAAATGGTTGAAAAAATGCTTGATCGCGTCATCATCGTTCGGACTGTTTTCTTCAGCTGGCTCTGTGCTGCCTGCCAGAATTTGCATGCCTATCCATTCCTTCCCCAGATCGATGTGCTGATCGATGCAGTGCATGGTATGCATGAGGTGTAATCGCTGAAGCTGGTTATCTGTGCCGCATTTGGCAACAATCATTTCCAGCAGAATTGTCCACGGTTGTGTTGCAATGACGTTATCCAGATAATGCAGCAAGGTCTGGTCGCCAGCTGCCTTGATGGCGGGATCAATAATGCGTCCGTGAATGGATTTATGTGGGTTGATTGTTGACAGGAATTCCCTGAATTGGGCTTTCATCGTCAAATTGTCCAGCCTTGGATCAGCCCTGTTTGCCAGCTCGATAACACGTTTCAGGCGGTATTGGAATATTGCTGCGTCATCGCAAAATAGCTCTGCCAATATGGCTGTATCTAGCGACCAGGGCGAGACGGCGTTGTTCATGCTGGATAACAGAAAATTTCGAAGAGCACCGCGCGTGTCATCGATAAGCTCCGCGATGGCGGGAATGCCGCTATACGCCGCAAAAAAATGATAATCGTCAGGCGAGGCGGATCGGCTGAATTTAATAAAATCCAGGCGTTTCTTTGCATAATTGAGAAGCAGATCACCTGTTTTTTCTGTTTCCGCGGCAGGCAGAAGATGTGTCAGTAACCAGGAGAGATTGTTTTGGGTGCCGTCATAGGTAGATATATAGGTGACAAGTGTTTTTTTTAGATCACGATCGTCGTGGATTCCTTGCAGTATGTCTTCACCGGCTACGGCGTTCAGTTCATTAATATAGGAAATATCAAACCTTGAATTGCTTTCGATGACATTCAGACAGTAGTTTTTGACAAGCGATTGCACCGCCGTCGAGATCAATTCCAGCAGTGTTTTTTTTGACTCGATATCAGTGAAGAAGTTTTCAATCCGGTTAAGCAGTGATTTTAATTTTTCGATATTGATCAGCTGTGAGTTTGAGGAATATAAATAGCTTTTGAGAAGGAATAGATCGTTAAGCTTGAATCGAATGGCACGCTGCAGCCGGGTTCTGATTTCCGGTATCAGTTGCTTGTCAAGTGATGAGCTTGAAGTTTTCCCTGCCATGTCATTTTCCAGGTCATCCAGCAGGGCGCACATTTCATTTTTATCAAAATTTGTAAAATCAATATAAGGGGATATTTCGATAATCCTGAGCAGGACGTTTTTAATGTAACCGCTGATGGTCAACATGTATTTCTGGTCATCAGCAATTTTGCCTGGATTGTCGAATTCGTCATCCCAGGTCTCTCCATAAATAGCTGCGATATGGTGATGGCGGTATAAAGCAGTTTGCAGACGTTCCCTGGACAACATGGATGACTCAATGATATTGACAAGCAGATGTAAAAAACCGGATTCATTGTTCTCGTTGATCTTTTGTGCTGATTCGGGCAGTTTTGCAAGCGCTGCCTTGAGCGGTGCAAATTCTTCATTTCGTTTTTCGGGGCAAATCAATTTTATTACACTGATGATGTTGTTGATGTGGTACGGTGTAATGTCCTGATTGGTTGCCACCCGGATTTTTATCTTGTTCGCCAGGGCAAGAATGATATCCGTATATGAGCAGTAGTTCAGATCCATAAACTTCCTGGCGTAGCAGCCTGCATTTTTGATCTGTTTCAGTGTCGTGAGGATGATTTCATGATCGATATTTTTATTGGAAAATATGCTGTCATTGAGAAGATTGATCTGATTCTGAATTTCAATAGTAATCTTGAGGCTCAGCTGATCCAGAAGTGATTTATAGATTTTATCCTGTTCGGCGAATATTTTTGTCAGTGCGTTATGCAGCGGGTCTGTGGCTTTGCCGGGAATTTTCTGTTGTTCCAGGCGCGCGCGTTTCCATAACGATTTTAACTTGTTCAATACAAAGCCTTTGTCATTAAGCCAGTCAGAATTCAGGAGAATACTGGCGAGATTTGACTCCTTGTATGCTTCCATTATAAGGCTGGGAATGGCATGACCTGCAAAAACAATAACCGGGTATTGCAGCAATTTTTTCAGTGAATTGCCGTCTTCAGCGGTTTGCCGCCAGGTATCCGGCAGGGTCTGCATTCTAAGCCTGTCGAGATTTTGCAAAAGATTTTTTTCTGCCGGATTATCTTTGCAATAGTCTGAAATTGTCTTGACATATTCGGTGATAAGTTGCGGAGTCAGGCTGCGCCGAGGTTTGGGACGGACCCCGTTGTGAAGCAGATTGATATTGCATTTTTCAAATAGCTGGTCGCATGTATAGGTCAGCAAATCATCAGCCTTGATATCCTGATAATATTCGGCACAAACAAGGCGGGAGTGCATGGATAATAATGCGACCTTTTTTAATTCTCTTACTTCATAAAGAATATGTTTGATATAATCAGTAATCGCTGCCGGCCGTTTTTTGTGGCGATAATCGTTGACAGTTAATGATTCAACAAGCCAGCCCTCCATTTTGCAGATGAAGCTGGTGTAAAAATCCAGCAATCTCGAGCTGGAGCATCCGCAAAATATCTG
Organism: Gammaproteobacteria bacterium; assembly: GCA_021324305.1. Classification (GTDB taxonomy): domain Bacteria; phylum Pseudomonadota; class Gammaproteobacteria; order DSM-16500; family DSM-16500; genus Aquicella. The sequence goes on along the minus strand of JAJPJI010000006.1, from coordinate 10,838 downwards.
CTGTGATATCCATTCGTTTTTGATATCGGACAAATTGTGTAATTTGTTTTTCAAATCGGAATCGCTATCCTGATTTCTGGTGCAGTCATTTTTGATCATTTCAGCGATGTCTTCCCAGAATTCAAGCTTTTTCAAGGTGCCGCTATTGACTGTCCACCATTCAATGGTCTGATTAAGGGGAATGAGTTCATGTTCATCCGCGACAATATTTTTCAGGTCCTGGATGGTAATATCCCCTTTTCGGCGCAACGCCTTGAACTCCCTGACGTTGCTGATGAGCCTTTGTATTTCTTCACTTTGCCTGTCATTCAGTCCCATCAGCAGGTTGAAATTGTTTTTGATATCGATGAACCTGTTATGCAAATCCGCCAATTCAATCAATGCCTTGTTTGCGGCAAATTCATTTTTGATCTCCGTTTTTTCTGATTCTGAAAGCGGTTTCCGCTGCCGTTCTTCTGCGAAGGTAATCACATGCTCAGCATCAAGCGCACTGATAACAGGTTCATGTATCAGGAATCGGGGTGTGGGCGATGACGGTGTTTTTTGACTGCCAAAGGTTGATTTACTCATAGGCTTACCCTCCTGGTATGTGTCTTTTGAAACAAATTAACTATGAGCTATCTTGATGTTTGATTTGTCGAGAAGGTGTCTGGCTATATGTCTCCTCATTAATTGCTGTTATCATTATGTTGTTCCTCTTAGCTTACCTGTGCATAAATTAAAGAAAGCTTAAATTGGCCAATTTAGATTGAATATTGATCATCCGATGAGCTATAACGGCTGCAATGCAAGATAAATCCTCTATAATGTTGCAATGATTTGAGTAACGGCTTATTCTGCATTGAGATATGCAAGATAGCAGGACCTTACGTCGCAGATTCTCATCGCGAAACGGGACAAACAGAATCTTCGCAGAATTGAGCTGGGCTGTGTGTTCTAATCGCGCCGAGGATAGGCGATAAGGCCCTAAATACAGGGAATGTGTATATAAGGAGAGCCCGCGGGCTGTTATAGGTTTTATTGATGTCAAAGAACAAGAGAAAGAAAGATCCATTTGCCGAGAGGGAGTCTCAGAAGTACGAGAATCCTATTCCCAGTCGTGAATATATTCTGGAATACCTGACTGAACGAGGCCGTCCGGCAACCCAGGATCAGATACAAGAAGAATTAGAGTTGAAATCGAGTGAGGAGAGAGAAGCATTGCGCCGCCGTTTGATCGCGATGGCGCGAGACGGTCAGCTATTCAAGAATCGTAAAGGTGCTTACGGTCCCCTCGAAAGTATGGAAATTATCGCAGGCAGGGTTATAGGCCATAAAGACGGCTTTGGATTTGTCGAGCCTGATATAGGCGGGGAGGACTTGTTCCTAAGTCCGAGACAGATGCGGACTGTTTTTCATGGCGATCGCGTATTGGCGCGGGTTTCAAATATTGATACACGTGGTCGACGTGAAGGCATTATTGTAGAAGTGCTGGAGCGCAATACACAGCAAATCGTTGGCCGGTTTTATACAGAATCCGGCGCGGCTTTTGTCGAGTCTGCCAATCAACGCATTACCCACGATATTCTGATACCACCTGATGCTCAAAATGGCGCCCAGCATGGTCAGTTTGTTGTGGTGGCCATTACAGATCAGCCAACTCCGCATACACGTCCTTTGGGAAGAATTGTTGAAGTCCTTGGTGATCACATGGCGCCGGGAATGGAAATTAATGTTGCCATTCGTAACCATGAATTACCTTATATTTGGCCTGATGATGTACTGCTGGAAGCCTCGCGATTTGCGCCAGAGGTAACCAGTCAGTCAATCGAGGGTCGTGAAGACTTGCGCCATTTGCCATTCGTGACAATTGATGGTGATGATGCAAAGGATTTTGATGACGCCGTTTATTGTGAGCCGCGTGCCAAAGGCGGGTGGACGTTGTTTGTTGCTATAGCCGATGTCAGTTATTACGTGCGTCCCGGGATGGCTTTGGATAATGAGGCATTCAAGCGTGGTAACTCGGTTTATTTCCCTGGCCGTGTTATCCCAATGCTGCCAGAAACACTGTCAAACAATTTGTGTTCACTGATGCCAGAGGTTGATCGGCTGGTCATGGTATGTGAAATGACTATTCATCCGACTGGCAGAATCATGAAATACCGATTTACCGAGGCAGTATTCAGGTCGCATGCACGTCTCACTTACAACCAGGTGCATGCGATGATGGAAAAAAATGACCGGCGCATGCGGGAACGATTCAAAGACCATGTTCAGCAGCTTGAAAACCTCTATGACCTGTTTCGTGTGCTGCAGAAATCGCGTAAGGCGCGAGGCGCGATAGACTTTGATTTGCCGGAAACCAAGATTGTGTTTGGCAAGAATCGCAAGATTGAAAAAATTGTACCTTACGAGCGTTTCGACTCTCACCGTGTCATCGAAGAGTGTATGCTGTGTGCGAATATCTGCGCAGCCAGGTTTCTGGAAAAACATAAGCAGCCTGGATTATATCGTGTGCATCAGGGCCCAACCGATGAGAAACTGGAAAATCTGAAACGTTTTTTGAATGAAATTGGATTGAGTCTTCCAACCCATCGTGAGCCTGTTCCTGGTGATTATGCGCACATATTGCGCGTTATCCAGGACCGTCCGGATGCTCATATGATTCAAACCATTTTGCTGCGCTCAATGAGCCAGGCAATTTATAGTCCGGATAATCGTGGTCATTTTGGGCTGGCATTTGATGCTTATGCGCATTTTACTTCGCCTATCCGCCGTTACCCTGATTTGCTGGTACATCGTGGTATCAAACAAATATTGACTCATAAAAAACCAAGCACGGATGAGGCATTCCTCTTGCGGGCCGGTGAGCATTGTTCGATGACAGAGCGACGTGCGGATGATGCGACCAATGAAGTGACGGATTGGCTCAAGTGCGAATTCATGATGGACAAGGTTGGCAAGGAATTCGCAGGCATCATATCAGGAGCGATGAGTTTCGGTGTGTTTGTCGAACTGGAAGAAATTTATGTGGAAGGCCTTGTGCATATAAGCACGCTTCCTGATGATTATTACCAGTTTGATGCGGTCAAGCATGCATTATTTGGCGAGCGTACTGGCAGGCGTTTTCGATTGGGCGACCCGATCAAAATTCAGGTCGCGCGCGTTGATTTGGACCAGCGTGAAATTGATTTTGTCCTTGCAGAAGGTGCGCGCACGGCCGGGAGCAAACCAGGCAAAAGCCGCAAGCAGGCAAGCCGCGCGAAAACCAGTGAAGAACGCGGAGGCGGGAAAAAACGCAAGAATGTTTCCCGTGAGAACAAGAAGAGAAAGCGCGGCGAACACAATGCAGGCGGCAAACGGAAAAAGAAAAGACGCTAGCGGCATCCCATTATTGTGCCAGAATGATGCTGTAATCCAGAGGTTGGCGTATGCATGATCCGCTATCGTGAGGCAGCATTGCTGCAGGCATTGTCATTGCAGGGTCATGTCAGCGACAGGCTGTGGCGATTCAGGATTCTGTATCCTGATACAATATGAAGGTTTCATCAATAATAAGCAGCATAAAATAGATATTATGACTTCCAGTAAACAATTTATATTTGGCCTCCACTCAGTTGAGGCTTTATTGCAAAATCAGCCTGAAAGGGTGATTCGCCTGTATGTCTCTCAAGAGCGCAGCGATAAAAAAATCGAGTCCCTGGTTGGCATCGCAAAAAAACTCGGAATTTCAATCGAACAAGTCTCCCGTCAGGAATTGGACCGTCTGACTCAGGAATCCAATCATCAGGGCGTTGCCGCGTTTTGCAGCAGGGCCAGGACCTATGCTGAAAATGACTTGAAATCGCTGCTTCGGAATCTGGAAGTGCCATTTGTGCTGATTCTGGATGGTATACAAGACCCGCATAATCTTGGCGCATGTTTTCGTTCTGCGGATGCTGCGGGCGTGCATGCGATTATTGCACCAAAGGACAAATCAGTCGGGTTGACACCCGTGGTGAGCAAGGTTGCGAGCGGGGCAGCTGAGACGGTGCCTTTTGTGCAGGTAACCAATCTCGCGCGGACCATGGAAGAATTAAAAGAATTGGGAATCTGGATTTATGGTGCCGCTGCGGAAGCGACACAAACATTGTATCAGGCAGAGTTGTCTGGGCCGGCTGCATTTGCATTGGGAGCCGAAGGAGCAGGATTGCGCAGGTTAACACGTGAGCATTGCGATGTGTTGTTGAAAATCCCCATGTATGGATCAGTATCCAGCCTGAATGTATCTGTAGCAACAGGAATATTCCTGTTTGAAGCTGTCAGGCAGCGGGCAAGACAGAAAAGCAAGTCGTAAGAAAGACTGTCAACGACACACTGTGAATTTTTTAGTAGCCAATTTTTATTGTATGCCTGGTGGATGATTCAGGTAACGGTATATTCCATTTTGCACAAAAAACCTGGACTCCTGACATTCTTACCTTGTCACACAGATCCTGATTTAAACAGGCGTCAGTTAATTCCTTCAGCTCCTTTTGTATCTGCTTGCGTGTGTGAACTGGCTGGTTGTTATTTAATATTTGCAGATCGATTTCCTGGATGATCTCTGAAGGAGTGAGATTCGGCATGTCTGCGGCGTTAAACTCGGGCGATTTGAAATTTAGCAGTTCCAGATAGGTTTTAATCGTGATTTCACCGGATTGGTAAAGTTGTTCCAGATAATCTCTGTCGTTATCAAGGCGGTTATCGCTGGATTGGGATGCATACTTGAAGAAAGCAGGAAACGAAGTTGAACGCGGCTGAATTTTGGAAGGAGTAGCCGTGGAAAGAGGCTTCCTGTTTTGGTCGGTGTGCAGAAGTTTTCTAAGCATGGGGTTGCTTCTCTATTATTGCCTTATTACTTGCATCATTGAAATTTGTATATTTTTGACTATACGTTGAACCTGAAATGCATGATGTCACCATCGCGGACGACATAATCCTTTCCTTCCAGGCGCCATTTGCCGGCTTCTTTTGCGCCCTGTTCACCGCCAAAGCGGATAAAGTCATCGTATGAAATCACTTCAGCACGTATGAATCCTTTTTCAAAATCAGTGTGAATCACGCCGGCTGCCTGGGGTGCTGTATCGCCGGTGTGAATCGTCCAGGCACGCACTTCCTTTTCACCGGCAGTGAAATAAGTTTCAAGGCCAAGTAATTTATAGGCGGCATGGATGAGGCGGTTTAGTCCTGGCTCTTCGAGATTAAGTTCCGCGAGAAAAATTTCCTTTTCGGTATCGTCCAGTTCTGCAATTTCAGCTTCTATCGCTGCGCAGATGACCACAACCTGCGCTTTTTCATTTTCAGCAATTTTCCTTACTTCATCGAGGAGAGGATTATTGGAGAATCCCGTCTCGGAAACATTGGCAGCATACAAGGTTGGTTTCAGGGTCAAAAGGTGAAAAGAATTCAAGAGCGGCAGTTCTTCCTTGGTGAAATCAAGCGCGCGAGCAGGTTTGCCATGGTCAAGCTGCTTCTTGATTCGCTCCAGCAAGCCTGATTCGATAACAGCGGTTTTGTCACCGGACTTGGCGGCCTTTTGGACACGCTGAATCGCCCGGTCAACTGTTTCGAGGTCAGCCAGGGCCAGTTCGGTATTGATGACCTCGATATCTTGCGCAGGTGAAACTTTTCCGGAAACATGTGTCACATTGGAGTCTTCAAAGCAACGGACGACATGGACAATGGCGTCGGTTTCGCGAATATGCGACAAGAATTTATTGCCCAGCCCTTCACCTTGCGAAGCGCCTTTGACAATACCGGCAATATCAACAAACTCAACTGTCGTTGGCAATATCCGTTGCGGCTTGACGATTGCAGCAATTTTTTCCAGTCGTGGATCAGGTACACCGACAACGCCTACATTGGGTTCGATGGTGCAGAATGGATAATTCGCTGCGGCGACGCCCGCTTTGGTTAAGCAATTGAATAGAGTGGATTTACCTACGTTGGGTAATCCAACAATGCCGCATTTCAAGCCCATGTTTCTTGCTCCTCGAAAAAATGTCAAAAATCACTTTGCCATGCCAGCGAAAGCTGGCATCCAGTAAAACCATGGCGCTCCTAAATCCCGGTTTCGGTATGCAGTTTTTGCATTGCCTTCTGCATTTCGCCGCACATGATCAGCGGCAGCACATCTTCGATCCGCTGCAGCGCGGCATCAATTTTTTGCCGGTCGGCTTTTGAAGGATTGCTCAATACATAATCTACAACGTCTTTGCTGTGCCCCGGACGTCCAACGCCTATGCGCAGCCGATAAAATTGTTTTGTATTCAGATGACGAATGATGTCTTTTAGTCCATTGTGCCCACCATCGCCGCCGTCAAATTTTAATTTTATGACGCCAACAGGTAAATCTATTTCATCATGTGCTATCAATATCGCATCCGCGGGTATTTTATGGTAACTCATGCAGGCGCGGACAGCCTGACCGCTACGGTTCATGAAAGTTGTTGGGATGAGTAAATGACAGGGCTGGTCGTTAATCTGCGTCATGCTGTGCAAGCCATGATATTTTGCTTCATGCTTTAATTTTACATTCGATCTGTCTGCCAGGCTTTCGACAAGCCAGGCACCGGCATTATGCCGGGTATTTTCATATTCTGTTCCAGGATTCGCTAATCCAACGATCAATTGAACAGGCTGTGGCACATTTGCTCCTGGAGAGGTTATGAAGAATACGAGATGAATATGCACGTCATGCCAGCAAAAGCTGGCATCCAGGCAATTGTCACATTATCTCCGGATGCCAGCTTTTGCTGGCATGGCATACATATATCCATCTCGTTCTCGTATGAATTACTTTTCTTCGCCTTCAGACTCTTCGCCTTCACCTTTCTGTGCAATTGCTGGCACTTCGGAGGCTGCGGGAGCTTCGGTTTCTTCGGCAACAGGTTCTTCTTCAACGCGCGGCATATGGACAGAGACAACGGGTTTGTCATCGCCATGTACCAGAGCTACGATTTCAACGCCTGCTGGCAATTTAATGTCAGACAAGTGGAGAATCTGGTTTAGCTGCATTTCAGAGAGATCGATTTCGAGGAATTCAGGCAGGTTGTCCGGCAAACAGGATACTTCAACATCGCTCATGATATGAGAAACCATACCGCCAGCATCTTTTACACCCGGAGCCTTGTCCGCGCCGGTAAAGTGTAACGGGATATGCATATGCAGTTTTTCATCGGCACGTACACGCTGAAAGTCAACGTGCATGATGCGTGGCTTGAATGGATGGCGCTGTACATCTTTCAGAATGACGCGCTCGGATTCCGTGCCGGTTTTCAGTATCAAAATATGTGAATAAAAGGCTTCGTTCTCAAGAGACTTGGCCACATGCTTGTGTTCGAACGTAAGGGCAACGGGAGCTTTTCCACCACCATAAACAACGCCAGGAACTTTTTCTTCGCGACGCAGGCGGCGGCTCGCACCTTTCCCCATATCGTGGCGAACAGCAGCTTCGATTTCAAATTTTTGCTTCGATGCCATTGTTTTTACTCCACTTTATAAAGATTTAAATAATTGATTGACCCTCGTTCCGCGACCAGAACGAGGATGGCATATTTTACACAGAATTGGCCAGGATGGAAGTGGTGGTTTCGGAAGCGCTTATATGGGGTTTTTCAGCGGGAGGCTGTCATTTTTTCTTTCAGGTCGGTGCGTTGGTCTCGGTCTGCCATACTGGCTTGGATTCGATTATGGGCCCATAGCGTAAAAAGACTGCCTGCAAAGCCGCCCGCAACATTTACAAATGTTCGGGTTATCCCAAGCGGAGTGAAATTTTGTGCCAGGTTTAGCGTGCCTGAAACAAGCGCGCCAGCCTGGCTGGCCTGATGATCGCTAAAATTAAAGATTCTTAGCATTTCCGTTACCAGGATGCCGACAGAATTGGTTATCACTGTACCAGAGTAAATGATATAAAAGGCGTGCAGTACCTTTCTGGCAATGTGAATCATGTCGGGGTGACATTTATAGTGCCGCAGGATGTCTTCTGTCAGCGTATCCAGAAATGTGAGTGCACTGCCGCATGCAAATGCACTAAAGAAATCCAGTGTCAATTGTGCGGGTAAGTTGCCTATGGCTTTCCAGACTGTCATATCTTCATTCGGGATTGGGCAAGTGGTTGCCTGGCGCGTTCCGACAGCCGGATCATTACTTTCTGATATTGTGCCTGGTTTGATCTGATCCATATTGACATCAAGCAGCGTGATGGAATTTTGACTGTCGAATTCAATGGCGGTTGCGTTTCTTTGAGCAGGCATGGCCCGAGGTGAGTCGCATGCGGGTAGGCTTGTCTGCTTCATTTTCCAGGAGGCAGGCCGACCTTCGAGCTGGGCAAGAACAATTTTGTCACGATCAGGATGAAACCCGGTTACCGTATCCTTGCCATTATGGTATCGATCAACAAACAGGGTTGTTTGCTGTGAATGGAGCACATCGACATCATTATCCAGGTGATTTAGATAAATTCGATTTTGACCATGACTGCCTATGACGTTTTCGATCGCAATATTGGGTGTTTTGACAGTGCCATTCTTATGAGAAGACTGGCCATAGGGGCGAATATCCAGCGTAATATCATCATGAATCGTCTCGGCGCTCAATGTATCACTGCCGCCTGCATCCCAGGGTAATGTAGCAATACTCTCGAATTCCGTTGCATCATGGCTGATATAATCCGAGAAATCATAAACATCATTACCGGTATGAGTGAACAGATTTTTTCCATACAGGAATTGCGCAGCATCCATATCTGCGGGCATGGGAGTGATAGCGATGGTTTTCCTGCCTGTTGCTTCGTTAATGGCTGTATCGTAAGCCATTACGGTAAAGGAGGTTGTGTTAAATCCTGCTTTGGTAACCGCGCAGGGATCAGTAAATGGATGTTTGAGGCTGACGGCGTGGCCGGTTTCATGAAAGACGGTTTCCTGAATGATCGCCCAAGCCAGGGATTTCTGTTTAAAGTAGTCACAGTTGAATCCAATTCCATGGCTTGAAGAGGGATGCAGGAGTTGGGTGCCGATACCGCTATAGCCAAGGGTAACAATATCATCGAGTCGTTTGTTTTCGGTAAATGCGAAGATGCGTATAGGGTCATGCTGATTAGACTCGATAAAACGCAAGTTGACGGCACTTTCCCACCATTGCAGGGATTGTCTGACCATGCGCCGCATCTCCGCGGGCAATATCCCAAGCGGAATGGTCTTGTTGACGTAGTCAGGCTGGATTTGCAGAAAGTTTTTGGCGCTGACATCGTTTTCAGGTAAGCGGAAAGTGTAATGGATGACGGAAAACGGTGTCCAGGCGGTAGCTTCTGAGATAATTGCTTTTATATTGTCGCAGACTCGCGGTTGCCTGACGTCATAAATCGGTACTGGTTTGGATTCCGGTGATTCAATCAGGGAAATGAGAATATCTGTTGCAGAAGCAACACGGGATTTTTTTTCGTTTTGCCTAAACATTCTGGTTATGCTCGTTTTATGTCTGGCAATAATACATCCCAAGGATAGATTATGATATATATTTTATTCATTAAAGATCTGCAGTCTGGCTTAGAATGCCAGACTGCAGAAAGGGTTTCAGGACAAATGCAGGCAGGAGGGTGTTGATTCCGTTCCTGAGGTAGGAAACCGCGGCTTCACCATCCTGATATTGTCCGCAGTCAATTTCTTGCTGCCTTCTATGCCGATTTCAACCAGCGTTGTATTGTTATTGAGTGCGGCAATACCGGCAGGACCGATATTGTTGTTATACAGATAAAGCCATCTCAAGGTCGTATTATTGGCGATAGCGATCGCGCCTTCATCGCCTATCCTGTTATATTCGAGCCCAAGGTCAACAAGATGTGTATTCCTCGCAAGCGCAACGGCTGCAGCATCACCGATATTGTTGGAGCGCAGATAGAGGTGAGTCATGCCGGGGCTGTTTGCAAAAGCGCTCGCGCCTTCAGTGCCGATATGATTGTCATCAGCATACAATATGGTCAGTGTGGGATTGCCGGCTAACGCGATGGCGGCTTCCGGGCCGATGTTATTCTGTCCGATATCCAGTGATTTGAGAGGCATTTTTGCCAGCGATTTTCCGCCCTCAGGCCCTACGCGGTTAGCGACTATTTCAAGATGGGTGAGAGTGGGAATGCCTGAAATGAAGGCGGCTCCCTTATCGCCAATATGATTGTAACTCACGCTCAGCCAGGCCAGAGTGTGGTTGTCTGACAATGCTGCCATGCTATCGTCACCCAGATTGTTTTCGCCCAAATCCAGGGCATTTATGCGAGGGTGTTTTTCCAGATAGGCAGCAACTACGGGAATGTCCTTGTCCTGCAGACTGCAGCGGTTTAATGAGAGGACCTTGAATTTTCCGCCGTTGCCGCAGAGATACAGCGTGCCAATATCATCATCCAGGTTTTCCAGGCAGGAATTCACGTTGTGGTGTGTGTTTTTTGCCATTGCGCAGCCGGAAAACAGCGCGGCTGACAGCAGTAGTAAAGTTAAAAAAGGTGAAGCAGGATTTTTTTTAAACATAGGCTGTCCTTGTCCGTTTGAATATGGGAATCGAGAATGCGTAGCAGGCATTCCCAATCTGACCATAACACAAAGAAGCCGGATGTTCAGTCGTTTCGGCGGAATATGTTTTGGGCGTGTGTCTTTTGCAGTTTCCTGCTGTTTTAATCCAAGAACATCCTGCTTAATGAACCGGCGCCACTGATACGGCGAACGGCTTCCGCAATGGTATGAGACAGGCTGATACAGCGAATGCGTTTGCAGTTTTTCGCAGCCTCGCTTAATGGGATGGTATCAGTGACAACCAGTTCATCCAGTACGGAATTATTGATGTTCTCGATG
>JAJPJI010000011.1 GCA_021324305.1 Gammaproteobacteria bacterium | reverse complement strand
TGTTCCTGGATACTGAAGCCGCCGGCGAATACCGATGCCGGTACGTCAGCTGGCTATCCCTGGGTGAAAGCGGGCAAGGGCGGTGCTTGTTCTGCGGATACCTGTGCATACGGCGAAGTGTGCGGTTTGAGTTACAACGCCGGCAAGTTCGCGCGGGTTTGCGGCAAGCAGCTTGGCTTCTGGACAGCCAGCCAGGCATGTCTCCTGAATTCAGCCAGCGCAGGCACGTTCTTTGACTGCAACGCTGCAATGAAACAGCCGTCAGGCGAACTGCTGAAAGACTTGAATACCTGCACGAATGCCAAACCGGGTTCAGGCGTGCAGCCTGCGGCTTGCACGGGAGCAGGCAATGCACAAAAAGCGACACTGGTGCAATGGATCAAGTCTGCATGTCCATCTGTATCTGCCTTCCCAGGAGATACCGCAAACAGCAGCTTCACTTGCGCTACCAACAAGCCTGTGATTGACCTGAAGAAAAACAAGGTCAACATGAATGTGACTGAATACACCATCTCATTCTGTCCTGAGCTGGCGCCAAACAGCCCATTCCGTAATCTGCATAAATAGCATGATGCCATTCCACCCTCTCCCTGACGGGGGAGGGTGTTGGTTTTAGAAGTCCAGCTATCTTCCGATGTCCTAATCCTTCCGATGTCTTAATGTTTCCCGATGTCATGCCAGTCCGAGGTGCTAATCCAGATGAGCGTAGGATGGATCCCCGCCTTCGCGGGGATGACAGTTAAAAGTGCCGGGGGTGACAAGGTAACTCGCGGGGTGACAGGGTGCTCGCGGGGATGACAAGGTGATTCTCAGGCCTGACAAACCAATTCCCAGGCATGTCAGGAGTACCAGGCTCTATGTTCCAATCTGCCATTCAGGTATACTTTGCTATCGTTTGACTTAACGAGGACAAAGATTATGTTGCGCACATTTTTATCCATTCTACTGGTCTGTCTGGTTACTTTTGGCTTATTAATCAATGACGCAGAAGCGAGACGATTTGGTGGCGGCAGAAGCTTTGGTATCTCGAGGTCCGCGAGTAGCTTTTCACGACCTGCGCCGGCATTTGGTCAAAATTATTCCAACTCCCAATCACCATTCAGCCGTGCTGCTTCGCCGGCCAGCCGCTGGTTTGGGCCTCTGGCTGGTTTGTTAACAGGCGGTTTGTTGGCCAGTCTCTTCATGAGTAATGGCATAGGCAGCGGAGTTCTCTCCTGGTTGTTAGTGGGTGGATTGATCCTGGTTGTCATCAATCTGCTGCGCAACAGAATGCAGCCGGCACCGCAATACCGGCGTGATCATGACTTTCAAAATAATTTTGCGCGCGATGCGGCGGCACAATTCATGCGAAATAATACACACTCCAACCACTATGCCGATAATTCGCGCTCAAATCATTATCCGGTAGGCTTTGACTCGGCTGCATTTTTACGGGATGCCAAAGTGCAATTCATTCGTCTGCAGGCGGCATACGACCAGAAAAACCTGAATGACATCCGTGAATTTACTACACCAGAAGTATTCGCGGAAATTCAGTTGCAGCTTCAGGAACGTGGCAATGAAATCAATAAAACCAATGTCATCACCCTGAATGCTGATTTGCTGGATGTGGAGACAGATTCGCAGATTGTGGCTGGAACAGAAATGCAAACCATGGTGGCAAGCGTCCGTTTCACAGGACAGATTCAGGAAAATCCAAATGAGCCTGCTGCGCCAGTGACTGAAATCTGGCATTTCCGCAAGGAAATCGCGAGTCCACGCTGGCTGGTTGCGGGTGTGCAGCAGAATTAAACGCGCTGGTTTTTTGCACCATGCTACGCTAGAGTCTGCGCCTAAAGCGCTCAGGACGGCGAGAGGATTAGCATCATAAAACCATGAGGCGCTGGGCAGGCATATAATATCAGGGGTAAGCGTTCACGGCCTTATAATCAAGGCCGGTAGCAAGCGCTATCAACAGGCGCTAACCCTTGATTGCTCCCTCATGCCGTAGCAGCCATTTTTTCACGTCCATTAACTTGCCGTCTGTTTTGCCCGCGTATCCTCCCAAATCATGAGCAGCCACAATTCGGTGACAGGGAACGATAATTGGCAGTGGATTGCTGCGGCATGCTTGTCCAACAGCGCGAGGACTGGTTTGGAGTTTTTTTGCCAGCTGGCCATATGTCCAGGTTTCACCGGAGGGTACTTCACATAGTGCCTGCCAGACTCGTCGCTGAAATACTGAACCGCAAGCATCCAGCGCCAGGGAGAATTGATACCGTGGATTAGCGAAGTATTTTGCCAGCTGGGCTGTAACCAATTTGACATTATTATCATCTGGTATCATTTCTGCAGCAGATTCGGGCAGGAATGATACCTCGGATACTTTTCCGTGGGTAAGCAACAGGCCGATTTTGCCTAGCGGCGAGGAAATAATAGCAGAATAGAGGGGTTGTTTGCGCATTGTCGTATGGATTCTTGCAAAATAAAAAGCCCACTGAAGTGGGCCTTTATTCTTAAAACAGGAAGCTTATTCAGCGCTGCCTTTGCTGTTGTCTTGCTCAGCTTCGCCTTTACCCGCTGGAACTGCTGCAGTACCAAATTTGGCTGTCAGCTTTTCTTTAATACGGGCGGCACGGCCGCTTAATTCGCGCATGTAGTAAAGTTTGGCACGGCGAACATGGCCGCGACGTTTGACTTCAACTGAATCAACAGCCGGGCTGCAAGTCTGGAATACACGTTCAACCCCGACACCGTGAGATATCTTGCGAACTGTGAAAGAAGAGTTATAGCCGCGGTTACGCTTTGCGATGACAACACCTTCAAAAGACTGCAAACGGGTACGCTCACCTTCTTTAACTTTGACCTGGACAACAACAGTGTCGCCTGGCTCAAATGCAGGCATACTTTTGACAGACTGCATAAATTCGGTTTCTAAAGCTTGTATAATTTTGTTGCTCATTTTTTTCATCCCCTAACAAGTCGTGCAATTTCATCAGATGTTCCTGCTTCTCAGCGGTAACACCTTCAATGTCAATGTTCATATGCTGCGTGCAAGCCAAGCTTGCACTTAGAGAAAAGAATCACGGTTCTTACCTCTAAAACACACCTCATCATCAAACAGCAGCGAAAAACGCTGCAATTTTATACGTATTTAAAGAGATTTTCGATCTATTTTTGTAAAAACTCTTCAATAAATTCAGTTAAGAGTGTCAATTCTTCCTGAGTCAGCTGTTTTTTTGCCAAAAGATCGGGTCTTTTTAGCCAGGTTCGACCCAAAGCCGCTTTCAGGCGCCATCGATCTATCTGTTTATGATGGCCGCTCAGCAGAACATCCGGTACGGCTGAACCCTCAAAACTCTCTGGCCTGGTATATTGAGGGTATTTCAGTAACCCTGTTGTCAGAGAGTCCTGGCTTACCGAATTCTCATCGCCAACTGCCCCCGGTATCAGCCGGGTCATCACATCAATCATGGTCATGGCAGCCAATTCACCGCCAGTCAAAATATAGTCACCGACAGACCATTCTTCATCAACTTCATGCTCAATAATTCGTTCGTCTATTCCTTCATAACGGCCTGCCACTAAAATCAAGGCATCTTTTTCGGCAAGCTCTGCCGCTCCTTCCTGATCAAATCGTCTCCCCTGTGGAGAGAGGTAAATAACTGTAGGCCTGGCTGAGGCAGCTTGTTTGGCTGCATGTATGGCATCACGCAGCGGCTCAGCCATCATGACCATGCCTGGTCCGCCGCCATAAGGGCGGTCATCCACAGATTTGTGCCTGTCATGAGCAAAATCACGCGGGTTCCAAATCTCAACATTTACCAAGTTATCTTTTATGGCCCGACCGGTAATACCCGCATTTAGTGCCTGAAACATTTCCGGAAAAAGGCTGATAATCCCAAACCACACTATAGAAGCTCCCAATCCACATGGATTTCCTGCTTCTCCAGATCAACGCTTTTTATTACCTTCCCAAACAGGTAAGGGATCGCATGTTCAGTAGTTCCCTTGACCACAAGTACATCATTTGAGCCAGTCATCATCAGATAAATAACTTTACCCAGGGTCTCGCCATTTTTATTGATGACGGTTAGTCCAACAAGGTCTGACCAGTAATACTCGTTTTTTTTAAGCGGGGGAAGCTGCGATCTGGTTACGGCTATGGTTGCTCCTGTCAGCAGCCGGGCTTCTTCAGGTGTGTTGATGCCCGTCAATTTCGCAATAATGCTATTGCCGTGAGCCCGGCCATCTTCAATTTCCATGACTTGCCATGTGCCTTGTTGCGGCTAATGTGCCAGGGCTGATAATCAAGGATACTGGAGCCAAATTCAGTGTAGGCATGAATTTTAAGCCAGCCATGAATACCATAGGTGGCCCCGATTTTACCTATGGTGATGTATGCGTTATTCGCTTTAGTCATGGCGACACCCGAAACGACTATGCTGCCTGCCATCGAGAGTGATGGCAGGTTCAGTCTTATGCCTTTTCAGCGGTTTCTTTGTGGGCCTGGATCAAGCTCTTGACGCGGTCAGATGGCTGGGCGCCTTGTGAAATCCAGTGCTGAACGCGTTCAATATCAATGGTCAATCGAACATCCTTGCCGGATGCGATTGGGTTGAAATAACCAACCTGTTCAATGAAACGGCCGTTGCGAGCGCGTTGTTTGTCTGCGACAACAATATGATAAAATGGGCGTTTTTTTGCTCCGCCGCGTGATAAACGAATCACTACCATGGTATAAGTTTTCCTCTGTAACAACAGTGTATTTGCAATTTAAGGTGCTGAATTATACGTTACTTTTTGGTGCTTGCAAACCATTTGTCCGGGTTTGTTGTCATGCGGGAAGTTAACACTTGATACCGGGTCTGATAACACTTTAAATTATTTTAATACTGAACAATTTAATATTAAGATGACTAGAGATTCTGTATTATAATCACGAACAACAGACGGTTTGGAGAAGGATCTCATGCGTAGGGTTAGTGGCGTTTCTTTTTTTGCAGTGATTGTGACGGTAGTCATTTTGGCAGTGGCCGCAGCACTGATTGTGCCGAGGATCATCAGCAATTCCAATCAGCAGCTTACTGTCAAGGCACAGCAGGAATTGTCGGTCATTCAGAATGCATTGGAGAGCTACAAGCTAGATAACGGAGACTATCCGACAACTGAACAAGGCCTTCAGGCATTGGTGACCCAGCCAACCATATCGCCAGTACCTGCCTACTGGAACAAGGATGGATATCTGAAAAACCTGCCTTTGGATCCCTGGGGTCAACCTTATCAGTACCAATATGATCAGGGTGTTGTCCATCTCTACAGTTATGGACCGGGAGGCAAGGATGGCGATACCGAGATTAATGCCGGCTCTTCGGATACAGGATCTCAAAACTGATTCCATTTCTGTTCTATAGTTAATTTTAATGAAGGACTTACACTGGATCGCCTTGATTTTCCCTGAATTCGCCCAATATATTAGTAGTATAATATGCAGACATATTTTTCGGAGTTGCGAACATGAATTCATTTGATCAGCGTAATCAGTACAATGTTGCCCGCCAGCAAGAATTGGCAGCTTCAAACGCGACATTTATGAGCAGGGTGTATTTCTGGATGATGCTGGGATTATTGATATCCGGCCTGGTTGCCTATGAAGTGGCTGGTTCGCAGGCACTGATCATGCGGCTGGTGAGTAACAAGTTTCTCTGGTTTGGTCTGATCATCCTTCAGTTTGGTGCCGTGATCGCACTCTCCGGGTTTGTCGAAAGAATGAGCGTATTCCTGACCTCATTTGTCTATGTCGGTTATGCTGTCTTATCCGGCATTACATTTTCCGTGATATTTTTTGCCTTTACAGCAGAAAGTATCAGCCAGGCATTTTTCATCACGTCTTTTTCCTTCATTGGCCTGAGTGCATTTGGTTATATCACCAAACGTGACTTGAGTCCCATAGGTTCATTCTGTATGACGGGTTTGTTTGGCATCATTGGATTGATGCTGGTCGGATTCATTTTTCCTTCCATCATGACAGATGCCGTGCAATGGGCAGTCAATGTGTGCGGAATCATTATCTTCGCCGGGTTGACAGCATACGATACACAGAAAATCAAAAATTATAATGTCGCGCCTATTTCCTCCGATATTTCGAAAAAGCAGGCCATACATGGCGCGTTAACCTTGTACCTTGATTTCATCAATCTGTTTTTAATGATATTGAGATTAACCGGTGACCGCAGATAATCAACCAGAATCCCCTCGCGGTGTGCGAGGGGCGGGTTTTATCTCTCGACAAATTTCATTCCGTCTTCCGTATAACGCGTTCCCGCAATGGCATCCATCTGAAATAACTGGTCAAGGCGTGCTACGTCAGCATGGCTTAATGTGACTTCTGTTGCTTTGATGTTTTCTTCCAGATATTTTTTGTGCTTGGTTCCGGGGATAGGGACAATCCGCGGTGATTTTGCCAGTACCCAGGCCAAAGACAATTGTGCTGCGGTACAGTTTTTTTCCATGGCTATCTTGTTTAGCTCTTCAACCAGGTGATGGTTTTTATCAAAATTATCACCCATGAAGCGCGGATTGGATTTGCGGTAATCATTTTTCTCCAGATCATCAGGCGAATTGATTTTATTGGTCAGGAATCCGCGGCCTAACGGACTGTATGGAACGAAGCTGATTTTTAATTTTTCGCATAACGGGATGATTTCTTTTTCGGGTCCGCGTGTCCATAGCGAGTACTCAGACTGCAATGCGGTGATGGGGTGAACTTTATATGCACGCTGCAATGTGTCTGCGCTTGTTTCTGACAAGCCGAGATAGCGTACTTTGCCTTCTTTTACCAGCTCTGCCATCGCGCCGACGGTATCTTCGATTGGTGTATTGGCATCGACTCTGTGCAAATAATAAAGATCGATGATTTCAATTCCAAGACGTTTGAGGCTAGCATCACAAGCAGACTTTACGTAATCAGGCCGGCCATTGATACTCCGCATTTGTGAGTTGCTTGGGTCTCTCACAATGCCAAACTTGGTGGCAATGACAATTTTATCCCATTTCCCCTTGAAAGCTTTGGCAAGTAACTGTTCGTTTGCTCCCATGCCATACATGTCGGCGGTATCAAAAAAATTGATACCCAGCTCAAGGGCGCGATGCAGTGTTGCAATAGATTCATTTTCATCGGCAGTACCATAAAATTCTGACATGCCCATGCAGCCTAATCCAATGGCTGATACCTGGACATTTGTGTTTCCTAATTGTCGTTTTTGCATCGCGCATCTCCTGAATAGATATGTGTCCTTGCACCGTTTAGAATGGCATGCCTGGCGGCAGGCCGCCTCCGCCTCCGAACGGGAATTTCCCTTGCATGCCGCGCATCAGCTTCATGATGCCGCCTTTCTTCGACATTTTTTTCATCATTTTCTGCATCTGCGTAAACTGCTTGAGAAGTTGATTGATGGCCTGGATAGAAGTGCCTGACCCTAATGCGATACGGCGCTTTTGTGAATTTCTGATGACATCAGGAAAGCGGCGTTCTTTAGGGGTCATTGAATTGATAATGGCTTCGATTTCCACCAGCTTTTTGTCATTAAACTGGTCTTTAACATTTTGCGGCAACTGATTGATTCCAGGCAATTTGCTCATGATACCCATGACGCCGCCCATGTTATGGATTTGCTTGAGTTGGTCGCGGAAATCCTCGAGATCAAACGATTTGCCCTTTTTGATTTTTTTGACCAGCTTTTCGGCTTTTGCTCTGTCGAGGTTGCGCTCAGCTTCTTCGACCAGCGATATGATATCGCCCATGCCCAAAATGCGAGAGGCAACCCGATCCGGATAAAATGGTTCCAGGGCATCAATTTTTTCACCCACACCCAAAAATTTGATTGGCTTGCCGGTAATATGGCGTATCGAGAGTGCGGCGCCACCCCTGGCATCGCCATCGGTCTTGGTAAGAATCACACCCGTAAGCGGCAGTGCGTCATTAAAGGCTTTTGCCGTATTGGCTGCATCCTGGCCAGTCATGCTGTCGACAACGAACAGCGTTTCAACGGGTTCGATGGCTGCATGCAGGCGCTTGATTTCAGTCATCATTTCATCGTCAATATGCAGACGGCCGGCGGTATCGATAATTACGACATCAATGACCTTGTTCCTGGCTGCCTGAATGGCGCCGCGTGCGATTTCGACAGGATCATCGGTGGTTTTGCTGGGATAAAATTCCGCACCTACCGTTTTGGCCAGTGTTTCCAGCTGGTCGATAGCGGCAGGGCGATAAATGTCGGCGCTTGCCACCAATACGGTTTTTTTCTGCGACTGATGCAGCCAGCGCGCCAATTTTGCAACAGTCGTGGTTTTACCAGAACCTTGTAAACCTGCCATCATTACGACTGCGGGCGGCTGGACCTTGAGGTTTAGCGCTTCATTATATTCGCCCATGATGTGAACAAGCTCGTCATGGACCAGTTTGATGAGTACTTCGCCTGGCTTGAGGCTTTCCATGACTTCCTTGCCTAAGGCTTTGGCTTTGATGTCATCGATGAATTCTTTTGCCACTGGCAATGCCACATCGGCTTCCAGCAAGGCGATGCGGATATCGCGTAAGGTGTCTTCAATATTGGATTCAGTCAGCCGGCCCTGGCCGGTGAGGTTTTTGATAACCTTGTTTAAGCGTTCTGATAAATGATTAAAATTCAGCATGTGGTCCCAACCGCATTGTTAATGAATAAGCGGCACAGAGTATACATAAAAAACCACTCATCCGAAAAGCAAACATTGGTCCCAGTGGTCAACTCGTATCCTCATACTAATACACAAAAGCGATAGCCATTGTCCTGTTGCTGGTTTTTATGTCCGGATTTACGGCCATGGCTGAACATGAGGCTGGGATTGTCATCATGATAATATTTTTCTCTGGGCATCGAAGCCGTTTCCTCTCCTGGTATTGCATCATCAATGCCGACACCGGTTTCCACATCATACCTGTCATCACTTTCATCCTGATCAAGCAGCAGAGGTTTGGATTCTTCCGGCTGCCGGGGAATGTCTGGCGAGGAGCAGCAGCTCGTGATTTTGTTATACATCCAGCTGGCTGACTTGCTGATGCCATTGGTAACACGGTCTACCAGAACATAAGAAGACGGATAGAGCGAGGATGTGTATTGTATGGATTCCTGAACGAACATTAACCAGCTTATTGTTTCGAAAGCGGTATCAGTGATATCAGGTCGATTGATATTGAAGTCTGCGGCCACATCGTTATAAAAAATAACGTTGAGTGTACGCTTAAGGAATGCGAGATAGACAGACAAGGCTAACGAAAGGGTAAAGGCGGCAATTTTTTTTGACTCAAACTTTCCTTTACCGATGTAGCCGAAAAATTCATCGATGGAACTAAGATTGGAAAGACCTGTAAAACAAAAGTTTGGTATCGAATCCTGGGCTGCAAGAGCGCCAATGACCGATTTTGTGATGACGTCGTTAATGCCGAATACAGTTTTGATTGCAATATAGCCTTGAATCTCTTCCTGGGCGGTTTTAAGCGTGCCCAGTGAAAAGCCCAGGATAGGGCTCATGATTTTGCTAAAGGTATTGGAATAGCTGCTTTTTTTGTGCGCCAGCAGATTCCATGTTGTTTTCAATGCTTCATAATTGTCTGTGAATAATTTGTTGGTACCGGCGCCTATTCCGACGACAACGCCGCCACTCTGAAACAGGCTGACAATTAATGTGCTGCTTCCAACATCATATTCAGTACGGATGGCATCGAAAAACCAATATGCCTGTACTCCATCAGAGAACAATCCATATGGGGTAGAGAGCGCCGTAAAACCGATTGCAATTTTTCGTTTCAAAGGTGAAATTTCCGGCCAGTCCTTGGGACGCTTTCCAGTTTTAAGGCTGTGCAAAAATTCCCGGAAATTTTTTGTCGAAGAGGTGTCAGTGAATTCGTATGAACACGCCAGTGCTGCGATCGGGCCGGTGATTTTTTCCGCGAGCGTGGCGCTGGGATTTTGATAAAGGCTCATGCCTATGTCAGCTGCTTCCATTACGCCATTGGCGAAAGGAACCAGATGATACAAGCTGCTGAAGGTGCAGCATGACTTGTCTTGCTCTTCTTCATCTTCCTCGTCAGCGGCTGGCTGATCGAGCGGTGGTTCCTGATAGTCTGATTCCCTGTCAGTCAGGTGCTGGGGAATATGCTCTACTGACAGGATGACAACCGGGCCATGCTCTCCTGATGGTTGTGAATCATTACTGCCGGTATGTTGCTCAGCAAGGGTGGGGGATTCATGAGTTATTTCAGGGCTGGATACAACCGTTATGGTGTCACGAAGCGACTGCTCCGGAATGAGGAGGTTGGGGTGGAGCCCTCCTTGACGCTGTGAATCATCATCATTTATCTTGGTTAATGGATTGCGGCTATCCATTTTTTGCCTCGTTTTTGCTTTTGTTGTACGTCATTAGTGTGTGTTATTGTACGTGGTTTATCCTGAGACAGGAATACTTCGGTCTGGTAACGGGTTGTTCAATAAAAAATTCATATTTTACAAATATATGAGGATAAATTGAGTCATTTTCAAATTACCCTGTTTAGCATTTTGCTGGTGCTGCTCATCCTGCTCGCGGCTTTTTTTGCCTGTGCTGAAACGGGGCTAATGGCGATAAATCGTTATCGGCTGCGTCATAAGGCGCGCATGAAGAAGCGTTATGCTGTTCGCCTGCTGCAGCTGTTGAAGCGTCCGGATCGTCTTTTGGGTGCGATTCTGATCGGCAGCACCTTTGCCAATATGCTGGCTTCTTCGCTGGCAACATTGCTGGCCTTTCATTTCTGGGGGGACGAGGGCGCGTTGCTGGCCGCCATCCTGCTGACATTTGTTGTCCTGATCTTTGCTGAAATCGCTCCGAAAACACTGGCAGCCATTTATCCGGAGAAAGTTGCCAAATGGGTTGCCTATCCAATCCAGCTTGTACTGCGGCTGCTATATCCAGCAGTTTGGTTGGCTAATGCCATAACAAATGGATTTCTGCGTCTGCTTCACATTCGCGTTACCAGTTATGCGGTTGAGCCGCTTTCGCGGGAAGAATTGCGCAGCGTTGTATACGACACTGCAGGAAAAATTTCCCGCCAGTATCAAAATATGCTTCTCGGTATTCTTGATTTAAGCAAGCTGACTGTAGACGATGTCATGATACCCCGGAATGAAATTTCCGGCGTCGATATAGAGCAGCCGCTAGAAGCAATTATCGCTTACATAAACAGGCATCATCAGGACTGGATTCCTGTGTATCGGGAGAATATCAATCAGATAATCGGTGTCCTCTATACACATGAAATGTTGAGACTGCTGCTGTCAAAAACCACTATTAACAAGGAATTGCTCCAGCAGTTCCTTCAGGAACCCTATTTTGTTCCTGAAGGGACTTCACTCAATATCCAGCTCGGGTACTTTCAGCAAAGCCAGAATAAAGTGGCCTTTGTTGTCGATGAGTATGGCGAGATTCAGGGCCTCCTGACCCTCAATGATATTCTAGAAGAAATAGTTGGAGATTTTACCTCAAGTATTACCTCAGGAAAGCGTATCCAGCCGCAGCCGGATAACAGTTATCTTGTGGATGGTGCGGTCACAGTGCGTGAATTCAATCGTACAACCGGTTGGGAACTCCCGATTGGCGGGCCAAGAACAGTTAATGGGCTGATTGTGGAATATCTGGAGGCGCTGCCGCATGTTGGCACTACTGTTTTAATAGCGGGCTATCCACTGGAAATCATCCAAGTAAAGGATAACCGGGTGAAACTTGCCAGGGTTTTTCAGAAAATTGAGGAAAAAGAAGGGCATTGATTACATTTGCCCTATTTGATGATCAAGGCTGCAGCGACACGTCTGTTTTCGGCAGCGAGAGCGTTAAATGTCCGGCATGCGGCGCTGGTATTCATCACTTCCACGCCAATACCCTGGTTGATCAGGTGACCATAGGTTTCAACGGACAGGAACACCAGTGAACTGCCGGTCCCGATCAGGAGGATATCGGGCTTCAGATCGATGATGATCGAGAAAGAGGCGGCGCAGAGCTGCTCTATCGATTGCGGTTCCCAATCCTCTATCAGGTTGTCTGGACTGATGATAACGCTGGAAGTGATGCTTTTCCCGTTGATCCTGATCAAGCCTGGCCTGTATGCCTGTATTTGATATTGGGCGTGATTTTCATCTAAATCGAGTGTAGCCATGAGTTATTCCGTCAAAACCTCGCGAATAAATTGACAGGTATTATACTCTGAGAAAGAATGCCTCAATAGCAGATTATTAAATATTTATGATAACAGCCTGCACCAGATACATAAGCAAACATATATAAGGAATTCATATGAAGACACGACCACTGCAGCACGAATCAGCTTTGCCATTTAAAAGTGTGGCGGCAGCTTTGTTGTTTAGCGTGATTCTGGGACCGGTTGGGCTTTTGTATGCTTCATTCTGGGGTGGTTTCATAATGATCATTCTGGCGATTGTCATCATCAGCTTGAAGCTGCTGTTCGTAACACTTTTACTCTGGCTGATATGTTGCATCTGGAGCGTGGGAGCCGTTGAGTCATACAACAAAAAAATCATTCAAACGTCTCTTCAGGCATAAAAATGAAAAAAACAATAGTAAGACGCGAATATCGGCAGGCCGATGCAGATTCCCTGAATCATTTACATCCGATTTTGCGGCGTGTTTATGCGGCTCGTCAGGTGGGATCAGAAAAAGAACTGGATCGTGCGCTTGAATCACTGCTTCCTTATCAGTCTCTGTTAGGCATGGACGATGCGGTACGTCTGTTGTCGGAGGCCATTGCTGCCAATCAAAAAATATTGATCGTCGGGGATTTTGATGCGGATGGTGCAACCAGTACAGCGCTTGCAATCCGTGCTCTGCGAAGTTTTGGTGCGGAGCACTTGCAGTATCTTGTGCCCAATCGTTTTGCATACGGTTATGGGTTGACACCGGAACTGGTGGAAGCGGCAAAACAGTTTTCACCCGCGTTGATTGTCACGGTGGATAATGGCATTGCTAATCATGCGGGAGTCCAGGCAGCAAAAGATGCGGGCATGCGGGTGATTGTAACGGACCACCATTTACCCGCAGCGACTTTGCCGCCTGCTGATGCCATTGTCAATCCGAACCAGCCAGATGATCCATTTCCGAGTAAAAATCTCGCCGGTGTTGGAGTGATTTTTTATGTCATGCTCGCATTGCGTAGACATCTGGTCAGTCAGGGATGGTTTGAAAAAAAACATATCCCGGAACCCAATATGTCCCGCTTGCTCGATCTGGTTGCATTAGGGACGGTCGCGGATCTTGTCCAGCTGGATCAAAATAATCGGATTCTCGTGCATCAGGGACTGCGTCGTATCCGTGCCGGTCAATGCATACCTGCCATTATTGCATTGCTGGAATTGTCGGACCGTGAATTCGGCCGGGCCGTCGCTGCTGATCTTGGGTTTTCTGTTGCTTCAAGACTGAATGCTGCCGGCCGTCTGGATGATATGTCGCTAGGTATTGAATGTCTGCTTTGTGATGATTCCATTCGTGTGCGTGAAATCGCACGCGTGCTGGATCAACTGAATGATGAGCGCAAATCAATCGAGCAAGATATGCAGGCACAGGCTCTTGCAGTGCTAAACAAATTGAATGACAGCCTGAATAGCAGCTTGCCCACCGGAATATGCCTGTTTGATGAATCATGGCACCAGGGTGTCATCGGGATTTTGGCTGCCAGAATCAAGGACCGTTTTCACAGGCCGGTCATTGTATTTGCTCCTGGACAGGATGGTGAACTCAAGGGTTCTGCCCGCTCGATTTCCGGGCTGCATATACGTGATGCATTGGCACAGATTGATGCGCAATATCCTGGCTTGATGCTGAAGTTTGGCGGGCATGCCATGGCTGCAGGATTAACTATCAAACGCGATATGCTGGATCGTTTTGCCAAGGCTTTTGATGAAGTGGTTTCCGCGCGCGTGACGGATGCGCAATTGCAGCATTCTTTAATGAGTGACGGTGAATTACCCGGAGAAGATTTTAGCCTGGAGGTTGCGTCCTTGCTGAGAGATGCTGGTCCATGGGGGCAGGCGTTTCCTGAACCATTATTTGATGACACATTTCGCGTACTCGAGCAGCGTATCATAGCAGACAGGCACTTGAAGCTTCGATTGGGCAAGGACGATAAAGTGATTGATGCAGTCGCATTTTTTGTCGATACCAGTCAATGGCCCAATTATCGTTGTCAATCGATAAGGGCAGCGTATCGACTGGATATCAATGAATACAAGGGCAGACGTAATATTCAACTGATTGTTGAATATATGGAAGGCGCGGATTGAGATTCGTGAGTGATGAATACACAAAAGCAGCTCTCGGATCAATCTTTAATGAAGCTGCAAAAACATGTTGAAAGATGAAGTATGCTAATTTATATTTGTTTGTGATCCCTCCTCAATTTATGCTATGAGAGTCTGTATTACGTTCAGAGCAATAATTCAAGTTTCAAAGCCTGCATCAGGATTTGCTGTTATCAATCAGTAAATCAATCTTTTTATTTCCCGCCAATTTGTTTCAGCCGGTAAAAATGCCGGCCTGAATCGCAACGTATCGCTATTTAAACAATTTTGCATATTGGAGAATAATATGAATATCACTGAAAATGATTTGGTTAATGCATTTAAAAAAAACAATCCTGCTTATTTGAGAAAAGTGCATTTGATGCTGAACAGGCATTATTACAATCTTGTTTACAATCAAAATGAAAACCATGCAATTGATCCTGAAGTAGTGAGAAGATTCAAGCAAATCGAGTGTGTCTGGATAGAACACGAAAAAAGCGAATGTCTGAATCGTTATGATTGCAGCCGCCGCATAAATAATGCAGCGGATATAGTAAGCGCGTTGAGAGAACACCCCGTTTTCAATCATGCAATATTTCATTATCTGCGCTGTGAGGCAACACTTGAAGATGTAAAGATATATATCCTGAATGATTCAGTTCTGAATCTGGAATTTTTTGATTATTTATCACTTTCGATTGTGGGTGTGTCCGGGATCGCCAAAGCCGAGATTATCAAGAATATGTGGGAAGAAGCAGGCAGGGGAAATATTGAGGAATTTCATACTACGCAGTTCAAAAAAATCATGCACAGTTTGGGCTTGCATTATAAACGGGATGTGATTTTGGAAAACATGACCTGGGAGGGCTTGTCAGGCATTAATCTGTTCAGCCATTTGTCATTATATTCTTATAACAAAATGAAATATTTTGGCTTGATGGCTGCCACTGAGATGCTTGACCCGACGCATTATCATTTATTGATTCAGGCATTGGACAGGGTGCAGAAAAGTCAGCATATAGAAAAACAATATTACATTGAGCACGAATCTATCGATGTTGTCCATGCTGCGGGGTGGATTAATAATGTCATTTTACCGATGCTGGAAATATCCCCTGATAAAGTTGGTGAATTCTGGCTTGGATTCTATTTGCGGCTGGATTCGTTACAGCGATATTACGACAGAATGCTTGAGCAATTTCATAATAAAAAAGCGGCTTAGGAGAACCTATGAGTTATATGTTGGTCGAAGAAGAGCAGCGGATTGCGCAAGAATGGGAAAAATACAAGGGTTTCACGGTTCGACCGTTGCCAAGTACGGAAGCCTATTATCATGATCTGATTGAACGGCAGCCCCAAAAAACACGGTTTATGTTATATGGAGGAACGCCTGAGATACGGACGATTTTTCAGGACTGTGGAAGAAAAGTGGTGATGGTGGATAGATCAGGGGAAATGATACGAGCAATGGGGAGATTAACGAGGAGGCGAACAGGGCTGGCCGATAATGAAGATTTTATTGCATCGGATTGGCTTGATGTGTCTCGCAACAATCTCAGGTTTGATTTTTTGATTGGTGATGACGCCATCAATATGGTTTCCTGGAATGATTATGCGGTTTTTTTGCAAAATGCAGCAGATCTTCTGGATGAGAGTGGATTGTTTGTCTGTCATTTGCTGGTGAAGCCTGATGAATATTTGATTAACCAGAATTTTGACACATTGGCAGATGAATTTCGTACGGGAAAAATAAAAAACCGATACGATCTCGCAAGCAGATTGAATTATATTTGCTATGACCAGCGCCGGCTCTGTATGGGCTGGCAGCAAACAATACAAATGCTTGGTGAGGATAAATTGGGAAAGCTACGGCCTGATTTTGATTTTGTAGAGACATTTGGCTTGTGCAATAGTCAGTTTTTCTGTCCGCCACAAAGCGAGTTTGAGACGTTGGCCAATCGATACTTCATGATCGAGGAAATATTTTATCCCTATGAGCATGAATACTGTCTGTTTGAGCCTGTCTATCTGTTAAGGAAGAGGATGTTTTATGGAGAATGAATTATTAAGGTATATAGATAACGCAGGATTTAATGCTGTGTTATCAAAAGCAGCAAGAAGATTTGCAGATCATGCGAAAACGGTACTTATAATTGAACCGTATGGATCGTCAATTGCATTATTGCTCCGTGGATTGGAGTCAGGTTTGAATATTATCCTGCTGACTGCAAATTCTGATTTGAGAAAAATATCGGCAACCATTATTCAATCTGTTCAGTTGGCAGTTGAGGTGGATACTGCTAATGAAAGCGTGTTATTCAAGCTTGTGGATGAATTAAGGACTGTCTTCAAAATTGATGCGGTTATCCCCGGATTTGAATATTTTGTACCAGCGGCTGCCAGGCTTGCCAATTATCTCGGATTGCCCGGAATAAATGCAGTTAATATCCCTGGCTTGCGTAACAAGGCTGTGATGCGAACCAGGCTTGCCAGTGCAGGTATCGCGCTCCCGGCATTTGTTGTCGTAAATACAGCTGGTGAATTGCAGGATGCAATCAGGCACGTTGGATTTCCGGCGGTTTGCAAGCCGGTTGATGCGGCTGGGAGTGTACATGTCAGACGGGTCAATAACGAAATAGAGGCTGAACAGGCAGCATCCTGTATTCTTCATGGCAAACATGTTTTATGGGGCTATCAATTGGCAAATCAGCTCCTGTATGAAGAATACGTAAGTGGGAAGGAGTATAGTGTTGAGGGAACGGTTACGAATGGAAACATTCTGTATTTCAGCATTACTGAGAAGTTCCTGGCAGACCAGAGTGAGTTTGTCGAGATTGGTCATGTTGTCAACACGCCCATCTCCGCCGAATTAAAGCGCAAGATAATGGATTATCTGAATGATGTCATTTCAGTCTTGCAGCCTGATTATTGCCCGTTTCATGCTGAAATCCGGATGACCAGGGAAGGAGAGCCGGTTTTGATGGAAATCGCTGCGCGGCTTGCTGGCGACAAGATTGGAGATCTGATCAATATTTCATATGGTATCAACTATTATGATTATATTTATGCTGCCTATTTTGGAGAAGTGCAATCCCTTCCAGATATTGAGGGGAGTATCGCTGGGATACGGTTTTTCTATCGTCCGCAAATCAGTTCATTTGTTAACGTTCCGAAAATTTCTATGCTTCCGCTAGATAGTGATATTTCCTGTGAGGAAATTAAACTCTATTATCAACCGAATCAACCCATTCCTGCATTTCCCAAGCCGCTGCGCAGACTTGGACATGTGATTGTGAAATGTGCAGACTATGAGCGCTTATTGAGAACTTTAAATGACATTGATCAGGCCGCAAAGTTTCAGGTATGACATAGGTATGCAGAATCCAAATGTCATCATTGTGCATGGTGCGTATGGTTATCCGGATGAAAACTGGTTTGGATGGTTGTCGCAACAATTGATCAATTCAGGTATTAATTGCTACGTGCCATCCATGCCAACGCCTGAGATGCAAAACCTGAAAACATGGCTGAAAGTGTTCGATCAGTTGGCGCGGCCTAGGATTAACAGAAAATCAATCCTTATTGGTCATAGTCTGGGTGCGGTATTTTTATTTCGCTGGCTTTGCGGGTATGAAAGCATGATTTCATCTCTGTTTTCAATTGGTGCTTTCCTTGGTAAGGTTGGGATAGCAAAATTTGATGAAATCAATAAAAGCTTTTTTCAATCACCATTTAATTGGCAGGAAATTACCGGGAGAGTGCAGGCTATACAGCCGGATAGTAAGAGCATATTTTGCTATCATGGGCATAATGATCCGTATGTGCCTCGATCGATGTTTAATTATATAGCCGATAATTTGCAGGCAAAAAAAATTATTGTTGCGAATGCCGGACACTTTAACGCCGCATCAGGTTATTCCAGATTTCCACTGCTGTTATATCATTTACAGCGAATCATGTCTGAAAGCTGATGTGATACTCTCTGAGTTCATCCAAAAAGATGGTACAGCCATGGCCATCACATGGCCGTACCATTGCAAGAGAGCAATTGTTTACATCACTCCCGATTTGGACAACGTTACTGTTGAAGGTTGAATAGGCTGCTGTGATCTGGGATCTGAGCGTGGCTCCGGTCTTTGCTCCGTTTTTTGATCGGGTCTTTGTAATAATTGTGGAGCCCTGTTTCCGGAAAACAGGCCGATTCCTGGTGTGCTATACCATGAGCCAACTACATCCGGTGATACAATGCTTTGTATCCCTTGCATGGCCTGGGCTTGTACTCGCGTGATTTCAAGATTTAATAATCCAGGGTGCTGATCAAACAGCCTTGCCTTTGCTTCCATATTTCTTAATTGCACATCATTTTCCATCTGTATGTTTCTGACTTTGGCCTCGTATTCGATTTTTGCTGCTTCCGCACGCATTTTCG
>JAJPJI010000027.1 GCA_021324305.1 Gammaproteobacteria bacterium | reverse complement strand
GTTTTCGGTTTTCAAATGACTGAGCGCATCAATCAGACAGCTGAGAGTCACATGTTTGCCATTTTTTAGCATCATTTTAACAATGTGCATTCTGCCTTTTTGTGCGGCACGAATGAGCGGCGATTTGCCATCCGCACATTTGGCATTTATATCGGCGCCATTTGTTAACAACAGCTCAACGATATTGTGATAATCCCTGCTGGCGGCAACATATAAGGCTGTTCTGCCATTCAGGTTTTTACTTTCCAGATTGGCATTTTTGCCTAAAAAATATTTGACACACTTGTCACTGCCTATGCGTGTGGCGATATGCAGCGCATGGTAATCAATTTTTGTCTGAGTATCGGAATGGGAAATCGGTCCGTTCAAGGCGGACAGCAACTCCTCGGGATGCGTATACACCTGCGGCTGCTCGAAGGTAAAAATACGGAATCCAATCGGGGAAGGTGTATGATTGTTGTATTTGTATGCCTTGAAGACCGCTTCTGCCAGTTTGTCCAGCTCGTTGATGCTAAAGAATTTGCGCCCGGCCTTGTCATTGGCATTGTACAATGAGATACGGTCGCCATTCCTGAATAGCCCAAGGCTGTGTCTGCCGCAACTAACCAGAATCAGCCGGTGCTGATATTTCAGTAACTCCCTGAAGAGGGTTGTTTTTCCCGAGGGGTCTCCTTGCAGCTGAAGCGGTCTGCTGAAATCAGCGGCGGTGAGCAGCCCTCCGAATGTGAATTCGAGGCTGAGATGTCTATGCGCTGTGTCTTCCAGGAATTTATGCAAATTACCCTGGCTGAAGGGCATATAGTCAGCGATATCCTGGAAGTATTTCACCAGTGATATCAGGCGGTCAAAGTCGTCACGGTCCTGGGCTGACAACGAGCCGAGGTCTTCATTCCAGGCAGCGATTTTTTTCAGCGTGGATTTGACCCAGCGCCAGTTATCTTGCGGTATTCGCAACCGATTGTTTTGATGACAGCATTCGAGATATTGTGCATAGACAGCGAGCGAAGCGAGTCCGTTGCAGTAGCCGTTTCCTTTGGTAAAGGCGTTGATAATTTTGGGATCGCGGTTGGATTTGGAGAGGTAAGAATGGATTTTTGTACGGATATTTTTTTGTGAAATATCCAGCTGTTCTGCCGGCTTTCCCTTCCGCGTATTCATGCTGAATTAGCGCCCCGCTCATGTTTGTTCATTTATTGATCATGCCTGCTGCTTCTCATAGCAAGAGAATAAATTCTTAGCAATTTTTTCTCCAGTCTTATTATGGTAACATTCCCGAGCCTAATTTGGAGTAAACCGTTACTTTATGATGAAGATTACTAAAGCCATTTTTCCTGTCGCCGGGCTGGGTACGCGGTTCTTGCCGGCAACAAAAGCAAATCCCAAGGAAATGCTGCCAATTGTAGACAAGCCTCTCATCCAGTATGCGGTTGAAGAGGCTGTTGATGCGGGCATTACTGAATTGATATTTGTCACCAGCAGCAGCAAGCGTGCCATTGAGGATCATTTTGATTCCAATTTTGAATTGGAAGCTACGTTACAGGAAAGAGGCAAGCAGGATTTACTGGATATCGTAAGAGGCATTTTGCCGGATGGAATATCATGCGCTTATATCCGCCAGAAGTCACCGCAAGGTCTCGGACACGCGGTGCTGTGCGCTCGCCAGCTGGTATTGAATGAGCCGTTTGCCGTGTTGCTGGCTGATGACCTGATTGATGGCGGCAGGTACTCTTGTCTTAAACAAATGGTGGAAGAATTTGCACGCATGCAGAAGAGTATTATCGCAGTAGAAAAAATCCAGCCGTCCGAAACAAAAAAATACGGCATTGTCGATGTCGCTTCCGCTGATGCAACACTGATGGATATGCGGGGGATTATCGAGAAACCGGATCCCGAGATGGCGCCCTCGAATCTGGGTGTTGTTGGCCGCTATATTTTAACACCCGGGATATTTACGCATCTGCAGAATACCAGTATTTCGAAAGGCGAAATTCAATTGACCGATGCCATCGCCCAGTTACTGCGGGAAGAAAAAACCTATGCTTACCAGTTTCAAGGCAAACGTTATGATTGCGGCAGCAAACTAGGCTATCTCGAAGCGACGGTGGCTTACGCGTTAAAACATCCTGAATTGGGAAATGATTTCAAACGTTCCCTGGAGTTGCTGGTAACATGAGAAAGGCTGCGTGGCTTGAGAATGACAACCTGCTTTATGTGTTTGCCCTGACTGCCAGTCTGATATTGTCTTTCTGGCTAAGCTACCGCGAAACTGTTATCAATCCTGACGGTATCTGTTATCTTCTCAGCGCACAAACAGTTGGCACCGCATCCCTGAAAGAAGTGATACATCTTTGCCCGCAATCACAATGGCCTTTTTATTCCGTGCTAATCTATGCCGTGAGCCAGGCCAGTCATTTTTCCTATACTGCGTCCGCTTATTTTTTGAATGCGCTGTTTTCATTGTTGTCGGTGACTGCGTTTATTCTCATCGTGAAAGAACTGGGCGGTTCGAAACGTGTTTTATGGCTTTCTGCGCTGGTCATTTTACTTAATCATGAATTCATCAGCATGCGTGAATATATCATTCGCGATCATGGCTTCTGGGCATTTTACCTTGCTTCCCTCTATTTATTGTTGCGCTATTTTCGCGAACCCGGGTTGAATCTGGCGCTCGCATGGAGTGCCTGTTTATTGATAGCGACGCTGTTCCGCATCGAAGGCGCGGTTTTTCTGCTGAGCCTGCCTTTTGTTTCCTTGCTCGATTTTCGTGTTTCTTTCAGGCAGCGGCTGAAGGCCTTTTTCTCGCTGAATACGCCAGCAATAGTTATCTGCATGATGATGGCAGTCTGGCTCCTGTCGCATCACCAGCAATCCATGAATCAATTGGGCCGCATTAGCGAGATTATCAATCAGCTGCAGAACGGGTTCTTTATGCTGGCGGACCGCTATCAATCTTCGAGGGATGCGTTAGTCCAGCATGTTCTGACCTCTGATTCCGAGAGCGATGCCGGCGCTGTTTTGTTGTTCGTCTGGCTAGCCTGGTATTTACTGAATGTGATGGCCGCCCTTTCCTGGATTTACGGCATTCTTGTGATTTACGCATGGGTGCGAAAAATTTGCCGTTTCCCTGCGAATGCGTCGCTGGTTGTGTTTGGCTATCTGGCTGTCAACCTGGTCATTACCTTAAGCTTTCTCGCAGAGCACCTGTTTTTATCCAAGCGCTACCTGATCGCGCTGACACTCGTATTGATGTTGTGGGTTCCTTTTGCGCTGGATTATTTAATCCGGCAATGGACAAGTGTCCGGCATCGGCTGGCGTTATTCATCGCGGTGTTTTTCATATTTATCGGAACGCTTGGCGGTATCGTCGATTTTGGGTATTCAAAATCCTATATTCACGAGGCGGGAGACTGGATTGCGGAAAATGTGCCTGCAAGTGCTTCATTGTATGCGAATGATTTCCAGCTTCTGTATTATACGCAGCACTTCGGCACAGGTATTTTCAAGGTGTTGCCAGCCTATATCAATATCAGGACAATTGCGCATGGCCAGTGGAAGCAATATGATTATGTCGCTTTGCGTATCGGCCGGAATGAAGAAGGCGACACAGCGGCGGTATTAAGCGAGCTGGGCATGAAACCGGTGCAGGTGTTTGGCAATAAGCGCGGTGACAAAGTGGCGATATATAAAATCGAGAAGGGTTAATCATCATCATGAGCCGGCGAATCTGGCGCTGCGATCCGGGTAAAGAACGGATGCTGCGTTTTGCTGAGCAGGGCTCGTAATGACATCTTTTTATTATTAGGAGAATGCAAGTGAACATCACAGTAATCGGTGCAGGATATGTAGGCCTTGTTACAGGGGCATGTTTTGCGGAACTGGGTAACCATGTTACTTGTGTGGATGTGAATGAACATAAAATCGCAAACCTGAAGAAAGGCATTCTCCCTATTTATGAGCCTGGCCTTGAACCCATGGTCATCAGCAACATGAATGAGGGACGCCTGCGTTTTGTCACCTCATTGACTGAAATCGAAGGAGATCCACAAGTTATTTTCATAGCCGTCGGCACGCCGAGTGATAAAGACGGTTCCGCCGATATCAAATATGTGCTGGAAGCGGCGCGGAATATCGGAGGATACATCAATGATTATTGCGTCGTTGTCGATAAGTCAACGGTGCCAGTCGGCATGGCTGACGAGGTGCAGGTTGTCATTCAGAATGAATTAAAAAAACGCGGTTTGTCGATTAAATTTGACGTGGTCAGCAATCCGGAATTTTTGCGCGAAGGAGCTGCAATAGAAGATTTTATGCGTCCTGACCGTATTATCATCGGGCTGGAATCAAACAATGCCAAAAGCATCATGCTCGATTTATATTTGCCAATTTTGCGAAGTCCTGAACGTATTTATTTCATGAATGTAAAAGATGCGGAAATGACCAAGTATGCAGCCAATGCCATGCTGGCAACGCGAATCTCGTTCATGAATGAAATATCCATGCTGTGTGAACGCATGGGAGTGGATATCGAAAACGTCCGGATCGGCATTGGATCGGATTCGCGTATCGGCAGCGCTTTTTTGAATCCGGGCTGCGGTTATGGTGGTTCGTGTTTTCCCAAGGATGTGCGCGCTTTGGTGAAAATGGCGGAACGCAATGCTGTTGAACCCATGATTTTAAATGCGGTTGAAAGGCGCAACCTGGAACAAAAACAGGTATTGCCGGATAAAGTGACGCAAGTATTTGGCGAGGATCTGGCTGGGGTGACGCTGGGGGTCTGGGGGCTTTCATTTAAGCCTGGCACGGATGATATGCGTGAAGCGTCATCGCTGGTACTGATCGAAGATGCAATCAGACGCGGCGCACGTGTGCAGGCTTACGATCCCGCAGCCATGCCGGTTGCCCGCGAAATCATGCCGGAAGAATGGTTCGATTCCGGCAAGCTCAAACTGACTGATCATCAATACGATGCATTAAAAGACGCGGATGCACTGGTGCTTGTCACAGAGTGGAAGCCATTTTGTTATCCGGATATCGCTGCTATGAAAAACATGATGCGCCAGCATGTTATTTTTGACGGCCGTAATCAGTATGATCCCAAGCATATTCGCGCAGCAGGTTTTGAATATTATGGAATCGGCAGGGGTTCGGTGCCTGAAAGAAGCGTGATACGCAGAAAAGAAGCTGTCGATGCGGCATAGGAGCAAGCCGGTACGTTAAACAAAGTGGTATCTTCTCAGACGAAACTGCATCGTGCGGCACATTCATGTGCCGCACGATCTGTGCAGGTGCCATCCCTGGCCTCGAGCCAATCATGCACTAGCATAAAGAAGTGCATTCTTAATGAGAAACCTCTGAACAGGATATCATTCATCAATGAATACCTAACCTGTACAGTGATGACGAGTTCAGATGAGCTAATCAATCAGCTGGTCAAACACCTTCATCATGGATTCTTTTGTGATACCGTCATTCAAGGCATCGGTATTCAACGGCTTTCCATTCTTGTCATAAAAAATCAGCGTAGGCGTTCCATACACATGATAGTCATCAACCAGCTTCATCAGAGCATCGTTCTTTTCCGTAATGTCGACGCGAAACACGTCCATTGACTGCATGCGTTGCTGCACGGATGGATCGGAAAACACTTCTTTGTCCAGCGCACGGCAGGCAGGACACCAGGATGCATAAAACTCAATCATGGTGGACTTGTGATTTTCTTTTGCCAGTTTCAGTTTGTTCTGCAATTCACGCTGGTTTTTTATCAGCGTAAACAACGAACTGACTGGCCGCGGCGAATTCACTGCGGCGGCATTGACACCGGAATTGGATTTTAACGGATGCATCATGTCATCATTTCCGCTGGCGGCACCCATCAACAAGACAGAACCGTACAGCAAAGCCAGAAAACTCAATCCATGCAGAAACGGCGGCAGGCGTTTTTCGGCACGCATATCAAGCGCACCAAAGGCGACCGCACTGATAATCAATAGTGAAGCCCATAAAAACATGGTGACTACGCCTGGAAGGAGACGCGAAATCATCCAGATAGCGAGACCCATTATCATGACACCAAACATGAATCTGATTTTATCCATCCATGCTCCGGCTTTTGGCAGCAGAGCGCCTTGTCCCATGCCAAAAATAATCAGCGGCAACCCCATGCCCAGCGCAAGTGAAAACAGAACCAGTCCGCCCAGCACGGCATTACCTGTTTCTCCAATGAATGTAAGAACAGAAATGAGCGGTGCCGTGATGCAGGGGGAAGCAATAAGTGTGGACAAGATACCCATGATGGCAACCCCGGTAAAACTGCCGCCTTTCTGCCGGTTGCTGACGCCATGAATGAGATTACGAATCCATCGCGGCATGCCCAGATCAAAAAATCCAAACATGGATAATGCCATCAAAACAAACAACAGACTAAAACTGATGATGATCCAGGGTGTTTGCAAAATGGTTTGCAGGGTGTTCCCCAGATAACCAGCTATCACGCCGGCAGCCGCATAAGTCACTGACATGCTGAAGACAAAAACCAGCGATAGCTGCAGTGCGCGTCTGGTGCCAATTTTATCATCACCAATTAATATGGCGGATAATATCGGAACCATGGGCAGTATACAGGGTGTGAATGCAAGCAGTATACCAACGCCGAAAAAGCTGAGCATGGTTGGAATGATATGGTCCTGGTTTATCAGGGATGCAGGACCGGCAATGGCGGAGACAGAAAACAGCACTGTCACCAGCAACAGAAATGAACGTGATTTCATGTTCGATATCCTCAATAAATTATTAATACTTAACATGCGCGTGAATCTATGTGCGCAATGTTGGACATTAAGTTATTAAAAGCATTAATTGTTGTGGATATGAACCAGACGCGGCGGCTTGAAAATTCGTCGGACGGGGCTCATGGCCAGTAATCCGAGAATAAAAAGGAAAGTTGCTTTATCAGATAATAACGGCAGAGAGTTTATGAACTCTGCCGGCAAGGAATAATATTGCAAGTTGTAACTCGGACAGAGTTTCGATGCCTGGCCCTGGATATTTTTTTGCTGTTGGCATGGAGACTGTGTTCTTGATGCGGCAACAGTTTGATGAACAGACAGCATGGTTGTCGGTTTCATGGGGAAAATAGCTGCTGCAGGCGCGATTGTAAAAGTAATCAGCAGCAGAGCGATCAGTGATATAACGTTTCCTTTTCTCAATTCATTCAACATATTGTCGCCAGGAATCGATTTATACGGCTGATCAGTCTAGCAGAGAGAAAACACTCTGACAACCTGACGTGCAAAACCTGCACAGTAACGGGGCTTCATGCCCGCTGCGTATGTAATCCTGTTATTTATTTTTTACCACCAGGCGATGAAGGTGTGTCTGAGTGTGTCGCTTCGTGTTCATCTTCCTCATCATCAAGCATGCTTTCAATTGCTTTCCTGGTTTTATCTGCGTCGTCACTTTTGAAAAACATGGACTGAAATCCGACGCCGGACAAGTCGCTTCTGTGCGGTCTATCATCACCGTCAATTGTTTCTCTTTTTTCTGAAGAGGAGTGCGACATGGGTTCGATGGTGGGCGGCGTATACGTATTGCCGCCCTGGTTATGCAAGGTCATGCCGGCAAACATGTCAAACGTCTGCTCGATTACTTCTATATTGTCTTCCCATTTTTGTGTCGCTGCGTAACTGACTGCGCGGCGTGATTTTACATTTTCTATAATCGTATCGGATACGCCGGTAAAGCAGACACGCAAACCTTTTTTTTCCTGTGCTTCCAAAAATCCTGCTATTTCATCTTCAACCAGTTTGACCATGGCATCGCTTTGCTTTTTTGTGTCAAGGGCTGTGACAGTTGGTAATTGTTCGGGTGTAAATTCAAGTTTGCGGAGTTTTTCGATGAGCGAACTTAAAAAAGCGGCTTCATCAGGATTGAATTCCACCAGGGAAACTGTTCTCGACAATTTGATCGGGCCTGCTGTTCCGCGGGCACTCATGTAATCATCAACTTGCGCTTTCAATTCGGGATAGTCTTCGATCGCAGATGAAAAACAGATGCCGCGAATAATCATTTTACCTGCATTATTTGGCCCGATTTCATCCTGTGGCTGGATTTTTGTCATGGTACATCCTCCTTTGCGATGATGTATTTCCTGCTCCTTCATATCATTATAATTTAAATAACGACGGGAATAATTATCTAATCAATTCATCACACTTATGAAAGACAGTCGCGTAACTGCATTTCCAGTTTTTCAGCTTCGCTTTTACGCATAAATTCGCGCTGCGACTGTAATAGAGGAGGCATGACAAGCAGTGCTTCACCGGAGACAGTGATGGCGGCGCTGGATGATTTTAATGAATTTGCGATGCTCTCTGAAAATCCAAAAGTCAATGCATAATTGTCGACATCATACTCAAGGCCTTCTGTCGTAATCATTCCTTCCGGGTAGGCCAGAATTCCGCATTTGTCTCCAGGTATTCCTTTTATGATGATTTGTTCATCTCTGGCAAAGCAGATAGTTTGTTGTTCCGTATGTAATAGAAGTTGGCGGTCTGTTTTGTATTGTGTGCGCAGTGACCGCAAGGCTGTTTCCTGGTGATCAAGTCTGCCGCCAAGTGCGCAAATAATTGTGATGCTGCCTGCATGTTGCTCATCGCAATAATGAATGGCTTTAACAAGATCGGTGAGATCCTGGTTTTTTCTCGGGACAATCGTGACGCCAAAATTTCCCGTATAGGGCGTTTCATTGTCGGAGAGTTCCGCAAATGTTTTATGAATTCCCCAATATTGCGCATGGGTTTCGCTATCGGAATCAAAATCACCCAGCAGGATATGCGGGGTGATGCCAATGCGCGCCAGTTTGTCCGCGGCGGCGTCGAGCGCGACAATAATGCGGTTTTTCACTGCCTCGTTGACAATTTCCCTGACCAGGAAATTTCCGTCAGCGACGATGATGTAATCTTGTGTATTCATGGCTTCATGTTCTAAAACAACCGCTTTGCGGCATAATAGCCGCTGCCGATCAGCGCATGTTCATGATTGCAGAGCACGCCCAGAGGGTATTCCTCGCGCTGCATGAGATATGCAGGAGAAGCGTAGATACCAGCGAAGAAATCGGGAAGATCAAATACATCGAGATGATTGATTGCGACACCGCCGGTAATCCAGACACCGCCTTCCGGCATGAAAGTCAATTGTACTGTCCCGACAAATAAACCGGTGTACCAGGCAAACGCATCCATCATTTCTTTGGCTTCGCCGGCACGCATTTTCTCTCCCGCTTCTTCAGGCGTGATGCCCTGCGCATCAGGATGGAAGAATTCAAATAAATTGGCTGTGCCTTTTCCGGTGAGTATGCTTTCAAAGGTAATGGGAGACTGCTTGGCCTGATGCGTGTTTTTCTCGTGCAAAAAGCGCATGATTTCATGGTGGCGGTCGAGGTGATGTTTGTCGGCGTGCGGGGGCGCGGCAATTCCGATATGACCCGCTTCGTTATGTCCCAGCCAGAAATCACCATTCGCAAACAATACACCATCTTTCAGTCCCAGACCGGTGCCAATGCCGAGGGCGACACGACGGCCATGAGGTTTGATCGCGCAAGAGTTCAATCGCTTGATATTTTTTGGCTGCTCCATATAGGAGGTGAATGTGGCGCAAACGATAGGAGAATAATCATGGATCACTGCGAATGCCGGCCATTTCTGTAATTTCGCCGTATTGGCGAAATGCATGGGATACGGGTAGGCATTCGTGTGCAAGAGATATTTTCCATCGTAATGGCCGGCTGCGCCGATACAAATCGCATCCGCTTCCGGCATGACAAAATCCAGGCCGGCTTCCAGCCGGTGAATCAAATCTTCCAGTGACGTGGTTTGTGCCAGCTTGACAGTGAAGTGTCTTTTGCAGGTCAATGCATGAGTCGTGTGATTGTACTCAATGAGACCCGCGGTGCATTTGGTTGCACCGAGGTCCCAGGTGATAATCTGCTTTGTCATGTCTGTCAGTCAGCCTGATATTCGGGTGATTCAGTGATGGCAGTTTTATCAAAAACTGGCTGGCCAATATAGCGCAAGGGCATACGCTTGCGGATATTGTCTTCAATCTGCTCCAGGGTTACGCCTTTTGTTTCGGGTACTTTGCAGTAGCAGAAGGCGAAGCTGAAAATACACATAACAGCGTAGAGCAAGAATGTGGCGCTTGGCCCCAGTGCATTCAACAGGGTCAGGAAGGTTGAAGATACCGCGAAATTCCATAACCAGCAGCTGAATACCGCCACGCCCATCGCGGTTGCGCGTACTTCCAGTGGAAAGATTTCGGAGACCACCAGCCATAAAATGGCGCCCAGACTGAAGGCGAAACAAATGATATAGAAAAAGGTGCAGCCAATGGCAATCCAGCGCAGCATGCTGGCATCTGCGCCAGTCTGGAATGCAAGGCTCAAGCCCAATAAGCTTAAACACATTCCAACCAGTCCTGTTAGCAGCAATGGCCTGCGTCCGAGTTTATCCAGATAGCAAACCGCAAAAATGGTTGCAAGTACATTGACGACACCAATGCCCACGGTTGCAAGAATGGAGCTTGAGGCATCAGGAAAGCCGGCCAGCTGAAAAATGGTCGGCGCATAATAAATAATGGTGTTAATGCCGGTGACTTGCTGTATGAATCCAAGCATGGCGCCAAGAAAAAGCACTGGCAAAATCCAGGGAGCAAAAATTTCCCGGAAGCTGGCTTGTCTGACCTTGAGACTGTTCTGGATTTCATGGATTTCGTGAGAAACATCTTTTGTGTTTCGCAAGTGCTGAAGAGTCATGGTGGCCTTGTCAATCATGTTCTGCTTGACCAGCCAGCGAGGACTTTCTGGCAGGAATACCATGCCTATGCTTAGCAGTACAGCCGGAACCAGGCCGATGCCAAACATCCAGCGCCAGGAACCATCAATGTTAGTAAAGGCATAATTGATAAGAAAGGAACATAATATGCCTATGGTAATGGCAAGCTGATTCAGCGACACCAGCCCGCCTCTCAATTCATGCGGTGAGACCTCGGCGATATAGAGCGGCGCTGTGTATGAGCCGATGCCGATGGCAAAACCAATAAACAGCCGGCCGAATAGAATGCTGTATACCTGGGCGGCGAATGACGCGATTAACGTACCCGCGATAAACAGAGCGGAAATGATAAGCATCAGCCGCCGGCGTCCAAACTGGTCGGTCAATCGGCCGCTTGCGAGTGAACCGAACATTGCGCCAAATAATACGCTGCTGACAATGAGTTCTTTCATTTCAGTCGAGACAACAAAATCCTTTTCAATGAAGAGGAGCGCACCAGAAATAATACCGGTATCAAATCCGAATAATAACCCCGCAACAGCTGCAATAGCCGATACGGTATAGATGTATAAACGCGATTGATGGTTTGGCCTCATGGGGATCCCTTAGTATTAAATTTAACCTGTTTTCGTAACATGATTTCCGATTGAGTGCAAGCATTCTTGCTGTCAGGCAATGTGCCGCTTGCCTGTTGCATACCCAGATATTTTTTCTGTTTCATCTGCGAAAGGCGCTGTGTCATCCTGCGAAGGCGCTGTGTCATCCTGCGAAGGCGCTGTGTCATCCTGCGAAGGCGCTGTGTCATCCTGCGAAGGCGCTGCGTCATCCTGCGAAGGCGCTGCGTCATCCTGCGAAGGCGCTGCGTCATCCTGCGAAGGCGCTGCGTCATCCTGCGAAGGCGCTGCGTCATCCCTGCAGCCCCTCCTTGTCATCCCTGCGAAGGCAGGGATCCAGGTTTTCCAACAAATTGTTAGGTGATCAGCGGCATCATTTTTATTGACCAAAATAAACGCATTTTAATATACTATCGTCCACTTTGCAGGCCGGTAATTTCCCTTGTAAGTCCAATTGGATTGAGCAGAGACTGAAAAGCCTGGCATCTACCAGGCATACGAATGAGAAAAAAATATGACGAAATATTCGCAATGTTTTCAGGATGCCTTATTGAATTATCAGAACCAGTCAGCCAGGTCCGGATATGTTTTTGGATGGTTCTCCACGTTCCGTCACAGCAGAACGCTTTATCCGCATATCCAGACATTACAAAATGACCTTGATGCTGCTGAAAGCGAAGCGGAGGCCATGCAGATATTAAAAGCCTACTTCAGTTCACCGCGAACCAAAATGAATAATCATTCTTTTGCCATGTATTTGCTCGATATCCTGTCTGCATCCTATGGCCATGAAGGGTGGGAGGAATTTTATCCGCAAGGGAAACAGCTGGTCTTTTACACCGGCATTCTTTACCGGGGAACATTGCAGCATCCCGATGATGCACTGGCACGTGGCATGACAAGCGGCGCTTCCCCCAACATTGAAGACTATGCCAATGACACAAACATGCATACCGGCGTCTCAACATCAAAAGTGAAGGAGATTGCGCACAAATATCAGAATCTGGTGATCCCTACGCATCGATCAGCGTTTTTGAAGCGAGGGTTTCTTTATGAAATCAACTATAGAGGTGCGGGTGGTATCGATATTATCGAAACATTAAAAGCCAGGGGAGACTATTTAACGGCAAATATCGCATCGCACAAGCAGGAAGTGAATATCATAGGAAAGATTGTGCCTGAAGATATCGTTGGTTACTGGGATGAGAATGGTGAATATCATAAAAATGATAAATATGATCCAGCACGCCAGCCTGAAATGGTAGATAGTTTGCCGGAGCGGTTGACTGCGCTGTTTCCAACATGATGTAGAAGACCAATAATCACTGATGTGTCATCTGCAACCAGACAATAACCAGTATGACCACAATAGC
Source organism: Gammaproteobacteria bacterium (assembly GCA_021324305.1). GTDB lineage: Bacteria > Pseudomonadota > Gammaproteobacteria > DSM-16500 > DSM-16500 > Aquicella. The sequence continues at coordinate 32,099 of JAJPJI010000027.1, read as the reverse complement.
AAAAATAAAGCGAATGAATGAAACCGCGCCTACCGGCTTGCTGCCAGTATTCACATTCACACTTGTGAAGGTTTCGACACCATTAAAAAATGTGCTCTTGTCTGAGACAATGGCTTGCGGCGGCAATTGCTCGGATTCAGTTTTTACATCGGCAACTTTTTTCACGGCAGTACCGATGGCGAGAAATTCGATCAGGCCGTTTCCCAGTTGATAGACATAGGTTTTTACGCCGACTACTTCATCTGCACCGATCGCCTTCGCTTCCGCATTGATGATGCCAAGCGCATTCTCCCGTGCATCATAGATGAGTCTGGTCAATTCATTGATCTCACCGCGTACCAGGGATTTCAATGCGGAAGTAATCCCGCCGACGATACCCAGTGAGTAGACCGATGTGCCCAGCAATAGCCGCATGGGAACATAACCCATTTTTGCAAGATTCCACATTTCCACGTTGGTAAGATCGCTGGTGACAATCGTTCCCGATGACATGATTGGCAGTTTGGAATTATAGGAAGCTGTGCCTATCATCAGCATTTCATTGACGCCACCGAAAGGCAATATGGTGGTCTTGATGCCCAACACAGCATTGGCTTTATGCTGTTTCGCATGTTCACTGATGCGTTCCAGCGCGAGATGACGGGTATGATTGAAGATATCAGAAAATTCCTTGATTTCGCCTCGTCCCAACGTCTTGAACGTGCCGAGCACGCCGCGAGCCAATCCCATCGAATAGGCAACATTGCCAAATGCGAAACAGATGGGTTTATATCCGGCATCGAGTTGTGCGAATAACTCTTGTCCATCCGCCGAGGTCGAGAATTGCGAAGTGTCGCTTTTATTGTTTGCATGCACAGATGAGCCGATTGACAGGAATTCCACGTAGCCGGAGTGATAAATCAACTCGCTGCTGACACCCGTGATGCCTGAGGCATGATGAGCGGATGCTTCGCTTAACATGCGCTGATAGGCCATTTCACGGCCTTCTTCTATCAGTTTGGTGATTTGCTCCAGTTCGCCGCCCATCACAGCTTTTAAACCTGCGCCGACTGAGCCTATGACACCCAGCGAATAAATGCTGTTGCCAACAACGATGTTTCCAGCGGTATATCCTTTTTGGTCGAGACAATATATCTCGTTACCTGATAATCCGGTTGCGGCCATGTGTGGTCCTTAAATGTGAAATAGCAATTAATGGCATTGATTAACATTAGCATAAGTATGACGAGTATGAAAATAATGGACAGAAGCGAAGCGTTTCCAGCGATTCGGAATTGGAAATTGAGGGGCATTGGCCGAGTAAGTTGCGCCAAATCACAAGCCAATAAATAGTTGGAGAAACTTGTCGATTGATGAGGAGTATGCTGATCAATAATAATTCAGAACTATAGGCTTTTCGGGAAAGAAACGTGTTTGCGCAGCGCGTGTATGAGTTTGAATCTTGCCAGTCATGCCTGCGTACGGTAAATTAGACAGTGATCCGACCTTTACGGCGGAGACAATTTTACTGTGTTTTACACAACAAGGACTTGATCATGCGACAGGTACCTCACTATCTCATCATCGGCAATGGCCGTGTTTCCCGACATTTCCAGTATTATTTTTCACGCTTAAACCTACCGTATACGCTTTGGCATAGGCGATTGCCACACGCGCAGCTGCATCATGCTCTCACGCTGGCGACACATGTTTTATTGCTGGTGAATGACAGTGCAATTGATTCTTTCATTGCCGAACATCTGCGTGAAGCAGCATCCAGGTTGATTCATTTCTCTGGAAGTCTTGTTACCGAGAACGCTTATGGTGCGCACCCGCTGATGACATTCAGCGAAGCGTTATATGATCTTGAGCATTATCAGGCAATACCATTTGTGCTGGATCACGATGCGCCCGAATTTGAAAACTTATTGCCTGGCTTGCCCAACCAGCATGTGCGCTTGCATAAAACACTCAAACCTAAATATCACGCGCTTTGTGTGATGAGCGGTAATTTCAGCTGCATTCTTTGGCAAAAACTGTTTAAAACACTGGAGCAGGAATTCAGTATTCCAGCGTCCGTCGCTTATCCGTATTTGTATCAGCAAACACAAAATTTGCTGCTGAATCCTGATACGGCATTGACCGGGCCTCTGGTGCGCGGCGATGACGCAACGATAGAAAAAAATCTGGCAGCGCTTGAGGATGATGTTTTCAGGAACGTGTATGAGAGTTTTGCTGCAGCTTATAAAAAAACGGAGGAGATTAAACATGAACATATTTGATTTTATCAAAAAGAAGCAGCAACACGATAAAATTACCATGGTCACATGTTACGACTATACCAGCGCGCGGATTTTGGCAAAGACTTCCGTTGATTGTCTGCTGGTGGGCGACAGTGTTGCAATGACCATGCATGGTTTTAAAGATACCTTGTCCGCGACACTTGAAATGATGTGTTTCCACACCTCGGCTGTGTGCCGCGGCGCGGGCGATAAATTTGTTATCAGTGATTTGCCTTTTTTGAGTTATCGAAAATCATTAAGCAAAAATGTGTCTGCCGCGCAGGCTTTAATGCAGGCTGGCGCACAGGCTGTCAAGCTGGAGAATGCCGCGGGCAATTTGCAGTTGATTCGTCATTTGACTGAATCCGGAATCCCGGTCATGGGGCATCTGGGGTTAACCATGCAATTGATGCATACCCTGGGCGGTTTGAAGGTCCAGGGTAAGACCCAGGAAGGCGCGGAAAAGATCAGACAGGATGCCATCGCATTACAGGAAGCAGGCTGTTTTGCGCTGGTGCTGGAGTGTGTTCCCAATGGTCTGGCGAAGAGTATCACGCAGCAATTGATAATTCCGACTATTGGTATCGGTGCAGGCCCGGATACCGATGGGCAAGTGCTGGTGTATCAGGATTTGCTGGGACTGAATATCGATTTCAAACCCAGATTTGTGAAAACGTTCATTGATGGCCACGAACAGGTGAAAAACGGCATTGAAGACTATGTGCAGGCAGTCAAGTCAGGAGGGTTCCCAAATGATGAACATAGTTACGGAAATTGAAACGTGGCGGGTCATCCGCGGACAATTCGGTCAAAGAACAGTTGGTCTCGTGCATACCATGGGGAATCTGCATGCGGGCCATATGAGTTTGTGCCAGCGTTCGAAGCAGGAAAATGATCTGACTGTCGCTGCGATATTCATTAATCCCACCCAGTTCAATCAGGCCAGTGACTTTGAAAAATATCCGCGCACGCTGGAGCAGGACAGGCTATTGCTGGAGTCGCATGGCGTGGATTATCTGCTGCTTTTTGGCGCGGATAAACTGTATCCTGACCACTTCCAGGTGCAGATAACCGAAACAGAAATCAGTAAAGTGCTGGAAGGGGAATACCGCCCCGGACATTTCACCGGCATGCTGACCATCGTCCTTAAATTCCTGAATATTGTGCAGCCAACGCGTTCCTATTATGGCGAAAAGGATTTTCAGCAGCTGCTGCTGATCCGGAAAATGGCGCAGGCATTGTTTTTGCCGGTTGAAATCATAGGCTGTCCAACCGTGCGGGCAGATGATGAGGTTGCGTTGAGTTCGCGCAATAATCGATTGACACCGGAGCAGCGCGAGATGGCCAGGCATTTTCCACGCCTGCTGCAAAGCGGACTCGAAACAAGCCAAATTGCGGAAAAACTGAAAGCGCTTGGATTCAAGGTGGATTACATCGCGGATCTGTGGCAGCGCCGGTTGGGCGCAGTCTGGTTGGATGATGTGAGACTGATTGATAACATACCAAATAACTAGAGGTGTTCACATGCAAATTACCGTATTAAAATCCAAAATCGCTTACGCAACCATCACGAACAAGGAGTTATTTTATGTTGGTTCTATCACGGTGGATGAAGAAATCATGAAGCAGGCTAACATTCGTGAAAACGAAAAAGTCCAGGTGGTGAACCTGAATAATGGCGAGCGCTTGGAGACTTACGTCATAAAAGGCCCGGCTGGCAGCAGGATCTTCAGCCTGAATGGAGCGGCGGCGCGGAAAGCGGAAATCGGCGATAAAATTTTTATTATTTCTTATGCGCAAATTGACGCGGCTGAACAGTTACAGCCGATTATTGTTGATCTGGAGCACACGCTGCCCGGGTTGAGGCAGGCGGGGTAGGCTTATCGTCTGACCACGGACTTGGTTCCTTGTTGTCCGCCGGATCCATCAAATAATAGAGGACCTGAAAATGTTATTATGTCTCGATGTGGGTAACACGCATATCCTTGGCGGCGTCTTCGACCGCGATAATCTGGTTGCACGTTTTCGATACGCAACGCATTTGATTGGTACCGCAGACCAGTTCGGGATTTTTCTGGTGAATATCTTGCAAACCAATAATATATCAGCAGAATCGATTACTGCCACCGCGGTAAGTTCGGTCGTGCCAAGTTGTGACTACACCATCAGGCACACGATATCCCTTTATCTGAAATCCCAGTATTTCATGTTGCAAGCGGGCGTGAAGACCGGGCTCAATATAAAATATAAAAATCCAAACGAGGTGGGCGCAGACAGAATTGCGAATGCGATTGGCGCAGTGAATGCCTTTCCGAATAAAAACCTCATTATCATTGACATGGGCACAGCGACGACGCTGGATTCGATCACCAAAAAGCGTGATTATCTTGGCGGCGCCATTTTGCCGGGCATGCGGCTTGCGATGGAATCGCTGCGCACCAATACCGCCAAATTAATGGAAGTGGATATTGAAAGGCCCTCTTCTTATGTGGGCCGGACAACGCGTGAAAGTATTCAGGCCGGCCTGTATTTCGGCCAGTTTGGTGCGCTGAAAGAAATAATCGCGGGCATGAAGCATGAAGTATTCAATGATGAACCTGTGTTGACGATAGGTACTGGCGGGTTTTCGCAATTATTCAGGGAAAAATCATTGTTTGATGTTATTCTGCCGGATCTGGTATTACAGGGATTGGCCAGGGCATATGAATATACGGTGCAATCCTGATGACAATAGAACACAAAAAACCACTCAGCCTGTTTGCGACAGCTCCGAAAGGTCTGGAGTTGTTAATGGTCGAAGAACTGCGTGCGCTTGGAGCAGTCGATCCGTCAGAAAAGCTCGCAGGAGTATCGTTTTCAGGAGACCTGGCACTGGCATACAAAGCCTGTTTGTGGTCGCGTCTTGCCAATCGCATCCTGCTGTCGCTTGCACAAGTGCCGGCTGCTTCGCCTGAAGAATTATATGCTGGTGTCCAGACCGTTAACTGGAGCGAGCATATCAATCCTGATGGAACACTGGCCGTACATTTTGTCTGTTCGCAATCCAACATTACGCATTCACTGTTTGGAGCGCAAAAAGTCAAGGACGCGATTGTTGATCAGTTACGCAATAAGTTTGGCATTCGTCCGAATGTTTCGCGTGAGCGCCAGGATGTCAGCGTTTATGTTTATCTGCATCGCAACACGGCAGTCATCAGTCTGGATTTGTCTGGCGACAGCCTGCACAGGCGTGGTTACCGGCTTGTTTCAGGTTCGGCGCCGCACAAGGAAAATCTGGCTGCTGCAATTCTGCTTCGCTCCGGCTGGCTGTCGATTGCAAAATCGGGCGGAACATTAATGGATCCGATGTGCGGCTCGGGGACATTGCTCATTGAGGCGGCGCTGATGGCGGCGGACATCGCACCCGGATTGAAGCGTGACTATTATGGATTCCTTGGCTGGAGAAAACACCGGCCATCCCTTTGGCAATCACTTCTCGATGAAGCGAAAGCGTGCAGCGAAGCGGGCTTGAAAAGCCTGCCTGATATAGTTGGCTACGATCATGATCCAATTTCCATCAAGATTGCTTTTGAAAATATTGATCGCGCTGGCATGCGTGGAATGATTCATGTGGAGAGACGCGAATTGTCAGTCTTCTCACCCAAGCAAAATGCAAAACCAGGACTGGTTGTTACCAATCCGCCCTATGGAGAGCGGCTTGGTGATATCGCTGATCTGCAACCGCTCTATACACTGCTGGCAGAGCGTTTGAAGCTGGGATTTGCAGGCTGGAAAGCCGCGGTTTTTACTGGCAATCCGGATTTGGGGAAGCAGATGGGGTTACGCGCAAAAAAATATTATGCGCTCTTTAATGGCTCCATCCCATGCAAACTGCTGCTTTTCGATATCCAGCCGGAATATTTTATTGACCGCAGTCCTGCCGCTGATAATGAAAGACGTATTCGTGCCGCGCAGAAAGCAGTAAGTGAACTGGACATGCAGGCGGTGCAAATGTTTGTTAATCGCTTGCGGAAAAACCTGAAACACCTGCGGCGCAGTATTGAAAAACACGATGCCCCGGTACGCGTTTATGATGCGGATGTTCCGGAGTACGCTTTTGCAATTGATGTTGACAGTAGTTCGGTACAAGTCCAGGAATATGAGGCGCCCCGGTTTGTCGCTGAGGAAAAAGTGCTGCGCAGGCGGAATGAAGTATTGGCTGTGCTCCCTGAGGTGCTGGAAATTGAACCAGCGAAAATCTTTTTCCGGATTATTCCGAAAGTTAAAGAATGAGTGCTTGCGCTTTGGCTGTTTCGTCCATACCGGCATGATCTAAACCCTCTTGCTAAAACTTGTTATTGCAGTTAATATATCTCTATTAGAGATATTTATAAAAGGGTTATTAATAAGATGTCGAAGACCAGTAAAACTTCGTATGCCGTGCTGGGCATGCTATCCATCGCACCAATGTCGGGTTACGACATTCGCCAGACCATGAAGGAAAGCACATCAAATTTCTGGTCGGAAAGCGATGGGCAGCTTTATCCCGCGCTTGCAAGCTTGCACAAGCAGGGACTGATCAGCTGCAAAATGGAAAAAAATGAAAATGAGCGTGAAAAAAAGATTTATTCCATTACGGCAAAAGGAATGGCACTGCTTACCCAGTGGTTGACTCGGGCGGCGGAAACACAAAGTGTGCGCAGCGAAATTCTGCTCAAGCTGTTCTTCGGGGCAAATGTATCTCCTGATGTGAGCCGCGAGCACATACAGATGCATTGCTATCAGACCAAATCAATGCTGGCGCAACTGGCGGCAAGCAAAAAGCAATTACAGCATGAACATAAGGATTCTCCGCACTTGCCTTACTGGCTGATGTCTATTGATTATGGAATGCAAATCGCGGAAGCCAAGCTTGCCTGGTGTGATGGCGTGATCGAGAAATTAAATAAAATGAAATCCGAGAGGAAATAGCATGAATACGGTTATCATGGTCATTGCAATCATCATTTTCGCTGTTATCCCCAGTTTTAAGGACAGGGTCATCCCAGTGAAAAAGTTATTGATTGCGCCGGCCATTTTTTCATATTTGTTGTACCAATCCGTGACAGAAACATTCCGGCTGGATGTGGCGGCGATCGTATTATTGGCCGCTGGCCTCCTGGCGGGGGCCTTCGCGGGATTCCTGTTGCGTAGCGGGGCAACGCTGAAAGCTGACAGGCAGGCGCAATTGATCTGGGTGCCTGGCTCATACATGAATTTGGTGGTTTTTCTGCTGCTATTTGGCGTGCATTTTGTAATTGGCTATCTGCAGTCTGTTCATCCTGAAACTTTCGTGCAGGATAACCTGAGCGAACAACTCTTGCTTTTTCTGCTCGCCTGTTTTTCGGGCTTGATGATGGGCAGCGCAGCATGTCTGTTTTACAAATATTTCACTTCTTCAGTAAAAGTCAGTTTGAAAGCCGGATAATTCCTTCGTTACCGGCGCAGAAGTGATGGGTTATATCTTTACGTTTTGTAAGCCTTTTGCCATACGTGATTGCGGAAATAGTGTAAAAAACGGGCTGGAATTGACTCTAAACTGCCCATCTGGAAATTCAAGCTATTGAAAATAATAAGATAAATGATAGATCAATATTTGTATAATTTGAAGGATTACCCAGAAAATAGCCAATTGACCTATTGTTATTGTTAAGAACCATGGCTACACTGCTTCTCATAGTCAAGGATTGACTAGCGGTTAGAGAAAGGACTCTGCAACCACTCCTCGTTTTGTGTTATGCATGGATGCAAAGTTAACAAGGACGATTTACAGACTTCTGTTAAGGGCAGCTCCAAAACTGCCCTTTTTCTTTTTTGTCATCCCCAAAACAACTGGTTCAGGCGAATTGTGCTGTTTGCACCCTCCGAGACTTGAGCTTGCGATACTGAAAGCGCAACTGTCATCCCCGCGAAGGGGCAACTGTCATCCCAGTGAAAGCGCAACTGTCATCCCCGCGAAGGCGGGGATCCAGGTTTTTCATACATGCGTCCGGAAGCCAGTCTTCGCTGGCATGACATCAGCATGTCTGCTATTTATTGCCGTTTTTATTTTTTAGGGCAGCAAGCAGAGCATTTCCCAGTGTTGTTTCTGCCGGTTTGTTTTCCTGTTTGTTACGCATCCTGACAGAAGCCGGGTGACTTGAGGGTTTGCCCGCGGCGGATGGTGTTTCTGACAACCGCATACTTAGCTGTATGCGTTTTCGCTGCACATCAATCTCCAGCACCTTGACCTTCACAATGTCGCCCACCTTGACGACCTCATGAGGGTCTTTTATGAAACGATCGGCCAGCATGGAGATATGTACCAGTCCATCCTGATGTACGCCTATATCAACAAATGCGCCGAAATTGGAGACATTCGTGACTACGCCCTCAAGAATCATGCCTGAACGCAGGTCACTGATGGTTTCAATGCCTTCCTTGAAAGCGGCGGTCTTGAATTCAGGACGCGGATCGCGGCCAGGTTTTTCCAGTTCATGCAGGATGTCCCTGACTGTCGGTAAGCCAAAATGCTCATCGGTAAACTGGGATGCATTCAGGCTTTTTATCAGACGGGTATTGCCCATCACTTCACGCAGGGTTTGTTTCTGGTGTGACAGAATGCGTTCAACAACCGAATATGCTTCGGGGTGAACGGCGGAAGCATCAAGCGGATTGTCCCCATTCATGATGCGTAAAAATCCCGCTGCCTGCTCAAATGCCTTGTCACCGAGACGCGGTACTTTTTTCAATTCCAGACGGTTTCTGAATGCGCCATGCGTGTCACGATAAGCAATGATATTTTTGGCTACACTTTCATTCAATCCGGCAACGCAAGCCAGAAGCGGAGCAGAAGCCGTATTCACGTCAACGCCGACCGCGTTGACGCAATCCTCCATGACGGCATGCAGGGTTCGCGATAGCTTGACCTGGTTTACATCGTGTTGATATTGGCCGACGCCGATGGACTTGGGCTCGATCTTCACTAATTCTGCCAAGGGATCCTGCAAACGACGGGCAATGGATACAGCGCCGCGATACGAAACATCCAATGATGGAAACTCCTGGGCAGCCAGTTCGGATGCAGAATAGACGGAGGCACCGGCTTCAGAGACCACGATGCTGGTCAACTTTAATTGAGGATGACGCTTTTTTAATTCTATAACCAGGCGATCAGTTTCGCGGGATGCGGTACCATTGCCGACGCTGATTAATTCAACGTGATAAGCCGTGCACAGTTTTGCCAGTACGTTAATGGACTCATCCCATTCATTTCGCGGAGGATGCGGAAAAATCGATGTATGGGTGAGCAGTTTTCCGGTTCCATCAATCACGACGACTTTCACGCCGGTGCGCAATCCCGGATCCAGCCCCAGCGTCACCCGGGAACCTGCGGGTGCCGCCATCAGTAAATGCTTCAGGTTATTGGCGAACACCTTGATCCCTTCCTCTTCCGCGTGTTCGCGTAAACGCATGACGAGTTCGAGTTCCAGCTTCAGGAATATCTTGATGCTCCATGTCCATTTGGCGGTTTCGCAAAGCCAGTGGTCAGCGGGGCGCTTTCGATCCTGAATGTTGAATTCGTCCATGATCTTGCTCACACAGCGATTTATCTTTTCTTCTTCAAGTGCGAGTTCAACCTGGAGAAATTCTTCACGCTGGCCGCGGAAAATGGCCAGTGCGCGGTGCGATGGAATTTTTTTGATGGGTTCCTGATAGCTGAAATAATCAGCGAATTTATTCCCCTCGGTTTCCTTGCCTTTAATGATGGCGCATTTCAGGATCGCGTTTTCCCAGACATAATCACGAAGAGTTCCCAGCAGAGAGGCATTTTCCGCAAAGATTTCCATTAATATGTGGCGCGCGCCTTCCAGCGCTTCCGCTGCTGTCGCAACATTCTTGTCCGGATTGATAAAATTCGCGGCCAGATGCTCAGGCATCTGTGCCGGATCATGAAGCAATTGCATTGCGAGCGGTTGCAGTCCTGCTTCTCTTGCCAGTTGTGCCTTGGTACGGCGTTTGGGCTTGTATGGCAAATAAAGGTCTTCCAGGCTGGATTTGTTGTCTGCTTCCTTGATGCTTTGTTCCAGTTCGGGCGTCAGCTTGTTTTGCTCAGCGATGCTTTTCAGAATGGTCTGACGGCGTTCTTCGAGTTCACGCAAATAATGCAGGCGTTCTTCAAGTTCACGCAGCTGGGTGTCGGTTAGTCCGCCGGTGACTTCTTTTCGATAGCGTGAAATAAACGGTACGGTAGCGCCTGCGTCTAGCAATTGTACGGCTGCATCGATTTGCTGAATGCTGACATTTAATTCATCCGCAATTTTTTGATTTATGTTCATGGTTCCCTCAGGATGACTAGTATGGAGAGTGCAAACCGGCAGCGGAAGTGTCTGTGGTTCGCGTGTTAAAAGGAGGGGATTTTAACGATTGTTGCCAGATTTTCAAACAGGAACAGTCGGCTGGCGGCAGTTTTTGGCAGTGAACCTGATGTGCCCAGGTTGTCACTTTCATGAACGCTTTCTAGCCAGGCTATCTGCCGCAAAAGAAAATATCAGCACATCATCTCGCTGCTGCCTTAAGCGTGTTATTGCTGCCGCCTGATGGCGGCGCTGGCTGGTAATTCTGATCCATAAAGGCGATGATTTTCTTCGCGATTAACTGGTGCATTACTGCGGTGGGATGCACACGATCCCAGAATATGAAATCATCCGGGTTATCGCATGGCTTGAGACCGGTGGTGGTGTTTTCGCTCACCTTGTACGACTCCATCAGGTCAGGCGTCGTGGCGATATAATGGGCCAATCCTGCGGCATCCAGTTTGTTGCTGCTATCATTGCTGCTCATCAATGACCTCGAGCGGTTACGCAAGTGGTCCTCAATCTGTTCTGTCATCAATTCCTCTGTGACCAGCTTTTCTCTCAGTGTGTAACCGCCTTGCCAGCAGGAAGAATCAATGACTTTGATATGTGTCTGATACCTGTCGTTTGCGGCTTCCAGATTTTCGGTAAAATCACTGACCAGCGCATTAATGTTGAACAGATGGATGTTGACCATTTGATAATCCTGCTGGATCCCGGTAACGGCGGTTTCCAGTTTGAGATTGTGCATGAGAGTTGCTGCCTGCAAGGCAGACTGGTAAGTGCTGGCCCTGCCATACGGAGTTTTGGCAAGATCAGGCAGATTGATAACCAGAAAATTGGTTCCGCCATGATAAATCAGGTTTTCGATCGTGTATTTTATCGATTCGATGACATCGGAGGTGACCTGATCAACGTTATCGATGCCAGGCAGATAATCGTTAGCTCCTACCCAGATGACGAAGAGGGTGGAGGATCTGTCACTCATCATGGTTCGGACCAGATAATCAATGCGGGAGATGGATAACGTGTATGGCTGGTATCCTTTCACTGGATTATGAAAAATCGCTGTTTGTCCGCCGATAGCATAATTAACCGATGTGACGCTGTTTTTATCCAGGTAATATTGCGCGGCATATTCTGACCAGACCTGTCCATTTGAAAAGCGGCCCTGAAAATAGGGAGGCGATTTGGGCATATACGAAAATACATCACTGTAAAAATTGCCGTTGTCGGAGAGGCTGTCGCCAAAAAAAACTATTTGCGAAAAAGGGGTAACTTCATTTGCATGACTGATAACTGGTATCTGGGCAGTGAGCAGGAATGTCAATGAAGCAAGCAGAAATTGCAGGTATTTTTTTTTCATGCTAAACCCCTGTTTTGAGTGCTTATGTCTCTCTTTTAACATGAATATAAATCCATGTTCAACAACTACACATTAAAATTCATTATTTTTAATAAATGATCACATAATGATCAGGGTGTTGTCGTGAATCATTTCTCGTCATGCGAGTATTGTCTGGCTTGTCGCAACGGCCCAAGCGTTGACTTCCCGGTTGTACGTGTTCAGCTTGTACAGGATCCTAGAAGTTTTGCAGGACAGGAATAAGCGAGATCACGATGATGAGAGCAATCAGCGGAGCAATCGGGATAATGAGCATGAGTGCAGCGAGAGGCAGTTTCTGAATGACTCTTCTTGCGCAGACGAAGATGCTGAACACGTACAAACCGCACATCAGGATGCTGAAGGGGATGGAAGAGATGCCGTGATGGCTGAAATACATGGTAATACAAAACGTTGCCACGTAAAACATTAGCAGGGATTCAATGGTGACCGTCAGATAGAGCTTCCAGGGCACAAGGCTGTTTTGGTCTTCACTGTTTAACACAAGGTTTCGTTTATTTTCCATGGGCATGTATCTGGATGCGGTTAGATAGTGAGGCGTAGTGTATCATAACGACAAGTAAACGGTAATTGCTTTGCACGACGCGGGTATTTCAGGCTGGTATGGCATTAACGGATGTTTGTCAATATAATGCTACAATCAGACAGCGTTATATGGCTGCAGGGATGAATAAGCTATGTATCATGACTATTATCAATTGAAAGAAAGTCCATTCAATGTTACCGCGGATCCCGAATTTTTCTTTTCGAGTAAATCGCATACGGAAGCAGTCGCGAATCTGATCTACGGGATAGAACAGCGCAAGGGTATCATAGCAATCACGGGAGAAATCGGTACTGGTAAAACGACTTTGTGCCGCAAGATTTTAAAGCTGTCTACCAAACGGATTAAGTATGCCCTGATCCTGAACCCCAATTGTTCCGAATTACAGTTAATGCAAATGATCATTCATGACCTTGGCATCAAGGCAAGAAATTCCAACAAATTTGGCCTGATACAAGCGTTGAATGACTACCTGATTGCGGAATCCTGCGAGGGTAACAACGTCGTTGTCGTCATTGATGAAGCGCAGAATCTCACGATCAAGCAATTGGAACAGGTACGATTGCTGTCAAATCTGGAAACCGAAAAGGAAAAGCTGCTGCAGATTATTCTGGTTGGCCAGCCTGAACTTTATGATAAATTGCAGCTGCCGGCGCTCAGGCAGTTACGTCAGCGCGTCGCGGTTCATTTCCACCTGTACCCTCTGCAAAAAGAAGATGTCAGGCATTATATCAGGCACCGGATTTCCAGGGCGGCGCAGACCCCGGGTGAGGCAGGGATCGTTGAGTTTACTGATCAGGCGATAGAATCGATTTATCTTTATTCAAAAGGATCTCCGCGCACAATCAATATATTGTGTGATCGTGCGCTGCTGGCCGGATTTGTTGCGGAAACTTTTTCGATCGATGAATCCATCATAGAAAACTGTGCAAAGGAGATATTGTATTGTGAGCATCATTAATGACGCATTGAAAAAAACCCAGATGCAGCGCAAAAACGAAAAGGAAAAACGTGCCGAGGCCATTGCCGCGCAAGCCGGCTCTAGCAAACCGGAGCAAAATCCTGGTTCCAATCCAGGCCCGCAAAAGCCCGCAAGGATGACCTTGTGGATTGTCGCGAGCATGCTGACAATTGCCGGACTGCTCGTCATCATTGATTTGACGAATACTCAAGGGATTGAGGCGGTTAAACATTTCGCCATGGCAGCTGTCAATAAAACGAGGAACAAGTTCAAACTGGTCCTGGACGGAGTGATTGTTTCTGATGATACCCGAATTGCGCTCATTAACAAGCAGCCCATGCAGCTTGGCGACAGCGTAAATGGAATGAAAATTGTCGCCATTAATATGGATACAATCAGGCTGCAGAATGAAAAGGGAATAGTGGAATTAAAAACGGGAGCGACCTACTTGCTCTGATGCCGGGCAATCAATTCATCGAACTGAATTAATGCATGTTAGCTGGATTTATGCACTCTGGAGATCATCTTGTCATGAAAAATTTCCAGTCTGTCTCTTCCTCCCTGTTTGGCGGCGTACAGTGCCACATCAGCAGCTCGTATCAGGTCTGCACCAATCACGCCATGTTCGGGAGCCTTGGCGACCCCGATAGATAAGGTGATCGATGGCAAAACCTTGTTGTGGTAGGTCAACGATGCGTGTTTTACATCATCGCGGATCTGTTGCAGTCTTTGTATGACAGTTTGGATTTCACCATCGAGTAAAACGACCACGAATTCTTCTCCCCCAAATCTGCATGCAATATCGCTGCCGCGAAATTTGTGTTTTAGCAGGTTTCCAATATGTTTGAGTACTTCGTCTCCTGCTTCGTGACCATAATCATCATTAAAACGCTTGAAGTAATCCAGGTCCAGCATGGCGACGCAGAGTTGACGTTTCTCGCGGGTGACAAGCTGTAATTCACGGGGCAGGGTTTCATTCAGATAGCGTCGATTGAATAATCCGGTTAATGGATCCCGTATCGATTGTTCATGCAATGCCTCGCGTAATTCTATATTGGCCAGGGAGAGCTTGATCACTTCGCTGAAAGTCACTGCCAGCTGCTGCTGGTCGGGAGAGATGACATATCCTGGCGGTGCGGATAGATGAAACATGCCTATCATTTCGCTTTGAACGACCAGCGGCAAGTCAATATATTCTCCCGTCAGTTGGGAAGTGAAATGATTGCACGAGATATCTTTTGACGGCTGCGTGACAACATGAACATGCCCGCCGCGTATTGCCCAGCAATCATCAGGCGAAAAAACAAGCTTCATGACGGGATTGTTTCCCCATTTTTCGACTGTTTCCAGGGTCTTGCTGCTTTCATTGTAAATTGCCAATCCGCCGCTTAATGCCGGAAATAACTCTCGTGAGGTGAGTGCTATGATAGTGTATGCTTCCTTTAATTCCTTGCAGGTCTGAAGCATGTCATTTGTTTTATTAATGAGGACCAATTCATCCTGATGTTGCTTGAGTTCGTTAAGAGCGATGGACATGTTTTCATTGAGATCGGTCAAGCGCTTTTCATTTTCCTTTCTTTCGGTGATGTCCTGAATTTGTGAAATAAAATTCACACTTTTATCGGCGATTCCGTATAAGATCGACACATTTAGCAAAACCCAGATGATGCGTCCATCCTTGCGTATATAGCGCTTTTCCATCTGAAAGGTCTTGATTTTTCCGCTGATGAGCTTATACAGGTAATGATTTGATTCATCCAGATCGTCCGGATAAGTGATATCCCTGAAAGTGAGATTGAGCAATTCAGGCTTGCTGTAGCCAGTGATTTCGCATTGAGCACGATTGACTTGCAAGTATCTGCCTTCAGGAGAGACTGTCGCCATGCCTATGGGAGCGTTCTCCATGATGCCGCGGAAGCTTTCTTCGCTGAGCCGTATTTCATTCTGCATGCGTTTTTGGCTACTGATGTCGTCATTCATGGTGTCGCACATTCGATTCATGGCCTTGCCAAGTATGCCGACTTCATTGTTTATGTTGATTTGATTGCGGATGCCGTAGTTGCCCTCGGCGATCTGTTTGGCCTGGCGTGTCAATACGAGAAGAGGCCTGAGCACATTGTATTTTGCGAATACGTAAGCATAGAGGCAGATGACCAGGGCGAAGATGATGATTATCTGGAGGGTTGCGAAAATCGTATCTAATTTTGTCTGCAGCGTGTCGAGGTTTGCATTTACCTGGGTCAGGTAGGAAGAGACAATGCCTGCCGGATTAGAGTAATTCATGGCTGGTGTGAAATAAGGAGAGCTCTGCAGTAAGGATGGCGGCGGCAAAGGATTGAGAGGGTTCAGGGCTCCGTTGTTCGCCATGGACAAGTTAGCAGCTTGAGGTTTAAGTTCCTGCGCAATCATTATCGCCGCATAGCGAAGCTCTTTGTTGGAACGGATTGCATTCTGAAGGTGTTCTGCCTGCCAGACAAACAGGTAAAGCAGCAGCCATAAAAACACGGCTGACAATATCACCGCCGGATAAAAAACACTGATCGGCATGTTTCGCAGAAATGCAATCACACCAGTTTTTTGTGGGTTGAAATTGTGCAATTTACACCTCGCGGCGCATGTCTTAGGCAAATCATACATTTATTCGCTATCTCTTGATTATTATATCATTAGTCAGTTTTTTTCATTATCGAATTGCATGGATGATGACATGCAGGTAGTTTGTATCAATGGATGTATCATGAAGACGGAATATCAATGATGCGTGTCAGCCCAGGCAGGATAGTTCAGCGATACAGCCTCGCAATCGCTGTCCTGTTTCATTTATTGCTGCTTTTCGGAATGACATATGTTGTAACGATTCGCTTGCAGGAACACAGGAAGCCAGGACTCGATATTCCTCCTGCTATTGAATCATATGTGTATAACAATGCAGTCAATTCACCTGCGGAACAGCCGCAGGTTCCAAAGCTTCCTGGACAGCAAATCAATGCTGCCGTCCGGCAGCATGACGCCCAGTGGCCCAATCCTGTTGCCAGTAATGCAGACAGACCGGATTTATCCATGCTGCGTAAAGTCAAGCAATTTAATGTCATGAATGTCTCCAGAAAGACCGAGCCGGTGCACTTGATAGGTGACAAGAATGTTGCAGCGCCGCTGCTGGTATTGCTGGGTAAAGCGCTCACGGCACGACTGGTTTATCCCAAGATCGCGATTGATTTTAATGTCAGAGGGTTGGTTTTGGTGGGATTTGTCCTGCATCCGGATGGAACAATCAGTGATTCACAACTGGTGAGATCAAGCGGCGCCGGTGTGCTGGATAACGAAGCCATGCGTGCCCTGAATGCCATTTCGCCGGTTCCTGATGTCAGTCCTTATCTGAATGAGCCCAGATTCCTGGTGATAGGCATTCTGTTTGGATGAAATGATTATCAAACGTCATGATTGCCTTTGTTGCGTCGAAGTGATTTTGCTCTTGAGTGTTTTTTCTTTGTATCCAGCCTGCGCTGTATGGCAGCTTGAGTCGGCTTGGTTTTTTTGCGCTTTTTAGGCACTGCTGCGGCCTGACTCAAAATGTCTCGCAAGCGCTGCAGTGCATCTTCCCTGTTACGTTCCTGGGTTCGAAAGCGGGTTGCCTTGATGATAATGTCACCCTGCCGGGTGATCCTGTTTCGCAGGCGCGATACCAGACGTTCCCGGACATCAGGCGGGATGGATGCTGATTTCATGACGTTGAATCTGAGCTGAACTGCCGTGGCGACCTTATTCACATTCTGTCCTCCCGGTCCGGGTGCCCGAATAAACGTGAATTCAATTTCAGTTTCATCGATCGCAGTATGACGCGAAATGTTGATCACGATTGTATGCCTCGATTGATAGACCCGGATTTGATATTATAGCCGAATGTTCATCAGGCTGTGGGAAGGCTTTATAATAAAAATATCACCAGCGGAAGATCTGAAAATGTTAATTAAAACTGTTTCAGCTCCTGGATACAGGCTTGAATAGGCATGAGAATTCGATCTTGCTCCCAGAGCTGACGCAGTTTAATTAACACTTTTAAAATCATGACGCGGTTTCTGAATCAGCGCATGAACATGACATGAACATCAAAACTGACAAAACGAGTAACCTAAGCACCTATGAGTTTGATCAAACCATTAACCCTGGGTAATCGGACATTTCCGGTTAATATCATACAGGGTCCGCTCGCGGGCGTGAGTTGCGCGCCATTTCGTGCGTTGACCTGGCGATATAGCAAACCGGCTTTTTCTTGCACCGAAATGATTTCCTGCAAGACGCTCATTCACCAGTCAGAATATTCACAACAACGTTTTATTGCAAAAGATCCGGACGAAGGTCCCGTCTGTTTCCAGTTATCAGGCAATCACCCGGTTGAACTGGCTGAAGCGACGAAAATTGTGACGGATCACGGAGCAGACCTGATCGATTTAAACTGTGGGTGTCCCGTGAAAAAAATTCGCAGTCGGGGAGCAGGATCAAGTCTGTTATCCGATGCAACACTGCTTTACAAAATGATATGCGCAATGAAAGCCAGCACGCATTTGCCAGTGTCTGTGAAAATTCGTGTTCAGGGAGGAAGCGATGAAAAATTCAACTCTGATATCGCGGCGGCTGTGCAGGATGCGGGAGCTGATTTTCTGGTCGTTCATGGCAGACACTGGACCGAGCATTATGAGACTCCTTGTCGTTATGATGAAATCCGGTTTTTTGTCGAAAATCTCCAGGTTCCTGTGATCGGAAATGGTGACATCGCCTGCATGACGTCATTAGGAAAAATGTTCGCAACTGGATGTGCGGGTGTCATGATAGGACGTGCGGGCGTTGGGCAGCCATGGCTGATAGGAAAGTTGATCGCGGAAATGAACGGTGAACCATTCAATCTGCCCTTGCATCAAGAGCAAGGGGCACTGTTTCTTGAGCATGTGATGAACCTGGCGCGCCTGCTTGGCAGTGAAAAATTTGCGATATTACAGGCGCGCAAGTTTGCAAAGTATTATGCCCGCGGCCTGGCAAGCAGACTGGAATTCGCGAGCAGGGTGAATGTCTGCGAAACGCTCGATGAACTGCAATCGATCACGGGATTTTATTTCGGGCAGGAACAGGCTGCCTGACCATGCCTGCAGCGCTTAAGCGTATCAGGTAAAATTGTCCTGCACCGGTTAAACGACTTGTCCTGCAGCCCAGCCCGATGACCAGGCCCATTGAAAATTGTAACCGCCCAGCCAGCCAGTCACATCGAGTACTTCGCCAATAAAATACAAGCCGCGTATGCTTTTTGCTTCCATTGTTCTAGATGAGATGGCGTCACAATCAACACCACCCAGCGTCACTTCCGCGGTGCGATATCCTTCAGTGCCGTTGGGTCTCAGTTTCCAGGAATTGAATTGCGCCGCCACCAGGGTGAATTCGCGATGCGAGATAGAAGCAAGTTTTCGATCTGCAATCTCCGGATCCAGAAATACATCCACAACCCGTTTGGGCAGTAATTCCGCAAGCATGTTTTTTAAATGCTTTTGTGGCTGCTCGTGCTGCATCCCGACCAGAAAATCGAACAAATCGATTTCCGGTAACAGATTGATGGTAATTTCCTCGCCGGGATGCCAGTAAGAAGATATCTGTAAAATGGCAGGGCCGCTGATTCCGCGATGTGTGAATAATATATTTTCCCGGAAACTGATCTGGTCATTGCTGACCACGCTCGCGACCGATATTCCGGATAAAACGGAGAATTTTTCCTTGTCTTCCGGATGCAGGGTGAGCGCAACCAGTCCTGCGCGGGTTGGCCATACCTTGATTCCAAACTGTTCGGCAATCCTGTATCCAAAAGGACTCGCTCCCATGGTAGGAATGGATAGTCCACCGGTGGCAATCACTAAAGAGTTACAGGAAAAATCCTGCGCGCTGGTTTCAAGAATGAAACCATGATCGACGTGTTTTTTTACACGCAGTACTTCTGTGTCCAGGTGAATATCGACGCCAGCCTGTTTGCATTCAGATAATAACATGGCAAGAATGTCCATGGATTTGTTGTCGCAAAACAATTGTCCCAGTGTTTTTTCATGAAATGGGATATGATGCCGCTTTACCAAATCAATGAAATCCCACTGTGTATACCGGCTGAGCGCTGATTTGCAAAAATGCGGATTATGCGAAATATAATTATCTGAATTGATAAGATAATTCGTGAAGTTACAGCGGCCGCCGCCGGACATGAGAATTTTTTTGCCGGGCTTGTTGGCGTGCTCGATCACGATAACCTTGCGTTGCCGCTTGGCTGCTTCGATCGCGCACATCAAACCTGCTGCGCCGGCGCCAATAATAATAACATCTGTTTTTTTCATTTCCATGCAAGCGTCTGCAATATAAAATTGGTTAACCATGTCATCAGTATGACCTGACTGTGCTCATGATATGATGCAAGCGCATAAGAGTAGTTTTTTGTACAAAATATATCAATAATTAATTATTCTGCCATTGACAGTGATACAGGATGGCAAAAGAGATGTTTCGATTGAAAAACGTTAAAATGGAGGAATTCCTAACATGCAAAAATTTGTGCTAAAAATGGTTGTAGTTATCGCAGCTGTCAGTTTAACAGCCTGCTCGAATATGCCAGGTATGTCCAGCATTCCCGGATTTGGTTCAGCAACCAATGCTCAAGGTGCTGAAAAACAAGGTCTTCCCGCTGCTTCTGTTGACCAGGCAGGAAAAGAAACCAATGTGAATATCACTATGACTGGCGGCGGTGAAATCGGATTAAAATCCATGGACGAACAGGATAAATCAAAAATGTCGCATGCGTTGGATAGTGGTACTGGCAAATCCACTCACTGGGCCAACGGAGCGACCGGCATTAATTATACCGTAACGCCAGTTAAAAAAGTCGTTATCCAGGGAAATCCTTTCTGCCGTCAATACAATGTGGTCGTTGAAAAAGGCAATTACAAGAAAGAAATCAACGGGACTGCCTGTGTTACCACCGATGGCGGCTGGCACACAATTTAAGGGCGCGTTCTCAGCATTGACTTTGTAACCCCGTGCTTGTGCAATGCATGCCGGGGTTGCAATGAGAGAGGATGCTGCTGCTATTCACGTTCAAATCCAACCAGCAAATCCACGCCATTTTCAAGACTGCTGGTTTCAGTCTGCAGGGATATTCGCTTTGATAGTTGATATCGGATATTCAGCAAGGCAGCAGAGGTATATAAGCCTACACTATAATGCACAGATAATTTGTCTGAGATCTGTTTGCCTACAGAGAGTGTGGTTGCGTTCTGGGTGGAATTGGTTTGAGGGTTGAAGATTTGCGTGGAGCCCACATTCAACTCGGATAAACCGGTCATGTTCTGAATTTTGTCTGTGAATCCGCCGAGTATGGAGCCGCCGGTCTTGAGCGAGGCAGCGGCGCTTAGTAAGGCGAGTTTATTATCACCCGATAATTCGGATTGGGGATAGCCAAAGAGTAAATACGAGAGTATGTTGTTCTGGCTCATGCCAGCTGGCGAAGAAAACAGGGTGATGGCGGGCTTTTTAATCGTCCCTTTCACATATACGCCAACTGTCACCGTATCCGTGCCCGCGTAGGTTGGCTGCAAGCCCGTATTGTTGAACTGACTGGCGCTGCTTACTGCAATGACCTTGATTTTGCGCGTTGCACTGATATCGAGTCCCGGGTTAAATAATGCGTTGCCAGTGTAGATGATGCGTCCATTTTGTATGGATAATACCTTCCCATAAGCGTTGTAAGTACCATCCTGCAGATAGAGCTGGCCAAATGCAGTTGGCTGACGGCCTGGAGTCTGTGATATGGACAGCGTTCCTTTTACCCTGGAATGCAGGTTTTCATAATCGAGCTTGACTGCGTCGCCCAGGATAAGCTGTGTCTGTATGGATAAACTGGCTGGTAATGCCGCATGTGATGCGGGTGCATTCACAAAAACAACATCGCTGGATAGTGTTGTGGTTGCGCTTAAATCAACGGGTGCGATGGAGGCGGATGGAATCACTATTTTCCCATTCATGCTGATGGCGCCGCCCTGATAAGCCAATATGATGTCTGGTGATATGAATATTTTATATTCATGCAAATTGGCGAATTGCAGATTTTCGCCGCCAAGCTTTATGGCTGCCTGCAAGGCCGGTGACAATTGTATGGTGCTTTGAATGTTGCCAACGCCTTTTCCTGAATGGAATGAGCCGCTCGCGGTAATGGAATGATGACTGTACTGGCCATTGAGCGTGATTTTTTTCAAGGTGATGCCCAGCCTGGGTATGGTCAATTCGCCATTAGTAATGGCTGCGGCAACGCTTAATTCCGGACCGCCGATAGTCCCGCCCAGCTCAATCCTGCCATTCACATCCCCTTTGGGATTCTTGATTTCATCTTGTGTGCTGGCTAAAGCATTTAGATTTGCAAAATGGAAGTTAAAGATGCCGTGAATGGGTGTCAACTCGATTTGCCGCATGTCCAATCGCGGAGCTGAAAGGCGGCCCTTCAATTCATCATGCGCCGAGGATGACATCACAAGCTCGGATGACAGGCGGCGATGGAAATATTGTGTCACAGCGCGCAGCCGGATGGACGGGACAGGATAATGATTGATGAATATATTATTTGCATCCATCTCGATCACGGACGTTTCTCCGGATTCCATGTGAATGCTTCCGTTCACACGGCTGGCCTTGACGTTTGCAGCCATGAATTGCGCGGCATTGAATTTCCCCTCGATCACGGGGCGCGCACGCGGGCCAGTGATGATGCCTGATGTGACAAGCCTGCCGTGCAAGTCAGGGAGCAGATTGGCAAAATCAGGAATGTTCAAATCCCAATTTAATTTCCATTCCTCGCTGACACGACCGGCAAGGCGCGCATATCCGTTAGCAATGTTTATCTCGGAAGGTTCAATCTCAAGCGTTCCATTTTTATAATGAATTGCTGCAAATCCCCGGATGGGAAATTGACGCAGGTTGCCATTTAATTCATCCATCCTCGCATCGTAGCTCAGCATATTCTGGTCAGCATGGATGCTGTTTTGCAGAATGAAACTGAGTTTACCACTTAATTTTTGCGAAACTTTATTCAAATTGATGTCCGAGAAAGCTAATGTGGAAGTTAACTTGAAAACCGGCGACCATTCCAGATGCATTGTTCCCGCTGCATTGCCTTCGTACACATTGCCAGTGACGCGATAGTCATTGCCGTCTATGCAGGTTATATCGATATTGTCGAATTTGCCTGACGGTTTATCATTCACGGTGATTACTGTTTTGTCTGACTGTAGATGATGAATGCGAAGCGGCTGCAAAAACGCAGTTTCTATGGGTGTGTTGTCATCTGACGTTTTTACATTGATGAGCGCTTCATGTATGCGAATGCTGTTGATGACCGCGCGTTTGTTGACTAACTCGAATGGCTGCCACGCAACACGCACCTTGTTGAATTGATAGATATCGTTTTCATAAGTATAAGTGAGATTGTCAAGTGTGAAATCCGAGAGCGTACCCTGGACATGACTGACAGCAAGATGCCCGGGTATGGTGGCACTCGTCACGGCAAGGATGAATTGCAGACCGGCGGTAGTCGAGCTGATGAAATAGACAAGCCCTGCAAGAGAAAGGCTTAACAGGAAAATCAATTTCAGGATAAGCAAGCGCATTAAAATTCGGGCCCCACGTTGAATTCAACACTGAATGGTTTGCCGCGTTTGTTTTCAGCGCGTCCCAGGTAAATTTTTATCGGGCCAACGACCGATTGATATACAATGCCTGCGCCGTCACCGATGCTCAATGGAGGGTCGCCATAGTGGTCGCTGGCAGTTCCCGCATCATAAAACAACGCCCCATACCAGTTGCCCCAAATCCGGTGCTGGTATTCAGCACTGCCTGTTACCAGGTACTTCCCCGGTCCAATACTGCTGTCGGGGTATCCTCTGATGCTATTCAAGCCGCCGGCGAAATAGCGTAATGTCAGCGGGAGGTTATCGATATTATTAACGACAGTGTAACCCAGGTCGCCTCTCAGGATGACGCGGCTGCTATCAAAGGGACTGAAAATGTATTTGCCCTTTAATTCGCCCTGTAAAAAGCTGGTGGAAGACAGCAAGTCCCTGGTTGCTCCTTGCAGAGTCAGGCTAAGCGAATGCCCATTGTGGGGATTTAGTATATCGTCCGCCTTGACATACGACAGATTCAGGCTGGGATACAGCAATTCACTGTTTGTTGATGGCTGGTTTTCGATGGAGTAACGCTCGGTCAGATAATTTAACGTTATGCTGTTGTGCCAATGGCCGGATTTTTTGATGTATCCCAGCGAAAGATTGTTGGCATAGCTTCTGCCATTTTTCGGGGTAAATTTTTGATAATTCGCACCGATGACGTATTGATCAGTCAAGGGGTTGCGGCCAGGAATAAAATATTTCGCTGCCAATCCGGACAAGACAGAGGATAATTTCATTTCAGCATTAAAATGCTGTCCAGTGTCAGTCAGCCGTCTGAAGTTAACTCCCGCGCTTAACCGTGGACCGGTAAACGTACCATAGCCCAGACCAAAGTCATAACGTTGTGACTTGGGTGCCATCACGTCGACGTTGATTGGAACCTGGTGGTTTTCAATATGCTCAAGATCGGGTGTTGCTTCAACCTGTTGGAAGTAACCGCTGTTACTCATTTCCTGCTGAAACTGATACAGTTTTTTGCTGGAAAAATGCGTGACGGATTTAAAACTTTGGAATCTGTCAAGAAAGCTCTGTGCATAGGGACTTTGGCTGTAACTTACCTTTCCGAAATAATAACGGTCTTCGGTTTGCAGAATCAGGGTGACATCTGCCCGATACCGTTTGAGGTCTACCTTGACTTCGTTTTTAATAAAATAGGATTTGATATAGCCTTCGTCATTGGCGGTCTGGAAAAGAAGGTCTCTGGCTTTTTCATAGGCATCTGAATTAAATACCATTCCTGTTTTTATGGGGAAGTCCTCAGCCAAGCGATGCAGCGCCGGATTCGATTCGCCGTTTCCGAGAATCTGCACGGTGACGGATGACAGCTTGAGCGGCTGACCCGGGTTTACCCGAAACGCGGCGACGAGTGTTGAATCAACATGCCGGATATTCGCGGGACTGACTGTGGCCTTGAAGTATCCATAGGGTTCCAGCGACTTGCGTATAATGGCCGGCGCCTTTTTCAGGAATTTGTCCATCTTGAGAACCGAAATATCGCTATCGGATTTCTTCTCTTCAATGCTCAACTGTGCCTGGACATTATTGTACATTTCACCCTGGATGCCGCTGATTTCAATACGAAATGCATCGTTTGCCTGTGCAAGAACAGGATAGATTGATAACACCAGCAGGGTAATGATGCAGCGACAAGCTTTATTGATCATGTCTTTACACCAGTATTTTTATCTCTCGTTTTGTTGGCGCTTTACAGGACAGATAGTATAGCTAAAAAATTAAACAAGTCCATGTATGTTTGTACTGGTTTGGTAACCTTTGAAAGGAAAAGGAAAATTTATATCCTGTGAGTGCTGCTTTTGATATATTTCGGGAAATTGAATTAATTATTATAATAACGAGGTATAGCATGTTAAATACACGAAAGTCCCTGAATGAAAAAGAGTCACCAAGCCAGAGTGATTTGGAACTGGCCCAGATAGCCCTGAAAAACATAAAAGCCAAGGTTACATCGAGTAATGATATCATTTCGCGTGAGCAATTCCCTCGTGTTTACCCAGATGAAATGGATCAATATGTCAAAAAATTCGGAGAACCAGCAGTTCGAACATTTCTTGACAACATGCATCAACTGGAAGGAGTGCGAAATGCCAGCCTCGAAGCGCAATCAAAATTCTCCTCTTCACTCAAGCACCCTGTGACAGCAAGATCCATAGCCATTACTTATTTTGGTGTTGGCGAATGCCAGGAAACAACGAGCCGTGCGGTCATGGAATTGGGTTTGTTGGGTTGTAAAACGAATTTTACAGTAGTCAGACTGGATGGCAAGCTGGATGATATGGGTATTCCGGATATGCATGCATTGCTAATAATCGGTGATACGTCATGTCTTAAGCCTAATTCTGATATCATTACGTTCAAGAAGCTGGGTAATGACTGTTTGCTGGTTGATCCTTTTCTTGGCGTGATAGGCAAGGCAAATAAAATTGGGTCACTCTAGGAAAATATATCAGAGCCTACCAGTTATTTACGATTGCAGAACTGACTGATATCGATCCACTGAAAACGGATTTTAATCAGCTCAAGGATGAAGCTGAATTCCTGGCAGTTGAGATTAAAAAAAACCTGAGCAGAGAAGTTAATGCGCCAAATTCCTTGCTGGCATCAACCGCATTTATCTCTGTCACCGATCCGTTAAGCAAATGTATCGTCATGCTGAGTAACGCCTGCAAGCAATCTGACAAAAAGGAAGAGTTACTGGATGCAATCAACAAGGACCTGTTTGCATTGGCCTTTCGCAAGGCGTGTGCGTATGGTGAAGAGCAGGTGGTGAATTTGTTGGTGGAAAACAGAAGTCTGTTGGGCGATTTCAGTCTCAATGAGTCATCCAGTAACGGGTTTACTGCAGTTGACTGGGTGAAGAAAGCAGCTTATGAAAAAACGAAGCAGGAGAGAATATTGGAGAGAATTATTGCCGCGGGCGCGGTATCTGCGGAACAGATAAAAGAAAAAATCTGCGATACTTCAATTACCAGGAATCTTTAATGCTTTCATCTGGAACAAGTGCCAACTGTTGTTGGCACTTGTGAACAGGTTATTTCTTCATTCCATTAATGTAATACGTCATCTGTGTTCCACCGCGGTTTTTGCAGTCTTGCAGAATCGTGACAGGCGGATTTGACCCGGAAATCAATCCTGTGTCATTCGTGCAATACGGTGATGCGCCTGGATTGCAGTCTGGGCTGACTATCCAGCCGCCGCTCGAAGGACAGCAGATGTATTGTGTATATTTGGGTGCGTCATTGCACAATCCCAGCATGGATGCCTGAGATGTCACGCTCACACTGATCAACGCTGCCCCTAGGATTAGGGAAGCTGAAAACGATAACTTCATGGATACTCCTTGTAATAGGTCCAGATGTAAATTGAGAGACAGGAGTATGCTATTTATCGTGACCGTTGTGAAGCTACTTGTTTATGATAACGGTGACATTTGAACCATCACTGGTGAATTCCTGATTGAGCCATTTGGCATCATTGACGAACATGCGCACACAGCCATGGCTGGCATTATAGCCGGGAACTTCATAGGATCCATGCAATGCATAACCGCCATGAAAGAACATGCAATAGGGCATGGGTGCGCCGCCTTTGCCAATCGGGAATTTGCTGGAGACACAGCCGGCGCCTTCTTTTTGGTAGATGCTGAATTTTCCTAACGCGGTATGACAGCCGTGACCAAGGTCAGGACAGTAGCCGCGACCAGCGGATATCGGTCCCCAGAGTTCGAGCGTGCCGTCACCATCATATGCGCCGAAAGCCAGGTTGTGGATGGACACAATGATAATTTTTTCTCCCGGAGGATCAATTTGTTTTGGCAGCGGCGAATAATCGAGAATGTCGTTATCATCTGACACAGGCAGAGCGATTTGCATGCCGGGATGCAGTCTTGTATTCATGCGGTTGATTTTCATGACGAGGTCGCGTTTATCCGCGTCAGGAAATAACTTTTCCCAGGTATCCCCATGCTTGATGGTGTAACAGGTATATTGAGCCTGCGGTGCTGTGCAGAGAATGGAGCCGTAATTTTTGGCATAGAGTGAACCGCTAAGGGTGAGGATAACAGCAGCAATCAAGGCTGATTTTGTAGTGCTCATTTTATTGCCCTCCTTCTTTTCCGTTCTTGTGTGGAGAGCAATCCATGCCATACCGTTAACTTTAACTATAGCACCAGGCTGGCTTTTTTTGATGAAGGGATGAACAGCTTGATGAAATTTTTTAATAAAAATAATCTGTTATCTGTGATGTGCGGTAATCAAGGCGAATGAGCGTTAATCAGTGCAAGGGTAGGCGGTTCGCAATGCCTTGGCAACTGACAAATCAGCGGAATTGCTCAAAACTTCAGGATGTTTTAGCAGGTAATTGACGATGACTTTTGCCATCTGTACATTGGTGGTGCCTTTTGGCAGACAATAGAGAGAATATTTTTTAATGTCTTTTTCATTTGCGCTGGGCCCGGCGATGATGGAAGCATAAATAATTTCCATGTCATCGAAACCTTTAATGTATCCTGTGCATGCTCCTTCCTGAAACGCTTCCTTGACAGTGATGGCTGCCGTTGAATGGATTTGTGCCAGATGAAGGTTGACCTGGCAGTCTTCCAGTAAATCCTTGCCAGTGAGATCTGCGTGACAGATGGATGGAATTAATAACATGGAGATGAAATATGTACAGTAAGCAGACAGTTTTAATAGGTTATTCATTCAAGGTTCCATCAGGAGCATATTGATAGCAGTAATATTAACATATCAGCCGCAAATTTAATTTTCTGTTAATGTTAAAACCATATAATGCATGAAAAAATAGCAAACTCAATTTCAAAATGTGGATACCAGACGCGGGGCAATGCTGAAACGGAGGTCAGGCATGTTTGGTAGATTTCAAAAAGCACAGCCTGTTAGTATCACGGGCGCACTAAGACATTGTTGGCTCTGGCTAACTTCAAGCAGCGGCGATGTGATTTACCGCAATCCCAATCATAAACTGCCTTCTTCTACTGAAAATGCAAGCGATGACAGTACGGCAATATATTGCATTCACGGTACGGCAGATCGTGTGTCAGCATTTACCTTAATTGCCAACCGCCTGGTTGATGATCTTCCGGAAAATATTTCCACGATTAATCTGGTGTCATTTGATAATCGGGCGCAAGGAACAGGGATCGAACAATTTGCTCATCAATTATTGGAAAAAATTCGCGCAGCTAATCATAAAAAAGTGATTCTCATGGGTCATTCAAGAGGTGCGCTGGTTGCAGCCTACCTCACTGAATACCTGGCGAAAAATGCTGATATTCAGGTCGAAGCAGTGTTTGCCATCGGCGGTCCATTCGCGGGATCAGATTTAGCCTTGCCGCCGCTTTCCTGGTATTCGACATCCGTTAAACAGATGGAAAAAGACAGTGAATTCTGTAAGGCGCTGGTGGACAAAATCAAGGAATCAGATGTACCGTATTTTTATTATGCCGCGGAAAATGATTCGCTTGTGCCGATTGATTCTGCGCACATCCCTGAGCACAAGGCGTCTCTGGTCATTCTGGACCGACACGGGCATTTATCAATCATGTCGTCACACCGGCTGGTAAAACATATCCGCAGCCGTTTGGAAAGCATCCTTCATCCCGAATCATCCCACAATCCGGAAACGGATCCCTCTTCTGCTTCTGAATCACGGGAACGCCAGTCTGAGCATCCGATTGCAGCGGTCTGCAATGAAATCGCTGAGCAAATCCGGATACTTGGGCAGTCGTATCATGTCTGGTCGCCAGCAGCCAAAATTCAGGTGTTAAAGCAGCTGCAGGCAAGGCTTGAAGAAATGCTCGACGGCACGCGTGGCGACTATTATCCTGATGCGGTTTCCATAGGTGGTTTTATCTCGGCATTCATGCAGGATGAAAAGATAAATAATAATATCAAGCCTGTCGACACGCTTAATGAAGCGTTGAATTACCCCCTGTCCATATTTCAGGGGCCTTACGCAGGATCGCGGATTTTTATTGAAGATTTGATCAGGCGGTACAATGAAATATTATTGCCGGAAAAAGTGAAAACGAATGCGAATACCTTGTGATTTTGATGCCGGATAACCTGACAATACGGAACATGCCATGCCATTTACTAAACGTATATTCACGGTGGGAGATGATGAATCCACAAAGCACTATGCTTCGAAACTGGGCAAAGCATTTTATCCAGACAGCAAGCTTGAAGTGGCCGACATTGCCAGTGATGAATGTTTTACCGGTGTGGAGGCAGACAATCTGCGATCCATGATATTTCTTGGGCACGGTTGCACCCATGATTATGGAGGTTATACGCCCAAGGAGTTTGCCAAACGTATGGCGAAGCTGTTCAGGAAAGACCAGATGGCCATGCTTCAACATTTGTATCTGGTTGGCTGTGATGCTGGTCTAATCAAGGATGACGGCCAGACACTCGCACAAGAAATCGCTGATGAGCTTGCCAATATCGGATTTACAAATGTGCAGGTGCACACGATTGCCAAGCCCGAAAATGCCAGCGGGGAAGCATTGTATGTTGAGGTAATCGATCGTCCTGGTCTGTCAAGTATACAGGGGGTGCAGGAAGGGTATATCAATGCCTTCCTGCTTAACGCAGAAGACGCGAAACGATTTGATGAGTTATCAAAGGACAAAAAGAAGCACTGGCGGGAAATCGCAGATATCAAGGACAAGAAAGCGTTCCGGTTTGTAAGAGGGGTCAACCCGGCGGTTGAACTGGAAAAACCGCATAATATATTTATCCCTCATGAAGACCCTGTCACAAGAATGAAACGCATCGATTCTCATCCCTATACAAAGTTGTCCAGGGAACAGGAACATGCGGTTGATCTTCTCCGGCAGCGCCGTGAACATGAGTTAAAGAAACATGATCAACGCCTTGTCAGGAAACTGGATTTTATTATTACCCAGCTCGTGCGTGCCCAGCCCCAGGATTGGCAGGTCCTGGTCAGGGATTTTATACCCTATCTGGCGATCAGCATTCTGGGCATCACGCTGAATGACAGAAGCAATACCCTCAAGTTATTAAAAAAACTTGCCAAGGGCGATTTTGAAAAAGCACGGAAAATCATTGAGAAGCAGCACGAAAAAGACAAGCATGAGCACAAGGGAAAAATCGAAATACACCCGGTTAAGGCGATAAAGTCTCTAGAAGACAGGCTGGAAAGGAAAGTAAAAGATTTAGTACACAAAAAAACTGGCGAGGATCTCGAATCAGACGAGGAGCGCAAAACAGACGAACACAAACCCTTGCTTGCCAGTGAGGAGAAAAAGTCATCGGATGGAAAAGAGTTTAACAAAGAAGGCAGTTTGGAGACTGAACACACAACCCATTATCCCTATTCCGATCAGACTACATTGAGAGAGATGATACAGCATACCAGGGCAGTGAGTGCGATTAAGAAGTTGATTGCCACCTTGCAAAGTGAAATCGATGATTTATGCGAGGGATGTTTTTCATTTTTCTATCGTTATGAAATCAATACCAAGATAGCAAAGCGCGATGCATTGGATAAACTGAAAGATCTGAAAAGCTTCCGGGCAATCCAATTGCGGGCGGCTGAAATCCTGCTGCATCCGGAAGATCGGGTCATGCGCCAAGCAAGGACTGCCCGTACGCGCAACTTGCTTGATATGCTGGTCAACCATCCCGAAAGACTGAACAACGAGGAAAATCAGGAGTTGGCAGCGCCGTCGCCAAACAAATAATGACTAACTTTTGCGGTATCAATTTTGGAGGTTAGAGGCATGGAGAGCAGGCAGGACAGGGTAGCCACCAGCAGGGACGTTTTAAAGTTACTGACAGGATACGATGAGCATAAAGGCAAGTTACGCTCTGCATCTGGTGACAGCGGCGGTGTGAAGGAATTGCGAGATTTTTATAACAGATATCTGGCTGACAAGGATGGGCAAACTCCGCTTTCCGATATGGAAATTCAGGGTTTGAAAACCCTGCTGATGGCGCGGTTTGCCCGCATCAGTGAGAGCAGCCGGAGTTATCGTTCCGCGCCTGACAAGCAAACCAATATTGTGTACACGAATCTCGCGAAATTGATCAGTGAACATACCCATGACAAGAAAATACTTGCAATGGTGCAGGGTTACAAAAACGATTACGCCAGTCATAAGATATTGTTGTTTAATTATCCCGGCGAAGTTTTTCATACACAGAGCGGGTATGCGCTGCCGTTGTCGCAATTGATCGATACGATCAGAAACAAACAAACCCTGATTTACAATGTCTATGACAAGAATGGCGAAAAATCAGTTTGCGCCGTCTTGACCGAGCAGGATATTGCCGAATTGTGCAAGATTCCGGAAGCAAAAGCGGCTATTGAAGAGTATAAACAGGCAGCGGATAGGGGTTTTAACCGCAGGCATGGCTGATGATCTAATAAAATACGAAGCCGACGACAAAGTGTTTGGGCTGGGAAATAAACCTGTTTGCTCCGATGACGGACGGAGCAGAGTTCACCGCGTACAGAGCCGCGGCGTCCAGGTCTGCATTGGTGCTGGAACGCAGCATTTGCACGTCAGTAAAATATCCTTCCGGATGCAGGGTTAGTTCAATAATCACCTTGCCGCGAATGCCGAACTCTCCCGCCATGCGCGGATAGCGGAAGTGTGCGGACAATGAGCGGCCCAGTAATTTGATCAACGGGTCAGCTGGTTCATTATCATCGCCGACCAGATAGACAGGATCCTCGCTTCTGGTTTTGGTGACTTCATTCAGTTGATCCTGCTTTAACATATTCATTGATGCGGCCAGCATGGATTTTTGATACACAGGTTTTTTCCTTTC
>JAJPJI010000020.1 GCA_021324305.1 Gammaproteobacteria bacterium | reverse complement strand
GGTGAGCGGGGTATGACAGCATTACAGATTGCAGCATCCAGAGGGAATACTGTATTCGTTAAATTACTTCTGGCGCAGAAAGATCGGCTTGAGCTGGATCTGGTTTCCAATGAAGCGGATCCAAAATACCCGAAGGGCATGACCGCGCTTTGTTATGCGATCGAAAATGATGAATATGAAATTGCTTCTGAATTATTCAATGCTGGCGCTGATATCAGTTTCCTGCCGATGTCGTATCGCTGGCTGCTTTTACACAATGTGATATGTTCAGATGTTACGGATTATCAAGAAACCTTCAAATGTATTGATGAAAAAATCCAGGCTGGTGAGCTTAGTATTGATCCTGATGATGAATGTTTTATGAATTTCTTGCAGTACATAATCATTCACGATGACGCTGAATTGTTAAGTAAGCTGATTGCAGCTAAGCCAGCGATCACTGAAGTCATGTTTTCTTCGGATGATGAAGACGAAGAAGAACAAGCATCCACAAGCATGAAAAAATCAAAACCATTATGCTGTACTCCCTTGCAAATGGCTGTGGTTAATGGCTCGGTAAGAGCGGCTGGAGTATTGATAAGTGCTGATCAAGGGCTACTGCACAAGAAAGACAATTATAACGGGAGTGTTCAGTCGTATTTGAAAATGGCTGAAAAAAACAAGGATAAATTGCAAGAATTAATATTTGGTGAACTTGATCCCAAGTCTTCACGCAGCTTGAGGACTGATCCGATTAAAGTCTCCGAAATGTCAATGTTCAAACCTGTTGACAAAGATACGGTTGTGCGCAGCAGCTTGGAGACAGCAATGCCTGATTCTGTACCAGATTCAAATGACCATATTACAAAATATGAAGAATCGACCGCATATCGATATTCATCTAAATGGACATGTACCCTGATATAGTGCAGAGGGAGCGGAGCAATGTGTTGACTAGCAGTTTAATACAACTCTGGCTGATACATCAGAAGTTTGCTTGTTTTCTGACGGAAGCTTTTTGTTTTTAGTCTGCTCTGACCTGTCGAATAGTGTCGGACCTGATGTAAAGCTGCCGGTCGTTCGTCCGGTGACAGCAAGATTAACAAGTGTTTTTTTATCAGCTTCACAACGCATAAGGGTCGTCGTATATTCTTGCCTGATGAAATCCATACTGGTCTTGCCGACAGCGTGCAGGACTATGTTATGTGATTCATTGTTTGGAATAACCCGGTTATATGTCATGGGATCAGAAAAGACAAATTGAAGAATCTGCCTGTTTTCAATCTCGGAGTTAAAAATACGCGCCAACTGCAGCAAGGCATCCGTATCATTGATCAAGCGTGAGAAAACAGGCTCTGTCAATACATGCTCTAGCGTTTTTTGTCTGTATTCTTCGCGAACACCGGAAAAAACAAATACGAAGATGCGCAGCTGATCAACGTTGGTAACATAATGATTAAAAGTATCAGCATCATGAATGATGGTATTGAAGGCGTCCTCACCTTTCTGTTGATTCAGGGCAATTTCATCTCGCAACGCAGACAAGTCGTTAGCGATCTTAATCAGGTTCTGTCCGCCTTCGGTCATAATTCAAGCCTCAATATATTTACAATTAATGACTCTTTAGCATATTTCTTAACACATATTGCAGAATACCACCATGGCGATAATATTCAATTTCATTTTGGGTATCGATTCGACTGATGACACTAATTTCACTCCTGCTGCCGTCAGAGCGTTGAATAATGGCCTTGATTTCACAGCCAGGCTGCATATGGTCATCGAGGCCAGTGATACTGATTATTTCGGTACCATCCAGATGCAGGGTTTTCCTGTTTTCTCCATCCTTAAACTGCAGAGGGAGTATACCCATTCCAATCAGGTTAGACCGGTGTATACGTTCGAAACTTTCTGCGATCACTGCCTGCACACCCTGTAGTTTGGGTCCCTTCGCAGCCCAATCACGTGAAGACCCTGTACCATACTCCTTGCCAGCGACAATGACCAGTGGAATATGGTCTGCCTGATATCGCATTGCGGCATCATAGATAGACATGACTTCACCGCTCGGATAGTGTTTGGTAACACCGCCTTCGATACCTGGCACCATTTCATTTTTGATTCGGATATTGGCAAATGTTCCGCGCATCATGACTTCATGATTACCGCGTCGCGCACCGTAAGAGTTGAAATCCTTGATAGCTACACCTTTGGATTGCAGGTATTTGCCCGCTGGACTATCAGCCTTGATGGAGCCGGCAGGGGAAATGTGATCTGTCGTGATACTGTCTCCCAGCAAGGCAAGAATCCTGGCGCCTTCGATATTTTGAATTCTGCCAGGTTCGGTACTCATGTTCGTAAAAAAGGGCGGGTGCTGAATATAGGTCGAGTCATGCTGCCAGGTATAGGTTTCACCTGCCGGGACGTTCATGGCCTGCCAGTCTTTGCTGCCAGTAAAAACATCCGCGTACTGTTCGCTAAACATCTTGCTGCTGACTTTTGCAACTTCGTGCGCAACTTCAGCATTCGACGGCCAGATATCTTTCAGATAGACAGGCTGTCCTTGCTTGTCATGCCCAATTGGCTCACTGGTCAAATCAATCGATGTTGTTCCAGTCAAGGCGAAAATTACGACAAGGGGAGGCGATGCCAGCCAGTTGGCTTTGACTTGAGGATGGACCCGGCCTTCAAAATTCCGGTTTCCAGACAATACAGCTGACACAATCAAGTCGTTTTCCGCTACTGCTTTTGCAACCGGGTCAGGAAGCGGACCAGAGTTTCCAATGCAGGTTGTGCATCCGTAGCCGACCAGATCAAAACCCAGTTCATCAAGATATTTATCCAAACCTGATGTTTTCAGATATTGCGTGACAACCTGTGATCCTGGTGCGAGCGATGACTTGACCCATGGTTTACGCTGCAAACCTTTTTCCAGCGCTTTTTTTGCTACCAGACCCGCAGCCATTAATACACTGGGATTGGAAGTGTTTGTACAGCTTGTGATGGCTGCAATAACAACATCGCCATGGTGCAGGTCAAAATTGTCACTTGTCTTGTAGGCTGCATTTTTTTCCTGGGTTCGATTGGCATCCGCTAATAATTTGTCGAATGCGGAGCGAAGCTGCGATAGTTCAACGCGATCTTGCGGCCGTTTAGGACCGGCGAGGCTTGGTTCAACTTTGGATAAATCGATTTCAAGCAAGTCTGTAAATACAGGCTCGGGACTATTTGTATCGTGCCACATGCCCTGTGCCTTGGCATAAGCTTCCACTAGGGCAACAGTCTGTGCGTCACGTCCGGTGAGGCGCAAGTAATCCAGCGTTGCGTGATCAATCGGGAAGAAGCCGCAGGTTGCCCCATATTCAGGAGCCATATTGGCAATGGTTGCGCGATCTGCAACCGGCAGATCAGTGAGCCCCGGACCACAATATTCAACAAATTTTCCAACAACGCCTTTTTTACGCAGCATCTGGGTGAGCGTGAGTACGAGATCGGTAGCGGTGACACCTTCACGCAGTTTGCCTGTGATTTTTACGCCAACCACCTCGGGGATCAGCATCGAGATTGGCTGACCTAACATCGCCGCTTCGGCTTCGATACCGCCAACACCCCAACCGAGTACACCCAGGCCATTAATCATGGTGGTATGACTATCGGTACCGACCAATGTATCGGGGTAAGCAATCTTGCGTCCATTTTTTTGATCGTGCCAAACGGTTTTTGCAAGGAATTCCAGATTGACCTGGTGACAGATACCTGTATCTGGCGGTACAACACGGAAGTTGGCAAATGCTTTCTGTCCCCAGCGCAAGAATATATAACGTTCACTGTTTCGTTCCATTTCCATATGTGCGTTAATGTCCACCGCATTTTTTGTGGCAAAAGCATCAACCTGAATGGAGTGGTCAATGACGAGATCCACCGGGGAAAGCGGATTGATACGCTCAGGATTGCCGCCCATTTTTTTGATGGCATCACGCATGGCGCCAAGATCAACCACCGCTGGAACACCGGTAAAATCCTGCATGAGCACACGGGCCGGTCGATAGGCGATTTCACGGTCTGATTTTTTTAACTGCAGCCAGGAAAGGACCGCCTGTATATCATCCCGTGAGACAGTATCGTTATCTTCGTGACGTAATAAATTTTCAAGCAGGATTTTAAGGGAGTGGGGCAGTTGTGATATCCCTTTGAGTCCTGATGCTTCCAATGCGGGAAGGCTGTAATAATCGTAATTATTCTCATTAACATTTAGCTGGCGCAATGTTTTGAAAGAGTCGATTGAGGTCACCTGGGCTTTCTCCAAAATACGTTACATACAAAAATTTATGGCGTATTATATACATGTTTTTATCCGACGTTACATCCTTAAGAACGTTACGTGCTCAAGAAAGGAGTAAGTATGTTACCTGCTAGTGATGTAGTAATGCTCTCCCGCGTTCAGTTTGGCATGACAGCTCTCTATCACTTCTTGTTTGTTCCACTCACTCTTGGTCTCTCAACCATACTCGGCATCATGGAAACTGTCTACTTTATTACAAATCGCCCAATCTGGCGGACAATGACCCAGTATTGGGGGATATTGTTTGGCATCAATGTGGCCATGGGCGTCGCTACCGGGATTACGATGGAATTTCAGTTTGGTACTAACTGGGCATATTATTCCCATTACGTAGGGGATGTGTTTGGCGCCCCGTTGGCTATTGAAGGATTAATGGCATTTTTTCTGGAAGCCACCTTTGTGGGAGTGTTCTTTTTTGGCTGGGACCGGATTTCCAAAGGCGCCCATCTGGTCGTTACCTGGATGCTGGCTTTGGGTGCCAGTTTCTCCGCACTCTGGATTCTGATAGCCAATGGATGGATGCAGCATCCGGTCGGCGCGCATTTCAATTTTCACACCATGCGCATGGAACTCTATGATTTTTATAGCGTGATTTTCAATGAGGTTGCTCAAGCAAAATTTGTACATACGATAAGTGCTGGATATGTCTGTGGATCCATGTTTGTTTTATCACTAAGCGCCTATTTTTTATTGAAAGGCAGAAATATTGAATTTGCCAAGCGATCAATGACAGTTGCAGCCGCATTTGGTCTGGCTTCGTCACTTTGTGTGGTTGTACTGGGAGATGAGAGTGGTTATCTGACTGGTCTAAACCAGAGAATGAAAGTTGCCGCCATAGAAGGGATGTGGGAGACAGAACCGGCTCCGGCACCGCTGACCGTCATCGGCGTACCTGATCAAAATATGCATGTAACCAACTATGCTGTAAAAATACCCTATCTTCTTGGTCTTATTGCAACCCGTTCCATTCATGAACCGGTATATGGAATCTTAGACCTGGTTGATGAAGCCCGTAATCGCGTAAAAAGCGGGATACTGGCATATAATGCCTTGTCAGCCTTACAGATTGATCCTTCTGACAGGCATGCTGAAGATACACTTGATGCCAATCAGGAAAATATAGGCTATGGCCTGTTACTCAAAAAATACACGGATGACATTTTACACGCAACACCTGATCTCATAGACAAGGCTGCCTGGGATACTGTTCCTGATGTCTTCACTTTGTTCTGGACATTCAGGGTCATGGTGGGGTGCGGATTTTTCTTTATAGCCCTGTTTGCTACAGCATTTTATCTGGCACAGCGTCGGCGCCTTATTCATAATCGCTGGTTTTTATGGCTGGCGTTGTTCAGCCTGCCGCTTCCATGGCTGGCAGCTGAAATGGGGTGGGTGGTTGCAGAATATGGCCGACAGCCATGGGTTGTTGATGGATTAATGCCAACCTTTATGGGCGCATCTGCGTTAAGTGCGGCAAATGTATGGATTTCGCTGTGCGGTTTTGTATTTTTCTACACGGTTCTGGCGATTGTAGAATTATATCTCATGGTCAAATATATCCGTCTTGGTCCGGAAAAATTATTCAACTCCAATGATTTCAGTGTGCACCCTAGTCATCAACCTAAAACTTTACCGGCAGGGCCGGCTGTCAGTTCATGATTTTAATGGAGGTAGAACATGCTGGATTTTGAAACGCTGCGTATCATATGGTGGGTATTGCTTGGCGTATTATTTATGGGATTCGCAGTGACAGATGGCTTTGACCTTGGTGCTGCTGCCTTGTTGCCATTAGTGACTCGTGAAGAAACAGAACGACGGATTGTGTTAAATACCATAGGTCCGGTCTGGGAAGGTAATCAGGTCTGGATCATACTCGGTGCAGGCGCTATTTTCGCAGCATGGCCTTATGTTTATGCTGTGGCTTTTTCGGTCGCTTATCTGCCTGTTTTGTTACTGCTCCTGACCATGGGTATATCAAGACCGGTCAGCTTTAAATATCGCAGCAAGCTTCCAAACATGTTCTGGCGGCGTACGTGGGACTGGATAGTATTCATTGGGGGATTTTTTCCGGCTGTTATTTTCGGTGTGCTGGTGGGTAATATTTTGCAGGGATTACCATTCTATTTTGATGACACCATGCGTATTGCGTATAGCGGCTCTCTTATCGATCTTTTTAATCAATTTGCATTATTGTGCGGGGCAACCAGTTTATTCATGCTGGTCATGCATGGCGGATTATATCTTGCCATTAAAACTGAAAATCCCATCCGGGACCGTGCAATTCGCTGGGCGCGATTATCAGCCATATTGCTTGTGATTTCATTCGCTATTGGCGGGCTCTGGGTAACCAAAGCTTTGCCAGGATATCAGGTGGTATCGGGAGCGGATCCCTATGGTTATTCCAATCCGCTCCATAAACAGGTAATCCCCATGATAGGTGCCTGGGTACGGAATTACTCTCTCTATCCAATTTCAATGATTGTGCCAGCAATTGGCTTTGCCGGGGCCCTGGGCGCAATAATGACGGCACGCTGGGGTAACAGCCGCTTTGCCTTCATCTGCAGCAGTCTCAGCCAAATGGGTGTGATAGGCACGGTTGGAGTAAGCATGTTTCCATTTATCCTGCCATCATCCACCAATCTGGCATCGAGCCTGCTGGTCTGGGATGCATCATCCAGTCAGTTGACTCTGTTACTTATGCTGGCTGCAGTCATTATTTTTCTTCCCGTCGTGCTGATATACACATCCTGGGTTTATCGGGTAATGCGCGGCAAGGTTGATAAAAACGCCATAGAAAAAGATGAACGTACTGCGTATTAAGCGATAAGTGCTATTAACAGAAAACTATTAATCAGGAGGCTTTATGTGGTATTTTGCCTGGATTTTAGGAACTGCATTCGCATGCAGTTTTGCTGTGTTCAATGCGCTTTGGCTGGAGCTTGATACTGATGATGAACAAGATGGGTTTTGATGCGATTGAAACAATTAACGCGGCATTGGCAGTAGCGTCTGTAAAGGAATTTTTACTAGGTCTGCAAAATCAGATATGTCGTTTTCTTGAGGTTGAAGATAATCAGCAAAAGTTCAGGGAAGATAAATGGGATCATAAGGGTGGCGGCGGTGGTTTGACACGAGTGCTTGCTGACGGCAGGGAAATTGAAAAGGCTGGTGTGAATTTTTCTCATGTGCACGGCTTGCAATTGCCGCAGGCTGCAACTGCCAGAAGGCCAGAATTGGCTGATTCAGGTTTCCAGGCGTTAGGTGTCTCTGTTGTCGTGCATCCGCGTAATCCATATATTCCCACATCGCATTTTAATGTTCGCTTCATCCTGGTGGAAAAAGAAGGGCAGAAACCATTCTGGTGGTTTGGCGGCGGTTTTGATCTGACACCATATTATGGATTTGACGAAGATTGCAAGCATTGGCATCAAATGGCAAAAGCCGCGTGTGATCCTTTTGGACAGACAGTTTATACAAATTATAAAAAATGGGCCGACCAGTATTTTTATTTAAAACACCGCAATGAACAGCGCGGCATAGGTGGAATTTTTTTTGATGATCTCAATGAATGGGGATTTGATCAATGTTTTGCATTCCTGCGCAGTGTGGGCAAACATTACATCGAGGCGTATCAGCCTATCGTTTCGAAACGCAAAAATACCACTTACTCACAACGCGAACGGGATTTTCAGGCATATCGCCGCGGCAGGTATGTTGAATTTAATTTGCTATACGACAGGGGCACATTATTTGGATTGCAGTCAGGAGGAAGGACGGAGTCAATACTCATGTCGCTGCCGCCCCTGGTAGCCTGGCATTATAACTGGCAACCTGAATCGGGTACGCCCGAAGCTCAGTTATATGAGAAATTCCTGCCTCCCAGGGAATGGATATAGTCACGGTTATCATAGGGTGTAATCTAAGATAATCATCCCCATGCCCGAGCGTCTATTAAAATGGATTTTGAGATGATTTCTTGACCCAACTGGTCGATATAAACTTGATAATCAAGACCAAACTCAAACTGCGCCATTTCGGATACCTGAAAGATTGTTGGTGCGCGCAACATTAAAATTTGAAAATATTGAAGAGAGAAATTGATCAAGTCTTTGCCTGAGGGAGTAAAATCTTCAAGTAAAAAAGGTTTGTCCTGTCGAAAACGTGGCCAGCCCCAAGGGGGATCCAGCACCACTGCTTGTGCTGTCACGGTAGGCGCGATCTGGAAATAATCCCCCTGAATAAAAGTTATTTGCCCATCAACACCATAGATTTCGGCATTACGCTGCGCCATGGCTAGCCGTTGATAATCCAATTCAACTGCGATTACCCGTTTTCCTTGTCGTGCAAGTGCGATTGATATCCCGCCAACCCCACAAAACCCATCGAGCACAATTTTTACATGATTTAAGCGCGCAGCAAGCGTGAGCGCCGATGCTTCCGGCATCACCGTATGCAATCCCTCCGCATCCAGCTGTATGCCTTCATCAAATCGTTGAAAGTAGTCATATCGCCGCGCCCAATAGCGTTCCAGCTTTTCTCCAAATGGACAGTCAGTCACACGCTTCTCCACTTTTAAAAAGACGCGGTAATAGCTGCTGCCCCAAAATAGAAGCAAACTGATAACCGCTATCTAAGTAATTACTATCCAACCAAACAAGCTGATCAATTTCCTGAGACGCCGCTGGCATACGATCCAGTGTTACGACATACACTCGCATGATTAACCATTTCGATTCATAAATTGCCTGAGCTTCAAATTGATCATAAAAATGAAACGCATTGATGTGAGCTGAGAGTTCTTCCCAAATCTCCCGTCGCAAGGTTTGCTCATCTGTTTCACCTGCTTCTTGAATGCCGCCAGGGACAATCAATTCGCATTCAGGTTTGCCTTTTTTATGCACGGCAAGGACGCGTTGCTGATCATCGAAAATAATCGCGCCAATTTTGTGGATAGTAGGTTGTTCATTCATGGCTAAAATTCTCAAAAGTTGATTTTAGTTGCTGCCAAACCGGGTTACTGATGACTGGTGGCTGGGTAAAATCGCAGTGACATTGCAAACATGTTCGGTCGGTATGGGCAATCACTGCCTGTTGACCTTGATCAAATTGCGAAATGCCGCACTCAGGGCAGTAAACCGTTGTGATTTGGGCTAACAATCCAGGCAATGCTTGTTGAATTTGCAAAACGCGAATCATGTCGATATCTAATTCCTGTCCAGCAAGCGTAACACGACCGAAAGTATTATCGACCACGCGCTTGCCTTCATGATTATAGGCATGGACATGAATCGCACTTTCTTCCAAACGGTGCGCAGTCCAGAGGATTGAAGGATTGGATCCCCAAATTTGTACACCGCCTGGGTAATCGGCCAATTCGATATTAATCATACGATCAGGCACAACTGCAGGACGCTGCACAGAAGCATCTCCTAATCGCTCTTTTAATGCCATAATAGGGTTTATCACACAGGCGATGGGTGTGGCATTCACATGACCGCAATACTGACATGGATGTTCATAAGCAGGCAATACAGCGGCAAAACCAAGGGAAGTGATAGGACGGCTACATTTTGCACAGTCCAGAGATATAATGGGATTCGTAAAAATTGAAGCCATGGAGAAGTGGACCGCGGCAGTTTCATCGATTTTAAAAACGTCATTGGCACAAATGGTTTCCACTACTTGATAAGTCGCATCTATCGACTTTTTAGACGTCATTTCGAGCCGTGCATGAACATGCACCCCGTGATCAAAACCCTCACAAGACGTGTCAAATACAGCAGGTAAGGCACCCCAGATGGCAACACCGCCGGGGTAATCATTCACATTTAAAAGGAGATGAGTGGAAAAGTGTTGCAATACAGCGTTCATGGGATACCTCGTAAGTTAATACCGGGTATCCCTCGACAAAATGATGCTGAAGAAATGGTACCGGAGGGATCGAGACTTACCAAATCACATCATTTTTATTGTGAGTGAAGTGTAGAAGGGACGGAATAATAATGTCAAGAGCATGGCAGGTCGATCTGCTGATATTTCACGGTACAATCCGAGATAAACGACAGGGCATTATTTGCAAACTAACAAGAAGGTTTATTTGGCAGGCGAGACATGACGGCAAACAAAACCCCGGTATTGTATTCCGGGGTTTGAATAATAGATGTTTATTTTGCAGCTTCAACTTCTGGTGTCAGTATAACAGGCTTGAATATACGTTCGTCAGCTTCACCAGCTTGTGATTCGCAATAGGTTTCCTTGAGGAAAACGGAAAGAAAGATACCTAATGCAACACCCAGCGGGATGACACTAAGCGCAAACGTATAGTCACTAGCTGTGTAAACAGGCAGCCCATTTGCACCAACTGAACTGGTGGTATGCAAATCCAGCAATTTTCCAACGACAGGCTGGAATATCGCGCCACCGGCCATGATCAGCATATTGGTGACTGCAACAGCGGTCCCAGAGATTTGAATGGGATTGCTTTCCTTGCCTAGAGCGAAGCACAGTGGGTGAGCGCCGCAGCAAAATCCAATCATGAAAAAGATGGTATAGAGCCCAGAAAGAGTGAGTCCAGGGACATAAAACACGACACAGAGTAAAACAGCAGCAAAAAAACCGGTTACAGTTAATGGCATGCGGCGACGCTTGATCTTGTCTGAAAGCATGCCGATGATTGGACCGGAAATAATCCATCCATAGAATGTGTAACTGGAAATTTGCACAGCCTGATCAGGTGTCAGCTGATAAACCGCTTTGAGGTAGGGGATACCCCACAAATCAAGAAACACGGATGATGGAAGATACAATAAACAGCCGATAATACCGATTAGCCACATTTGACCATTGGTGAAAATCAGGCGCAAGGCGCTTAGTAATTGTCCAATGTTGATAGGTGTTTGCATTTCATTGGCTGCCGCATTATTGAGATCTTTGGGGCGGTTTCTGACAAGAATAATGACGATTGCGCTCAGGATAATGCCGGCGATCAATGCTGAACGTAAAGCTTCCTGATAACCAATGGCTTCAACTACCTTGGTCAGGTATTTTTGAGCCAGCGCGCCGGACGTCATGCCAATTGCTGTAGTTAATCCTGCCACTGTCGCAAAACGATTGGCTGGCAGCCAGATGGAAGCGAGTTTGAGGGTTCCAATATAGGCGAAAGCTGTTCCAAGGCCAATCATGAAGCGGCCATAGCCAGCAACGGAATAATCATGTGCTGAAATAAATACACTCAAGCCCGCGACAGCCAAAAGAACTGCGGCACATAATACAAAGCGGACACCAAATTTGTCATAAATCATACCTGCTGGTATCTGCATTGGGGTATAGGCCCAATAATAAAAGCCAGCCAGGGTTCCAAACTGGGTTGCGGTGATATGAAAGGCTTGGGTTAACTCATTTTGCATTACACTGGGGGAGACACGGAGGAAGTAGTTATAGCAGTAAAATAGCATTCCACAACAAACGATCAGCCAGGGATAGCCTGACTGGAGAAAGGAAATCTTCATACTACGGTTGTTTGCCATCATGAAATGGTTTTCCTTCAGTTAACAGTTAAAATTAGTCCTAACGCATTGTATATATTGGAGAGATTTTGTTGGTTTCTCCGCTTCAGGCAACAATTTACAGCTGCGATTCAATTCTAGATTTATCCGGAATGCAATTCTCGAACAGCTCGTTTTGTGACCCAGGCTACCATATATACCCTTAAGATTTTCCTTAAGCATGGTTACCCATGTTTTCTATGGGAAATCTTTATAGCAAAACCAAATACTGAAAGTCAATTAATCACTTTAACCCTAACTTCTTCTATTGTTAAGTAAATCATTTCGCAATCTGGCTGTGATTGGGCGTTGTGGATTTGTTTGCAACAGTTTTCATGCGCTTGCACTGAAATGGTTGTGATAGGATCAGGTGTTCAAGCAGTTGTATTGAATTCGGTTTTAGGTTAAAAAAGTATAGAAAACAAGGCAGTTTAGTATTAAATTATAATGCAATTCGTTTACTTTTATATAATCAATAGGAGAGGATCATGAGAATGAAGTCATTCGCGATATTAGCTATGACAGGCTTGACAGCCGCATCATTAGCATATGTCGCACCTGCCATGGCTGATAATGGTTCGTCAATGCAAGC
This sequence comes from Gammaproteobacteria bacterium, assembly GCA_021324305.1. Taxonomy (GTDB): domain Bacteria; phylum Pseudomonadota; class Gammaproteobacteria; order DSM-16500; family DSM-16500; genus Aquicella. The sequence goes on along the minus strand of JAJPJI010000020.1, from coordinate 118,848 downwards.
ACCTTCATCTGATAGTACGAGTACCCAGAACGGCAGCGGAACATCACAAGGCAGTGACAACAGCATGGGCAGTGATAATAGCAGCAGCTCAGGCAGCTCTGACCAGGGAAGCCCGGATACAGCAACAGGCGATGATGATTATTAATCGACTTCCGGGAAGGCATGAAACAGAAAGCAAACCCGATTCAGCTCGGGTTTGCTTTTTTTATTCTTAACTCTTTTCGTTCGCTTACTTTCCAGGTCCTGATTTTTTTCCAAACTTTTCATATTTTTCACCCCATATTTATCCTATACTTAGGATGCGGATATCAAACTAAGACAGTAAGGCGCGCGATTTGCCTTGACGAAGCAGGTTGTTAATAATTAGTTAACCTCAATCAGGTTCAGGTAAAGTATGAGTGAAGTCAATGATGAAACTCTGGAAACCGAGTTGCGTAACGCAATCAAGAATGATGAATTGATTCTTTATTACCAACCGCAATATAACCTTGTAACTTTGAATTTTGAAGGCGTGGAGGCATTAATCCGCTGGATGCATCCTCAAAGAGGATTGTTAATGCCAGATGAATTCATCCATGCTGCTGAAAAAAGTGAATTAATCATATTAATTGGTGAATGGGTATTGCGAAAAGCCTGCAATCAAATCAAAGCCTGGCAGCAAAAGGGATTAACTCAGGTTCATGTGGCAGTCAATGTTTCTGGCCAGCATATCAAGCAAAAAAATTTCGTTGATTTTGTTATTGAAATACTTCAGGAAACACAGCTAGATCCGACATTTCTTGAGTTGGAATTGAATGAAAATCTTGTCATTCACGAAGACGATGAATTGACGATACAAATGATTCATCGGCTGAAAAACCTTGGTATACTTATCTCGCTGGATGATTTTGGTACCGGCAATATAGGCATCAAGGATTTGCAGACGATTCCGGCTGACAGGATCAAGTTGGATAAGACATTCATAGAAAATATTAATCATAATAGTAATGATGCCAAAATCGTGCAGTCCCTGATCGTGCTTGCTGCAAAATTGAATCTGCAGATAGTGGCGGAAGGAGTGGAGACGCTTTTTCAATTGAAGAAGCTATTGGCGCAAGAATGTAATATTGTACAAGGGAACTATTTTTCAGAACCATTACCAGCGGATGAGGTGGAAAAGTTTCTTCTCAATTATCAAAAGTTGAAATAATTAAAATTTATAAAATCAAATATGTCATACAAATCTAGATTTGCCATTGCAATTGCCATTTTCCTATGGGCCTCCGCATTCGTTGGAATACGTGCGGGCTTGAAGGGTTACTCTCCCGAGGGATTGGCGTTATTACGCTTCCTGATCGCATCAATTTGTATGGGATTCGTTTATTTTAACATGTCAAATCGCAGCACGATGAAGATACTGGATGTATGCGCTTTAATGTGTGTGGGGGCGTTTGGTATAGGCGTTTACAATATCACTCTGAATTATGGAGAATTATCCATTTCATCGGGGATGGCGAGTTTCATTATCAGTCAGTCACCGATAATCACTGTCATGTTTGCGATTGTTTTTCTGGGTGAGCGCCTCGACATATGGCGAGTGTCAGGCTTTATTGTCAGTATTCTGGGTGTGGCGTTAATTACCATCGGTGAAAGAAGCGGTTTTAAATGGGATGACAGTATTGCGTATATTTTGATTGCAACACTGGCTGGCGGATTATATTCCATATTACAAAAACCGTTTTTAAAAAAATATCATGCGATTGAAGCCACGACATATATCATATGGGGCGCTGCTATCTTTCTCTCAATCTATGTTCCAAATTTACAACATGACTTACAACACGCCTCTCTGTCATCAACGCTGACGGTTGCTTATCTGGGTGTATTTCCTGCGGCAATTGCTTATATGGCCTGGGGATACGCCTTGGCAGAAATACCCGCATCGCGAGCGATGAGTTTTCTGTATTTCACACCATTTGTAGCCACATTACTGGGATGGATCTGGTTGGGCGAGACACCCGTAGGGACATCGTTAATGGGCGGATTACTTGCGATTGTGGGTGTCTATCTTGTTAACCAGTCGTATCGAAAGACGCGCTTGCAGGCATAAGGTAAAGGCGGCGTCATTCTGAAAAATACATGAATTGACGATGCTTGTGTGGGTTTACTTGCACATTTTAAAAATGAGAAATTAAATTCCGTGCCAGCTCATGCCCCTGGGATTGTGTATAATCCTTTTCAATATTCTGGCTGACCAGTTTCTGGATCCCATGCGGCATGGATTTATGCAAAATCCCCATAAAAGCCGGCGGTGCGATCAGTATCAAGTCCCGGTAGACCCCATCCTTGCGTCCGTTATCGAGGTGCTCCATTAATTGATGCGCGAATACCTCGGCTTCGTGAACTTTTGGCGGCGTTGATTCTGAAAAATTTCCTGAACCATACATTCCCATTCTATCAGTGACAAGATCGGAACCTTTTTGGCGGCTTTGGTTATGTGAGTATTCGCCAATCAGATGCAGATTATCGGGTTTTTGATCTTGAATGAAGCGAGCCTTATGCAGTGAAAAAATCCTGGCCTTACTTGCGTCAGCTATTAAAAGCCAAGTGATTGTATTTTCCATATATTTCAACCCCTGCTTTTTTCTGCCTATATTAATAAAGGTACTCCATGGGGTAAGAGTCTGCAAGTTAACAATTTTTTGACAATCAATACAATGAGTTACAGATGCATAGCAGGAGTAGCATCCGAAGATGCCACCCCTGGAACGCATTCTACCTGCGAAAATGATCAGCTATGACTTGAGCAACGCAGGCTGTTAGTTTTTTACCGGTTGGGATATGCAGAAATTCATTTGGACCATGGGCGTTTGATTCAGGGCCCAGGACACCTGTAATCAGAAACTGTGCCTGGGGAAATTTTTTGCCAAGCATGCCCATGAAAGGAATGGAGCCGCCTTCACCAAGGTAAACAGCTTCCTTGCCAAAAAAATCCCGTGAAGCATGTTTGACAGACTCTGCTAACCAGGGTTGTTCAGCCGGTGCATTCCAGCCGGAACCGCAATCACTGATTTCGTAACGGACTTTTGCCTGATTGGGTGGATTTTTTTCCAGAATAGTCTTCAAGGATTCGGCTGCCTTGTCTGCGCTGCACGTGGGAGGTAATCGCATTGATAATTTCACCGACAGCGATGGCAGTGTTACGTTGCCGGCATTTTCAATCGCTGGCATTCCATCAATGCCAATAACCGAGAGCGCAGGTTTCCAGGTGCGTCTCAGGATCAACTCAGACACAGAAGTTGACTCAGGCTGTACCGATGGCAGAAATGGCAAGTCTTCGAAGACGGATTTACCTAACACTGTTGCTGCGTGTTCTGCCTGGTGTATTCGTTGTGCCGGTATATCAACATGCAGGTCCTGTAAAATGATGTCTCCTGTCATTTCATTTTCAATACGAGTGATTAATTGCCGCAAGATACGGAAACAAGAGGGGACAATACCGCTTCCTGATCCAGAATGAACACCTTGCTTTAATACATCTATGCTTAATGTACCGCCAACCAGGCCGCGTAAAGAGGTGGTCACCCACAATTGTTCGTAATTACCGCAGCCGGAATCGAGGCATATGACAAGACTCGGTTTTCCGATGCGGCTTTCCAAGGCATCAATGTAGAAAGGCAAATCAAGGCTGCCGCTTTCTTCGCAGGCTTCAATCAGGATAACACAGCGTGCGTGAGGGATTTGTTGATCGCGTAGTGATTTAATTGCTGCCAGTGAGGCAAATGCAGCATAACCATCATCAGCTGAGCCACGCCCGTACAGACGATCGCCTCGCAAAACCGGCTTCCATGGATGCAAGTCAGAATCCCAGCCAGTCATTTCTGGCTGTTTGTCTAAATGGCCGTATAGTAAAATGGTGTCATCATTGCTGCCAGGAATATCAATGAAGATAACAGGTGTTCTGTCTTCGAGTTTTATAACTTCCAGTTTCATGTTATCGACAGCATGTTGTTTGCACCAGTTAGCTATCAGAGCAACAGCCTGATCCATATAACCGTGCTGACGCCAGTCCTTGTCAAATTGCGGCGACTTGTTTGGAATTTTTATATATTCCATTAGGGTTGGTGTTATGCTGTCATTCCAAAGCTGATTGATGTAATTCATTTTTTGTTGCACGCATCACTCCTTCTAGAAAGTCATTGATGATTAAAATTAACCTATGCGCAATGTCAAACATTTGCATGCGCCGCCAGCTTTTAAAAATTCATCCATATCACAGGCATGAACCTCCAGGCCGCGTTTTTGCAATTCGGATGATATCTGCGGACAGCCGGATGGCAATATAATGTTTTTGCCTAACACGACAGCGTTACAGGCAAAACGTTTTGCCTCGTTGATCGCAACGGGAATTAACTCAATTTCATTTGTCATTCGTTGCTGAGTCTTCTGGGTGAAAGCATCTGGATACCAGATTGCGAGTTTGTCATTAATAGGGCAAAAGCATGTATCAATGTGATAAAAATAAGGGTCAGACAATTCACACAATATGACCTTGCTCCTGGATAAATATCCGGCTTCCTCATAAAATTTCCGGTCCGTTCTAAATCCATAACCTGCGAACAATGTATTTCCAGCCAATAATGCATCGCCTGCACCTTCAAAATAAGGTGTTTCAGAAGTGATGTCATTCCAGAATGCAAAGCCTGCTTGTTTGAACCATGCCTTAAAAAACGGCAGTTCGCCTTGACGCTCTTTATGCTTGAAATGCGGCAAGACGATCTTGCTGTGGAAAAATAATCCTGCATTAGCGGTAAAAACCATATCTGGCCAGCCATCAACGGGTGTGACAAGATCGACATGCGCGCCGCAACTCAGAATGGTTTTGTAAAGAGCTTCCCATTGATTGAGAGCAGCCTGATGATCTACTGTATGACTGATGCTCATCCATGGGTTAATTTCATATTTGATGCCATAATAATCTGGGCGGCACATTAAGATTTTCATAAAATGAAAAGCCTCCGTTTGATCAAATCTTGATGAATGTATATTCATTAGTTGATGCTGATAACTGGCAGTTTTATAACAAATCCAATCTGCATGATAAATGGCTTGCTAATGATATACCAGTCCAATTCACCGGACGAGAGGGTGAAATTCGATATCGCTTTATGCTATTGTGCCGAAACAAATCTGCGCCTAAACTACATGAGATCATGAATGCCTTGCGTCCGGCATTTCCGTCATGCCATTTGAAATACATGTTCAATATCCACCTGCATAATGAGAAGACACGATGGTGTTTAAACTGGAAGTTCATATCCCCGCACAAACATTGCTCGTCTGCGAGAACGGGCGTGTTATCAATGAGTATCCTGTTTCTACAGGTAAAAATGGCGTAGGGGAAAAATATGGCAGTGAGCAAACTCCAAGAGGCTGGCATGTCATTCGTGCAAAGATCGGAACGAATTGCCCTGTTAATACTGTTTTCGTTGCACGCAGACCAACTGGTGAAATTTATACACCGGAGCTGAGAACCCGATTTCCCGGGAGAGACTGGATCTTGACCCGTATCTTTTGGTTAAGCGGACTGGAAGTTTCCAGGAACCGTCTGGGTGATGTTGACACTATGAGACGTTACATCTACATTCATGGCACACCCGATGATGTCGTAATGGGAATCCCGGGCTCAAGAGGCTGCATAAGGATGCGCAATAGCGACATTATTGAATTGTTTGAACTCATACCTGTTGGGACTCGGATTAACATTTCTGAATAGTGCCATATTTTCAGTGTCTTATTGTGATACATCAATGAAAAATAAAGAGAAAAGAATATATCGGAATGTGCTATGCTGTTATTAAGAGCCTATCTAAAACGACAATAAATTGAGATAGGAATAGGGAACGAGGAACAGCGCCATGAGGTAACCATGACAGACAAGATTCATGAGCTGTTGAATTTCTGGTTCGGAAATCTCGGGTCGGCAGACTTGCCTACGAGTGACCGTACAAATTTATGGTTTGGCGAAAATGATGTAGTCAAGCAAAAGTTACTCAACCTGTTTAGCATGGAGTTTGAAGCCGCTGTATCCGGAGAATTGGATGACTGGGCAGGTTCACCACGCGGAAGGCTTGCCTTGATCATTCTATTGGATCAATTTCCCCGCTATATTCACAGGCGTTCGTCTGAAGCGTTTGCATATGATAATGTCGCGCAACAATTATGTATTGATGGGTTACGTCTAAGAATGGATCAGTCACTCACATTGATTGAACGCGTTTTCTTTTATATGCCGCTGGTGCATTCGGAAGATTCCAACAGCCAGGAAAAGTCAATCCGGCTGTACCAGGATTTGGTATCCTTATCCATGAGCGAAACCACGCAAATTTATCAGTTGTTTCTTGCCTATGCATACGCACACTTTCGAGTGATAAAAGAATTTGGGCGTTTTCCGCAAAGAAATAAGGTGTTAGGGCGTGAATCCACTGAAGCAGAACTAGCATTTCTTAAGAATACATAATATTATTCCGCACGGGCTTGTGAAGACCGGCTTCCATGTGGTAACAATCATTAAAAACTTCAGCAAGGAAGTTTCTTTTGCAAGGCCTTAGTCATCAGTTAATTCTATTGTTTTTCGTCCGCATTTTTGCATAAATGCAGGCGCAAAAATTCTGGCAGTGGGGTCGTAGCTCAGCTGGGAGAGCGTCGCGTTCGCAATGCGAAGGTCGGGAGTTCGATCCTCCTCGACTCCACCAGGAAATTGTTGTTTACGAGGGAGTAACATGAAAAAAATATCTTCATTAATTTTAGTCTGTGCCGGTCTTATTTCTCTTGTTTCATCTGCCGCTTATGCTGGAAACAGACCTGGCGCTCTAACGCTTACTATTGGCGGAGGACAGGAATATTTTTCATCTAAACGCCATCTTGATAACACTGGCGTTGGCTTGCTTGAAGTTGCTTATGATTTGACTGATCACTGGGGAATTGAGGGTTTGTTAGGGAAGCTGCATACCAATTTCAAAGGATCAATCAATGACGACAGACATGTAAATGGAACCTTGTTCGCCGTTAACGGAGTCTATCATTTTAATACTGACCGCATGTTTGAACCATATGTACTTGCAGGTGCAGGCATCACTGAATTAAATCCAAACAGATTTGATGCTCATGATGAAGGAAATGTCAATGCTGCTGTCGGCGCGCAAATATTTGTACATAAATCAATTGCCTTCAGGGTGGAAGCGCGTGATTTATATACTTTCGTTGGCGGGAAGAATGATGTTTTATTAAACGGTGGTGTCAGCATTTTGTTTGATTTATGTTAACCATCCCGGAGATGGGGATAAAGCAGTTAAAACACGCTTCACACTGCGCCGGCCACTAAAGTGGCCGTGCGCATGGCTTTGAATGCAGATTTCGGGATGTCTTAATTCTTGCCTCGTAACGGCATCGCGACATATTCTCTCTCTGTCGAACCGCGATAAAGTTGTCTTGGACGACCCAGGCGATAAGGATTGCTAATCATTTCATTCCATTGGGCAACCCAGCCAACGGTTCTAGCCAGTGCAAAAATCACCGTGAACATATTGGTCGGTATGCCAATAGCGCTTAATGTGATGCCAGAGTAGAAATCAACATTTGGGTAGAGTTTCTTTTCAATAAAGTAGTCATCCTGCAGGGCGATTTTCTCTAATTCCATGGCAAGTTTGAAAATCGGGTCATTGTGTGCACCAACTGCTTCGAGTACTTCGTGGCAGGTTTCTCGCATTACTTTGGCGCGAGGGTCGTAATTTTTGTAAACACGATGGCCAAATCCCATCAGGCGGAATGTGTCTTTTGGATCTTTAGCGCGGGCAATGTATTTATTGATGCGTGATGAATCTCCGATTTCATGCAGCATATTCAGAACCGCTTCGTTGGCTCCGCCATGCGCTGGCCCCCAAAGTGCACCAATCCCGGCTGAGATACATGCAAATGGATTTGCGCCAGTTGATCCGGCAAGACGAACCGTGGAAGTGGAAGCATTCTGTTCGTGGTCCGCATGCAGAATGAATATCCGGTCCAGGGCACGTGCCAACACCGGGTTGGGATTAGTTTCCTCGCAAGGCGTTCCAAACATCATATGCAAGAAGTTTTCAGCATACGACAGTTTATTTTTGGGAGGCATAAATGGCTGGCCGATTGAATACTTGTAACACATGGCCGCAATGGTTGGCATTTTAGCGATAAGCCGGAGAGCAGAAATGGTGCGGTGTTCGGGATTGGTAATATCAAGCGTGTCGTGATAGAAAGCAGACAGGGCGCCAACGACGCCTACCATGACAGCCATTGGATGAGCATCCCGGCGAAAGCCATTAAAAAAGTTACGTATTTGTTCGTGGACCATAGTGTGATGCGTAATGTCCTTGCAAAAAACATCATATTGATTTTTTGTTGGAAGCTCGCCATTCAAAAGCAAATAACAAACTTCAAGAAAATTTGACTGGCTGGCAAGTTGTTCAATGGGGTAACCTCGATACAGCAGAATTCCCTTATCACCATCGATATATGTGATTTTTGATTCACATGAAGCAGTGGAATTGAAACCGGAATCGTAAGTAAAGTATCCATCCTTGAGTAATGGGCTTATATCGATAACGTCGGGGCCTAGGGTACCTGAAAGAATGTTCAATTCGATTGTTTTGCCATCAATGATTAATTTCGCTTTTCTATCAGCCATTCTATCAGCCATACAACATATCTCCGTACTCTTTATTCATTTGATTAAGTCATGTTCCTGGCTAATGTATGAACAATAGCCCTGGGTTACCGAGCTTTAGCGTGTCAGCCTGGATACCTCTACGCCAACAATATCAACATTGATTATTATATTAAAACATAATTGTACTGCCTGATGACAGAGGATGGTATAACGAAGAGGCATTTTATTTATAATATATATGATCAGTAATTGTACTGTTTAAAGTTTTTCTGTTCCTCTGCTATGTCTAACTGTTTGATTTACTGATGTCTCAATAATATAATCACAGGCATTTGCTATGATATATTTTGTTAAGGAACACGAAACGTGAACCACCCAAGACCGAAAAACCTTAATCTTTTTACGATACATTTTCCAATTCCAGCCATTGTTTCAATTTTACATAGAATTTCGGGAGCCGCGCTTTTTATACTCATTCCGTTTGCTTTATGGGGTCTCGAGTATTCGCTTACGGAATCGGGGTATGAAATGCTCCAGCAGTGGTTGGGTACAATCTATGTAAAGCTAATATTCTGGATACTATTTCTTCCTTTCTGCTTTCATATGGTCGCCGGTATTCGTCATATGTTATCTGATGTTCACATTGGTGATTCTCTGAAGTCGGGCAGAATAGCAGCCGTGTTAACTTTTATAATTTTTGCACTATTAGTCATTTTGGCAGGTGTTTGGTTATGGTGAAATCAGTATTAGGGGTAAATCATCAAGGATTACGTGATTGGATAATCCAGCGCATGTCTGCTATTTATATGGCAGTTTATTCAATTGGGTTGATACTGTACATTCTTTTCCATTCAGGTTTGTCTTTTGCCGAGTGGCATGGTTTGTTTGCCCAGGAATGGGTGAAGATTGCTACGATATTATTCATCCTCTCTATCATGCTGCATGCATGGGTTGGTATCTGGACTATTTTTACGGATTATGTCAAGCCTTTTGTTTTACGCAGTATTCTTAATTTCTTTGTTTTGCTCATGCTGGCTGCCTGCTTTTTCTGGGGTATATTGATTTTATGGAGTGTTTAATCGATGAGAGTTGCTACACATACGTTTGATGCAGTAATCGTTGGTGGTGGTGGAGCTGGTTTACGATCAGCCATTGAGCTATCCCAGTCTGGTTTAAATGTAGCCGTTATTTCCAAGGTTTTCCCAACCCGTTCACACACAGTTTCTGCGCAAGGTGGTATCAATGCTGCTCTCGGAAACATCGAGCCGGATGATTGGCGCTGGCATATGTACGATACTGTCGTTGGTTCTGATTTTTTGGGTGATCAGGATGCAATCGAATACATGTGTAAAAATGCTCCGCAATCAATTTACGAATTAGAGCACATGGGGTTGCCGTTTTCTCGTCTGGAGAATGGCAAAATCTATCAAAGAGCATTTGGCGGAGCGACAAGAGAGTATGGTAAAGAGCAGGCGCATCGAACCTGTGCTGCGGCAGACCGGACCGGTCATGCCATGTTGCATACCTTGTATCAGAAAAATCTGCAGGCAAAAGCACGCTTTTTCAATGAATGGTTTGCTATCGATTTGGTTAAAACCCAGACAGGAATTGCCGGGGTTACTGCCTTATCTATAGAAACAGGTGAAGTGGTATTTCTTCAGGCACGTGCAGTAATACTTGCAACTGGTGGCGCAGGCCGTATCTTTGCATCCACTACCAACGCCCATATTAATACAGGTGACGGCTTGGGTATGGTTTTACGCGCTGGCTATCCACTGCAGGATATGGAATTCTGGCAATTTCATCCAACTGGCATTTATGGCTCAGGCTCATTGATTAGTGAGAGCGTGCGCGGCGAGGGTGGATATCTCATCAATAAAAACGGCGAACGTTTTATGGAACGTTATGCCCCGCATCTGAAAGATCTGTCCTGTCGCGACATTGTTGCTCGTTCCTCAGCAATTGAAATTAGAGAAGGCCGAGGCGCAGGACCAAAAGGTGACTACGTCTTGTTGAAAGCGGATCATTTGGGTGAAGAATTAATTAAAACACGCCTGCCTGGCATTCGTGAGCTGGCTATAACCTTTGCTGGTGTCGATCCAGTCAAAGAGCCTATACCTGTTGTTCCAACCTGTCATTATCTCATGGGCGGCATTCCCACGAATTACCATGGGCAAGTCCTGTCGCAAACGGCAAAAGGCGAAGATCAGGTTATTGAAGGATTATATGCTGCCGGAGAGTGTGCATGCGTTTCCGTTCATGGCGCCAATCGTTTGGGCGCAAATTCTCTGCTCGATTTGATTGTTTTTGGCCGGGCCGCAGGCAAGCATGTTAAAGAAAGCATTGATCAGGGCTTGGGCTTCAAGGAAGCTTCCAACACGGATATTGAACAATCACTATCACGTGTATACCGCTGGAATGGAAATCAGAAAGGTGAAAGCGTCGAAGAAATTCGTACCGCTCTTCAGAAAGTCATGCAGGATGACTTTGGTGTCTTCAGAACAGAAGAGCATATGAAAAAAGGCTTCATGAAGCTGGAAGAACTGAAAGACAGGCTTAACTATGCTTCCATCAAAGACAAAAGTGAATGCTTTAATACCGCAAGGATAGAAGCGCTTGAACTGGACAATCTGATGGCGACGGCAATTGCCACTGCCTATGCGGCTGAATATCGCAAAGAAAGCCGTGGAGCACATGCAAGGTCAGACTATCCAGAGAGAGATGACAAGAACTGGCTCAAACATACCATATATTTTGAAGATGGCAGGATTACATTCCGCGAGGTAAACATGAAGCCGCAAGGAATGGAACCCATACCATTGACCATGCGTGAAGAAAACCCTGTTAAAGAATAACTGAACTAATGAGGAATTGAACATGCGTTTTTCCATCTATCGCTTCAACCCGGAAACTGATGAAAAACCATATATGCAAGATTTTGAAGTCGATGTAAAAGAAAATAATTGCGTAATGGTGTTGGATGCGCTCCTGACTATCAAAAATAAAATGGATGAAACGCTGACTTTGCGACGCTCGTGCCGGGAAGGTGTTTGCGGCTCTGATGGCATGAATATCAATGGTAAAAATCGTCTGGCCTGCACGACACATCTTTCAAGCTTGCAAGAACCAATTGTTATTCGACCATTACCCGGGATGCCGGTCATCCGCGATCTCGTGATTGATATGACCCAGTTTTATCAGCAATACGAAAAAGCAAAGCCTTATTTGCAGAATGATGAGCCAGTGCCTGCAACTGAAAGATTACAGTCACCTGAAGACCGCGCCAAGCTGGATGGCTTATATGAATGTATCTTGTGTGCCTGTTGCAGCACAGCTTGTCCATCATTTTGGTGGAATCCGGATAAATACATGGGACCAGCCGCCTTGTTACAGGCTTACCGCTTTATCGCTGATAGCCGCGATACGCATACCGATGAACGTCTTGCTGACTTGTCAGATCCATTCAGTCTGTTCCGTTGCCGTGGTATTATGAATTGTGCGGATGTTTGTCCAAAAGACCTCAATCCATATAAAGCAATTAATAATATCAAAGAAGAAATGCTGGAAGAGTCAGTTTAATTTACTTACATAACCTATTAATTCGAGTAGTGTCAGAATGAGCACCCAATCCAAATCTATGCAGGAGCTTTGGCAAGACTCCTATCTTGCATCCGGTAACGAAGGTTATCTGGAAGAGCTTTATGAATCCTATCTGGAAGATCCGCTTAGCGTTCCCGAGGAGTGGCAAACATATTTCAGAAAACTAACCCAGCTCGTACCACGCACAACACCTGACGTACCTCATGCTGAAATCCGCGAACAATTTCTCCAGCTTGCAAGACAGTCAGCCAGGGCATTGGCAGTCCCAGCTATGGAAACGTACCAGGACCAGAAGCAGGAGAGAGTATTTGAACTCATTGCAGCTTATCGCAGGCTAGGGCATTTACAGGCTAATATCGACCCGCTTGGCATGTATAAAGGGATATACAGCCCGACTCTGGAGCTGGCCTATTATGGTTTTACTGACCAGGATCTGAAAAAAACATTCAATGTGGGCTCATTTGCAGGGCTCAATAAATCATCGGCAACACTCTCTGACATACTTCAATCATTACGCTCAACTTATTGCAATACGATTGGCTTTGAGTACATGCATATCAATCGTATTGAAGAAGTAGAGTGGCTGCGCGAACGTATTGAACAAGGCTGGGCAAACTTCAAACCCGGCAACGAAGAAAAGCTGCATATCCTGGACCGTCTGGTTGTAGCTGACGGACTGGAAAAATATCTGGGGTTCAAATATGTCGGTCAAAAACGCTTTTCACTTGAAGGCGGCGACAGTCTTATTCCATTGTTGGATACAATTATCAACCGCAGTGCGCAGAATGGCGTGAAAGAAGCCATTATCGGCATGGCGCATCGCGGGCGTCTGAATGTGCTGGCGAATGTGGTAGGCAAGGATCCGAAAGATATTTTTGCGGCATTTGAAGGCACTGGCATTTCGCAAACCCATTCAGGTGATGTCAAATATCACCTGGGCTGCTCCTCAAACGTAAATACCAAATATGGCTTGATGCATATTGCTCTGGCATTCAATCCTTCACATCTGGAAATTGTTTCGCCTGTGGTGCAAGGATCCGTGCGTGCGAGACAGCGCCGGCGGCGGGATACCGAACAAAGACAGGTTCTTCCATTGCAAATCCATGGTGATGCAGCATTTGCTGGGCAGGGTGTCGTGATGGAAACATTTAACATGTCTCAGGCACGCTGGTTCACGGTGGGCGGTTCCATTCACATAGTCATCAATAATCAGGTTGGATTTACTACCAGCAATCCTAAGGATGCGCGCTCCACGACTTATTGTACGGATGTCGCCAAAATGGTTGAAGCACCTATCATCCATGTTAATGCGAACGATCCGGAAGCTGTGTATTTTGCTGCATTGATGGCAATTGATTACCGCACGCTATTCAAGAAGGATGTGGTCATCGATCTCGTTTGCTATCGACGTCATGGACATAACGAAGCTGATGAGCCATCAGCAACCCAGCCGGTAATGTATAAGGCGATCAAGGCAATGCCGGTTCCATACGCCATTTATGCCAAAAAACTGATCCAGGAAGGCTTGATTAAAGAAGGCGACGAGAAAAAGCTTGTCGATGCCTATCGTGATGCTTTGGACAAGGGCAAATCGGTTGTTAACGTCAGCCAGGATGCATCTTCCTACGAATATGCAGTAAATTGGGATCCCTTCGTCAATAAACACTGGGATGAAAAAAACAAGACAGCCGTACCGCTGGCTCGCATCAAGGAAATTGCTGCACGTTTGGAAGTTTTACCAGAAGGTTTCGTAGTCCAGCCGCAAGTTAAAAAAACGCTGGAAGCGCAAAAGAAAATGACAGAAGGTGAAATTCCAATTAACTGGGGTTATGCCGAAACCATGGCTTATGCAACCCTGCTTGATCAGGGTTATCCAATCCGGCTCTGTGGCCAGGATGCCGGGCGTGGTACATTCGCTCATCGTCATGCCGTCCTTCACGATCAGAATACGGATGAAGTCTACATTCCATTAAGTCATATTTCTTCCAAGCAGGCACAAATCAATATAGTCGACTCCCTGTTATCTGAAGAGGCTGTATTGGCATTTGAATATGGTTACGCAACCGCTGAACCAAATTTTTTAGTGATTTGGGAGGCCCAATTCGGTGATTTTGCGAATGGCGCACAAGTTGTTATTGACCAGTTTATCAGCTCAGGCGAACAAAAATGGGGTAGATTATGCGGCCTTGTGATGCTGCTTCCGCATGGCTATGAAGGGCAGGGTCCGGAACATTCTTCCGCGCGTCTGGAACGATATCTGCAGCTCTGTGCCCAGGACAATATCCAGGTATGCATTCCCACAACACCTGCGCAAATCTTCCACTTGCTGCGGCGTCAGATGATCAGGCCTTACCGTAAGCCTCTGATTATCATGTCTCCCAAGAGTGTACTGCGTAATCCGCTCGCATCATCAAGTCTGAATGAATTATCTGATGGTGAATTCCAGCTAGTCATACCCGAAATTGACAAGATTGATCCAAAGAAAGTGGATAGGGTGATCATTACTTCAGGCAAGATTTATTACGAACTGCTCGAGCAAAGAAGGGAAAAGAAAATGGATAATGCTGCCATTATCCGCATCGAACAGCTATATCCTTTCCCGGAAGAAGTTTGTCGAAAGGTTCTTGAACCGTATGCTGGCGTAAAAGATGTTATCTGGTGTCAGGAAGAACCGCAAAATCAGGGAGCATGGATTACCATCTCTCCTTGTATTACAGGTGTGCTTGGAAAAGGCCAGAAACTTCGATACGCAGGAAGAATGCCATCCGCATCCCCAGCAGTTGGTTATCATTCTGTACATGAAAAAGAACAAAAAGACATAGTAACACAGGCTTTATTAAAATAGCGCGAGTGGTTGTCCGGGTTTCTGTACCCGGACATTTCTCATGCTAACCGGTCAAGACATTGTCTTTATCGGGATCCAGATAATTTAGAGAGAAGGAAACCGCAATGGCGATAGAAGTTAAAGTTCCACTGTTACCTGAGTCCATATCAGATGCAACCGTATCTACATGGCATAAAAAAGCGGGAGACAAGGTCTCTCGAGATGAAAATATTGTTGATCTCGAAACCGATAAGGTCATGCTTGAAGTTCCATCTCCAACCGATGGAATATTAAAGGAAATTATCAAGCAAACGGGTAGTACCGTCCAGGCTCAGGAAGTCATTGCACTGATCGAGGCAGTCGGTGCAGGAACCCAGCCAGCCGAACCTGCAGCCAAGGCTGAAAAAATCGCAAAGTCTGAACAAACTGCTAAACCTGAAGTTGTATCAACTGCAAAACCGGAACCTGCTCCTGCGGCCGCGCCTGCTCAAGCATCTGCTGAAAAAGCGCCGCACATGAGTCCTTCGGTGCGTCGTATCGCAGCAGAACATAATCTTGATCTTTCCCAGGTAAGTGGCGGACGCATCACCAAGGAAAATGTACTTGCAGCTGCGAGCGGATTACAACCGGTTTCGTTATCTGCTGGGGAACGTCCTGAAAGAAGAGTACCGATGACCCGTATCCGTGCCCGCATCGCTGAGCGTCTTCTGGATGTTACGCAAAATACGGCTATGTTGACTACTTTTAATGAAATCAACATGGCGCCTGTAATGGAAATACGCAGCCGATATCGGGAGAAGTTCGAGAAAAAATATAATGTGCGTCTTGGATTCATGTCTTTCTTCGTTCGAGCTGTGGTTGAAGCATTAAAACGCGCCCCCGTTGTAAACGCCTCCATTGATGGCAACGATATTGTTTATCATGGTTACTATGACATCGGTGTGGCTGTATCAACCGATCGTGGATTGATAGTTCCCATTCTCCGGGATGCTGACAAGATGAGCATGGCTGAGATTGAAGCCAAAATTGCTGAATCAGCGGAGAAAGCCCGAACTGGCAAATTAACATTGGAAGAAATGCAGGGCGGCACATTTACCATTACCAATGGTGGTGTATTTGGTTCGTTAATGGCTACCCCTATCATTAACGCACCTCAATGCGCAATATTGGGAATGCATAAAATCCAGGAACGTCCCGTTGTCGAAAATGGACAGATCGTCATACGGCCAATGATGTATGTGGCGCTTTCTTATGACCATCGATTGATTGATGGCAAAGAATCAGTAACATTTCTGGTTTCAATCAAAGAGTTACTCGAAGATCCAACACGCTTATTATTAGAGGTATAAAAAATCAATGAATCTTCATGAATATCAAGCTAAACAATTATTGTCTGAATACGGATTGCCTGTTTCAAAGGGTGAAGTTGCTTCCAGTGTAGAAGATGCCTTGCATATTGCAGCTAAAATGGCACTGCCTAAATGGGTTGTCAAAGCGCAAGTCCATGCTGGTGGACGCGGAAAAGCTGGTGGTGTAAAACTGGTTTCCACCAAGGAAGAATTGGCTGATGTTGTGCGTTCGCTATTGGGTAAACGCCTGGTCACATATCAAACGACAGCTGAAGGTCAGCCAGTCAATCAGGTATTGATCGAGGAACCCTGTGACATCGAAAAAGAATTATATCTTGGTGCAGTGATTGATCGTTCCAAGCAACGCATTGTATTCATGGCTTCCACTGAAGGCGGCGTTGAAATCGAGAAAGTTGCCGAGAAGACACCAGAAAAAATTTTGACTATCACAGTTGATCCGCTGGTTGGCGTGATGCCGTATCAGGGCAGAAAGCTAGCGTTCGCACTGGGGTTGAAAGGCGAACAAATCAAACAGTTTGTCAGTCTGCTTTTAGGCTTGGGCAAACTTTTTCAGGAATGTGATCTGAGTCTGCTTGAAATCAATCCGCTGGTTATTACCAAGCAAGGTAATTTGTTATGTCTGGATGCCAAAATCAATATTGATGATAACGCACTTTACCGTCAGCCGAAGTTACGCGCTATGCGGGATAGTTCTCAAGAAGATGAGCGCGAAAATCATGCTCGTGACTGGGAATTAAACTACATCGCATTGGATGGAGACATTGGCTGTATGGTCAATGGCGCGGGGCTCGCCATGGCAACCATGGACATGATCAAGCTACACGGCGGCAATCCGGCAAACTTTCTGGACGTGGGCGGCGGAGCTACCAAAGAGCGAGTTTCCGAAGCATTTAAAATCATTCTTTCCGACAAAAAGGTCAAAGCAATTCTCATCAATATATTCGGTGGAATTGTCAGGGGTGATTTGATTGCAGAAGGTATTATCGGTGCGGTTTCAGAAATTGGCACATCACTCCCGGTTGTTGTGCGCCTGGAAGGAAATAATGCTGAGCTCGGAGCGAAAATGCTGGGTGAAAGTGGTCTTAACATTATTGCATCGACAAGTTTCACCGATGCAGCAAAGAAAGTGGTTGAAGCAGCTTCCAAGGTAAAGGTATAAGTCAATGAGTATTCTTGTAAACAAAAATACAAAAGTCATTTGTCAGGGATTTACTGGTAAACAAGGGACTTCCCATTCTGAGCAGGCGATCGCCTACGGGACAAAAATGGTTGGAGGCGTGACACCTGAAAAAGGCGGTCAAACCCATCTCGGCTTGCCGGTGTTTAATACTGTCAAGGAAGCCTATAACGAAACAAAAGCAGATGCGAGCGTGATTTATGTGCCAGCGCCATTCTGCAAGGATTCGATTCTTGAAGCAGTTGATGCGGGTATCAAGTTAATCGTATGTATTACAGAAGGTATTCCAGTGCTGGACATGCTTGAAGTCAAGGCATGCATTGATCAGCATCCGGAAGTTCGTTTGATTGGTCCGAACTGCCCGGGCGTCATCACACCAGGCGAGTGCAAAATCGGGATCATGCCAGGCTATATTCATAAACCTGGCAAGGTAGGTATCGTATCACGTTCCGGTACCTTGACTTATGAAGCTGTCAAACAGACTTCTGATTTAAACCTCGGTCAAAGCACATGTGTAGGTATTGGCGGTGATCCGATTCCTGGAACAAACTTTATCGATGTACTTGCCATGTTCCAGAAAGATCCGCAAACAGAAATTATCGTCATGGTGGGCGAAATTGGTGGAAGCGCAGAGGAAGAAGCAGCAGCCTTCATCAAAAAGAATGTGACCAAACCTGTTGTTGCATATATTGCGGGAGTCACAGCACCAGCCGGTAAACGTATGGGACATGCCGGTGCGATTATCGCAGGTGGAAAAGGAACTGCAGCAGAGAAATTCAAGGCTCTCGAAGATGCAGGAGTTCACACCGTTCATTCTCCAGCAGAAATGGGTAAAAAAGCTGCTGAAGTTCTAGCAAAGGTTGCCAGTTAATTTATGCTTGATCCTAAACTCGTACGCAGTTCAATTGAAACAGTAGCCGCGCAAATTAAAAAGCGCGGTTTTGTTATTGATATCAATAAATTTAATGCCCTGGAAGAACAGCGTAAACAATTGCAAGTCAAAATGCAGGACTTGCAAAATGAGCGAAATGTTCGCTCCAAGGAAGTGGGGCATGCCAAAGCTTCGGGAAAAAACGTCGATGATGTGCTTAAGAGTCTCAAGGACCTTAGCGATTCACTCAAGCTTGTTGAAGAACAGTTCGCAGCCACGCAAACAGAAATGGATGATTTTCTCGCGCGCATACCCAATATTCCGCACGAATCGGTACCTGAAGGTAAAAGCGAAGAAGACAACCAGGAAATACGTAAATGGGGAGAGCCGAGAAAATTCTCCTTTACTCCCAAAGACCACGTTGAACTGGGAGTCAATCAAAACTGGATGGATTTCGAAACAGCGTCCAAAATTTCGGGCTCACGCTTTGTTGTGCTGCGTGGTCCGCTTGCAAGACTGCAACGCGCATTGATTCAATTCATGCTGGATTTGCATGTGCGTGAACATGGGTATCAGGAGATTTCCATTCCCTATCTCGTTAATGCGCATAGTTTGTATGGTACTGGACAGCTTCCCAATCTGAAAGCTGATGTATTTTCAATTAATGGTGAAAATGAATTTTATCTGATACCGACGTCAGAAGTTCCTGTGACCAATACGGTTCGTGATCAGATTTTGAATGCAGATCAACTGCCGTTGAAATATGTCTGTTATAGTTCCTGTTTTCGCAGTGAAGCTGGATCTTATGGAAAAGACATCAAGGGCATGCTGCGACAACATCAATTTGAGAAAGTTGAACTAGTTCAGATTGTGCGGCCTGAACTTTCCTATCAAGCGCATGAAGAGTTGACACGTCATGCTGAAACTGTCTTGCAGCGTCTTGAACTGCCATACCGCGTAATGGTGCTCTGTACAGCTGACATTGGTTTTGCTGCCGCCAAGACATATGATCTGGAGGTGTGGCTTCCAGGCCAGCAGCGTTATCGTGAAATTTCATCCTGCAGTAATACTGAAGCTTTCCAGGCAAGACGCATGAAAGCAAGATGGCGCGATGAATCCGGAAAAATTGAGCTGGTACATACCTTAAATGGTTCAGGCTTGGCTGTTGGACGAACACTGATTGCAATTGTTGAGAATTATCAGGATGAATTAGGGCGTATTCATATACCCAAGGCATTGCAGCCGTATATGGATGGAATGCAGGTAATTGAGTAGGAGTCAAACTCTCAGTTTCGTCGTTGCGGCGAAGCAATCCAAGGCAGGTTCTGGCTGCTTAGCCGCAGATATGTTACACGCAATGACGACGACCGGGAATTGCATGGTAGATAAATAGCCATATTTGTAAGGATAAACTCGAGGGCCGGATAGTGCGTATTGTCAGTTATTTTTTTTTATTGGTCATTGTCCTGTTTGGCATGACATTTGCGACGCTGAATTCTGAATCTGTCACGATTAATTACTACTTTGGACAGTGCACTTTACCGCTTTCATTATTGCTTGTTCTAGTTTTTGCATTTGGCTGTCTGATAGGCCTGGCAGTCGGATTCTGGTTGTTGCTAAAAGCGAAACTATTTAATTATCGTTTAAGACAGAAGCTTAATCTGGCTGAAAAAGAAATAGAAAATTTACGCGCAATTCCTCTTCAGGATAAAGTCTGATGAAAATTGTATGGTTTTTACTTTTGATTTGTAGTATCGGTATCGCCTGGTTACTGGGGTACCGGGCTCGTCCAAAAGAAAAACCGCCGCACAAAGTCAATTTGCGGCGTGACTATCTGATCGGATTAAACTTTTTATTAAATGAAGAAACCGACAAGGCAGTCGATGTCTTCATCAAGATGCTGGAAGTGGACAGTGACACGGTTGAGACCCATCTCGCGGTTGGCAAATTGTTTCGTCGCAAGGGTGAAGTTGACCGGGCAATCCGTATCCATCAAAACCTGATTGCCAGGCCGCAACTGGAGCGCATTTATCGTGAGCAATCCATGTATGAGCTTGGCCAGGATTATCTTAGCGCAGGGATGCTTGACAGGGCCGAACGCATTTTTCTCGATCTCTCCAATGGCAAGTCTTATTCTGCCCAGGCATTAAAGACCCTGATTGACATCTATCAGCAGGGCAAGGATTGGGGTAACGCCATCCAGATGGCAATTAAGTATGAATCTGTCACCCGTCAAGATATGCAGCCTACGATTGCACAATATTATTGTGAACTTGCCGATACTGCTTACGCCAAAAAACAATCTGCGATCGCAAAAGATTACCTCGATAAAGCAATCGCCGCGGATCGCTCTTGTGCGCGTGCCAGTTTAATGCTGGGTAAAATATTAATGGAGCAGGGTGACTATAAAAATGCCTTGCGCAGCCTGAAGAAAATCAAGGATCAGAATCCAGATTATCTTTCCGAATCGATTGATCTATTGGCATCTTGTTACGAAAAACTGGATGAAGAAGACAAACTCGTCCTATATCTCAAACAATTACTGGATGAGCATCCGCGTGTTCCAGTTGTATTGATTCTTGCCGAGCGTATCAGAAAAAGGAAAGGTGACAAGGTGGCTGCCAGTTTCGTTGCTGATTATGTTCGCCGTTATCCCTCTCTGCGTGGATTATATGTATTTGTAAATATATATATATCCAATGCAGAGGGCAGAGCTAAAGAAGACTTGCATATCCTGCAAAATCTGATGAAAAAACTTCTGGCTAACAAGCCTGATTATCAATGCACTTCCTGCGGTTTCCCTGGGAAAACGCTGCATTGGCAATGTCCTGGTTGCAAGCAATGGAGCACCATGTTGCCTGTTCATGGTCTGGCAGAGGAATCCGCCTAGTCACATCAGACAAATGACATTTTTTTTTGCTGTCTAAAGTCTGATATCAATCTGGAGACCTTGTCCAGCTCTGATTCCAGTGTTCCGGTATGATGATAGTTACCCTTGCCATCTGATCTGGCATTTTTTGATTTATCTAGTGCAGAGCGAACTAGGTTTTCGATGGCTTGCAAAACACTATCCCTGGACATAGTGCCAGATGTTTTCTTTAATGAATCCAGCTCATCAAGAAATTCACGCGAAATCATTCTCTTTACGGCGCCTAATTTTGATTCGCCAAGTTTATTATGGCTTTCGTTACTGACAATCGCATTATATTCATCCTGAGTCACGGATGTTGTCTTACTGTAAGATGTTTCCTTGTATTTATACAATGCCATCACTTCGTCAATGATCCTGTTGTTATCATATTCAGCTTTCTTCATTATCAACCAGTCGGGAATATTCGGATTTCCCTGTTTGATTTGTGCATCCAGATAAGTACTGATCGCATTCCATATTCTATCCAGGTGGTCATTCATGCCTCGGCCTTTTACCATGGTTGGTGCACCATGCAATGCTTCAAAAAATTCTGACTCTGACATGGGAACGCCAAGTTCAATTGACTTTATCAGGTTATAATATAATGAAGATACACCACCTCTATCGATGGCATCCTTGCAGGTAAAATTTATGCTGTCTGGATTTAATTTATCAATTATAAAATCGGTGACTTTAAATTTGATGAAATGGAAAAACAGAGCTTGGATTTCTGCATTGGAAAGGACTTCCTTTTTGTCCATGCCGAGTTCGTGTAGTGATTCAACTAATAATACCTTCATCTTCTCAGCTTCAGCTGCCTTGTCATATTTCTCCTCATCCGTGCGCGGCTGTCCATACAATAATACTTTTACATTATTGCTGATGTAAAAATCTGAATATACATCTTTGGTTGCTTTCTGCAAATTTGATCCGATAGTTGCGATATCAAATATTCGATTACAAACTGATTCGAGGGTGTATGTATGATCACGTTCTTCACCCAGCATATCATGTCCCATTAGTCCCTTATCAGCCGGCAGGGTAATGACAGCAAGATTTTCATGATCATTTTCAAGTTGATGAAGTTGCAAGCTAAGCGTTCTTTCTTTTTTACCCTCCCCATCAGTCCTGTCTAGCCCAAGATTATTAAAATAAATATGTGATATTCTGGATTTTTCTCTCGGCACTTGTTCAGATATAATTAACTCATCTTCACTCAATGCATTGTTATCAGTAAGATCATTCAAATCATCCTGCAACAAGCGTCTTCTTTCTTGTGCTTTAAGCCAGGCAGGAAAAAATGGATTGATGCGTGGAACATTTTCAATGATTTCTCCCTGTGTCCCAAATCTGTATTCTTCCGGGAAATGGTATTTGTATTGATGATGATTATATGTCCTCTTGGATGGTATGCTGGTTTTCAGCATTGGCTGATAAGTGGAATCGATAAAGGTTGCCTTGAATCTCACTAGCGGATGCTCTTCTGTTTGCGGCGTTGTACCCTGACTGAATATTGAAAGTATCGCGTAATTAAATCCTTTCTTGGTTTTTTCTGTTAATGTGTCTTCGCTTGAATGGCCGATTGAACGATCAAGTATTTTATGTTTTGCTTTCGGGCTGATGTCGCTTTCATTTTCTCCCAGGCTGCTTTTTGCGAACTCCGCAGATCTTCCCAGGGCGCGATTCTGATTGACATAAATGACGGTTATGAATTGATCCACTTGCTTTATTTGCTGAATGAGCGTCTCTTTATCCGTTGTTTCACTTTGGTGTAATACAGCTTGGGCATGGTTAAATCTTTCTTCCTGGTCACGACTTATATTGGTTATTTGTTGTTGCAGTTCAGCTAAAAATGATGTGTATAGTGCGCCGTAATCAAATTTGCCATCGTAATCTTTTTCATTACTGTTTTCATCGAAAAAAACAGCTCTCAATTCGGCAAGATTGGGATAAAGAGATAATACGTCCGGCGTGATATTTTTCGCAATTTCTTTCAGATATTCGAAACTGTTAATATTCCTGAGTTCAGCCCCATCTTTTATTTGCTTGCCATGGAAAGTGCCAAGATTTTCATCTTCACTTTCAGAAGAAGACCTCATCATAGTCGCTTATCCTCGTTTTAATTTATTAATTCTTGTAATTATCTTGAAAATATAATTTAGACATACACTACTATTATTATTATAATACAACGTAATGATTTCCTTATGCTAACCCATATATTTGCTTATTAAAAATCAATGGATTAGGCTTGGCCATAAAAGTCGGCCAATATTAAGGTTTGCTTAATAAAGTGTATTCACTTCAAGACAGGTTTTTTCGTGACGCAAATTCATCCTGATCCACATCTTATTTCTGTCGCTCCCATGATGGATTACACTGACCGGCATGACAGGTACTTTCTCCGTCTGATTGCTCCGGATATTGCTCTCTATACTGAAATGATTACAGCTCAGGCACTTGCACATGGCAATCCTCAACGATTGCTTGCTTTCCATCCTGATGAAAAATATGTTGCCTTGCAGCTAGGGGGCAGCGATCCAGCTTTGCTGGCACAGGCTGCAAAAATGGGCGAAGATTTTGGGTATAATGAAATTAATTTGAATTCAGGTTGTCCTAGTCCAAGAGTCAGTTCCGGACGTTTTGGCGCTTGTCTGATGCTCGAACCGCAACTGGTCGCTGATTGCATGAGTGCCATGCAGGCACAAGTAAGTATTCCCGTTACTATTAAATGCAGAATCGGTGTCGACCACCAGGATGACTATGAATCCTTGCACCATTATGTCGAGACAATTGCGGCAACAGGCTGTAATACATTCATCGTGCATGCGCGTAAGGCGTGGCTGGCTGGATTAAGCCCCAAACAAAACCGGGAAATTCCGCCCTTACGCTACGATGTCGTATATCGCCTGAAACAAGACTTTCCTGGATTGAAAATTATACTCAATGGGGGCATCAAGACATCATCTGATGTTGATACTCAGCTTCAGCATGTTGATGGGGTGATGATAGGGCGGGCTGCTTACCACAACCCTTACCTTTTAGCAGATTTACAATATAAGTACATGAATAATAAAGATATATTAAGCAGGTATGAGATCATAAAAAAAATGCTTCCCTATATTCACGAACAGCTATCTAATGGTATAAAATTGAACACGATTTCTCGCCATCTGCTTGGCCTTTTCCAGGGACAACGTGGAGCAGCTGTCTGGCGGCGTTACATCAGTCAGAATGCGCATAAGCCAGGCGCAAATGCGGGAATACTTGAAGAAGCACTGAATTTAATTGCTAATTATTAAACGTGGAGTGAAAAGTGAATCTAGAAATTTTTGCACAAATATCAGATACGGTAGGTATTATTGGCGTTATCCTTTTATTAATTGCCTACTACCTGTTAAGTACCAATAGAATGTCATCACAAAGCTTAACTTATCAATTGTATAACCTTATTGGTGCGGCGTTGATCATGTATTCACTCATGTTCCACTGGAATACTGCATCTGTACTGATTGAAACAGCGTGGATTATTATCAGCATGATAGGAATTTACCGGATCAGAAACACACGCAAGAACGCTGCAAATTCTGATAATCTTGTAAATATCAGTACTGCTAAAAAGATCAAGGCAACGCCAGATAATCAATCCTGATAAGTTGTCAATAGTGTAAGGAAAATCACCCGGATACCGGGAAACAGCTTTGATGTTTGTTTGTGGATCATACTTGGCAGTTATGCCAGCATGTGCTGGCATAACTGCTGAAACCTGGCGTGGATAAAATAAATGTCAATAGCTAGGTGTTTTAATCATCCCAGCTTAATGCACCGCCAGTTTGATACTCAATCACTCGCGTTTCAAAAAAGTTTTTCTCTTTTTTAAGATCCATGATTTCGCTCATCCATGGAAACGGATTGGTTGCGCCTGGATATTGCTGTGTCAAACCGATTTGCGCACAGCGGCGATTAGCGATAAATTGCAAATATTCTTTAAACATTTCCGCGTTCAATCCTAATATTCCACGTGGCATGGTATCGACTGCGTATGTATACTCCAGTTCAACACCTTCACGAATCATGTTAATGGCTTCCTGCTTGAAGTCATCCGTCCACAAGTGCGGATTTTCAATTTTGATTTGATTAATCACATCAATACCAAAATTCAGATGCATGGATTCATCGCGTAAAATATATTGAAATTGTTCCGCTGTTCCAGTCATCTTGTTACGGCGACCCATTGACAACACCTGGGTGAAGCCCACATAAAAGAAAATGCCCTCAAAAATCACATAGAAAGCAATTAAATCACGTAACAATCGTCTATCGTTCTCAGGAGTGCCTGTATGGAAGCTGGGATCGCCAAGACTTTGAGTATATTTAAGCGACCAGGCAGCTTTACGAGCCACTGAAGGGACTTCGCGATACATATTGAATACTTCTGCCTCATCCATTCCGAGGCTTTCAATGACATATTGATATGCATGGGTATGTAGCGCTTCTTCAAATGCCTGCCGTAACAGATATTGACGGCATTCCGGATTGGTAATGTGACGATAGACGGCCAATACCAAATTATTTGCGACCAGTGAATCTGCTGTAGAAAAGAATCCAAGATTACGCTTAATAATGAGACGTTCATCTTCAGTCAACCCATTGGGATCCTTCCAGAGCGCGACGTCAGCAGACATATTGATTTCATTAGGCATCCAGTGATTTGCACATGCATCCAGATATTTCTGCCATGCCCATTTATATTTAAATGGCACTAACTGATTTAAGTCCGCTCTACAATTAATAATTTTCTTGTCATCAACCTGAACCCGTGCTGCACCCATTTCTAATAACTCAAGACCTGTTGCTCCGCCTAAATTTGATGCTGCTGTCATTCGTGATCTCCGTTGTTAGTTGCTCTCTCTGCGTATTTAATCCCGGCCCTGAGAGTCAACCCAGTCAGGGCAGGGAGAGTGATTATAATTTTATTGACATGCTTCGCAAGTTGGATCCGTAATCAGACATGCTTTTGGTGCCGCTGAAGCTGGTTCTACTTGTACGGCATTTAAAGCTCGATCATCAATGGTTGCTTTTTCTGTATTGGTTGCACCCATACTGCGCAAGTAATACGTTGTTTTTAAGCCGCGTATCCAGGCATGACGATATAGCTGATCCATTTTTTTGCCGGAAGGTTGCGCCATGTACAGATTGAGTGATTGTGATTGATCAATCCATTTTTGTCGGCGTGCTCCAGCCTCAACCAGCCAGGTGGGATCGACTTCAAATGCGGTAGCATAAATCTGTTTTAATTTTTCAGGTATGCGGCTGATTTTAGCAACACTACCATTGTAATACTTGAGGTCATTGACCATGACTTCATCCCATAATCCTTCCTGCTTGAGATCAGAAACAAGATAAGGATTAATGACAGTGAACTCGCCGGAGAGATTGGACTTCACAAACAGATTTTGATAGGTCGGTTCAATGGATTGTGAAACGCCGCAGATATTGGATATGGTTGCAGTAGGCGCAATGGCAAGAACATTTGAGTTGCGCATACCAACTTTCTTTACGCGTTCACGCAATGCGTTCCAGTCCAATGTTTGTGTTTTATCAAGTTCCAGATATGCGCCGCGGTTTTGTGCAAGAATGGCGATGGAATCTATTGGAAGAATGCCCTTGCTCCAGAGTGATCCTTCATAAGTTGAATATTTGCCGCGTTCTTCAGCAAGATAAGTCGAAGCTTCAATAGCATAATAGCTGATTAATTCCATGGAACGGTCAGCAAATTCAACCGCATCTTGAGACGCATAAGGTATGCGCAAAGTATAAAGCGCATCCTGGAAGCCCATGATGCCCATACCGATTGGACGGTGTTTCAGATTCGAATTTCTTGCTTGCGGAACGGAATAATAATTAATATCAATGACATTATCAAGCATGCGTATGGCAGTGTGAATAGTACGTCGCAGCTTGTCCTTATCCAGCCCCTTGTCAGTCATGTGCGCTATCAGGTTGACACTTCCAAGGTTACAGACAGCAATTTCTTCGCGTGAGGTATTGAGTGTGATTTCAGTACACAGATTTGAGCTGTGAACGACACCAGCATGCTGCTGAGGCGAGCGCAGGTTGCAAACATCCTTGAACGTAATCCATGGGTGGCCTGTTTCGAACAGCATGGTTAACATCTTGCGCCACAAAACAACTGCCGGTACTTTCTTGGAATTTCTGATTTCACCGCGGGCTGCCTTGGCTTCGTAAGCTGTATATGCTTCAACAAATGCCTGACCATACAAATCATGCAGATCAGGTGTTTCATCAGGGGAAAACAATGTCCAATCCTTGTTTTCTGCAACCCGCTGCATAAACAAATCCGGGATCCAGTTTGCGGTATTCATGTCGTGTGTACGCCGACGTTCGTCACCAGTGTTCTTGCGTAACTCGAGAAATTCTTCAATGTCTTTATGCCAGGTTTCAAGATAGGCACAAACAGCGCCTTTGCGCTTGCCGCCCTGGTTAACAGCGACAGCTGTTGCATTGGCTACATTAAGAAATGGCACCACGCCTTGGGACTTGCCATTTGTACCCTTGATTCGTGCACCCATGGCGCGTACGTTTGTCCAGTCATTGCCTAATCCACCGGCATATTTGGACAACAGGGCATTATCCTTGATTGCGCTGTAAATACCATCGAGATCATCAGGTACTGTGGTGAGATAGCAGCTAGATAATTGGGGCCGCAGCGTACCCGAATTAAACAGGGTTGGTGTGGAACTCATGAAATCAAATGATGATAACAGATTGTAAAATTCGATCGCGCGCTTTTCTTTTTCTTTTTCATTCAGGGCAAGTCCCATGGCAACACGCATAAAGAATGCCTGCGGCAGTTCGAAGCGTTTGCCATCCCAGTGAATAAAGTAACGATCGTATAATGTCTGCAACCCAAGATAGGTAAATAACAAATCACGCTCAGGTTTAATAGCAGCGCAGATTTCATCAAGATTGAATGATTTTAGTTTTGGGTCCAGCAGTTCATGTTTGATGCCCGCATCCAGGTATGCTTCCAGATAATCAGCGTAGAAATTTTGATTTTCAGCCAGGTTTTGGTTGTGTTTCAGGCTGAGGAAGTCAAATGCCTCGCGACGTAAATCGTCAAGCAGTAACCGGGCAGCGACATAAGTATAATTGGGTTCTTTCTCAATCATGATGCGCGCAGACATCACAAGTGCTTTATTGACCTCACGTACCGGTACTTTATCAAACAGGTTACGTTTGACGTCTTCAATGATTTGTTCAGAAGAAACACTGCCTAGTCCGGCGCAAGCATGCTGTACCTGGGCTTGTAATGCATCCATATCCAGCGGCTTGACCGTTCCATCAGCAAGCGTCACGTGTAAATTAAATGTTTTACTCTCGGCTTCTTTCTGTTTTTGCTCCTGTTCGCGTACGCGACGTCGTTCCTCACGATAAAGCACATAAGCTTTGGCAACTTTATACTCAGCAGTTCGCATGAGTTCAAGCTCAACCTGATCCTGGATTTCTTCAATATGAATGGTTCCGCCTGTATGCATACGGCGAACAAAGGTATCAGCTATTTTTTTGGTTAGCGCAGTTACTTTTTCATGAATGCGGCTGGATCCTGCTGCCGTATCTCCTTCGACCGCCAGAAATGCTTTGGTCATGGCAACAGCAATTTTATTGGCGTCGAAGGGGGTAACGGTGCCATTACGGCGTATTACTTTTATCAGACCAGGGGCAGTTTGTGCAATCTCAAAATGGGGGGCGTGAGTAACGTGAGATGACGATGTTTGGATATCCATGTTCTCTTTCTCCACAATATCTAAGATAATGATCGAATAAGGGATTTCGACAAGCCATCTTGTGGTGGCGATGTCGAAAAACCACAATATGTAGTTGTTTTTCTGGGTTACGTAACAAGATAAAGTATATCGGCTGAGATAGCAAGTGATTACAAAAAAGAATAAAAACGCTGGATGAAATCCCTAGCCAGAGTGGGTAAAAAACTGACAGCTGATCACACGAAACGGTGGTTAACCCTCAGAACGCTTTCCTGACACATGCTCTCAAAATAAACATTAAACCTTGATCTTCAGGATTAAAATCAAAGAATCCCTGTTTTATTTTTAAAACAGGGATTCTGTTGAAGGCAGGATTATACCACGAATGTGCTATCAACACGGCGCAGCAGGTCTCGCTCACCGCTTGATTTGTCTTTTTTGACACTGGCGTTGAACAGCTTGAGCTGATCTATCGTCGAATGGCTAACCAGATGATCATTAACCTTGCTTAAATATCTGGCAACATCCTGTTCCGTAAGCTGCATAGCGGATTTATTGGCTAAAAATGCCTTATTCAATGACGCGTTACCATTTACAACACCGCCCGCGATCGCGTTTAAAACAATAAGAGTTGTTCCGAAGGCATCATCAGGAGTGACGCCAATCACATTGTCCTTATTCGCTGCGACGCCAGCGGCAACGTTTTGCGGACCGCTGGTTGCAAAGCCATTAGCCACCAGTGCAAGGACAGCAAATGGCAAGTCTTTCGGGTTTTCATAAAGATGCTTGGCAAGCTCGACACATGTTGTGCGAATCTTGGTGCCGGAATCAGCATATAACATGGCTGTCGCCAGCCCCGGTACAATACCAATGGCTCTTCTTGCCCACACATCAATAGTCGTCAAATCAGTACCGGCAAGCTTTGATATGGTATTGACACCGTCGAACCCTTTTTGCATAAAAGTCAAATATGCAGGCGCACCTACCAGGATGGTGGCAAATGAGAGATCAAATATTAATCCGGCATATTTTTTCACGTATTCACCAGTCGTCGTTTCACTGACTAGGTCTGGATGAGCCTTGGCTAATTCAGTTAATGCATCGACCAGCTTGCTTGAAATATGATCAAATTCACCATCAGTCAAGGAACTGTCAAAATGTTTGAATTCGTGTCCTGTGATCTGATGAATCCGGGCTAACTCTTCAAGTGACAAAACTTTTGATCTGCCGATTAGCTGGGAGAAATCATTAATACCCGTTGCACGATCAAACTCGGTGAGATCAATTGGCTGTTTATCATTTTTGTCCAGTAAAATGCATTCCTTGTTTGCTTTGTTAACATAATAAAGCTTGTCCTGATAACGGATGTAAGCTGAATTTGCAGCGAGCGGCAAATCATCGATCTCATCTGGCTGTGGCTCCACATCCGTCACATAAAGTTCGCAAGCCTCAAAAACCTCTTCAAGAATAATTTCAAATTTCTCGCGCAATTCATCGAGATACTCTGGCTTGATATGTTCCAGATTTTCTGCAAACTCCGCCTGGGTTTTAGCATCATCACTAAACAGGTTATGGATACGTTTGAAAATATTTTTCACGCCAATATATCGTGAAGCCAGGGTGACCACAAAGCTGATAGCAGATGGAACTGCAGCAGAGATCTCACCGTACCATAGCCAGGTAAATGCAGCATAGGCAATCGCTGCTGCCGCGACTGCTCCACCCAGACCCAGCACAATAGAAAAGAGGTTATCAATAAAATCCTTAGGGCTGTCAAATGCGTGCGTAATGCTTTTTCTGAACTTTTCCCAGGCGGTAGGCAGGAAGAACGCATTCATGATGGCATTAATGGCAAGTGATGACGCAGAATTGATAATTGAATGAGCTTTTTTCCACGTCGACATTTCATTCCACCACTCGGTGCCGATTTTATCGGGTGATTTGCCGCTTGGCATCGCCAGTGCATTCAATGCTGGCGGGGCAGCGGTAACCAGAGAGAGGGTAGTGACGATAGGATGTTTGACAGCATAAAGAAGCCCATTGCCAACCGCCTTGGCGGTAAAGACAGCGCCGCTTGTCACACCATTCCAGGCCCAGCTTAACCAGCCCTGTGATTCTTCCTGAACTTCAGACTCGCTGCTTTGATCAGAAAGTAGTCCTTCCGATTCTTCTCGCCTTAAACTTGTTGGATTTTCACTGAAAAGCGACTCTTCGACATCACGATGATGCTCTGCAGCTTTGCGTCTTCTGGCCTTGCGCTTTGCATTCTTCTTCTTGTTTCTGGCCTTGCGCAACTCTGAATCAGGATTAGGCTGGAAGGTTCGCTTTGACTGGGTTGTGCTGATCACGCCTTGCGAACTTGGACTGTGTATCTCTATGACAGAATCTTCTTCTCCCATATGAGATGTGCGTGACATATCTTTCATTTTATCCTTATGGCCACTTGTTGTTGAAGTATGTCTTTCCAGAGTGGATTCCGATTCGGGTGTTCTTGACAGCACAACATCAACATGATGCCCTTTGCGGGTAACTTGCAATAAACTGCCTTCACTTTCGACAACCATCCGCTCATCTTCTCTTTTTAGCGTGTAGTCACGCTCAGGAGTATGAATAACTACATTTTCTTCGTCACTGGAGGAGTCTTGACGCGGTACATTCAAAGGCTTGGATTGGCGGCGTGGACTTGACATTCAGAATATCTCCTCTTTCTGTAATTGAGGTTTGTTGTAGGTTGTATAAATGTCAGGCATTCTAGGTGTGCATGCTTAAGGAAATATTAAGAAATGGTTAATATCTGACGATATGATAAGATGATAGCCGTATACACAGTGTTCAGTTTGAAAATTGGAGCATTTTGCTCTGTTTTATCATAATTATCAGCGTTCTGATTGACACCAGGGAAGACCGCTCATAAAATGCGCGCATGTCTGAAAAATTCATACCTGAACATATAGATCCGTTTCGTTATGCCGAGCAGAGCCTTGGACTTGATGGCGTTCTGAAAATAGCTGATATGCAAAGGCTCAGTGCAAACGTGATTCCTGGCACTGATACTGTGGCCGTAAAAATGCAATTTGGTGTCGATGAGCAAGGCATTACCTTTCTTAAAGGTCACCTTGAAACGAAGCTGACGCTGCAATGCCAACGTTGTATGGAACCGTTCACTTATGGAATAATGTCGGACTTTGTCCTGGGTATCGTCAATACACTTGACGAAGCAAATGCCTTGCCGGAACGTTATGAACCAGCATTGGCAAAAGAGGGTAATCTGGCACTCAGAGAATTGATAGAAGATGAGATCATTCTGAATTTGCCAATTATACCCAGACATGAACCTGATGACTGCAAGGTCAAGTTACCTTTGTCAGATTCAGGATGGGAGCAGGGTAAAGGTGAAAATCCTTTCCATGTATTGAAATCATTAAAAGACAAGCATAAACAATAACTTGTCGATGTTATTATCGTTTCAGAGTGGGGAGTTCAGAAAATGGCAGTTCAAAAAAGTCGTGTAACTCGTTCCAGACGTGGCATGCGTCGCGCACATGATGGGTTAACCAAGCCGACATTATCAATCGACGCCGCAACTGGTGAAACACACCGCCGTCACCATGTAAGCCCGGATGGTTATTACAAAGGCCGCCAGGTTATCAACAAGTCTGCAACTGTTGAAGACGAAAGCAACGAAGAGTAATCCGTTGACAGAGACAACAATAGCTATCGATGCAATGGGAGGCGATTTTGGTCCTCCCGTCACCGTTCCCGCTTCATTGGAAGTGCTGGCGAAGCATCCAAGCTTGCGTCTTATTTTGGTTGGTGACGCAGACATCCTGAGGCAGTCGTTGAGGTCATACCAATATGATTCCAACCGGCTTAGCATCCAGCATGCCTCGCAAAAAGTCGAAATGGATGAGTCACCATCTCTTGCGCTGCGTAACAAAAAAGATTCTTCCATGCGGGTTGCCATCAACCAGCTGAAAGAAGGGAAAGCACAAGCTTGTGTCAGTGCTGGTAATACAGGAGCACTGATGGCAACAGCAAGATTTGTCCTGAAAACCCTGTCCGGCGTTGATCGTCCTGCTATCATTTCGACCTTTCCTACTATTGACCCCAATAAGAGTGTGCGCATGCTTGACCTGGGCGCCAATGTTGATTCCAGCGCTGCCGATCTCGTGCAATTTGCTGTGATGGGTTCTGTTTTTGCTTCAGCGGTAGATAACATTCCCAATCCCAAGGTCCATTTATTGAATATTGGTGAAGAAGAAATAAAAGGCAATGAACAGGTCAAACAGACAGCGCTTTTACTCCAGAACGCAAAGTCGATCAATTATGCGGGGTTTATTGAAGCAGATGCCATCCATAAAGGTGAAGCTGATGTTGTTGTCTGTGACGGTTTTGTTGGCAATGTTACGCTTAAAACAACCGAAGGTGTAGCTAGGTTTATTGCCCGCCTAATGAAAGAAGCATTCATGCGTAATATTTTCACCAAACTGGTCGGCCTGTTAGTGAAACCTGTTTTAAAATCATTTATAAAACGCATTGACCCAAGCCGCTATAACGGTGCAACATTTATCGGTCTTAATGGCACAGTGATTAAAAGCCATGGAGGAGCAAATATCCAGGCGTTTGCACGTGCAATTGAAGAAGGCATTACAGGCGTGGAAAAAAATGTTCCGGAGCGTATCCGGAGCGAAGTCGAACAATTATTGAAATCATCATTACCTTCAGAAGGTGGTTGATTACCCATGACATATTCAAAAATTCTAGGTACGGGTAGCTATCTGCCTGAAAAAATCCTGACTAATTTTGATCTGGAAAAAATGGTCGATACGACCAATGAGTGGATACTTGATCGTACTGGTATCCGCGAGCGGCATATCGCGGCAGCCGATGAAAATGCTGTCACCATGGCTGAACGGGCTGGCCGCGTTGCTCTTGAAACCGCAGGCATCAGGCCAGATGAAATTGACATGATTATTGTTTCATCCACCACGCCGCATATGGTATTTCCAAGTACTGCCTGTTTGCTTCAGGAACGTTTTGGTATCGCAGGCTGCCCTGCATTTGATTTGAATGCTTCTGCTTGTGCGGGTTTTATGTATGCATTCAGCATAGCTGATCAGTTTATTCGTAATGGGATGGTAAAAAACGTCCTGGTTATCGGCAGTGAAGTTATGTCACGTATCATTGACTGGGAAGACCGCAGTACCTGTGTCTTGTTTGGCGACGGCGCAGGCGCAGTGGTACTGGGCGCCAGTAAGGAACCAGGCATTTTATCGACACATTTGCATGCAGATGGCACACACAAAGATGTTTTGTATCTTCCTTTGGGGTCAAGAAAGACACCCAATCTTGAAACAGTCAAGATGATGGGTAACCAATTATTCAAGCTGGCTGTTAATACCCTGGGTGATTTGTTTGATGAAACACTGGCAGCCAATTCGATGCAAAAATCCGATGTTGACTGGCTGGTTCCACATCAGGCAAACATGCGTATTATTGACGCCATGGCAAAAAAACTAAATCTGCCGCTGGATAGAGTTGCCATAACATTGGACAAGCAGGGCAATACCTCCAGTGCCTCCATACCTTTGGCGCTGGATGAAGCAGTTCGAGATGGCCGCATACAGCGCGGTCACATTTTAATGATGGAAGGCTTCGGTGGTGGTTTGGCCTGGGGATCAGCTTTAGTTAAATACTAATTTTTTTTTCCGTAACCCGGACATTCATTCAGGGCATGGCTTTCGCATTCAATACCTGAAGACTGTTTGCTGTATAGGTGAATATCAAAAGCAGGAAGTATGAGAGACATGACAAATAATCTAGCATTTGTATTTCCGGGGCAAGGTTCGCAAAGTGTCGGTATGCTGGCAGATACAGCCGCGCAATTTGGCCTGGTCAGGGAAACGTTTTCTGAGGCATCAGCAGTATTAGGTTATGACTTGTGGAAAATGGTACAAGAAGGGCCAGTTGAAGAGCTCGACAAAACCGTCCACACACAGCCAGCCTTGTTGGCTGCCTCTTATGCACTCTGGAGAATCATACGGGCAAATAGTTCCATTCAGCCTGGACTGCTTGCCGGACACAGCCTTGGAGAATATACCGCGCTTGTTTGTGCCAATGCACTCGATTTCAAGGATGGCATTCGTTTAGTCGCTGCCCGTGGTATGTTCATGCAGGAAGCAGTCGCACCAGGATTGGGTGCCATGGCGGCAATCATTGGACTGGATGAAGCAGCTGTTAAAAACATCTGTCATCAGGCAGTGCAGTCTGCTGATGAGGTGCTCTCTCCGGCAAATTTTAATAGTATTG
The DNA here is from genome assembly GCA_021324305.1 of Gammaproteobacteria bacterium. GTDB lineage: Bacteria > Pseudomonadota > Gammaproteobacteria > DSM-16500 > DSM-16500 > Aquicella. Next base: position 83,319 of record JAJPJI010000020.1, on the reverse strand, counting down.
GGCAAATTGTCATAGCTGGACACAAATCTGCTGTTGAAAGAGCCATTACCATCGCGAAAGAGCAGGGTGCCAAACTGGCTGTATCAATCCCTGTGAGCGTTCCCTCTCATTGCAAATTAATGGAACCAGCCGCACAACGACTGGCTGAACTGCTCGCGGTGACAACATTCAAAACACCTGAAATTCCTGTTATCAATAATGTCGATGTTGCGATTTATCGCAGTGCGGATTCCATTCGTGATGGCCTGGTAAGACAACTATATCTCCCGGTGCGCTGGGTGGAATCAGTTCAGGCATTGCTGAAGGAAGGCGTCACGCAAATTGTAGAATGTGGTCCTGGTAAAGTGTTGACTGGCCTCATCAAGCGTATCGATAAAAATTTACAACTGGCAACCACCTCCGATCTGACCGGCTTAACAGCATTATTTAAACTTGAAAGTGAAAGGAGTGCATGAATGTCACGCGAAGGGTTACTGAAAGATAAAATAGCGTTGGTCACTGGTGCAAGCCGTGGCATTGGTCACGGAATCGCGCTAGCATTAGGTCGTGAAGGTGCAACTGTTATTGGTACTGCGACGACCCAGGAAGGTGCTGAGCGCATTACCCAAGCCATGCAGAATCATCAGATTCTAGGCTGTGGAATGTCGCTAAATGTAAACACTTCAGATTCAGTCAGTGAAGCCATGGCTGCTATCAAGGCACAATTCGGTCCAGTCAACATACTTGTCAATAATGCCGCCGTTACGCAGGACAATCTTTTCTTGCGTATGAAAGATGAAGAGTGGCTGCAAGTCCTGGAAACGGATCTGAATTCGATTTTCCGGCTCAGCAAAGCCTGCATCCGAGACATGATCAAGACACGTTGGGGCAGAATTATCAATATTGGCTCTGTTGTTGGCTCAACCGGGAACCCCGGTCAAGCCAATTATTGCGCCGCGAAAGCCGGCGTAGTCGGTTTTAGCAAAGCGCTGGCATTGGAAGTCGGGTCTCGTGACATTACCGTAAACACAGTTGCACCCGGGTTTGTCTCAACAGACATGACCGATGCGCTTTCAGATGAACAAAGAGAAGCCATATTTCAGCGTATCCCCATGCAAAAACTTGGAACGGTGGAAGATATTGCAGCGGCGGTTGTTTTTCTGGCGTCGCAGGCTGCAGGCTACATCACCGGGCAAACCTTGCATGTCAATGGCGGTATGTACATGAATTAATTATTAATTCGGTACACCAGACAGATTTCGGATAAAACCATCTTGCAACTTGATGGTTTTCGAATAAACTAGCACAAACTATTGTATTTACTTAAGAGGATAGATCTATCATGACCACAAAAACGAACGAAATTGAAGCACGTGTAAAGAAAATCGTCGTTGAACAATTAGGTGTCAAGGAAGACGAAGTAACGACAGACGCTTCATTTGTTGATGACCTGGGCGCGGATTCATTAGACACAGTTGAATTGGTAATGGCTCTTGAAGAAGAATTCGAAACCGAAATTCCCGATGAAGATGCCGAAAAGATTGTCACTATCAAGGATGCGGTCAATTACATCGTCAACCGCATGGAAAAAGAGACAAAAGCCAGCTAATCCAGTGAGCCTTTCCAGGATCGTGCTTACATTCCATACGTAACGATATGGAAGATGATCCACAATGAATGAATGCATGGCATGCCTGGAGGGAAGAATCATGATTTTTCCCTCCAGGAATATCCCATCGTCCTGCAATAAATGCAGAGTTAACACAGGTCAGCATGGGATTGCTGTAACTATCTGTTATTTACTTCAAAGAGGGTTTTCGCTTGAATAAACGGCGTGTTGTAGTGACAGGCATGGGGATGATCTCACCCCTTGGCCATGATGTCGATAGTACATGGCAGGCAATTCTTGAAGGTAAAAGCGGTGTTGCGCGCATCGATCATTTCGATGCTTCTGACCTGAGTTGTCAGATATGCAGCCGTGTTAAAAATTTTGATGCGGCCCAATATATGCCTGAAAAGGAAGCCAGAAAACGGGACTACTTTATTCAATATGGAATGGCGGCAGCAATGCAGGCAATCCAGGATGCCGGGCTGAAAGTTACAGAAGAAAATGCTCATCGCATTGGTCTTGCAGTCGGCTCAGGCATTGGCGGCTTGCCTAGTATTGAGAAACATCATGCAACACTTCTGGAATCGGGCCCGCGCAGAATTTCCCCCTTCTTCATACCTGGTGCATTGATTAACATGGTGGCAGGTAACCTGTCGATACAATATGGAATGAAAGGGCCCAATATTGCTCTGGTCTCAGCCTGTACAACCGGTACCCACAATATTGGTCTTGCAGCTCGTTCCATCATTTATGGAGATGCTGATGTCATGGTGGCTGGCGCATCTGAAATGGCAAGCACCAAGCTGGGTATTGCTGGATTTGCATCTATGCGGGCATTATCAACACGCAATGATGCGCCTGAAAAAGCCAGCCGTCCCTGGGACAAGGACAGAGATGGTTTTGTGCTTGGAGATGGTGCGGGCGTCATTATTCTTGAAGAATACGAACATGCCAAAGCCCGGGGCGCTAAAATTTATGCTGAGCTAATTGGTTTTGGCATGAGTGCAGATGCCTATCATATGACTTCACCAGATCCGGAAGGCAGGGGAGGCGCAGCATCCATGAACGCAGCTCTCGCTGATGCAGGTATGAAACCTGAACAGGTGCAGTATATAAATGCGCACGGGACATCGACTCCGGCAGGCGATGAGCTGGAAGTCATGGGTATCAAACGTACTTTTGGCGCGCATGCTTATAAACTCGCAGTCAGTTCAACAAAATCCATGACGGGGCATTTACTTGGAGCTGCTGGTGCGGTTGAAGCAATATTTTCAATTCTTGCTATTCGTGACCAGGTAGCACCGCCAACGATCAATCTGGATAATCCTAGCGAAGGCTGCGACCTGAACTTTGTTCCACATCGGGCGCAAAAAATGCCTATTGATGTAGCTTTATCCAATTCATTCGGATTCGGTGGAACAAATGGAACGTTGATTTTCAGGAAAATATCCTCCTCGTAGCAGGTCAATCAGGCAAGCGTGGACAGGACTGCTACCTGCCTGTTCACGCCGCCAGTGTTCTGCATTCACGCTTGCTGATTTTACCGGCTTCATTCTGAAACACATATTTACACATCGATAACATCTGCATAAAATATCCACAAAATGCTGTCTGCGCATTGGCCGCGCACCGAGTCAACGAGGTGTTGTTTCAATGAATTACATGAATAAATCTATCCAGGTTAATGTATTATCGAGATTATTTTTTTTACTGCTCGTTATTGGCCTGACAGGGTGCGCTGCAACCCAGCCGAATATTGACGTTCCATCAGTCCCTCCGCCAGTCCAGAAAGTCAAAACACAGCCGCGTGTCGCATTGGTGCTTGGTTCAGGCGGCTCACGAGGTTACGCACACCTAGGTGTATTGCAAGCACTTGAGGAAGCCCATATCCCAGTTGATGTTGTCGTAGGGTCAAGCGCTGGAAGTATCGTCGGTGCCCTATATGCAGACAATCAGAGTTTTAAAAAAACTTATGACATCATGATGCCGGCTGGTTTCTGGGATTATGCGGATTTTGCCAACCTGTCCGAACCAGGTGGCCTGATTAAAGGATATCAGCTTGAGAATTTCCTGCTGGCGCACATGCAAGTACGCAGTTTTGATCAGTTGCCTAAAAAACTCATTATTGCCACGACTGATTTGAAAACTGGAAAAGTATATCCGATAGAAAGTGGACCTGTCGCTCCAGCAGTGCTCGCGTCATCTGCAATACCTGGTGCAATCAAACCAGTCAAACTCTATGGCCGGTTATTAATTGATGGTGGCGTCATCAATCCGGTACCGGTTGACCTGGCCAGGAAATTGCACCCCAGACTTGTGATTGCTGTCAGCCTTTCTACGAAAAAAGCAACTGACAAAACACCTACCAGCGCATTAGGGGTGTTGGACTCCGCCATGTATATTATGGATCAGCGGTTAACGGAGATTAGCCTGAAAGGGGCCGATGTGGTGATAAAACCCGAAGTTGGTGACATCAACTTCCTTGATTTACGCAACAAGCGCGAAATGTACCTGGCCGGGTTATCAGCCGCACGAAAAAAGATTCCTGTTATTCGCAAGTTACTGGGCTATCCAGATAAAACCAGGTAACTGGAACCTGTAACACAATGGCGTTAACATGCTTAGCCAAAAAACCTGGCTGATGGTCACATTTGCTTTACCACCATTATCGCTACAGATACAATCAGATAGACTGAATAATCATCTCTTTTTTGTAAATCAGTCACCCTGATATGCATCATTGCAAGCAGTAAGGTTTCAATCTATGAAAAAATCGAAGGGTTATATTGTCGGATTAATTGCCGTCACTATCTGCTTTGTCAGCATGTGGCTATATTATCTTTATACTCCGATTACTTACAGGGAAGGCGGATACAATTATTATCTTCGGCCAGGAACATCAAAACGGCTAGCCATTTCAGAATTATCCCAGCTAGGTGTTGTCAGGCATCCACTATTATTTTCTCTGTATGTTTTACCGAAAAAATCCACCGCATTAAAAGCAGGCGAATATTCTTTTCCCAAGGGATCGACACCAGCTTCAATCTGGCATCAAATTACAACAGGTACAGGACTTCTTTACCATCAATTTACCATTGTGCCTGGCTGGACATTTATTCAACTGCGCTCGGAATTAGCCAAAACTCAGGGATTGCGCCACATTACAGCAGAAATGGACGACCAGCAAATCATGGCGCGTCTTGGTTACCCGAATTATTCACCTGAAGGATTATTCTTCCCTGAAACCTATAACTACACCCGGGGTATTCCCGACCTGATTATTCTCAAGCGCGCGTTTGACCTCATGCAAATCAAACTCAATAATGCCTGGGAACATCGAGCACCTGCATTACCTTATAAAAACACATACGAAGCATTGACTGTTGCATCCATGATAGAAAAGGAAGGTTATCTGGATTCCGAACGTCCCTTGATTGCAAGCGTGCTAATCAACCGGCTGAAAAACGACATGTTGCTGCAGATTGATGCAACCGTCATATATGGTCTGGGTCAACGCTACGATGGCAAAATTCATAAAGCGGATTTACTGGAAAACACGCCATATAATACTTATGTACATAAAGGCTTGCCGCCCACACCAATAGCCATGCCTGGGTTTTCATCAATCATGGCAGCCATGCATCCACAACAAAGCGACTACTTTTATTATGTTGCCAAAGGTGATGGTAGTCACAAGTTTTCCAAATCCTTGTCCCAACATAATGCGGCCATTCAGGCGACATCAAATGAGCCGAATAGCAATATAAACCAGATGTTAATGCGTCGACATGTGGAATTCATGATGCAGCAGCGCTTGAATATGCCATCATACAATTCCACTTTTAATAAATAATTTTGTGGAGAACAAGTTATGGCGCAAGGCAAATTTATCAGTCTTGAAGGAACTGAGGGAGCGGGAAAAAGTACGGCGTTGCAATTTATCAAGCAATATTTGTTAAAAGCAAATATTGATGTCGTCTGGACACGTGAACCTGGCGGAACAGAAGTGGCAGAAGACATTCGCAGACTGGTTCTTCATCCCATGAGCTTTGAGGAGATTGAACCCGAGACAGAACTATTGCTAATGTTTGCGGCACGTGCGCAGCACATGAAAAAATATATCTTGCCAGCATTAAATGCTGGTAAATGGATTGCGACGGACAGATTTATCGACGCCAGTTATGCCTATCAGGGCGGCGGCAGAGGCATGGAAATGAATTATATTGCCATGCTTGATAAATGGATTGTCGGCACCAATTATCCCCATCTCACACTTTTGCTCGATATTCCGCCCGAGATCGGTTTTCAGCGTGCTGAATTGCGCGGAGCAGAAAAAGACCGTATAGAAGAGGAAAAAATGGAATTTTTCGTCCGGGTCCGTGACGTATATTTACAACGAGCAAAACAGGACCCAGCCAGAATCAAAATCATCGACGCGAATGTGCCGCTATTTGCTGTAGAAAGCCAGATACGCAATGTGCTCGATGAATTCATCAAAACCCATCATTCATCTACAAGGCCTTAACATGGTTTTTCCCTGGCAAAAGGAACAATGGCATCAGCTTTGGCAAGCCCTGCTGAATAACCGCTTGCCGCATGCTTTATTATTTACAGGCATTGCTGGAACGGGTAAGGCAGAGTTTGCCGGGCATTTTACACGCCTTTTATTGTGCCAAAACCGTTTACCCACGGACACGGATGTGTTTAATGCGGCGGCACAATGTACCTGTCATGCCTGTCGGTTGATATCAGGCCGGACCCATCCAAATGTATTATGGATAGAACCGGATAAGGAAGGACAGGCTATCAAGGTTGACCAGATTCGCGAGGTAAGTGAATTCATTAATCAGACTTCATTACAGGGTGAATATCGGATAGTCATTATCAATCCTGCTGACCACATGAATACCAATGCCAGTAATGCCTTGCTGAAAACACTGGAAGAGCCGTCATCCGGTGCGGTTCTTATACTGATTACAGACCAGGCATCACATTTGCCTGCGACGATCCTGAGTCGATGCCAGCATATCATGTTTCCCCGTCCTCAAGCCGCTCTGGCAATTGAATGGCTCAAAAATCAATTGCCAGATAGCAGTATGGATGCAGAACTGATCTTGAATCTGTCTAATGGCGCGCCACTGGCTGCATTAGAATTTGTAACTAAAGAAATTCCTATTGTGCGTCATGATTTATTTCAAGCCCTCTATGGCTTAAGCAAGCACGAAACAGATCCGATCCAATTGGCTGCACAACTACAGGATATTGACTCCTTGCGGTTGCTTGATTTTATGCTCACCTGGATAACAGACTTGCTGCGTCTGCAGTCTGGCAGCGAAAAAAACACAATTATTAACAGGGATTTTGCTCCCCAGCTAGCAGAAATCGGTCAGCGAAGCCAGATCAGTAACAATCTTCGCTTCATGGATTATCTGTTGCAATTGCGCGGTCAGATTTGTTCAGGAATTAATTTTAATAAAACACTCATGATAGAAAATTTATTGATACGCTGGATGGAGTGTGTTTAATGTTTCTCGTTGATTCACATTGTCACCTGGATTTGCTGGACTTATCAGACAGCAGCGATCTTGATTCAATCATCGCTCGTGCCCGGCAACAGGGTGTGCAGTATATATTAAATGTCTGTGTCAGGCTGGCAGACTTTCCACAAGTCTTGAAGGCAGCTGAATCCTACCCATTTGTCAGTGCCTCAATTGGTCTTCATCCCAATGAGTTGGGTGAAGAAATTGGCAAGGATACACTGCTCCAGAAGGCACAGCATCCCAAAGTCATTGCCATTGGCGAAACCGGGCTGGATTATTTTCGATCAACCGGTGATTTGGAATGGCAACGCGACCGCTTCAGGGTGCATATCCGAGCCGCAAAAGAGTTGCAAAAGCCATTAATCGTGCATACTCGAGACGCAAAAGAAGATACAATACGCATTATGCGCGAAGAGAATGCTGCTGAGTCAGGTGGTGTGATGCATTGTTTTTCAGAAGACTGGCATATCGCCAGGCAGGCTCTGGATATGAATTTTTATATTTCGTTTTCCGGTATTGTGACATTCAAGAGTGCTGCAACGATTCAGGAAGTGGCAAAACAAGTACCTTTGGACCGCATTCTGATTGAAACTGACGCGCCGTATCTTGCGCCAGTTCCGCATCGCGGCAAGTCCAATGAACCAGCCTATGTACGTCACACTGCGGAGTATATTGCCAATTTGCGCAACATCACTATCGATGAATTTGCCGAGCAAACGACGCAAAATTTTTTCAGATTGTTTAAGGGGGCAGTCAGACCACATGTTTAGACCCGCAGCTCTGTTTATTGGCTTACGTTATACACGCGCAAAACGCCGTAATCATTTTATTTCTTTCATCTCACTTGTTTCCATGATTGGTATCGCGTTGGGAATTACCGTATTGATCACAGTATTGTCTGTCATGAATGGATTTGACCGCGAAATCAAGAAGCGTGTCTTTAGCATGGTGGCGCCGATGACAATCAGTAGTAATACGGGTTATGTCGCAGACTGGCAAGGACTGCAAAAATTATTAAAACAGTATCCCTATATTACCAATTCAGCTCCATTTGCCACTGGCGAGGTTTTATTGAATTACTCGGGATCGACACAACCAGCAATTGTCTCTGGCATATTGCCCGATGAAGAATCGCGCATGTCTGAACTCGCAGACAAAATGGTACAAGGCAAGTTGTCCAACCTGAAATCCGGTGAGTTCGGCATTGTACTGGGTGAAAATCTCGCAACCCTACTCGATGCAAACCTGGGCGATAAAATCACTGTTGTGACGCCACAAGTATCCTTAACCCCGGCAGGTGTTATCCCAAGATTCAAGCGTTTCACCGTTGTTGGCATTTTTCGTGCCGGAAGTGGATTTGGCTTTGATCGCGGACTAAGTTTTATCCATTTGGATGATGCACAGAAATTATTAGGTTTAGGCAATAATGTCACTGGCTTGCATCTGAATGTTAACGATGTATTCGCCGCGCCAATGCTTGCTGATAAACTCCGCACACAACTCACCAGCACTGCAAACATTACAACATGGGCTGATCAATTCGGCGAATTTTTCCATGCAATCCAAATGGAAAAAACCATGATGTTTTTGATTCTTCTCTTGATTATTGCCGTCGCTGCATTCAATCTCGTTTCAACATTAATGATGGTTGTCAGCGAAAAGGAACCTGACATTGCGATACTGCGCACCTTTGGAGCCACGCCGCGCATGATCATGGCGGTTTTTATCGTGCAGGGTGGCGTGATCGGTTTCTTCGGAACATTGCTAGGACTGGCAGGTGGACTGGCGTTGGCATGGAATGTCACAGACATTGTAAATTGGATACAAGATGTTTTTCATGTCCAGTTCATGTCTTCGAGTGTCTATTTTGTTAATTATCTTCCTTCAGAAATCGAATTATCAGATGTCATTAAAATCTGCACTGCCTCACTTGTGCTAAGTTTGCTGGCCACAATCTATCCTGCGTGGCGGGCATCAAAAATGGATCCAGTGGAGTCGCTTCGTTATGAATAATCCTGTTCTTGCCTGTTACGGTCTAGCCAAATCTTACCTCGATGGCGCTTCCAAAATTGAGGTATTGCAACATGTTGATCTTGAAGTGAATCGCTCAGAAATGGTTGCAATCGTAGGATCATCCGGCTCCGGTAAGAGCACACTCCTGCATCTGCTGGGGGGACTGGACAAGCCCTCTCATGGCCGGGTGATTTTAAACGGCAAAAATCTGCAACATTTGTCCGAAAAGGAAAAATGCGAATTACGTAACCATCATTTAGGGTTTGTATATCAGTTTCATCATTTATTACCCGAGTTTTCCGCGTTGGAAAATATCAGCATGCCATTGTTAATCCGGGGTGAAGAACCTGAAATCATAAGGGAAAAAGCGGCTCATTTACTTGAACAGATAGGTTTGAAAAACAGAATGAGCCATCGTTTGGGCCAGCTTTCTGGCGGAGAACGGCAGCGTGTAGCCATTGCCCGCGCGCTAGTTGCTGATCCACTTTGTGTTCTCGCTGATGAACCAACTGGAAACCTTGACCCGCATAATGCCGAGCGCGTATTACAGCTATTTTTTGATTTACAGAAATCACTTCAAACCAGCGTAGTCATGGTTACACATGACCCAATCATTGCCAAACGCGCGCAACGAATCATGCGTATTGAACAGGGCAAACTGGTTGAAGCATGAGGTATATTATGATCAGGACAGAGACAAATTTAACTAAATAAATTCATGAAACGATACAGACTGCTTAAACGCATATTTTCAAATTCTTTATTGCATGCTGTAAATAATACAGTTTAAATAAATCAACTATTCAGGCTTAAAATGAAAAAAAACGCGGTTTTATTAATCAACTTGGGCACGCCGGACGATTGCAACCCAAAAGCTGTGCGGCGTTATTTACGCGAATTTCTAAATGATCCGCGAGTGATTGATTTGCCAGGAATCATTCGCTGGACGTTGGTCAACATGCTAATTGTTCCATTTCGTCATAAAAAAACCACCACAGCTTACAAAAAAATATGGCTTGATACAGGATCACCTCTATTGACATTCAGCCAACAGATGCGCAAGGGATTGGCGGACAGACTCGGAAGTGATTATCATGTGGAACTGGGAATGCGTTATGGCAATCCCAGTATCGAACACGCTTTCGAAAAAATCCGGGATTACGAATCTATTACAGTGATTCCACTTTTTCCGCAATATTCTTCAGCTGCAAATGGTTCTGCCACCGAAAAGCTTTTATCATATGCTGCGAGAGAGTGGAATATTCCGGATTTGCGCATCATCAGTGATTTTTACAATCATGCCGGATTTATTCGCAGTGTTGCAGAGACGGCACGTAAAACAATAAATGATACGAAAGATAAGTTTATTTTATTCAGCTATCATGGGTTGCCTGAACGGCATATCAGCAAAAGCGGTTGTCGTATCCAGTGTAACAAACTTGATACATGCCCTAATGTCGATTACAGAAACCGATTTTGCTATCGTGCCCAATGTTATGCAACCACCCGGCTGGTAGCAGCTGAGCTAGGCCTGGATAAAGACCAGTATACCGTCGCATTTCAATCAAGATTAGGACGCACACCCTGGATACGGCCCTACACTGATTTAATATTGCCTGAACTCATTCATAAAGGCATCAGAGATATTGCTATCATTTCGCCATCATTCGTTGCAGATTGCCTGGAAACGCTTGAAGAAATCGATATACGTACCCGTGAACAATGGCTCGCACTGGGCGGTACCGGATTCACCTATATTCCTTGTCTTAACAATTCAGAAACCTGGATCTCTGCCTTGGAGGATATGGTCAGAAATAATAGATGAATATGAATCATTTCCAAACCAAACGAATTTTTTTATAGTGGCGAGACCATTAACGCTGGTATCATTCTAACTTCACCCTCCATTCAACCTCTATTTCTCAATACCCAGTCTCATTTTTTCAAATAAATCACTAGCCATTTTCAAGGATCCAAAATGATCTCTTTCAGCATCCTTTTTTTATTGGGAAATTTATACTTGCAGACGTATACGCAATTTCCTTCAGGCACCCAGATTTGCATTGCTACCATGTCTTGCATTCTTGCATCGTGTTGTTTGTATAAATATTCGCAATTTTCATATTTGCCGGCGGCTTTCATGCTTGGCTTTATCTGGTCAGCTTGGTGCGCAAACTCATTATTGGCATGGACACTGCCATTGGAAATGGAAGGAAATCCAGTGATCGTCAAGGGCTACATTGCTTCATTACCTATTCCTGATAAATCAGGTGTGAAATTTGATTTCCAGAATGAGGAACTTGAATTTCAAAATAAGCTTAAGAATGGCAATGCACGTATTCGACTCACCTGGAGCAATCCACATCCGTATTTACATGCGGGTGATAAATGGCGCCTCTGCGTTCGTCTGAAGCGAATTCATGGCGTGAAAAGTCCGGGCGCTTTCGATTTTGAAGCGTGGGCACTGCAAAATGGAATACGTGCCAGCGGCCATGTTACCGTATGCATAAATAATCGTTTCATATCACATCATTGGTTTCATTTTCCAGTTGAGCAGCTTAGGCAATATATGTTTGAGCAAATCGGCTCACATCTGGACGGATTGGTAATCTCACCTTGGTTGCTTGCATTGATTATTGGTGTACGTGTTGGAATTACACAAAACGATTGGCAAATATTAAGAAACACAGGTACCAATCATCTCATGGCTATCGCCGGCCTGCATATTGGAATTGTTGCAGCCATGATACATATTACCGTGACATGGCTATGGCGCCGTGCGTCGATTCTGTCTTTATATATTCCCGCCCAGATGGCAGGGGCATGCGCCGCCTTGCTGCTGTCAATTCTGTACAGTGCATTAGCGGGTTACTCAATACCAACACAGCGTGCTTGCTTGATGCTGACACTGTGTATTATCACAATCATAAGCAGGCGGAACACGAATGCCTGGCATGTCTGGAGCCTTGCATTGCTGATGATGCAGCTTATCAATCCACTCTGTGTCTTGACAGTAAGTTTCTGGTTATCATTCATCACGATCGCTTTGATTATTTATGGTATGGGTGGTCGGTTGCAAACTGACAGTATCTGGTGGAGATGGGGCAGGGTGCAGTGGGTAATTGGCGCAGGCCTTGTTCCAATGACATTGGCATTATATCAGGAGTGCTCTCTGATATCTTTTGCGGCCAATACTATCGCTATTCCCTGGCTTGAATTTTTTATTTTGCCATTCTGTCTGATTGGGAGTTGTTTGATAGTCATTATTCCCAGCCTGGGCGTTTTATTATTATTAATCGCTAACCGCAGCCTGATGGCATTATGGGCATTTTTGGCCTGGCTCGCTCGATTTAATGTTTCCGTGAATCAATTCTCGATAGCTGATTATTCCATTTTGGCTGTTACAATGCTTGGATTTGTCTTGTTGCTTGTTCCCGCAGGCTTGCCGGGAAGATGGCTGGGTATAGTTTGGATTGCTCCCGCCTTGCTTTTCAAACCTGCCAAACCTGCATCAGGCGACATCTGGTTTTCTGTGCTGGATGTTGGGCAAGGATTGTCTATTGTTGTGCAAACGTATCAGCATACGCTAATTTATGATGCTGGACCAAGTTTCAGTTCCAGTTTCGACATGGGTGAAAGTGTTGTTGTACCCTATCTGCGGTTACTGTCTGCCAATGTGATTGACATGCTGGTCATCAGTCATGGCGATAACGATCACATTGGCGGTGCATTTTCAGTCTTGAGATTACTGGATGTCAAAAGTGTCCAGTCAAGTGTCCCTGATAAAATCACATCTACGGATAATCATTATTGTCGTTCCGGAATTTCCTGGTCCTGGGATGGTGTGAATTTTACTTTCTTGAATCCATCTGAAAAAATTTTGCGTGACCGAAACAATAATTCTTGTGTGCTGATGATTGATAATGGTGAGAAACGCGTACTATTGACAGGAGACATTGAAAAATCTGCCGAGATTGATTTACTTGCGAGAATACCAGGGAATCTGCCGGCGAATATCATGATTGCACCGCATCATGGCAGTAAAACATCCGGCATGCCTCAATTTATTCAAGCGGTACATCCACAGATTGTGGTCTATGCAACCGGATATCGAAATCGTTACCATTTTCCTCATCCCGGAGTGGCAGCAGCCTACGCAGCCATACATGCGCAACAATATAATACCGTTAATAGCGGTACAATTCAGTTTAAATTGGAAAAAGGAAAAAGCATTGCGAGACCTGATGAATATCGTGTGAGTCATAAAAAATATTGGAATGAATAACGCATCACGTCAGATATTTTAATGACTGATCTTTTCTTTTTTGCCATGCAAAAGCAGATCAATTGCCATCAGGAGAGCAGTGTTATCAATCGGTTTTTCAAATGAAACAGATGCACCCAGTGTTTCTGATAAATCCAGATAGCCGGTTGGATCAAGACGTCCTCCGCCTGATATCGCAATGATTTCAAGATTTGGATGACGATTTTTAACCTCGGATATTAACGTAATCCCGCTCTTCTTTGGCATGATAATATCAGTAACCATGATGTCAGGTTCTTCTCTTTTGAGGCATTCAGTCGCCTCTTCACCATTTGCTGCACAGGTTACCTGGTGAGAGGCACGTTGCAATACTTGTGTTAACATGTCTCTTACTAGGTCATCATCTTCAACAAGTAAAATTTTTGCCATGATCGACTCCTTTAAACCGTAAATTCCGGCAGCAGTATCATAAAGGTGGTTCCATGCCCTAACTGGCTGGTAACTGTTATCTCGCCTTGGTGTTCTTTAATAATTGAATGAACAATCGACAAGCCGAGACCAGTTCCTTTTCCTACCTCCTTGGTTGTAAAAAATGGCTCGAAGATACGCTCAATCGTATGCTGATCCATTCCATGACCTGTGTCCGATATTTCAATTTTACAATAATTTTGCGGTAGTATGTCTGGAAATTGTTTCAAAAATGCATCTCCAGCGGGTATATGACTCATTTGAATATTTATCGTTCCCTCTCCATCCATTGCATCAACAGCATTATTGATAATATTGACCAGCACCTGATGGATCTGAGTCTGGTTTCCCAAAATGGTCACATCCGTCGGGGTAAAATTAATAATCACACTTGCTGGAATAGTCGGTCTGAGTAATGAAAGCGCAGCTTCCGTGGTTGTTCTGAGATTAATTGGATCAAATTGATGATGCTGACGACGGCTGAAAGCGAGTATCCGGGACACCAGTTCCTGCCCGCGATGTGCGGCATCAATTACCTTGCCAAGATTTTTATGGACCAGTGTATCCTTGGCAACATCTTCCCTTGCCATTTCGGTATAGCCTATGATTGCGTAGAGTATGTTGTTGAAATCATGAGCAATCCCACCCGCCAGGGTACCCATGGCCTGCAGCTTTTGACCTTGTAGCAAGGCAACTTCGAGTTTTTGCTTGGTTTCTTCCGCGCTGATTCGCTCGTTAATTTCCTTTTTTAAATCTTCGTTGGTCTGATTAAGTATGAATGTGCGCAGTCGGGCAAGCTGGGTCATGCGTATCAGGGCTGCAATCAGAAAAGAAAAACTCAAGCCAAAAAACAAGGCCAGCCAGGGAAGATACAACTTCACTGCAAGGAGCAAATCCAGGTAAGCCTGTAAATCATGCCAAAAAATCAGCCAGAGTATCAATGACACCAGAATACCAAGTCCGGCGACAAGATAGGGCAACCATAGCTTTTGTGTGATAGTAGTCAACGTCATAGTCGATAAAATTACATTCCTTTCAAATAGCTTAATCGATTTGTTGCATGGAATCTATGGAATCCGGGGCACATAAACTGGCATAATATCTGCCAATATTTTAGGGATGCTAAACATGCAACTTTCAAAGATTAAAATGTCAGGTTTCAAGTCCTTTGTGGACCCTACAACCATTAATTTGCCAAGCAATCTGGTAGCAGTAGTGGGCCCCAATGGCTGCGGAAAATCGAATATAATTGATGCAGTTACCTGGGTCATGGGTGAAAGTTCGCCAAAATACTTGCGTGGTGAAGCACTTACAGATGTTATCTTTAATGGGTCAACAGCGCGTAAGCCGGTAGGGCAGGCATCTGTTGAGCTGATCTTTGATAATTCAGACGGCACAATCGGCGGTGAATATGCCAAATTTGCCGAGATCTCAGTCAAGCGTGTCATTAACAGGGAATCTGACTCATCTTATTATCTGAATGGCGTGCGTTGCCGTAAACGCGATATTGTTGATATTTTTCTGGGTACCGGGCTGGGTCCGCGGAGTTACTCCATCATTGGTCAAAACATGATCAGTCGTGTCATCGAAGCCAAACCGGATGAATTACGCACTTATCTTGAAGAAGCAGCAGGGATATCCAAATACAAGGAGCGCCGTCACGAAACAGAATTGCGTATCGGTCATACAAAAGAAAATCTAGCCAGGGTAAATGATTTGCGTGCAGAGCTTGAGAAACAGCTAAGCCATCTGAAGCATCAGGCGAACGTGGCCGAGAAGTATAAATCCTACAAACAACAGGAACGGGTCTTAAGAGCAGAGCTATATGGCATACAATGGCGGCAACTTGATAGTCACATGGTTGATCATACTCTCAAGATTCAACGCGAAGAAACCGCACTGGAAGCACGAAATAGTGAATTGAGCAGGACAGATCGTGAACTTGAGCAATTACGCCACGAACAGCGTGTTGCCAATGACGCATTCCAGGAAGTACAGCGCCGCTATTATTCCGTTGGCAATGAAATTACTCGTATTGAGCAAGATATCCTGCACCATCAGGAGAGACAGCAGCAATGGGAAAGCGATCTCAAGCAAACAGAAAATGACTGGCAAAATGTCAAAACCCAGATCGCTGAAACAGAAGATAATTTACATGAACTCCAGTATGAAATTCAGGAATTGGAGCCCCAGGTTTCAGTCGTCAGTGAGGAAATGCATGCGTTGCAGCATGAATTGGCGGACGCAGAAGAGGCAACCCAGAACTGGCAAACCAGCTGGGACGAGTTTAACCAGAAATCTGCAAAGACAGCTCAGACTGCCCAGGTTGAAAAAACCCATATTCAATACCTTGAACAACGAATTGCGTCATTGCAAAAACGCAATGAACAATTGCAGCAAGAACAGGGCCAGTATAATTTCTCGGAACTAAACCGGGAAATTGAAGGCTATTTCCAGCAATCCTATGAAATAGCTGACAAACTCGAATATCAGAATCAGCAACTCGCTGAGACCCGCGATGAAATTACCCGGCTGCAATCTGCCCAGCAGGAGTCGAATGTCCAGTTAGACAAGGTTCGCAATGAATTGCAAAGATTGCGAGGACAGCAGGCATCGCTTGAGGCTCTTCAGCAAACTGCATTAGGACAGCGTGATAATCCTGCCGCACCCTGGGTCAAACAGCATAATCTGTCAGGAAAACCGCGCCTGGCACAAAACATTGAAGTAGAGAATGGCTGGGAACTGGCAGTAGAAAAAGTATTGGGTTTCTGCCTGCAGGCAATTTGCGTTGATGAAGTCAATGACCTGATACCACATCTTGATAATTTCAAGTCTGGTAACCTGTGCGTATTTACGCCCGCACATAGCGCATCCAGAGCAAACGCCGGAAATCACGGTGTGCAGTTACTTGAAAAAGTGAAATCACCATGGCCGTTGGATTCTTTGCTTTCAGGAATCTATGTTGCTGATTCCATCGAAGAAGCCTTGAAAGTGTGTGAATCACTGAATGTGGATGAATCCATTGTTACACGAGACGGCATCTGGCTAAACCGTTCATGGCTAAAAATCCTGCGAGAGGAAGATCCGGCAGCGGGTGTATTTCAGCGTGAACAGGAATTGAAACAATTGGCTTCACGCATCGATCATTTGCAGGAAAAGCAATCCGAGCTCGAAGACAATATTGCTGACCGACGTGAACAAATTCAGACACTGGAGCTGCAGCGCGATCAGTTGCAACAAACTTATAATCAGCAACAGGCCGCTGCCGCACAAATTAATGCGCAACATAAAATGAAGCAGGAGCGGCTCGCTGAATTAAAAGCACAGATAGACAGATTCAATACCGAACAACATGACTGTGCAACCCAGTTAAAGCAAGCGGAAGATGAGTTGTTAAAAGCAAGATCACTCTGGGAACACGCATTAAATGACCTGGAGCAACAGGCGAAAATCAGGGATGAGCTTGTGAATGAACGTGATAAGGCCCGCACCCGTTTGCAAGTCATCCGTGAAAACACAAATAAGAAGAAAGACTATTTGCATGAGCTGGAAATTCGGTTGCAAACATCGAAATCACAAAAATCTTCGCTGCAGTCCAATATTACCCGCATGCAGTCACAGCTTGCATCCCTGAATGAACGAAAATTCACGTTACAAAGTGAATTAAGCTCAATGCAGCCGATGGACATACTTAAAAAATCCCTGTCAAGGGCGCTCGACAAGCATGTCAGCGTGGAAGTTGAACTTAACACAGCACGTGTTTCCATGGAATCGCTTGATCAAGAGTTTCGTAATCTTGAAGACAAGCGGCAAACAATTGAGCGTGATATCAGCAAAGTACGCGGAGCATTGGAAACATTACGTGTCGAGTTACAAGGCTGGAAAGTCAAGGCTGATACAATTTGCGAACAGATGAAGGAAACTGAATTCAAACTAGAAGACATCTTAAAAGATCTGCCACAGGACATCACCGCCGAAGAATGGCAGACCAAGCTGGATCAAATTGTACAGCGTATTAACCGCCTCGGTCCCATTAATCTCGTTGCCATCGATGAATATACCACTTGCCTTGAACGCAAACAGTATCTTGATCATCAACTTGAAGATTTGCAGTCAGGTCTCGCAACGCTTGAGGATGCCATCAATAAAATTGACCGCGAAACCCGTGCTCGTTTCAAGGATACATTTGATAAAGTCAATGGAAGATTTCAGGAACTGTTTCCGACTATCTTTGGCGGTGGAAAAGCCTATCTTGAGTTAACAAGCGATAACCTCCTGGAAGCCGGTGTCACAATGATGGCCTGCCCCCCGGGCAAACGTAACAGTTCCATTTACCTGTTATCCGGCGGAGAGAAATCACTGACCGCGATCGCCCTGATCTTCTCGATCTTTTATCTGAATCCCGCACCATTCTGCCTGCTGGACGAAGTCGACGCAGCGCTTGATGATGCGAATGTCTTGCGTTTTACCCGATTAGTTAAAGTCATGTCGGAAAAAACGCAGTTTATTTTCATTAGTCACAATAAAATTACCATCGAAATGGGCGAACATCTGATTGGTGTGACCATGAATGAACCCGGCGTATCCCGTTTGGTAAGCGTTGATATCGAAAAAGCGATTGACATGGCGGGGTCATAATCAACCATGGGAAAATCAAGGGAATCTGGAAGAATTGAACAGGAAATTGAAAAGCTCCGTGAACAATTGAATGAGCATAATTACCATTATTATGTTCTGGATGATCCAGTCATTTCTGACGCTGAATATGACCGGCTTTTTGAAAAGCTAAAGATCCTGGAAAGTCAGCGTCCTGATCTTGTTACGCCCGATTCGCCGACACAACGCGTTGGCGCACCGCCTTTGAAGGAATTTGCCGAAGTCAAACATGAAATTCCAATGTTATCACTGGAAAACGCATTCGTTCCGGATGATATCACCGCATTCGATCAACGCATACATGACAGGCTGGAAACCAGCTCGCCAATCGAATATTGCTGTGAGCCGAAACTCGATGGCTTGGCCATGAGCATACGTTACGAAAACGGACTGCTGGTTCAAGCCGCAACCCGGGGTGATGGAGCAACGGGCGAAGATGTGACCGAAAATATTAAAACAATAAAAATGGTCCCATTACGGTTACGCGGCGACAATATACCCAGAATTCTTGAGGTTCGCGGTGAGGTTTTCATGTCGAAATCAGGCTTTGACAAACTAAATTCGCTGGCTCAAAAAAAAGGCGAAAAGATTTTTGCCAATCCGCGTAATGCCGCTGCAGGAAGTGTTCGCCAGCTGGATTCACAAATCACAGCCTCGCGTCCACTTGAGATCTATTGTTATGGTGTGGGATTGGTTGAAGGATATAAACTGCCAGACAAACACAGCGACATTCTGAAACGGCTGTCCCATTGGGGCCTGCGTGTGAGTTCACTGGTTGAAGTTGTAAAAGGCGCGGATGGATGCCTGACTTATTACCAGCACATGTCACACAAACGCGAAAAACTTCCTTATGAAATTGATGGCGTGGTCTACAAGGTGAATGATATCGCTCTACAGGAAAAATTGGGATTTGTGTCCCGTGCACCGCGCTGGGCAATCGCACACAAATTTCCCGCCGAAGAAGTAAACACCATTATTGAAGCAGTCGAATTTCAGGTTGGACGTACAGGCGCATTGACACCTGTCGCAAGGTTAAAACCGGTCCGGGTGCACGGTGTAACCGTCAGCAATGCGACATTGCATAACATGGATGAAATTCAACGCAAGGATATTCATGTGGGCGATACAGTGATAGTACGGCGTGCAGGTGATGTGATTCCGGAAGTAGCCGGTGTGGTAAGAAAACTCAGACCAGGCAGCGCAAAAAAAATCATTCTTCCCACGCATTGTCCAGTTTGCCGCTCGGCAGTAGAGCACGTTGAAGGCGAAGCGGTAGCACGTTGCACAGGCGGACTTTTTTGCGCAGCGCAGCG
Source organism: Gammaproteobacteria bacterium (assembly GCA_021324305.1). Lineage (GTDB taxonomy): Bacteria > Pseudomonadota > Gammaproteobacteria > DSM-16500 > DSM-16500 > Aquicella. The sequence continues at coordinate 63,477 of JAJPJI010000020.1, read as the reverse complement.
AAAAGAAACCATCAAGCATTTTGCATCGCGCCGTGCCATGGACATTGAAGGATTAGGCGACAAGCTGGTTGAACAGCTTGTCGATACGAGGTTAATAGAATCAGTTGCTGATATTTATGATCTCACGCAAACTCAACTTGAAAATCTTGAGCGTATGGGCGAAAAATCAGCACAAAAGCTGCTGGAGCAGATAGAAAAGAGCAAATCCACAACTTACGCGCGCTTTCTTTACGCGCTTGGCATTCGCGAAGTAGGCGAGGCGACCGCAAAAGCACTGGCCAATCATTTCAGAACATTGCAGGCGCTGCAATCAGCAACCGAAGAAGATTTGCAATCTGTTCCAGACATTGGACCTGTGGTCGCAGCACATATAGCGCATTTTTTCCAGGAAAGACATAATCGCGATATTATTTCAAAACTGATTAATGCAGGCGTACATTGGCCTCTTATAAAAGAGAGTAACCATTTGCCTTTATCGGGCAAAACATTTGTTATTACTGGCACATTGAGCAACATGTCGCGTGATGAAGCGAAAGAGCGCCTGGAGAAATTAGGAGCTAAGGTTGCAGGAAGCGTTTCCGCAAAGACCAGCTATGTTGTCGTGGGAGTTGATCCTGGATCAAAGTATGATAAAGCAAGAGAACTAGGCATTCCAATACTGGATGACAAACAATTCCACGCATTTTTAAATAAATTTTAATTTCGATTGATACTGATAATGGTCCTCAGTGGCTTTCAGCCACTGAGGAATACTCCATTATTTTTTTTGATCCTGTTGCTTTTGATACGGACCTTGTTGTGGTCGTCTTTGTTGTTGCTGTTGCTGCTGACGTTGTTGCTGCTGTTGCTGTTTAGGGTCGTATGATTTTTGTCCCTGGTTATGTGCTTTATCGTCTGGTCTCATATATCCTCCTGACAATTTTTGTGTAAGTGTACTAATAGATTATACCAAAATTTATTGGCAGCAGAAATCAGACGACATCAGCCTGATACAGTTAATTGATTATTATCAGGTATTCGTTAAAAATCAATGAAGAGATTTTATAGACCTTAATCATAATATGATAAAATAATAATAATTAGTACAAAATCAAATGAATAACAGTAATTTAATGATTAATCTGGCGAGTTGATATGTAAAACAGGAATGGCGAGGGATATATGAGTCAAATACTGGCATTATCACTTGACTGTATGAGTTCACCTTCTATTTTGCTGAAATCCTCAATCCCCGAACAGATTCCAACACAGTCTTATGGCCGGGGATTTTCCTGGTACAACAATGAAGAATTATCAGCAACCGTTATAAAAGAAACAAAACACCATCATAAGTCAACACTCGTCAGCTCAATGCAGGATTTCTCAAGATTCCATTCAACTATCTTCATAGGACATATACGCGGCGCAGCAAAAAAATTGGTCCAAAAAGATACCCAGCCATTCAACCGATCGTATGCAGGGAGAGACTGGATATTTGTTCATAGCGGTGATTTACAATCAGACTTTGCTAAACATATTCCGCTGGAAAAAAATCCACTTTTTGAACCTGTAGGATCGACTGATTCAGAACATTTTTTTTGTTTGTTATTGGAGAAAATCAATAATGCATCCGCTCGTTCCTTAAATGATGCAGGCTGGGAAAACATTTATTCATGGCTGGTTGAAGTCAACAAACTCGGCACGATAAACCTGATGATAAGCGACGGCCTGGATATCATCGTCTATCATGATGCGAACGCATTCAATCCTCTTTTTTGGCTGCGAAGCTCTCCACCGCATCAAATCACACATTTCGATGCTGATTACTTTACCATCGACATTACATCTTCATTTGACATGCTGCATACATTCATTCTTGTAGCCAATCAAAATATTGGCCAGGCATTTCGTCCAATGAGTCCCAAACAAATGATTGTCTTGCGACGCGGACAACTCATATGGGATAGCATGGAAAAAATCCTCATGACAAGCCATGAAAAATCATCGATTATTTTACCAGACAAAAAAATTGCTGGAGTCAAACAACAAATGCAGGAAACTGGCCAAGATGTACATTCCGGAAAAGGCATTCAGCAGCAAAGTATTCTATCACGTAATCATCAAATCATAGATTATGTGGCATCATCAGACCGCAATTACTATTCGGTGCTGCACGAGACCATCTACCGCTATGAATCCACAGTTAACATCAGCAAGCATTTGTTTCACTTACATCCAATTAGTGATCATATCCAGACTGTTCTTGATTATAAGTTATTGATTTCAGTATCAGGTTATGGCGAATTTTTTGAAGATGTATTTGGCAATATTGCAACTTTTTATCGAATACATTCGCCATATAATGAAATAATAATTAGAAGTGAATCAGTAGTGAGTATAGTTGATAATCCATCATTCAAATCTGAATTACTTCACCAACGTAAGGACTTTCCTCTGGTATGGCTTCCATTGCAGAGCCAGATGATGTCTCCATATTTACTACCGCCCGAACTCCCGGAATCAGAACTCAATGAGTTAATCGAATTCGCAATGAGTTTTGTAAAAAGGAATGATTATGATTTAATGGATGTGTTGAATGATATCAATCAGACTATCTATCATGATTTCAAATATGTCTCCGGATCCACATCAATCACCACCACTCCTTATGAACTATACCGATCCAGAAGGGGAGTCTGCCAGGATTTTACCAATCTGTTCATCTGCCTGGCCAGACTTTTAAATGTACCTGCACGCTATCGAACAGGATATATTCATACTGCAGCAGATTATGACAACAAAATTCAATCGGAAGCCTCCCACGCATGGGTAGAGCTGTACTTGCCATATATAGGGTGGTATGGATTTGACCCAACAAATGGTTGCCTTGCAGACGTCAATCATATCCGCGTTGCATGCGGACGAAATTACCAGGATGCCACCCCAACTTCGGGTACAATTTATCAGGGCGGAGGACACGAAGAACTTGAAATCAAGGTACAGGTCAATCCATTGAATGATTACAAAATCAGTAACTTCGCATGAATGTGGCTGCGTCCAAAATCGATTTTACATCAGTACTTCTTCTCTGAGCTTTTTGAATTGCAGAATGATTTTTTGTGATGAGACAGGATGACTAAGGAAATATCCTTGCATGACATCACAATTCTGGCTTGTCAGATATTGAACCTGTTCGGCTGTTTCAACTCCTTCTGCGATGACTTCCAATCCAAGATTATGAGCCAGCGATATGACTGCAGAGGTAATTGCTGTATCGTCTGGATTATTTGGAATACCTTTAATAAAGCTTTGATCAATCTTGATGGATGTAATAGGGAAGTGTTTGAGATAGCTGATGGAAGTATATCCAACACCAAAATGATCAATTGAAATCAGTACCCCGGTGGCGCGAAGATTTTCCAATATGCTGAATGCTAATTCAACATTCTCCATCACCGTACGCTCGGTTATTTCCAGCTGAATATATTTAGGGTTGATGCCTGTACCTTTGATGGCTTTGGCGATAATTTTTGCAATATCAGGATGATTAAACTGCTTTTGAGACAATTTTAATGCGATACTTACGTGCTCATATCCTTCGTCTTGCCAGAACCTGATTTTTTCACATGCCTCCCGTATGGCCCATTCTCCAACCTGCATGATCGTTCCTGATTCTTCAGCCAGCGGAATAAATTTCGACGGATTGATGATGCCAAGAGCAGGGTGCTCCCAGCGCATCAACGCCTCCACACCCGTAATGACTCCTGTGCTTAAACGGAACATGGGCTGAAAATACAAGGCCAGTTCATTGTTATGAATCGCTTTGCGCAAGGCTGATTCCAGTTGAATATATTCTGTTGCCTCTGCATGGATTTCTTCTGTATGAAATTGATAGCAGCCACCGCCCGATTGCTTTGCCTTGAACAAGGCTCTGTCTGCGTTTTCGAGTATTTTTTCCAGAGAATCACCGTCATTCGGATATATCGCGATACCAATACTCGCCGTGATTGAGAATTCATGGTGTTCCACTTTAATCAATTGAGAGCAGATATTCAAAATCTTCTCAGCTACTGCGCTGGCAAATTTTGGCTTGCTAATATCATTGAGCAGGATAATGAATTCATCTCCGTCCAGCTTGGCTAATATATCCTCTTTACGTATGACGTTTGAAAAACGCTTTCCTATTTCCTTTAATACGAGGTCGCTATTCACCTGACCAATCGTGGCGCTGATCGATTGGAACATATCCAAATCAATCAACAGAATCGCCATATATTGATTTCGACGCCTGGAATGATTGATCGATTTATTCAGGATTTCATTGAAAAAAACCCCGTTGGGAAGCGAGGTGAGAATATCATGGCGTGAAAGATGCTTGAGATATAAATTGTCTGTTGCAATTTTATCCGTCCGATTTCGCGCCGAAATATCTTCCTGAAGTTTTTTATTCTTGCTTTCAAGTTCAAGCGCTTTGGCAGTTGAGTGCATTTCCAGCTCTTTATAAGATGCCTGCACGTTGCTCAATATCTTATTGATTTGACGGCCTATAGAGCTGATTTCATCATTACCCTTGATATCCAGGCGGCTGTCTAATGTATTTTTAAAAGAAATTCTTGTAACACCTTGATTTAATTGTTCAATTCGTCTGGCGATAGTGATTCCCAGGATAAAAAAGGCGACCAGTGAAAAGCAAATGGCAAGAATCGCAACACTCTCGAAATTATTCATATGAAGCAAAAATTCCAATAAATAATAGCAACCAAGAAATGCTGCACACAATATGCCGGCACTAAACGCTGCCTTATTTCTTAGCTTCATTTAACCTCCTGAGTCAAAAGAAGTCATTCTTGCCAAATTTACTCTTAATTTCATTCTGATGCCGGTCCTCTTTAAATGCAAGAACATCAATCTAACCTGTTCATCAAATTAATAATTTTTTTCAGGTAGCTATCTAAATTGCCAGCATTACAGTAACATAGTTATATATATTTAAATTAATAACTTAAATATTACTTCCTGATTCAGATTAGGTTGGTATAAATGTGGAAGAAGCATCTGTCTGATAACCAATTAAACTCTGATTATCGTATTGACGATTATCGCGCGCTACTGCGCTATGTAAATCAGCTTGCAAGTCACAAGCTGGGTTATCCGGTTTCACTGCTCACTTATCTTGGCGTAGTGAATAACAAGATATTAGGCATTCAGCCAGGCACGCTCGCAAACATATTACTAAATAATGTTGGCGACCCATTTAAGGATTCAGAAACCTCGCTGCTCGAAGTAAAAAAACATGAACGGGAAATTATTTCCATCCTTGAAAAATATTATGGCCTTAAGGAAGGTGACGCCCGCGGATATGTCACAACCGGCGGAACCGAAGGTAATTTCGCCAGTTTGTGGTGGTCAAAGAGATATCTTATAAACAAGGGTGTTGATGCATTGATCGAAAGAGATGATGCAGTCAAAGTCCTGCAAAAGCAGGAACAGGAATTAGATGCCGCTCTGGCAAAGATACCAATGAATGATTATCAAGCACGGATGAATCATTTACAAAAAATTATTGATACAAAAAATTCTATCGCCTCCAATAAGAATATTGTCCAGCAATTACTGACACCGACGGTCTTTTATTCAAAAGGTCATACCCATTATTCCATTCCTAAAATATCCGAAGTATTGCGCCTGAATATCAGACCGGTAGAACCGAATGAAGATGGATCTATCAGCCTGACGGATCTGAAAAAGGAATTACTGCTGCACACTGGTGCTTATCCACATAGTCCGGTTATTGTCATTGCCAATATAGGAACCACCATCACCGGAGCTATTGATAACGTACCTGGCATTAAAAAACTTCTCGACGATATAATTCATAAAAGCAATTATACAATACACATGGATGGAGCATTGACAGGTTTCGTGCTTCCGATAATCAAGCCGTTTGGCGACATTCCCAACTACTTTGACGCAATCGGCGTCAACACATTGGCTGTATCTGCCCATAAATATCCTGGTTTATCTCAGCCATGCGGCATAGTCCTTGCAAAAAAGGAATTTTTTGACAAAGCATTCGAGAAAAGTGAGCGTAATGTCGATTATGTTGGCAACATCAACGATGTGACCATTACCGGATCCCGGTCGGGATTGAACGTATTAATGTTTTATAACGCCATCCGTACCCTTGGCCTGGAAAAGAACACTGTCAAGCTAACAAATATGGTCCATGAAAATATTGAAAATGCCAAATACCTGTATCAAAAGCTGATTGAGATGTATGGATCTGACCGAGTCAGCTATCCGCACCATTTCAATGTCATTTTCCCACGTCCATCAAAAGCAATGGCGAGAAAATACCAGCTCATGATAACTGGCGACAAAGCCACAATTTGTGTCTTGACCAATGTCTCAAGAAAACTCATCGATCAATTTATTAAAGATTTGAAAGTCGATAAGGAGGACGCTATGGCTAACATCATAGAGAAAGTTGATTATAAAATCATTACATTGCAGGATGAACACGTCAAATCCACTATAGATTTATTCATTAAATCATTTTGTGACAGCGAACCTATCACCAAGCATCTGAATATCAGATATCAGGAATATGAACCATTCGCAAAAGAAGTCATTTTAAAGTCTGTGAAAGAGGGGATGAGTAAAGTTGCGGTAGACAAGAAAAACCGGGTCATTGCCTGCGCTCTCGCTGAAGACCTGGCTGATCCATTCATACCCCATCTTGCCCATTATCCCAAACTCGCTCCAATATTTGAATTGCTCAATAAACTATCCGAGCCATTCATAAAAGGCAAAAAATTTCATAAAGGCAAGATATCACATGTCTGGATTGCCGCCGTTGATCAGACTTACCGGGGACAGGGCCTGTCAACCGCAATTGATATGGCATGTATTGAAGCCTCCGCACGCAAGGGCTTTGACTTTGCATACGCCGAGTTCACGAATGAATTGAGTGAAAAAGTCACTTCACAATTTAAAATATTAAAACTGTACAACAGAATCAAATACGATGATTTCAAAACAAGCGATGGCAAAAAACCTTTTAAGGGACTTGAAGGGGCAGCCGCATCTTATGTCGCAACAATCAGGCCGGGGGTAAAACTTGACTCACTGCCGCATTGCTATACAGTAACAGAAAACATGTGACACAATGAGCTAACGAAACTATATGGAAATAGTTGCGCATCAAAAGCAGATATCACCTGATGAAAGAGCTCATATTGCCAAACAGGTCAAGGATGAGCTGATAGAGCACCTATATCAGGGATGCCTGCCGGGCACAATCAGCGGCATGGTGGCAAGTGTTGCCCTCTATCTCGATTATAAAGGCTATACCCAGGAAAATTTATTAGTGATGTGGGTCATAGCCTTTAACTTGATGATGGTATCTCTGACCGCATTGTATTTCACATATAAAAAATTTAAAAACCGATTCTCACTGGCAAAATGGGAATGGGCATATTCTATCCTGATGACAGGATGCGCCATTTCCTGGGTGCCCATTATTTTAATGCTCCCTGATGACACAACGCGCCAGTATCTGGCATTAATCGCGTTATTTCTCGCTACCACAGGATATGCTACCGGAACAATAGGCCAATTTTCACTTTGCGTTGTGACACTAATGGTGATGTTGGTTCCATTAATAAGTGTCTGCTTGTACAAGGGCGGAATTTTCTACAACATTATTGCCGCCTATTCAGCGATTTATATGTTTTTCATGTTTGGAATCAATCACAGAAGCACACAATGGTTCAAGGATTCGCTAAAGTTGAAGCTGGAAAACAGTCTTGTCAGCTATCAGGCCAATCATGATTTATTAACTGATCTGCCAAACCAGCGGTTCTTGCCTCAGTATGTTGAGGCAGCCATTGCTGCCGTAAAAGATACAGAACATACATTTGCCTTGGTTTGCTTTTCTCTTAACAGGATGGAGATGATTAATGACAGCCTGGGTCATCATGCCGGCGACTCAATCATCCAGTCTGTCGCAAATCGCTTAAATTCACTGGCCATGCATGTCTCCCAATCACCGGATAAAACGCAGTACATCATCACCATTTCACGCAAAGATACATTCAACATCTTGATGATACCGCTACAGACAGAAGGCGCTGAAAATAAATTACAAAGAATCTTTTCTGTATTGGATGAACCCTTCTATCTGGAAGACCGTGGTGTGAAACTAACCGCGAGTGTCGGAGTCAGCTTTTATCCGCGAGATGGGGAAGATTACGAATCATTATTGGCAAATGCTGATGCCGCGATGTTAAAGGCAAAACAATTCTGTGGAAACCGCTTCGAATTCTATAGAGCTGAAATTAATGCTCAGCTGCCCAAGCAAATCGCGCTGGAAAATGATTTACATGATGCCATCAAAAACAATCAGCTACAGGTTTACTATCAGCCGTTGATTGATCTGAAACAAGGCCGCATCGCCGGTTCGGAAGCATTGATTCGCTGGCTTCACCCGGTGCATGGTTTTATCTCACCGATAAATTTTATTCCATTGGCCGAGGAAACCGGCCTCATTGTTCCCATTGGCGCATGGGTCATGCAGGAAGCCTGTCGCCAAACGCGTGTCTGGCAGCAAATGGGTTTCACCGGATTAAAAGTCGCTGTCAATGTTTCCGGGAAGCAGCTCACCAGCGGCGCAAATATTCTGGATACCATCAAACACGTACTGACTGTCACTGAATTCGATCCGAAATATCTGGAACTCGAGATCACGGAAACAGCCATTCTTGATGAGAATATAACTTCCATCATAAAGGAATTCACCAATATGGGACTGGGTTTATCCGTAGACGACTTCGGAACAGGATACTCAGGATTGAGTTATCTTAAACGTTTTTCGATTGATAAGCTGAAGATTGACCAGTCATTCGTCAGGGACATTCCAGCTAGCAATGACAGTATCACGATTGTTTCCGCCATTCTGGCGATGGCGAAGGAATTAAACGTCAAAAGTCTTGCGGAAGGCGTAGAAACCGAAGAACAGCTGAGATTCTTGAAATCAAAAGGATGTGATTTTATCCAGGGGTATTATTTCAGCAAACCTCTGGAGGCTAGTTATTTTACGCAACTCTTGCTAAATTATCGTAATATGGCTGTATTTTCGAACATTGAACTACTTGAAACTTAATCACCAGGGACGGGTCTATGAAACAGATAAACAGGACATTGAAATTAAGCGCAGTGGGATTATTGTCAGTATTGGTGTCACAAGCCTATGCTTCCGGGTATAAAATGGAATTTCAGAGCGCCTCTGTATTGGCAGATGCCGGTGAAGCTGCTGTCGTTGAAGATGCCGGCACGAACTGGTACAACTCGGCTGGCCTCGTGTACTTGCCACGCCAAGTTGTATTATCAGCTATCGATGTATATGCACCTGTCACCATTACTGGAGATGTAAACGCACCCTCAACACTGAATCAGTTCGGACCACCTATTAGCTTATTCGGCAACAACTTTACTGCCAGCGGCAGCGCCAGTTCGCATCCCAACACTGTTCTGCCAGCATTTCATGTATCGGTACCGGTCAGTGAAAAAATTGCCCTGGGTATGAGTGTGGTGCCTGCCTGGGGCTTCACGGAAGATTATGGTGAAAATTCCATGCTTCGTTATAACCTGACAAGGGTGTACACCAAAACCCTGGATATCGCGCCAAGTATTGCGATGAAAATTAATGATCGATGGTCTGTTGGTATCGGCCCCGATATTCATTATTTTTCTGCGCAAAGCAAATCGCACACACGAACAGAAGGTACGCTTGCGCCCGTAATTGGAACCGTGGCGGATTCTTCATCGCGATTTTCAGCAAGCAGCTGGAACTACGGCGGGCATATCGGTCTCTTATACAGATATGATGACAGAACCAGGGTAGGTCTGAATTATCGGTCAAAAATAGTGATGAACCTCAGCGGCTGGAGTGATTTCTCATTGGATGGCGGCGGCTTTTTTGAAACCAATTCATTCCAGCTTCCAATTTCACTACCGCCAACTACAACATTAAGTGTTTATCACGACATGACACCATGCTGGGCGTTAATGGGTACAGTCGCATATGATGAATGGAGCACGATCAAAAACTATCATGCCCGAAATTACATTCAGCCTCCGACACCCACCAATCCGAGTGGAATTCTCCCGGATGTAACTGTGCCGCAAAACATGAGCAACACATTTGACTTGAGCGTTGGCACTCACTTCAAAGTGACAGATAAATGGATGCTTCGCGGGTCATTCAAATATGAACCCACACCTACAACCAGCGCATACCGCGATATAAACTTCCCTGATGGCGCGAAATACGGCCTTCAAATCGGTACCCGATACCAGGTAAATCATCAGGTGGCGATAGACCTCATTTATGGCCATGTTTTTGTGAAGTCTGAACATATCAATGACGTTAATCCAGTCACGGGTGCGACCGTAACAGGTCATACCAGCAGCAGTATTGATTTGTTGGGTGGACAGCTGGTCTGGAATATATAAAAATCAAGCCTGATACCGTGAAACCAAGCAGAACCAGGAGCCGGTATCAGGCTCGCTTAGACAGTTATCAACTGCATATTCAAGAGTCGACATTCGCTTTCTGCAAGGCTCCTAACAACTCCCGCATTTTTGCCTTGATCATGTCGATGGCTATGCGATTACCGCCGCCGCGCGGAACAATGAGGTCAGCGTAACGTTTGGATGGGTCTATAAACTGCATATACATGGGTCTGACTGTTTCTTCATACTGCTTGAGAACAGAATCAAGTGATCTGCCGCGCTCTTTGATATCACGTTTCAAACGTCTGATCAGACAGATATCCAGGGATGTTTCCATGTATATACGTATATCCATTAATTCCCGTAATTTTTGTTCCACAAATAACAAAATGCCTTCCAGGACTATGATCGCATGCTTGCCAATAGGACGGCTTTCTTTTTCGCGGATATGCTGGGAATGATTGTATATCGGAATTTCTACGCTTTTACCCTGCTGTAGCTGCATGAGATGCTTGAAGAGTAATTCATGATCAAAAGCATCAGGATGATCATAATTGATTTTTGCTCTTTCTTCGAAGGGAATATTACTATGGTCTTTATAATATGAATCTTCTGAAATAATGACTACCTGGTCTGAGCCTAATTCATTCACGATTGTATTAGCCAACAAACTTTTGCCAGATGCAGATGCACCTGATATCCCAATAATGATTGTACTTTTTTTATCCAAGCAGGATCTCCTCTGAATTACGCTTCAATAAAACATAAATAGCGCCGCGGCTGCCATGCGCAGGAGCTGCGGAGCAAAATGCTAATACGGCATTAATTTCGCGTAGCCAATGATTGAGTTTGTTTTTTAATATTGGCATCTGGCTGTGGTGTCCTTTTCCGTGAATGATCAGCACAACTCGTATTCCCTTGTGCAAGCATTGCTGTAGAAAACCGTCTACCGCTGCTATTGCCTCGTCTACGGACATACCATGTAAATCCAAAATCGCATCAACATTATATTTGCCTTTCCGTAATTTGCGAAGAATTTTGTTTGAGATTCCTGTTTGTTTGAAGACGATATATTCCTCTCCCTGTACCGGATCGAGGTCAAGCGATTCATTAAAGTTGAATGATTCCTCATTGAATTCCAGAGAGCGGCTTGAAGCCTTCCGCCTGATATCCGGCGCAGACAAGCGCACCTTTTCATTGACATGCAGCTTGGCGCCTTTTACTGCCTCATGAAAAGCAGCAATATCTTCTTTGCTAACGCTTGTACTAATCTTCGTTTTCTTTGGCATGGATGCCTAAGGCTATTTTCAGAGTCATGATCATGATTTTACATTAATTTTTTCTTTATCTTTTAAAAAGTTGCTATCAATTACAGTATAGGTTAAATAGTCTCCTGATGAGAGATTAAACCAGTCCAAATATTATACAAATCAAGATGTTTATTATATAATTACCTAATTAAATGGGTTTTTTTCATGACAAATACCGATTCCTTACAACGATTCATTTTCGATACGTCACCTGTTCGCGGAGAATACATCCATCTCCATGATAGTTTTCAGACCATCATTAACCAGCACAATTATCCACAACCGATCCGTAAACTGCTAGGAGAAGCGCTTTCTGTCGCCGGTTTGCTAAGTGCCATCATCAAGTTCAATGGGCGCCTGACAGTCCAGTTTCGTGGAAAAGGTAAACTAAAACTCTTGCTGGCTCAATGCGATAACCATTTTAATATTCGAGGCCTGGCGAAGTGGAAGGGCAATCTGTCTTACGAGGACCTCATGGAATCATTTAACGACGGAGTGCTGGTTATCATGCTGGATTCCGGACCCACCAGCCGGTATTCGGGGATCGTTTCCTGGCGCGGCAATTCACTGGTAGAATCAATAGAAGGCTATTTTCAGGAATCAGAACAGCTGGCCACAAAACTATGGCTGTCTGTCAATGATCACTCGGCTGCGGGTTTGCTGCTGCAAGTCATTCCCGGATCCGATCGGGATGCAATCGGCATAGATACGGAAATTATCTATCCACATTGGCAGCATATTACAAAATTGACCATGAACCTGGATGAACAGGATTTACTTGGGCTGGAGTATCAACAACTGTTAAATAAATTATATCCGGAAGAAGCTATCCGCATCTTCCCATCTGTTCCAATCACGTTTAACTGCACTTGTTCACGCAAGCGCGGTGAGGATGCTATTTACATACTGGGACGTGAAGAGGCTGAGGCAGAGTTAAAAAACAATCGCACCATCGTTGTAACATGTGATTTCTGTAACAGGGAATATGTATATGACCGTGTCGATGTTGCGAAAATATTTGAAAGCAAAGACAGGCCATCCACTCAACAATTACATTGAAGATTTTGCCATGAAAAAGAAAATTGCGATTGGTTCTATCATATTGCTGGCTGCTGCGACCTGGGGCATCGTCAAATACCGCTCGCAATCTTCAGCCAGCGACCCGGGAGCTGTCTGGGTACAAACAGTCCAGGTGAAAGAATCAACCATTCCTCTTGAGGTAAAAGCAATTGGAACACTCACGGCGCGCAGCGTGGAGATAACCCCGGAAATTGCAGGACATGTACAGAAAATCCTGTTTCAGGATGGCACCTTCGTCAAACGTGACACACCGCTAATCCAGCTGGATGATGCAGTCTACAAGGCCAAGTATGAATCAGCGATGGCCCAATTGTCATATAGCGAAAATGACTACAGGCGTAAGAACCTGCTTGGAAAGCAGGGCGCAATTACCAAGCAAGCCATTGATCAAGCCGATGCAGACCTCAAGGAAAAAAGAGCCAATGCCCAGGAAATGTCTGTGATGGTCAACAAGATGAAGCTTGCCGCACCGTTCAGCGGCGTGGTTGGAAAGAGCAAAGTGAATCCTGGAGACTACGTCACGACTGGGCAAAGCGTCGTCACCCTGACTGACACCAAGAATCTTCGTATTGAATATAATGTCCCCGAAAAATACTTGCCATTATTGAAACTGGGACAGGATGTCTCCATCACTACCGCAACTTACCCGGATAAAACATTTACCGGTAAGGTGTCCTATATCTCACCGACAATAAATGCAGAAAACCGTTCTGTTTCACTTTATGCTGATGTCACAAACGCTGCCGACATGCTCGCGCCTGGCATGTTTGTCAATGTCCAGCAATCCCTGGGCACAGAAGAGAAAGTTAGGATGATACCCGCGCGCAGCTTGGTTCCGGTCATGGAAGGAGAACAGGTTTACAAGGTTGTGGACGGAAAGGCTTTCGCGGTAACAGTAACAATTGGGAAACGAATTGAGGAAAATGTACAGATATTACAGGGTCTATCCATTGGCGATACCATCATCACAGATGGACAGTTGAAGGTGAAAAACGGAATTCCTGTCAAGGTGAATAGTTAATGTATAATCATTCATAAAAACAACTTGAGGCTGAATTGTGAATTTACCCGCATTTTGTATACGCCGCCCGGCATTTACCATCGTTATCAGTTTGGTGATGACCATCATTGGTGTTATCGGGTTTATGAATCTGCCAGTTCGCTGGATACCGAATGTCAATCCTCCTCAGGTAACCATTTCAACCTCCTATCCTGGTGCCAGCGCACGTCTTGTTGAACGCGATGTTACCAAAGTAATCGAAGACACCTTGTCTGGAATCAATGGAGTAGAAATGCTCTCATCTGTCAGCAGACAGGGTGACAGTCAGATTTCAATCAAATTCAAACTAGGTCGTAATATGGATGCCGCAGTGGAAGATGTCCGCAGCAGCCTGGAGCGTGTACGCGGATCACTACCAAAGGATGTGCAAAATCCGGTTGTGCTGAAAGCGGATCCGAACAATGACGCCATTCTTTATATCTCGTTTTATGATTCCCACCGTAGTGAACGTGAACTAAGCGATTACATTGATAAATATGTTGTGCCGTCAATTGAAACAATCGATGGAGTCGGCAGTGTGTGGGTATATGGCAAACGCGTATCCGCAATGCGAGTCTGGCTTGATCCTGCAAAAATGGCCTCAGCGAATGTCACTGTTGATGAAGTTTCACAATTATTACATGACCAGAATGCATCGATTCCCAGCGGACAAATTCGTTCCTTTGACCGTTTTTATAGTGTTAATGCTGATACTTCCCTGAAAAATGCCGAACAATTTAATGATCTCATTATTCGCGATAATCAAAATCAGGTAATAAGACTCAAAGATATCGGTGAAGCCAGACTGGATGCAGAAGACAGTGATTCGTCATTTCGCATCAGCGGGAAACCTGGTATTGCACTCGGAATTGTTCCGCAGTCCACCGCCAATCCGCTGGATGTCGAGTCACAGATACAAAAGCTGTTTGTTGAGCTGAAGCGCAATTTGCCCGCTGGAATGGAAGCTAGAATTATATATAATCAGGCAGATTATATCCGCGCCTCCATACACAGTGTCTACGAATCATTTATAGAGGCAGTTATTTTTGTATGGTTGGTCATTCTTGCATTTTTATGCAGCTTTCGCGCTACACTCATTCCCATCATTACAATTCCAGTCTGCCTGATA
Organism: Gammaproteobacteria bacterium; assembly: GCA_021324305.1. GTDB lineage: Bacteria > Pseudomonadota > Gammaproteobacteria > DSM-16500 > DSM-16500 > Aquicella. Next base: position 48,425 of record JAJPJI010000020.1, on the reverse strand, counting down.
AGCACATTTGCGTTGTTATACTTTCTCGGATTTTCGATAAACACGATCACATTGATGGCATTCGTGCTTGCCATAGGGTTGGTGGTTGATGATGCAATTGTCATGCTTGAGAATATCAGCAGACATATGGAGGAGGGCATGTCAGCATTCAATGCGTCCCTCAAAGGCAGCCGTGAAATCATTTTCCCAATTATTGCAATGACACTAACACTAGCGGCTGTCTATGCACCAATCGCCTTTACTCCCGGGTTGCTGGGGGTCTTATTCAGGGAGTTTACGTTCACGCTGGCTGGAGCTGTCATTGTCTCTGGGATTGTTGCGCTGACGCTCTCACCCATGATGTGCGCGCGAATCCTAAAGACCAATGAAGCAAGCAGATACAGTGAATGGCAGGCAAGGCAAATCTCCCGATTGCAAAATCATTATCAGCATATCCTTGAATACCTATTGGAAAAACGCAAATGGGTTGCAATATTTCTGGTGCTCATTGCAGGACTCGGATTGGGTGTCTATAAATATTTGGCATCCGAGCTTGCGCCAGCGGAAGACATGAACAGCATTTATGTCTCTGTTTCAGCGCCGCGCAGCGCAAGTTATCAATACACAGACAAGTATGCCCGTGAAATGGAAAGGATTTACGAGAGCATCCCGGATATTGAATCGTATCTAAGCATGAGCGGCACCTATTCACCATCTCACTCCTTTCAACTATTGATATTGAAACCACGAGGTCAACGCAAACATTCGACAGAGGAAATTGTTCAAAGCCTGACAAAACAGGCAAACATGATCTCTGGTGTCAGAGTCAATGTGTTCACGCCACCGCCGCCGCTCGCCGAAGTCGCAAGCAGCGACCAGGGTGACAGTATGGGCCTGGTAATGATGACATCAAGCGATTATGGAAAACTGCAACAGGCAACAAAAGTGATGGTGGATGAAATTAAAAAAATTTCCGGCTTTGCACATGTGGAAAACGCATTGAAGTGGGACAGTGAGCAGTTTCAGGTGAGCATAGACAGAGACAGAGCAGCGGATTTGCGCGTTCCTATCCCTTCCATCACAAATACTATTTCAACTTTGCTAGCGGGCAGAAACGTGGGCAAAATGGAGGATGCGAATATTCTTCTGCAAATGAACAGGACTGCACTCGCCAATCCCAATGTTTTTAATCAGCTTTATGTACGGAATATTGACGGCAAAATGGTTCCGTTATCAAGCCTGCTGAGCATCAGCGAAGCAACCACACCCGAAGTGTTCACACATTATGAGCGGCTGCGCGCTGATACCATCTATCTTACGCTTGCCCCGAATTACAAAATTTCTGAAGCCATTCATACCCTGCAAAAAATTGCCAAAGACAACCTGCCTGATGATATGAAGTATAGTTTCACTGGCGAAGCCAAGAGCTTTCTGGAATCTAACGGAAAAACTGCTTTCACGTTCTTTCTTGCCCTGATATTCATTTATCTTGTACTGGTTGCGCAATTTGAAAGTTTCATTGATCCATTAGTCATCATGTTCACAGTGCCTTTTGCAGTAGTGGGCGCAATGCTGACACTGAAACTGTTCGGCGGCAGTTTGAATATTTACAGCAATATCGGCCTCATTACATTGATTGGTTTAATCGCCAAGCATGGCATCCTGATTACGGATTTTGCAAATCGCCTTCGCGGTACGGGCAAGTCAATTCGCGAGGCTGTCATCGAAGCATCTATGCTGCGCCTGCGTCCGATACTGATGACGACAGCCGCCATGGTATTAGGCGCATTACCGCTAGCTTTTGCATTCGGACCTGGTGCGGAAAGCCGGCAACAAGTTGGATTGGTAATCGCTGGCGGTATGCTTTTTGGAACATTTTTTTCGCTGGTTGTCGTTCCAATCACCTATACTTATCTTGCACCATTTAGAAAACCAGCGATCAACCCTATAGAATAGGAATTAAATCATGCAGTTGTTTTTTGAAATTTTCCCGGTTTTTTTGTTCTTTCTGGCTTTTAAATTTTACGGTATTTATATCGCAACCGTAGCAGGTATTGTGACGACACTCATACAGGTTGTCATTACCCGGATCTGGCTGCTGGGAAAATGGGATAAAAAACAATTGATTACCCTGGCTGTCTTCCTGGTTTTCGGCGGCATGACCTTGTATTTCCATAATCCAATATTCATCAAATGGAAGCCCACGGTTGTATTCTGGATATTTTCTCTTGCCATTCTGGTCAGTCAGTTTTTTACCAGAAAACCGATTATGCAGCGCCTGATGGAAAATATGTTTCAGGACAAAGCCACCGTGCCTGATCAAATCTGGAAAAAACTCAACCTCATATGGGCCGTCTTTTTTATCTCCCTGGGTGCGGTCAACCTATATATCGCATATTATTTCAGCAATGATGCCTGGGTAAATTTTAAATTCTATGGCGTCACTGGTGCATTATTCATCTTCAGCATATTTCAGGCATTATATCTGACACGTTACATGATAGAGGGTAAAACTGAAAAATGAATACAAAAACACGAAGAGATATTATTTACGACCGCTTGCAGCATACATACTCGCCGACCTATCTTGAAGTAACAGATGACAGTGATCAGCATATAGGGCATGTAGGACACCAGGGCGGTCAAAGACATTTTACTGTTGTCATATCTGCCAAATGTCTCCTTGGACTCTCACGTATTGCTGCACATCGCAAGATTTACTCATTATTTGAAGATATGATGCCAGACCAAATTCACGCCTTGCGCATCAAGGTTATCACGGAGGATGGAAGTGGAAATCATGGCGTATAGAATCAATCCATATGCCATGAATTCGGTTTTGTTATGACATTAGATTATTTTGCAGTACAAATCCTGGTTGTTCTGCTATATTCAAGGACTCAACGCCAGGATTGTTGCTGAATTTTTCTTTCAGGATTTTCGCGGCGACATCTGCTTTCCGGGTGATAAGAAATGTCATCTCGTCCGTACCAACATTGCTGCTATTCATGATGCCGAAGCTGATTTTATGCTTAGCTTCGTAATTTTTCAGTTCCAGGAGAATGATATAACCATTGATATGATCGTTAATCTCTTTCAACTTGCCATCAATGATCAATATGGATGGTCCGGGTAACTGACTGACGGTGGTTAATGTATTAAGTTTTTTGCGTAACATCATAAATATAATTCCTCGTTTGTTGTTCTGGTTAAAATATTCTGTTTTTTGAGCGGGAATTATATTCGTTAAGGATTAATGAAATATTAAATTGATAACAGATTTACCAACATTTAGTTAATATTTCATTAAGTATTTCAAGAATTGTTTCTGGTACTTTCATAGCGGCTGCCAAGGTATTGGCTTAACGGTGAACCGCCCGTTCCTGTCAGATCAAGCGTGGATAACCCTTGTTTTTCGGCTGGATGATAAATATATTGTTGTACCAGTTTCAAATGTTCCAGCCTGAACACGCCGAGGTAGTGTAGTGCATTTTTCCATGCTTCGGTTAATTTGCTTGAATTAATTGTCTGTATGAGATGCTTTAACTCGGATAATTTCATGACTTGTATGAAAAGCATATGATTGGGCGGCATATATTGCTGGAATGCCAACAATGTCTGATACATCTCATCGATATCATGATTTAAGCCAAGCGCAGCATCCAGCGCTGGCATAATACTGCTTTGTGCACCGGAAGGACCCTTGTAGCGGAATTTTGGCATTTTGCCATGAATAACAACCCCGTCAAAATATACACCATGATTTGCATCATTATCCGTATCTGTTTTTACTTTTTCCCAGCCATTCAGATAATGCCTGAGCGTAGACCAGTAGAAATGCGGATCACAGCCATCTTGCATTTTAGACAGAATATCCATTGCTTCCTGCAATGTCAGCGATATTTTTTCCAGGTATTCGCACAATTGAATCTCAACCGTTGGGCTCCAGGGTTGATGGGTTGTTTTCACTACGTGCGCCAGCCGGGAGGCTTGAAAGGCTGCTTCCAAAGCCTTGCCGCATACTGCCTCAATTACAACATGAATAGTGATAAACCATGCCTCATCTGACTGCCCTGTAAATGTGGCGAGCGGTTCAATATTATCGAGGCTGATCTCTTTCGAACTATCCTTCAGTTTCCAGTTATAAAGAACATAGTCCGCATACGTCAGAGCAGGAAAGCGCTGCTGCGATTTGCACAAGGAATAAATGTTTCTGGCCAATATCGCAGGAATCATGTTTTCAGGCTGGCAGGGATTTTCCCAGACATATCCTTGCGCGATCATCAACAGAATCAATATGGCTGCATTTTGCTGCTGAATATTCCCGTCATCAATGTCAATCGTCGCATTTGCCATTTCAGCATTAAGTGCAGTAACCTCCTGTCTTAATTTTCCTGCGCGCAGTAATTCAGGCAGATGAGAAATGATATGGTTTAACCTGATATTCAATGGAGATGTCAGGGGAAGATGACTCACAGGATTATCAAGCGTCAAAAACCCGCGCTGGATGTCAGTCATCGTATTGATTACTTCGTAAACCTGACCCAGCCTATGCATTTGTGATCATCCTGATCCTCATGGCGTCTGTATATTTCCCGGGTTATATGACAAATGACTGTTGATGTTCACGTAACTGTTCTGCTGTCAGTATAAAAACTCCGCCGCCGCCCCGTTCAAACTCGAGCCAGGTAAAGGGGACATCAGGAAAGTGTTCAGATAACGCATGTTCACTATTGCCGACTTCAACTATTAATATTCCATGAGGGTTAAGATATTCATTCGCGTCACGCAGAATTCGAACTGCAAAATCCAGCCCTTGTTTTCCTGCCTCCAGCCCTAATTTGGGCTCATGTTGATATTCCATGGGAAGATTAAACATTTCCTCTGTACTGACATATGGAGGATTGCTGACAATGATGTCGTATTTTTTTTCGGGCAGTGATGCGAAGAGATCGGACTCAACCAAATGTACCTGATCTTCAACTGCGTGTCTTAACACATTAATTTTGGCAACGACCAAGGCATCCGCTGAAATATCGCTGGCATCGATCATTGCGTCAGGAAAGGCTTTGGCACACGCAATCGCTATACAACCGCTGCCTGTACACAAATCCAGAATATCATGTACATGATCTGGGTCGATCCAGGGCTGAAAATGACGCTCAACCAGTTCAGCAATAGGTGAGCGGGGGATCAAGACTCTTTCGTCGACATAATATGGCAAGCCTGAAAACCACGCTTCATGGGTCAAATATGGAACAGGGATTCGCTTTTCGACGCGTAAATTTATCAATTCTGCTAATTTGGCTTTTTCTTCCTGTATCAGATTCGCATCCAGCACTGTTGGACTGACATCATGCGGCAAATGCAAGGTGTGCAAAACCAGGGCAATTGACTCGTCCCAGGCATTATCCGTGCCATGCCCATAATACAAGCCAGCCGCATTAAAGCGTGAAATGGCAAAACGGATGAAATCTCGTATGGTCTTCAGTTCTGTAAAATTAGTCATATTCGTTCTTTTATTGATAACAGATGGATTTGTTAATGTTATCAAGGTAGATGATCTCTGCAAACAACATTATAATCGCGCTAGCTAAAGAATGATTGGCAGCTGCCTACGGGGAGCAGTCAGCACTTTCTTAAAACGGATCCATATCATCTGCCATGGGGAAAAAATAGAATGACTAACAAAATTGGGGCCTTGATAATCGACCTGCAAGGTATCGAGGTCACGGGCGAGGAACGTGATATTTTGCAACACCCTCTGGTAGGAGGGGTGATATTGTTTAAAAAAAACTATGAATCGCGTACACAATTAACTCACCTTTGCCAGAATATACGTTCATTCTTAAAAAAACCTATATTAATCATGGTTGACCAGGAAGGCGGCAGGGTACAACGATTTATTCAGGATTTTACCCGCCTGCCTTTTATGGCTGAATTTGGAACTCTATATGAAGAAAATCCTGACTTCGCTTGCCGTATGGCTTGTGATTGCGGCTGGTTAATGGCAATTGAATTATTATCTGCAGGTTTGGACCTCAGTCTCGCACCAGTACTGGATTTGAACAATGGTATCAGCAGTGTCATAGGCAGACGTGCATTCCATTCAGATCCCCAGGTCGTCATTCAGGTTGCGTCTGCCTATATCAAGGGAATGAGGGAAGCAGGAATGGCAGCGACCGGCAAGCATTTTCCGGGACATGGATCAGTTACCTTGGATTCGCATGTAGCCATGCCGGTTGACGAACGCACTATGCCCGAAATTGAAGCCAGCGATATGATACCATTCGCAGGAATGATAAAGGCTGGTATATCAGGGATAATGGCAGCTCATATCATTTATCCCGGGATCGATAAAAATCCGGTCGGATTTTCGAATTACTGGCTCAGGGATATTTTGCGAAACCGTCTCGGATTTTCTGGCTGTATATTTAGTGATGACCTGAATATGGAAGGCGCAAATATTTCAACGAATTATTCAGACCGTGTGGCTGCCGCCAGGGATGCAGGCTGTGATTTTGCATTACTTTGCAATAACAGGGAAGGTGTGATTCAGGTGCTGGATACACTGCCGTTCAAAAACCATTTACTAGAAAAAGACAGGTGGGTTGTTTTTAGAGGAAGCAGTGAGTGGCTAGACAAGCCATATCAAGAGAATAAACGCTGGCAGGATACTCGTGAATTTCTAAAAAGACTTGACGAACGAGTTGCAGAGCATGCAAACCGTTAAAATCAGAAAAGTACCAATGACACTTTTATAATTACACTAACTTTAATTAACGTGGAAAATAATTATGGAAACAGTAGATAAAATTCACTCCGTGCTCGAAGATGCAGAATGCCTCTACAGCTTTGCTGAAATCAATGACGCGCTCGATCGTATGGCCGTTGAAATCACTCATGAATTGAAAGACACCAACCCCCTTATATTATGCGTCATGACTGGCGCCCTGATTCCAACCGCGCATATCGTCACCAGGCTGCATTTTCCTCTCGAAATAGATTATCTGCATGTCACTCGTTATCGCGGAACAAACCGCGGCGGCGACTTGCATTGGCTGGTGGAACCACGCCAAAGCCTGAAGGATCGAACCATTCTTATCATTGATGATATTATGGACGGTGGCCTGACACTTTCTGCTATTATTGATTATTGTACGCAGGCCAAAGCCAAAGCGATATATACTGCGGTGATGGTCAGCAAAAATCGGACTCGCGAGCCAGGCGTGAATTTTGAACCCGATTTTGTGGGTGTCACCACTGAAGACAAATATCTGTTTGGATTCGGGCTGGACTATGAAGAATATTTGCGTAATGTACCAGGAATATATGCTGTTAATAACGAGTAATTTTTAAATCATGCTTGTTCCTGACATACCAGTAAACTACGGTGACAGGAACAAGCAAACAGGGATGAAGTCCGGAAATCGGAAGACAAGGAGTAGACGATGCAACAATATAACATCTTTCAGGCGATTTACCTGTCATTTTATTCTAAAAAACTTTATCGCGATGTTGCGCTCAACTGGGGCGGTAAATCCTTTTTATACTTGTTTGTACTGTTGGCAATCGTATTGACTTATTTCGCCTATTCCATCCAGCATGGCATTAATATCGGATACCAGGCATTCTATACAAAAATATCACCGCAAATTCCTGTTATTACCATCGTAAATGGCAGGATTGTCACTCCCGAAAACCGTCCATATTTTATTTCAGACCCTGTTTCACACTATACCTATGCGATTATCGATACTTCGGGCCAGTATAAGACGATTGAACAAGCCAAAACCAGCATGCTGGTTACTCAAAATGAACTCATCAGCCAGAGCAAACCCAATGAAATAAAAATTTATAAAGTCCCCGCGAACATGAATCAGACGCTTGACCCCAAGGTGATAGATAGCTACATCGAAAAGTACCTGGGTTTCGCCTGGATTATCTTTTATATCATTGTCTTGTTTCTGTTTTATATTTACAGGATTCTTCAGGCACTTCTTTATGCTATTCTTGGTAAAATTTTTGCGGTCATGTGCGGAGTCCCATTAACATATGGTCAAATTATACAAATCATGATGGTTGCGATAACGCCGGTTATCATTTTGTCTGTCGTTCTCAATATGATGCACGTATCCATCCCTCATGAAACACTTTTATTTTTTATTTTGGCAATTCTGTATTTATGCTATGGAATCATTGCAAATAAAAGTGAAAAGTAATATCACACCTGACAGTTTTTTTGCACGTTTAATAACAGAAGGATGAACTATGATAGGGTTTTGCTGGGTCGTGATTTTATTGGTGACATTTTGCGTATTGGCGTACCAGCGTGCGTCTCTTGTAATATGGACCTGCAGTTATGCATTGCTGATGATATTTCTTACAAAATTTCATGGCCTGACAACCGGAACAGCTATTACCTGGATTGTTTTCTTCGCCATATTCCTGTTACTTGATGTTGGTGTCTGGCGGCGTAAATTTATCACACGGCCGTTATTCAATTTTTATCGAAATGTCATGCCAAGCATGTCACGCACGGAACGTCAGGCTATTTCTGCCGGCACAGTGACATGGGAAGGTGACTTGTTCCGAGGGAATCCTGACTGGAAGAAATTATTATCGCATGAACCAGCCAAATTGACGGCGGAAGAACAGGCTTTTCTTGATGGTCCGGTTGAAACACTTTGCCGTATGTTGAATGATTGGGACATCACACACAACCGCATGGATTTACCTCCCGAAGTCTGGACGTTTATCAAAGAAAACGGATTTTTTGGCCTCATCATTCCCAAACAATACGGTGGCAAACAATTCTCTGCTTATGCGCACTCACAAATATTGATCAAGGTAGGCGGTATCAGTATCACAGCCGGATCAAGTATTGCTGTTCCCAACTCACTTGGGCCTGCCGAACTTTTGTTGCATTACGGCACGGAAGAACAGAAAAATCATTATCTCCCGCGTCTCGCCAGAGGGGAGGATGTTCCCTGTTTTGCCTTGACATCACCAGTCGCGGGTTCTGATGCCGGTGCCATGACCGATAACGGAATTGTCTGCTGGGGCGAGTACAATGGACAAAAAACTCTCGGGATTCGTCTTAACTTCAGCAAGCGATATATCACTCTTGCTCCCGTTGCCACTGTCATCGGTCTGGCATTTAAGCTGTATGATCCCGATCAACTGCTCGGTAACAAGGAAGACATCGGTATCACCTGTGCGTTAATACCCAGGCACACTCCAGGTATCACCATAGGCAGACGTCATTTCCCACTGAATACAGCCTTCCAGAATGGTCCCATACAGGGTAAGAATGTATTTATTCCCCTGGACTGGATTATTGGCGGCAAAGAAAAGGCAGGAAAAGGCTGGGGCATGCTAATGGAATGTCTGGCAGCAGGACGAGCGATTTCTCTGCCTGCCAGCGCAGTTGCCGGCGCAAAAGTACTGAGTTACTCAGCGGGAGCCTATGCCAGAATTCGCAAACAATTCAATCTTCCTATTGGCAAATTTGAGGGAATAGAGGAACCATTGGCTAGAATTGCGGCTTATACTTTTATCATGGATGCCGCAAGAACGTTTGCAACCGCGTCGATTGACTGCGGAGAAAAACCTTCTGTTGCTTCTGCAATCGTGAAATACCACGTGACAGAACTGGGTAGAAAAATTGCCTGTGATGGAATGGATATTTTTGGCGGCAAGGGAATTTGTCTGGGTCCAAAAAACTTCATTGGCAGAGGCTATGAAGCAGCTCCGATCGCTATTACCGTTGAAGGAGCAAATATTCTTACGCGTAACATGATCATCTTTGGTCAAGGGGTGATACGTTGTCACCCATATATTTTACCGGAAATGGAAGCAGCGCGCATTTCTGACCCAAAGGAAGCACTAAAGGCATTCGACAAAGCCGTCATCAAACATGTCGCGTTCGGCATAAGCAATTTTGTCCGCAGCCTGATTCTTGGACTTACCAGCAGTATTATCGTCCAGGCGCCACGTGGAAAAATGAAACGTTATTATCAGCAGGCAACCCGGTTTTGCTCTGCGTTTGCATTCATTTCTGATGTGTGCATGCTGATTTTTGGCGGCAGCCTGAAACGCAAGGAAAGTATTTCAGCAAGATTGGGTGATATATTGAGTTATTTATATTTACTTTCTGCTGTTCTGAAACATTTCCACGATCAGGGTGAAAACATGGATGATCTTCCGGTTGTACGTTATGCAAGTCTTTTTTGTCTCTTTGAAATCCAGGAACGCTTCGATGAAATCATTAAAAACTTCCCCAATCGTATAATTGCCTGGATGCTCAAGATTATTATCTTTCCACTGGGTGAGCGATTTTCCAAGCCTCGCGACGCCATTGGACATAAAGTCGCACAATTGCTTCTCGCTCCCACAGAGACACGCCAGCGCCTGGCAAGCGGCGCATTTCTGTCAGCCGTGCCAGAAAACGTTCTCGCCGATATTCAGGATGCCTTGGTTAAAACGATTGCCGCAGACCCGATAGAAAAAATAATCAAGACTGCAAAAAAAGATGCTACCATCTCAGGTTATACAGCTGAGGAGCAGGCGCAATCAGCACTGGAAAAAAATATCATCAGCGCCGAAGATTTCCAATTACTCATGCAGGCAGAAGAAGCCCGCAAAAAAGTGATCGCCGTGGATGATTTTTCAAACGAAGAACTGGCAGGGATGATTGAAACGCATAAGGACAGTTTATTAAAAATGGCAAGATAAAAGAATTATTGAATAATGCAGTCCATCAAACAGCAAGTACATAAATCTGAAGGTTTATTTATCTATCTTTTGCTATTAACATGTTTTTATTTGCTGTTGGAGTTGAGTTATTTCATCCAATGCAATCGGGCATATCTTTCTGATTATGAATTCATGGCTGATAATCTGCGCGTGCCATCAACAATCTGGCCAGGAATTCTCTTTTTTATTTTTGCCCAGTTGGCTGTTCATTTCGCATATTGTGTGATGGTATGGATTGTCGTTGAACTTTCGGCAAGTGTCTTGCGGCTGTCTTCAGATCGTAAGATCATATTTGGCATTGCAGTCTGGATAGCCAGCATAGCGGCTATCATTACAGCCAACCAGATTTATCATCCCAATTCCAAATTAGTAGAATTATCTTCATTGATCCTGTTTAACCGCCAAATGACAATTGGTGCCATGCTGTTCCTCTCGGCCTGTTGTTCTGGTGCGTTATTATTGGCACTTATCGGATTAATAAAACAGATAATCAGGCGTAGCATACTCTATTTACCGTTACTAATCGGACTGGCTGGCGCAACCTGGTTTATATTCCATATACCCGGAATGAGCGCTTCTCCCGATGCCGCAACCTCAACGCGTCCAAACGTCATATTAATTGGCATTGATTCCTTGCGTCCTGACTTTCTGAGCTATTTTGGCAGTGAACGATCAACACCATTTTTTGATTCATTTTTAAACCAGTCATCTGTCTTTAGTGAAGCAGTCACCCCTTTAGCAAGAACTTTTCCCTCATGGACAGGTATCCTGTCTGGACAATATCCCAAGCAAACAGGCATACGTTCGAATCTTGCGCAGCAGCGCGGGGTAAATTTGGTGAACACCTTGCCAGCCATATTAAAGCGCTATGGATATGAAACCATTTATGCGACAGATGAAACACGTTTCAGCAACATTGATACCAACTTTGGTCTTGATCACGTTATAACTCCGCCAATGGGATTAAATGATTTTCTGATTGGAACATTTAATGACTTTCCCATATCAAACCTGATCATCAATACCAGCATTGGCAAGTGGCTGTTTCCCTATAGTTATGCTAATCGTCCAGTTTATTTCACTTATGAACCTGACAGTTTTATCAGTCTGGTAAAATCTGCGCTGCCTGCTCAAAGAACCAGGCCTGTGTTTCTGGCCATCCATTTTTGTCTGCCGCATTATCCTTATTTATGGTCAAGCTTGTCGGGGTCTGAATTCACCCCTCAGGAACGCTATGTGGAAAGCATTCTCAAGGCTGATCAGCAGGTAAAACAGTTATTTATATTTTTAAGACAAAGCCACTATCTTGACCACGCAGTTGTTGTACTATTATCTGATCATGGTGAAGCACTCGAGTTGCCAGGAGACCGGATCACTGAAAAGGATTTATTCATATCATCAGATCACAAGAAATCAGCCATACCACGATTTTATCCACCCAGTCTGGACAATGAAGATGTTAATAGATCAGCTGGCCATGGAACAGATGTCCTGGGATTACCGCAATATCATTCCTTACTCGCTTTCAGGTTATTTGGTACTGAAAACTATCGTAAGGGAGTCGTGACAGGGGTTGTTTCCTTACTGGATATCAAACCAACCATTTTGAACTTGCTCAATATTCCTGCACCAGACTCAAGTGGTATCAGCCTGGCAGACGCAATTACAGGGGCAGGGAAGCCGGAGCTGCCTCCGCAGCACATTTTCCTGGAAAGTGATTTTTCACCTGAAGCCATCCGCACAGTTTATCCGGAAACACGCAAAGTCCTGATGGAAGGAATTGAACTATTTCAGATAGACCCAGTGACAACCCGATTGACCGTCAAAAATGATATGAATGACAAGATTATCAGGAGCAAGCAATATGCTGATATCTATGGTGTCTGGATGCTTGCTTTATATCCACAGAATAATCATTACCGCATGCCTATCCTGATTAATCTTGAAACAGGGAAGTGGACAAATGATTTAACTACATCCTTTGCCCGCCAATCTCCCGCGCAAGTCATGCTGAAAAAATTAAAAGCATTTTATGGTAATGAAATAAGCAGCACATAATTCACAACCCTGAATACGGTTGTACACAAAATGAGTTATTGTTACAGATTCATTACCAATAAATGCCCAACCTATGCTTTTATACTACACATAATCATTAACTAATTGATAAATAATATATATTTACTTGTGTTCATTTAATGGGCTTTTTACTCGAAGTCTTTATTTAACGAGCTTCAGAGCAGTTTTCGATAGCTTATTAACAGACTTATCCACAGAATCTGTGAGTAACTCGATGATGTCGCGAAATGAAGCTGACGATATGGATAATCTGCAACGTCATCCCGCGGAAGCGGGGATCCATTTTAAACCCTGGCAGTTATGAATTAAGGTAATACACGGTAGGCAAACAAGAGAGTTTAAACATCAGTTCAATGAATATTTCATATGGATTCCCGCTTTCGCGGGAATGACAGAAACGGGAATGACAGAAATAATGGATTACGCAACAAAAAACAAATTTTGCGACAACTGCTAACACCATGATGTCGCGAAACGAATCTGATGATATGGATAATCCGCACAAGCGAGTTGCTATTTTCGTGATGCGCATAAGAGCGTCCATGTCTATGCGCACGAAAATGACGCGACAACTATACGCCTAAGCCGTCCTTCGGCAGAGAGCACCACAATGACTCTTCGGCAATATGCGTTGCCTGCTGCGCCCGGCCAACGCTTGCCTACTTGGGGCTCCTCAGCTCCTGCCGCGTTCGATTGTCATCCCCGCGAAAGCGGGGATCCATTTTAAAGACAAGCTGACCTCAATGGGTCGAGAATGAATTTAAAAACATGAATTATTCATACTGCTATCCGTTATGGTTTTATATTTTCGAAAATTTTGATTATTTACGAAAATATAGATATATTGTTGCCGGGAAAAACAATATCAAGCAGGGCACTGACAAATCCCCGAGACCGTCGATTATTGCGAATTGATTCCCGACGACACCGATTAAGGCATAAATGAGAACAAAAGGACTACAGTCATGACTGAATTAACTTCATTTCTGAATCAGGCAAAAGCACTAATCCACCAGCATGAAGCCATACGCATTCTGGAAACGACCTTCGGAGATGGTCTCAAACGCGCTCCGCTGACCAGGGAACAATTAAAAACCTTTCTTGCTTGCCATATTGCAGGCGTGAGAGACGTACCCACTTCGATTCTTACTCTTGCTGTACGCCTGTCCCATGAATGTATGAAACATGATTATTTCGGTGGACATGCTATCGCGGCAAGAACATTATTTGCCGCAACCCATGAATATGGTTTACAAAACACGGAAACAGGTATCGCAAAAACACATTTTGAACTTTACAGGGATGCCATTCATTCCTGGGGATTCACAGAGCTAGAAATATTGAAGAATAAAAATATTTTTCCTGCCTGTTATGAATTATCTGCATACAATGAAAAAACTGCCCAGTCTGGACCTGTTGCCTTTGCGCTTGGCTGTCATTTCGCCCTGGAAGAAACAGCTGACAGGGAATTCTTCCTGTTATGGGAGGGCTTTGGCCGTTACTGGCAAGCCTATGGTTTAAAAGGAATGGATGATCCAGCATTAGGTTTTTATCATATTCACATCATCCAGGAACCCTTGCACGGTGATCAAAGCGTAGAAGCAATTACTCGTTATCTGAACCTGGTGCCCAACGAAAAACATCTGGTCCTTGAAGGAATACAGCAATATTTGGATATCTACACCAAATGGCTCAAGGGGTTTCGCGAGACATTCTTCCTCTCCTGACAATGTGCCGGAGAGGAAAAAAACCTGCACAATACGGATGGCCAGTATATAGCGGCTGGTTATGATCACTAAACTTTCATGATAAGGTATAATCTGGTTTTGTGATATTTCCAAGGGAGGCATTACAATGTCCAAGACCAGAATTCTGGTTTTAGGAGCGACCGGACAAGTTGGCAAATTAATTTCAGACAATCTAAAAAATGACTCGTCTCTGGAGTTGGTTGTTGCTACCAGAAACAAGGAAAAAATAGATCAGCTTGCCAGCACATATGGACAGGCTGTCTACATCGATCTGGACAAACCCCAAACATTTGCTCCTGCCTTAAAGGGTATTAACCGGCTGTTTCTTTTAACCGGATATTCTGTTTCCATGCTCGTACAAAGTAAAACCGTTATTGATGCCGCCATAACAGCCGCTGTCGAGCACATTGTACATCTCGGCGTATATTCTGAGCAATGGAACTGTACCGCACCGCATTTCGCATGGCACCAGATGATAGAGGTTTACATTAAAAATAGTCCGTTAAAATGGACATTCTTGCATCCTAACTGCTTTTTGCAGAATTTGACTGCCTTTTCGGTCATATCGCAAGGAAAGCTGCGCTGGTATACCACAAAACCGTGCGGCTGGATTGCCCTTGAAGATGTTGGTGAATCAGCCGCCTGTATTCTCAGGGAAGGCCCCGATAAACATCATGCCCGCGAATACTGGTTTTCGACCGAATCTCTCGATGTTTATAAACTTGCCGATGTCCTGTCAGAGGTTACAGGCACCAGGGTGACAGCCGTTCCACGACCACCTGGTTTTTTTATTCCGGACATGGGTAGTGACCCGAAGACCATTGATCCATATTTTTTCAGTGTGGCCGAATCCTGTCAGCAGATTGAAGATGGGAGAATGAGTTATATCGGTAATGTAAGAGATGATGTACCGGTTTTACTAAACCGTAACGGCTTAACAGTGCGAAAGTGGGCTGACATACACAAAGCAGAACTGATAAAACTGGCGACCGGACAATCCGGAAAAGACATGAACTGGGGAAAATCAGTCTGAATCAACTTCTGATCAATCCTCTTCAGGAATACTGATAGAAGTGTGCTTATGATATATACTCTTCATATTGAATTTATTGATATAGACGAAAAGGAGTTCGTTTTATGAAAAATCAGCTTATAGCAATCTTGCTGGGTTCTTTAATATTATCACCCGCAGCATCTTCAGCATCCGCAGCTAAAGAAAAGACACATACGCCAGTCTACCTCTCGACGAAAGAAACGTTACAAAACATTACTCCTGTTGCCGAGCTAAAACGATTAAAAGACGGTAATGCACGCTTTGTCAATAACAAGCCTATGCAGCGCAATCTTTTGCTGCAGGCAAAAATAACCAGTATGAAAGGGCAGTTTCCGGCAGCTGTTATCCTTAGTTGCATGGACTCACGAGGATCTCCTGAACTAATTTTTGATCAGGGGTTAGGCGATGTTTTTTCCGTGCGTGTTGCGGGAAATGTGGTCGACACTGATCAGATTGGCGGCATGGAATATGCGACCAAAGCTGTCGGCACCAAGCTTATTGTCGTGATGGGGCATACGCGATGCGGCGCTGTTAAAGGTGCCTGTGAGAATGTGCAGCTAGGTAATCTTACCGAGTTGCTGAGCAAGATCCAGCCAGCAGTAACAAAAGTGAAAGAGGCATCCAATGGAAACATTGATTGCAACAATTACAAAACTGTTGATGACATCGCAAAACAGAATGTTCTTGATATGATACGGCAAATCGATGAAAAAAGTTCAGTTATCCATGATCAAATCAATAACAAGCAAGTATTGATCGTCGGTGCGATGCATGATTTGCACAGTGGCAAAGTCACATTTTTTGACGTCAATGGCAATGATATTTAAGCATTGCAACCTGCACGTCCAGAGCGGCGAGACAATCGAGGCTCGCCGTTTTTTATGGTTATATCCCTCATGCCGGGCTCTATCCTGATAACTCGGTCATTGCGAACCCGATTTTTTTGCGGATACAGCAATCCAAGCTTTTAACATTTTCAGTTATACTGATATGTCTTATCAGTGAAGTGATTGCGATTCCATAAGGAACAAGATGCTGGAGCGAATTTTTAAACTTAAATCTGGTCATACCACAGTCAGAACAGAACTCCTGGCTGGCTTAACCACATTTCTGACCATGTCCTACATTATTTTCATTAATCCGGCCATCCTGTCACAAGCCGGCATGGATAAAGGTGCCGTGTTTGTTGCCACCTGTCTCGCCGCTGCTTTCGGATCAGCTCTGATGGGCCTGTTAGCCAACTATCCAATCGCGTTAGCGCCAGGAATGGCTCTGAATACCTATTTTACTTACAGCGTTGTATTAGGATCTGGATACTCCTGGCAAGTGGCATTGGGCGCTGTTTTCATTTCTGGCCTGATTTTTCTGTGTCTGAGTATTTTCCCTGTTCGTGAATACATCATCAACAGTATTCCAAAGTCTCTCAAGGTAGCCATTGTCGCGGGTATAGGGCTGTTCCTTGGCATTATTGGTTTCAAGAGCGCCGGCATCATTACCGGCAGCCAGGCAACACTGGTAACGCTAGGCAACCTGCATCAGCCAACCACCTTGCTCGCCATCCTTGGATTTCTTCTCATCATTGGCATGGATGCGCTTGGCGTGACAGCAAGCATAATCATTAGCATACTGATTGTCACTTTTCTTGGCATTGTTCTCGGATACGGGAAATTTAATGGGATATTTTCCATGCCTCCTAGTCTTGTTCCCACCTTGATGCAAATGGACATTCGCGGCGCTTTTAACCTGGGGCTGGCGACTATTGTATTTGCATTCCTGTTCGTTGACTTGTTTGACAATACCGGAACCTTGATAGGGATTGCGTATCGAGCAGGGTTTATCAATCAGGAGGGTAAACTCCCTCGTATTGGCCGGGTGCTTCTAGCTGACAGCCTGGCTGCCATCGCCAGCGCAATCCTTGGTACATCGACCACAACCAGTTATCTTGAAAGTACAGTAGGCGTAAAAACAGGGGGAAGGACCGGGTTAATGGCATTAGTGGTAGCAGTATTATTTTTGCTGGCACTCTTTCTCTCTCCGCTCGCTGAATCCATTCCCGTCTATGCAACCGCACCAGCACTTGTCTATGTTGCCTGCCTGATGGCGCATGCATTCGCAGATATAGACTGGAAAGATCCAACCGAATACGCACCCGCGGTCATAACCGCCATCTCTATGCCATTAACATTTTCAATCGCGGATGGTATTTCGTTTGGTTTCATCACCTATACGGCTGTAAAATTGCTAGCAGGACGTTTCCGTGATCTTAACCTGGCAATTGTTCTGCTCACTATCGCATTCCTTTTGAAATTTATGTTCATCAGCCACTGATCAACTGATCCATGCAGCCTGGAATTGCATCAATACAGGCAGGGAGAAGCATTCTGTCTGCTGCCCGGATTTAACTGCTTACCCTCAAAAAACACTACCGCTGGATTCGATATCCCGATATACTTTTTTGCATTTATAAGCCTGTTTTTCTTCTGGCTTTTTTGTAACTCGCAATGAGAAACTTGTAAAAAATACAGCAGTTTTCGCCTTTAATGTAACAATTTGACGCTGACATCAGATTGTCAGCTTTAAGGAAAATAGAAACATGGATATAGCTAGCGTCATTAGTCTATTAGTAGTACTTGGTCTCGTCTGGACTACCGCATTCTATCAGCTCTCGATCATTACCTGGACTATATTGCTGGGTGCTGCATTGTTGATTATTACTCTCTTCGGCTACATGTCGGCTTTCCTGCTTATTCCGATCTGGCTTATCTATCTGGTCGCTGCTGCTTTTGCAAATCTGCATAAACAGCGTCAACGCTATATCATGCTGCCGGCTTTGAAAATTCTGCAGAAGCAGCTGCCCACCATCAGCTCTACTGAACGCGCTGCCATTGAAGCTGGTGATACCTGGTGGGAAAAGGAGTTGTTTTGTGGTCGGCCAGACTGGAAAAAGTTATTCAGCATTCCACGTCCGGAGCTTTCCCAGGAAGAACAAAGCTTCCTGAATAACCAGGTTGAACATCTTTGCCATATGCTTAATGATTGGGATATCGTTTTCAAAGAACGCGACCTGCCTGGCGAAGTCTGGGAATTTCTAAAAAAAGAAAAATTTTTTGCCATGGTCATACCAAAAGAATACGGTGGCCTTGGATTTTCAGCACTTGCACATTCAACTGTCGTGACAAAAATTGCAACTCGCAGTATCAGTGCAGCAGTCACAACCATGGTACCCAATTCTCTCGGCCCTGGTGAGTTACTTGTCCGCTATGGGACTGAAGAGCAAAAAAACCATTATTTACCTCGTCTTGCCAATGGATCAGAAATACCCTGTTTTGCACTGACTGCGCCTGACGCTGGAAGTGACGCAGGCGCCATACCTGACTGCGGGGTCGTCTGCCGCGGCGAATATAATGGCAAGGATGTACTCGGCATCCGCCTTAGCTGGGACAAGCGCTATATTACGCTGGCACCTGTTGCCACATTACTTGGTCTTGCCATTCATTTATACGATCCGGAACACTTGCTCGGGGAAAAGACCGATATCGGTATTACATTATGCCTGATACCCACCAGCCATCCGGGTGTTGAAACAGGTTCGCGTCATCTTCCCATGTATCTGGCATTCATGAATGGTCCCACACGTGGAAAAGATGTTTTTATTCCAATTGACTGGATCATTGGCGGAACAAAAATGGCAGGGCAGGGCTGGCGAATGCTGATGGAATCGCTTTCTATCGGGCGGTCAATCTCACTGCCGGCACTTTCTACTGCATGCGGAAAAGTCGCTTACCGGGTCACTGGAGCATATGCACGGGTGCGTAAACAATTCAATTCGCCGATATCTGCATTTGAGGGCATTGAAGAATCGCTGGGCTACATTGCCGGTTACAGTTACATGCTTGAAGCATGCAGAATCATGACAGCCGGCGCTGTTGATCAGGAAATCAACCCTTCCATTGTTTCGGCCATCGCAAAATATCACATGACAGAAATGTGCAGACGCATTATTTCCAATGCAATGGATATTCATGCGGGCCAAATGATCCAGGTGGGTCCGCGTAATTTGATGGCGAACGGTTATCTTGCTGTGCCAATCAGTATTACGGTAGAAGGAGCCAACATCCTCACTCGCAATCTTATCATTTTTGGTCAGGGGGCAATTCGCTGTCATCCTTATCTTCTGAAGGAAATTGAATTAATCAGCGCCTCTAATACCAACATAGAAGATCTGGATCGCGTAATGATGTCGCATATAGGTTTTTATGCGAGCAATCTGTTGCGTAATCTTGCCTATGGCTTGACTGGGGGATATTTCATTTTTTCATCAGCCAAAAACCGAAAAATCAAAAAATACATGCGGCAATTAACACGCATGAGTGCTGCACTCGCATTATTGGCCGACTCAAGTTTAATTTTGCTGGGCGGCTCCTTGAAGCGCCGCGAACGTATTTCGGCCAGGCTGGGTGACATAATGAGCAACCTCTATCTGGCATCGACCGTCCTGAAATACTATCACGATAATAATAAGCCAAATTCTGACGTCGACTATGTACGTTGGTCGTTACATGAATGTCTCTATAAAATTCAGATCGCAGCGAATGAATTACTGGACAACTTTCCAAACCGCTGGATAGGGAGATTATTGCGTTTGATTATTTTCCCGTTTGGAACAGCCTACAGAAATCCAAGAGACAAATTACACTCGAAAATTGTCGAGCAAATGCTCGCGCCTTCAGAATTCAGAGATCGTCTCACCAAATATTGTTATATCAGCAATGATGATAACAGTCTTTCACAACGTCTGGACAAGGCTTTGACACAATTATCTATCATTGAACCGTTACAGAAAAAGCTTCATAAAGCAGTTAATACAGGCGTCATACCACGAACCTTTGAATTTACTGACCGTATTCAAGCAGCTCAACATGCTGGTATCATATCAGCCGAAGAGGCGGCCTTGCTTTCAGATTTTGAAAAAATAAGAACTGAAATTATCAAGGTAAATGAATTTTCGTTTGATTTGGGCGAGGTAGTTGCGTAATCCTGATAAATCTATAGTAAAGGGAATACAACATGACAGGAAAATCTATGCCATTTATGCGTGATGTCTATATAGTTGATGGTGCTCGCTCACCATTTTTAAAAGCGAAAGGCAAGCCAGGCGTATTTTCTGCATCCGATCTCGCAGTCAATGCTGGCAAGGAATTGTTGCAGAGACAGCCATTTTCACCAGGCGAGATAGATGAAGTCGTGATTGGCTGTGTCATGCCAAGTCCCGACGAAGCAAACATTGGACGCGTCATTGCATTACGTCTGGGCTGCGGGAAAACCGTGCCGGCATGGACAGTGCAGCGTAATTGCGCATCCGGTATGCAATCTCTCGATAGCGCGGCTAAAGATATCGCCTCTGGCCGGCATGACCTGGTATTGGCAGGCGGCACAGAAGCAATGAGCCGGGCTCCACTGATGTTTAACGAGGGCTATACCAACTGGATAGCCGGTTTGATGGGTGCAAAAGGATTCAAAAATAAATTGAAGGCATGGACGCAATTCAGGCCTTCCTACCTCAAGCCAATCATCACCCTTTTACGTGGCTTAACTGATCCCTTGGTAAACCTCTCCATGGGACAAACTGCTGAAAACCTGGCTTACCGATTCAATATCACCCGCGAACAGATGGATCAGTTCTCGATTGAGAGCCATCAGTTTGCAGCAGCAGGACAGGATAACCATCATTTTGCTGAAATACTTCCGGCATTCGGAACAACTGGTGATTTTTATCTGAATGATGATGGTATACGCCGTGATTCATCAATGGAAAAGCTTGCAACTTTAAAACCATTCTTTGATAAAAAATTTGGCAGTGTGACAGCGGGAAATAGCTCTCAAGTTTCGGACGGCGCGGCATTGTTATTACTTGCCAGCAAGGATGCCGTTAAAAAATACGGCTTACCGGTATTGGCACGCATTGTTGATGTTCAATGGGCTGGCGTTGACCCCGCCGAAATGGGATTGGGGCCTGTATACGCAACACACAAATTACTGCGACAGCAAAATCTGCAAATGGAAGATATCGATTATTGGGAAATCAATGAAGCATTTGCCGCACAAGTCCTGGGGTGTTTGCGTGCCTGGGAGAGCGACGAGTATTGCCAAAAGAACCTGGGCCTGGATCGCGCTCTCGGCACAATAGATCGATCCAGGTTAAATGTTGATGGCGGAGCAATTGCAATCGGACATCCGGTGGGGGCTAGCGGTGCACGCATAGTTCTTCATCTTGTCGACGTTTTACGGCGTAAGAACGCCAAAAAAGGGATCGCTACTATCTGTATTGGTGGCGGACAGGGCGGTGCGATGTTAATTGAAAATGTTTCCGAGGTATAACATGAACAACATGCAAACATACAACAATTGGCGGCTGGAAACAGACTCCGATCAAATTTTATGGCTTTATTTCGACAAGCAAAATGCCTCGGTGAATACACTCGATCGCAGTGTCATGGAAGAATTTTCCATAATAATCGACAATCTGGCTAGTGATAAAACACATCAAGGTGTCATTCTTGCTTCAGCAAAATCGAGCGGGTTTATTGCCGGCGCTGATATTTCTCAATTCACACAATTCAAGGATATTGAAGAAGCCACGTCGGTATTACGTTTAGGCCAGCATATACTGGACAAGCTCGAAGCTTTAAAACTGCCTGTTGTCGCCATGATTGATGGGTTCTGTCTCGGTGGTGGTCTGGAACTTGCACTGGCATGTCATTACAGGGTAGCTGAAGAAAGCGCAAAAACACGGTTAGGACTGCCCGAAGTTAAATTAGGAATCCATCCAGGATGGGGTGGGACAGTCCGTCTTCCAAGGCTGATAGGTGCTCCGCAGGCATTGAATCTTATTCTCGCCGGTCACACCGTAAGCGGTAAGGCAGCGGCCAAAATCGGCTTTGTAGATGTTGCTGTACCAAAACGACAACTGGTTCATGCAGCAAAATACTATGTCACTAAAAAGCCACCGCGCCACAAACCAACGGCATTACAAAAATTAACCAATCAAAAGCTGGCCAGGCAGGCTGTCGGTTATTTCATCCGCAAACAGTTAAGAAAAAAAGCCAATCCGCTTCATTATCCAGCTCCATTTCATGTGCTGGATAATTGGGAACATATTGGTGTAGAGAGTGATGCCGCTTATGACCGTGAAGCCAAAAGCTGCGGCAAATTATTTTTTAGTGAAACCTGTCAAAATCTCGTCAGGGTATTCTTTCTACAAGACCGTTTAAAAGGCCTGGCTAAAGAATCACCTTTCGCACCCAAACACGTCCATGTTATCGGCGCTGGTACCATGGGCGGCGATATAGCCGCCTGGTGCGCTCTACAAGGCATGACTGTGACACTGCAGGATCTTGAGCCTCGTTTTATTGCGCCGGCAATCAAACGCGCCAGCGCGCTGTACAAGGACAAACTCAAAGAACGCTATCTTGCACAGAAAGCGATGGATAATCTCATCCCCGATGTAAATGGAAACGGTATCACACGTGCGGATGTGATTATTGAAGCGGTGATCGAAGATTTGGCCATTAAGCAGTCGACTTTCAAAATGATAGAATCCAGAGCCAAACCGTCGGCAATTCTTGCAACCAATACATCCAGTATTCCACTCGATGATATCAATACCGTGTTACAAAACCCGGAACGCCTGGTAGGGATTCATTTCTTTAATCCCGTCGCAAAAATGCTGTTGGTTGAGGTTGTCAAAGGTAATCGCACAAGCCAGGAAATTGTAGACAAGGCAATCAGTTTTGTCCGCAAGATTGACAGACTGCCGTTACCAGTCAAAAGCAGTCCCGGCTTCCTGGTAAATCGAATACTCATGCCATACCTGCTTCAGGCTGTTGAACTGATGAAAGAAGGTGTACCCATGACTACCATTGATAAGGCGATGACAACTTTCGGCATGCCGATGGGACCGATAACACTTGCTGATACCGTTGGTCTCGATGTCTGCCTTTCTGTTGCCAACTATCTGAGTAAGTATTTTAATACTCCCGTGCCGCAACGCTTGGTCGAAATGGTTGAAAAACGCAAGCTTGGCAGAAAAACCGGCGAAGGCTTTTATAAATACGACAAGCGCGGCAAACAAATCAAGCCAGAAGAAAAGCCTTATGAAAAACCATTAGATGAAATATCAAATCGTCTTGTCTTGACCATGCTGAATGAAGCTTTTGCCTGTCTGCGTGAAGATGCAGTCGCTGATGGTGATTTGCTCGATGCAGGAATGGTTTATGGCACAGGATTTGCGCCATTCCGGGGCGGCCCGATTCATTATGCTAAATCGCAAGGCATTAATGAATTATATCAACAATTCGTCAAGCAACAGGAAGCACGCGGTGAGAAACCTGAAATGCATGCCTGGGAAGCAACCGAAGTATAACGCATTCAAGTTTTACTTTAAGAAACGCCTCCATCTTATTGAGGGAGGCGTTTTGGCTTATATGTGTCAACCAGTAATTTGCTCATCACTGCTTTTTTTCACTTCAATTATGCAAATCAATAAAAATTCATTTATTCATTTTTTATTGTTTGCAACCAGATCAATCAGATTATTTTCAGAAACCCTGAAACCCATCTCACTCATATCCTGTTGAAACCAGGAATTTATCGTGAGACCAGGAATTTCAAAAAGCATACTTAAGATTTTCTTAAGCTTGTGGTGAGAATATGCAGAGACATGATGGACAAACCCATATGTGGACTTAATGGAGAATGCATGCAAAGAGCTGCCTTACCAAGTCAATCGTTGGATGACAAATTTAATAATCATCCTGCGTATCAATTCTGTGTCCGCGTTGAAGCACTCATTGAAAAAGTCACCGTATATGCCCACAAATACACCAAGCATCCGGACGATCTTGATATCATAAGGGAAGATGTCAAATCATTGCGTAGCTCTCTGGAATTGATCAAACCATCCGTCACAGCCTTCGAAGCTCAACGCAAACCCGCCATGATTTCTAGTGAACTTGAGAACAGACGCCAACGAGCCATCAGGAAATTGGTGCAAGCTGAAGAAAATTTGCAAATAGTCAGTACTGCAGCCAGTGAATATATTAAAAATTTACAAACCCGCTACAAACAAATTGAAACAACCATCCGTCAATTGGAAACCACACCTGAAGCAGCAAAGCTGGCGGAACTCGAAAGAAAACTGGCAGCTCTGGAACATGAAACAGCATCATTAGCAAAACGCCAGGAAAGTCTTCACGATATCCCAGGCGGCATATTATCATTCTTATCCATATCCAGGAATAAACAACAGGATGATCAGGCTTATCCTTATATTGATGCCGAGTTACGGCAAAAAAATAAACAGATTCATTTATTGAAAGAACAGATAAAAAAAATAAATGATCATCTGAATATTACGACGCTTAGATCTGAGCTTGCCGACATTGATGAAACGTTACTGCATCATGACCAGGAATCCAGACAGCAAATCCAGCAGGCTCAAGAAGCAGTTGACTATGCGAAAACAAAAGCACTGAATTGCACAATAGATATCACCAGAATTATCCTGGAAAATAATTCAAAAGTCAGTGATGTCATCATGTATTCATTGTTGCGTGTGTACGTCCGACTATTGAATTTACTCTCGACCATTCAACTTACATACACACTCATAAGCAATAGCGACAAAAAATATATATTTAATTCCGAGGATGAAAATCCCCGAAAACGCATCAGGTTTCTCAACAAGCTTGTCTCAGAAAAAATCATGGAGTCATTTGAAACCACTTTTGGCATCCTGTCATGCCCGCGTTCAGGATTCAATACCGGCGTCAACATTCATGAACATTACGAAACGCTGGAGCAAGCCACAAAAGACAAGTTTTTAGCTATTGATCCTGTACATGACACGCAGGAAATTCTTTCCGAATTAATGGAAGCCATTCTGCCGGTGGATGAAGCGCTCCCTAATCACAGCTTTTTGACCGGGCCAGCATCCTCTTCCTTGTTCACATCACAGAATGGAAGAATGAAACAGACATCAAGCCGGCAGATGACATCGCTGTCAAGCGTATTTGAGACACAGTTCAAGATTTCTTAGTATAAGCCATGCAGTTTTTACAGGGTTTCTGATCCGCTATATAAGGTGTCATGTAGAAATAACACTGGCCATCAAAACGATGCTCTCTCATTTCTGCGTCATATATGAACCCTTTGCAAGACTTGTCCTGATCACAGGTAAATTGACAAAGCTGCACATCCGGAAAGGGAATTTTTTTGGTGTACGCAATATATCTCTGTTGCGAGGTAACAACCGTAGAAACATAATTATTGATAATCAACCCCCGGGCATGCTGTTCCTTCAACAGATTTTGTTTGAATAGATTGGATTTATCATGCCAATTCGCCATACGATCATAGCCAAAACAAAAGATATTGTTATAATGTTTAAGCCAGTTATAAATAATTTCATTGGGTATATCATTCATTTTTTCAACCTGGAATGGATAGAGTTCTTCTCTCAGGGATGGCATCAAGTAAGCATATCTAAACAGGGTTCCACTATAGGTATGATGGAATTTCAGGTAAAAATTGCGTTCTTTCATTTGCAGAAGGTTATAATCATCAGCGGTCAGGAACAGAAGAAAAGGATACGCAGCATTCCCCAGCATATAATCGCTATGCAATATGCTGTCTTCAACGACTATGATGCTTTCTGAATCGAGCCTGCCGTGAATAGCTGGAGGATGCAGAACAGCATTGCGATTCAATGACAGCCCCAGGTTACCTTGATCAATTTGTTTATATTTGCTTATATTCTCGCGGTTGACAGTAATTCCGGTAGCGGCAATTAATAGCGCGCTTGCCACACAAAACAGAGCTGTCAATCTGGCATGCGTCAAATAACGATGAAAAAAATACTCAACACCAAATCCCATCATCTGACCCAGACAAATCAGCGTCAGACTGTGGTGCCACGGAGCTCCCGAAGCCCAACTTAAAGGCAGGACCAGAAACAGCAGAGAAGAAATCAGTAAAAAAAGCAGTGATTTTTGGTACGCGGTTTTTTGTCTGTCATTGCCACGATAAACCAGCAAAGCAGAATAGAGTAACAGCCAGAATAGCGACCATATGATAAAGCGTGTGACAGGAGGAAACACAATAGTACGCCAGGAGGAATTTGCAAACGGCAAGCTGCCATATGGGATATAATCATTTTCCAGGCCAAATACATCTTTCAAAAATGCATTTGCCGTCCCCAGACTGTGCTGCATATTAAAACTATGAGCTGCATATCCAAACGAAGGCCACGCTTGAAAAAAATACCACCCGGTCAATAGACAAGTGCCGGTAATCATGATCAAAATTGTTCGTGACTGTCTGTTATTTAACAGGTCTTGCAGATAATAAAAAAATGGCTGCTGGCGATAGAGCATGATGCAAAAATAACAAAAAAGCACGGGACCAAGCATGATTGCTGGTTCCTTGAAACTGGTAGCAATCATGTATGTCAGCAACGAAATATAAAATAGATATTGATGCTGGAATTCGACAGGATTGATTTTTAATCTGTCATTGTGATCAGGGAGATTATTTTGAGCAGACAAATTATACTGGCAATATAATGTGAAAACATACAAAGACATCACAGCAAAACAAACATAGGCGAACTCAAAATGCATGATTGTTAAACGGGAAATACTCAACGCAGGATGCGAGAGATAAATGCTGAATGCGATATAACCGCCGAATTTTAGCGAAGGGAACAACAATTTGTAAATTTTGATGCTGAAAAAACCGGTTAACGCCAGGAAAACCATATTGATAACAATAAAGGCTTTGGTGTTGTGCCAGCCAATAAATGGTGTTATCAATTGATAAACAAGAAAGTGTCCTGATGGCCTGAAAAATGGCACGTTGGCATGCAGCCAGGTGGGATGCATATAGAGATTGATTAAATCCCTGAAGCTGTTGACTGTTTGATTAGCAATGTAAATAGATGGTTGTTCCGGATACATCATATCGAAAGAAATGACTGGCAAATTTATAAAGAGCACCACAGACAAGGTGACGACAAATAAGATAATATTTTTAATGACACTTGAAATAGTCAGATTCCGGGCAAACTGTTTCATTGTACCACAATCCTGTTCAACATCATGTACATGTAAATCATCCTCATCAAACCATCCTGGCAATAACCATTGCTAATCCTGCATAATATAGTTTTTGTATCCCATCTTGCTACAAATTTTAAGCATTTTTCAGCGGTATCAATCAATGATATATAATTCAGGACAAAAACAGGCTGAGAGCATTGTCTTCGCTACCTATACCCATTAGACTCAGGATGTTGACTAATTAGCATGAACATTGGAAAGCAGTGATGCATACAGACCAGGATAACAATTTTACTATCGTCATCCCGACTTATCGTGAAGCCAAAAACATCCCTGATCTGCTTAAACGCATCGCCAGCGTCAATTTCCATAACAGATCTTTTGAAGTTCTGCTGGTTGACGATAACAGTCAGGACGGGACTGAGGAAATCGTTGATCAACTTTCAACCGTGTACCCCTGGGTACGCGTGATTGTCCGCAGTAATGAACGAAATCTCAGTGAATCTGTCATTGATGGCTTCAAGAATGCTCAATACCCCATTGTCGTTACAATGGATGCCGACTTAAGCCATCCTCCGGAAAAAATTCCCGAGATGCTCGCCGTATTAGCTGAACCCGGCGTGGATATTGTCATCGGTTCGCGTTATGTTGCAGGTGGAAGCACGGATTACTACTGGCCTCGCAGCCGCAAGGCCGCATCATGGCTAGCGGCACTTATCGCCAGATATTTATTGTCTGCCAATGCCAAAGACCCATTATCGGGATTTTTAGCCATTCGAAAAAAAACGTTTTTTTCTGCGGAACAATTAAATCCGATAGGGTGGAAAATCGGCCTGGAAATAATGATTAAATGTCACTGTAAAAATATCCGTGAAGTGCCTATTCATTTTGCCCAGCGTCGTTACGGATCCAGCAAGCTCAATTTCAGAATTTCAATCGATTATTTGACACATGTGTTCCGTCTAATGAGTTATAAATTGATTCACCTTAATTCAGACGGGAACAAGACACAGTGATCAACCCGGATTACTCAATTGTTCAGTTGGTTTCTTCCCTGCGCCTGAGAATTTCATGCTATCACGATTGGCGGTTACCAGACGGCTGGCTGTCTGGCTAATAATCCCCCTTGCGACTAACTCCTTCAAATTCTGTTCCAACGTAAACATGCCGGCATCACCACTTGTCTGAATGGTTGATTCAATGTGTGAGTTCATTCCCTGGCTGATCAAATGCCGAATTGCTGGTGTAGCAAGCATGATTTCAAATGCAGCAACTCTTCCTGGAGTGGTTTTTTTCACCAGGGTCTGGCAAACAACACCTTGTATTGTTTCTGAAAGCATATTTCTTACCCTGTTTCTTTCCGATGTCGGGAATACATCCACAATTCGGCTGACTGTTATGGATGCTGAGCTGGCGTGCATTGTTGATAAAACCAGATGACCTGTTTCCGCAGCGGTCAATGCCAGGCGTATTGTTTCAAGATCTCGCATCTCACCCAACATGATGACATTAGGATCCTGCCTTAGTGACGATCGCAGCGCAGATGAAAAACTGACGGTGTCACGTCCAAGCTGGAGCTGATTGATTGAGCTTTTTTTACTGACATGTAAATATTCAATCAGATCTTCAATTGTTATGATGTGTGACGAACGTATGGTATTGACATAATCAATCATTGAGGCGAGGGTAGTGCTTTTCCCAGAACCGGTTGGGCCAGTCACGAGTATCAGGCCGTAAGGCAATACCAGCAGTCTTTTTAAAATGGGCGGCAGTCCCAATTCGTCAAAAGAAGGCACCTTTACAGGTATCACACGGAAAATAGCAGCGATGCCATGGTTTTGATGAAAAACATTTACCCTGAAGTTTCCAAGTTGCGGGAAATGAATCGCCATATCCAGGGTTAGATGTTTTTCAAATTCCTTCTGCTGTTCACCCGACATGATTTCATAAATAATTTTTTTTGCAAACTCCTGAGAATAAGCGGACATGTCTTTGATCGCCGTCAACTCACCATCGATGCGTATCATTGGCGGCATTCCGGCAACAACGTGGATATCTGAAGCTCGCTGCTCAACAGCGATTTTAAGTATGCTCTCAATTTCCATAATGACTCCCCGAAGTATAATCAGACTTGTCTCTTCCAATATCATTAACTTAATTATAGCAATCCGCCCCGATATATTTTTTAAATAAAATAATTATTAAAATACAATAAGTTAAATACTGATTTTGATAGGAAGCTTCATTCTGTCAGCTATTTTCGTTTCCACTTGATATTGCATCCAACACTGGCTTTTTGATCCGGATTGACTGGATTGCCAGCGAGGATATTGTCCAGCGCTCGGCATAATTCATTGCCAGTCACTGGCTGATTAT
This sequence comes from Gammaproteobacteria bacterium, assembly GCA_021324305.1. Taxonomy (GTDB): domain Bacteria; phylum Pseudomonadota; class Gammaproteobacteria; order DSM-16500; family DSM-16500; genus Aquicella. Next base: position 18,315 of record JAJPJI010000020.1, on the reverse strand, counting down.
TTCCAGGTGTTGAAGCATCAAAACGGCCGCGATAGACACAACACAGGTTCTGGTCAAAGATATAAAAGTCTGGCGTGCATGCAGCTTGATAGGCTTTTGCAACTTCCTGGGTTTCATCATAAAGATACGGAAAGGAATAGTGATGATTGAGCGCTTCAGCACGCATGTTGTCTGGACTGTCAGCTGGATAATTTGATACATCATTTGAACTGATCGCAATGAAGCTTACATTTTTTTTACGATAGAGATTAGCAACTTCTGCTAATTTTCCCTGAATATGCTTAACATAAGGACAATGATTACAGATAAACATAATCACTGTCGCTTTATCGGATGCCAGATCAGAGAGCGTGAAATAGTTGCCGGAAACAGTATCAAGCAAACGGAAATCAGGAGCTTTGGTACCTAGCGGAATCATTGTGGATGGTGTCTCAGCCATAACAACCTCATCATGTTTATAATGTTTGTTTTATCGTGTAAATACGGTATCCTTACACCGCCTCCTATTTCAAGCAGAATTGAATAGAACGAGAGTGTTTCAACCTGTATCAGCAGGATGACAGAGAAGATAACAGAAGATGATTGCCGCGTCTGCCTTGCAGCCTCGTGGTGAATATGAACCTGTCACTCACTCTGCTCGCTACACGTTGAAACATTCTCATAGAACCGCCTGGTAGAGCGTTAGGAGATAAACAATAAAAAGTTTTAAGGAGAGAGATTCAATGAAACATTTTGTCATGCGCCGCTTCGTCACTGTACTCTGTGCTTCAGGAATATTCGGAATTTCATCCCAGGCGATGGCCTCAGCATTCCAGTTATGGGAGCAGGATGGCGCCAGTGTAGGCAATTATCATGCCGGTTACGCAGCAGAAGCAAACGATGCGAGTACAGCCTGGTATAACCCGGCAGGTATCACGCGATTCCAGAATCAGCAAATTGTATTTGGCGGCTCAGCAATTATGTCTGACTTCAAATACAAAGGTAACGTAAGCGTCACTGAAAATTCATTATTTCTGATTCCCACACCGCCATTTACCAGGATTTCTCCCACAACATATACTTTCAACAATGTCACAGCCCAAGGCGGTGAATTCAGTATTGTTCCCGCGCTGCATTATGTCACGCCACTCACTGAACGACTGGGATTTGGTTTCAGTGTAGATGTTCCATTCGGCTTAAAGACCAATTATGGGAAAAGTACACCTTTACGGTATGCAGCCACCATGACATCCATCACCGTCATCGATATCAGTCCCTCACTCGGCTTCAAGGTAACCGACAAGGCATCCATCGGTGCCGGTTTTGATATACAGAGGGCTTATGCTGAATTTGACAGTGTTGCAGGATTAATCAACCCGTCCCCATTCGCAGCAAAAACAATTGATCCGGCCTCCGACACGATCAGCACAAATAAGGCAAATGACACAGGATATGGTTATCACCTAGGTGCATTGTATGAATTCACGCCCAATACTCGCGCCGGTATCAGCTACCACTCCCAGGTTGTCCATCACTTCACAGGTAACAGCCGATTTGAAGGTAAAATTGCAGCATTGGTTAATAACCATGTATCACCGCTTATTTCTGGCAATGCCTATACCAATGTTAAACTACCTGCCTACACAGCATTAAGCATCTTCCACAAACTCAATCCTAACTGGGCATTATTAGGCAGCGCGATTTACACACAATGGAGTTCGTTTAATACACTGAACCTCAACGGAGTCGCTGGAGCTGTGAACAACCCTAACACAATCATTGCTTCCAGTACGGATATCCAGGTTACTATTCCTGAGCATTATCGAAATACATGGAATATTTCTCTCGGTGCCAATTACTATCCAACCGATACCATCATCGTGCGCGGCGGCGTCGGTTATGACCAGTCACCCATTCAGGATGCCTATCGAAATGTTCAACTTCCGGACAATGATCGCTACGTTGTTGCTGTCGGCGGTCATTTCCAAGCGACCAAAACGGTGGGACTTGATTTAGGCTGGGTACACGTGTTCATCCGTGACGCCAATGTCAATCCGCCGGCTCTGGTTACTGGTGCTGAATCAGTATCAACGAATGGCAGTGTCAGCGGCGGAGCAGATGTATTCTCTGGTCAGGTTACCTGGGATATCGCATAAGCAATAGAATCAGATATCACGATTCTCTCTCCTCCCGATTTTATCGGGGGGAGAGAGAGCGGCTTGCTATCCAGCTCGCTGGAATTGAATGCTCACATCAGCAGAAACACCAGGGGCAATTGTCAGCGTACCTTTGGCGTTACCTATATTCTGAGAAACGCTGCCGCTCAAATCACCGTATCCGGTATTAATGTAAAGATTACCATTCACACAAGTACCCTCTAATTGCTTGGAAGTATGGGCTGGACACAGAAAACTACCTGAATCTTTATCAATGTTAATATTCAAGGTGAATTTACCAGCGCCATCAATACCACTCATTTGCCCAGATCCGTGATAATTACAGTCAATCATCCAGTTTGAAACCTGGCCTACACCCGCCCATTGACCGGCAAGATTCGAGCATCCGTTTACACCGAGTGTTCGGATAGTGAAATCAGCATGTGAAACATTTGCGAATGAAATAAGTGTGGCTGCAAGACTGATTATTAAACTTTTTTTCATTATTACTCCTTGTATGAAATGCGTATGAAATGCAAAGTCGTTAATATACAAATTCAACCCGGGGTTTATCCGGAAAACGAATTTGAATCATTCCCTAAACGGCAATCGTGAACAAACACCAAAGATAAGATTGCTGCAAGATAAGCACAAAAATTTGCGGACATTTTCGTCATCCGGAATTATTGTTGCGTCACACTGCATGGTAACTGCCGTTTCTGGATTATTGCTCGGCCAGAAAGTGATAGCAATCAAAAATTGCTTCTAAAAAAGAGAGACTGAAATGACAGATTCTGTCAAACGAAGGTGTTTCCCGAGATGCGAAAGCAACCCGGGAAACAGAAAAGATTTATTTCTTGCTGGCAAGAGCAGAAGGACCACCATCAACCTGGAAGAAAAATCCGCCAATTGGTGCAGTGATGGTATATTGTGAAGAATTCATTGTAACAGATCGGACGCCTTTGCTTGTGTCAAATACAACCGTTGCAATTTTGCTTGCTCCGGATTTTTCGCAATCAGCTGTCATATATACATCCGCTACACAGTTTGATTCGTGTCCCCAGCAAGCCAATCCGATCGTGATATCATCGACTTTATGATTTTGTTCTCCAGCCTTGACGATGCCGCCGGGCAGGGCAGTTGAACAGGTGCCAAAAATACTAGAGGTAGAATCCTGTTTTGTATTATTAGTAATAACCAATCCAGCGTGAGCAAACATGGATACAGTGCTCATGCTCATCGCTATTAAACTGGTGAATACTATTTTTTTAATTGTCATACAGTTTTTACTCCTTGAGATTGATAAATTAAGTGATTGTTCCAGAAAAAAATAAAAACTAACCCCGTATGTGCGTTGGTATTACAATTTTTTCGCCTTCAACCAAAGATCCATTGTCAACCACATTCGTCAAGCGAATAGCGGAAGCAGTGGTACGGAATTTCTTCGCAATTTTTTCGATCGTATCACCGCGACGCACCATGTAAATTGTATCACCAGGTTGTAAGCTTCTGGATCCTGCCGACTGGGAACTGTATTGTGCAACCGACACTGGATGCGTTGGTATGATTAATTGTTTACCGGGTTTTACTTTTTTACCAGTAAGATTATTTGCTTCCCGGAGTGCTCGGCTGCTGATATGGAAACGTCTGGCTATACTCTCAAGTGTGTCTTTGGTGCGTACCATATAAATCGTATCGCCAGGTTGCAGTGTATATGATCTGGATGATTTTGCCTGTTTGACAACAGGGACAATGTCTTCGACTTTTCTTAAACGGTTTGCGATAATCATCGCTTCTTCACTATTCCTGCCGTTGGTATCATTAGACGCCACGATTTCCTGTACCTGGGCCAATTCATCATCCGAGCTTGAAGAAGAAGGGACTCCTGTATTTGGGATCAGCAAATTTGTGCCTGGTCTGACCGTCGATTTACTCAGATGATTCATCTTGCGTATATCAAAGATTGTGGTACTGAACTTTCTTGAAATTGACGCCAGCGTATCCCCGGATTTTACCCTGTAGTGTATCCAGTTAATTTGATGATTGAGCGGCGATCTGGCAAGGTTTTCAGTGAATTGCTCAACGTTTTCTATTGGCAACACCAGCTTATAGGGACCCCTGGTAGAAGTAGAAGGCCCTTTGAATCCAGGATTAAGCTGAATCATTTTACGATGGCTGATTCCGGCCAGCATGGCTGCATATTTTAAATTTATCTGGGTGCCAACATCTATCTGGGCGAGATAAGGTGCATTTCTGACTGGCGGAAAGTAAACGGGATAACGGTCAGGTCTGCTGATAATCACAGCCAATGCTAACAGACTGGGAACATAATCTCTTGTTTGTTGCGCTACCGGTAATGACCAAAAATCAGTGTCTCTGCCATCCCTGATATTTCTTTTGATCGCAGCCAGCACATTACCTTCACCTGTATTGTAGGCAGCGATTGCAAGCAGCCAGTTACCTTCGAAAAAGCTTTGCAAGTAAGCCAGGTAGTTTAATGCCGCCCTGGTAGAGGCAATCACATCCCGGCGTCCGTCATACCACCAGTCACGCTTTACTCCCAATCCGGAGGCAGTATCAGGCATAAGCTGCCAGATACCGGAAGCACCGACATTAGAAACAGAAAAAGGATTATAGCCGCTTTCGACAATCGGCAGTAAAACCAGCTCTGCTGGCAGATGGCGTTTTTTTACCTGCTGCAAAATGTAGTAAAGATACGGAGCGGCACGTGATGCGGAACGGAGCAGGTAATCCTGGTTATTCATAAACCATTCAATCTTGGCCTGAACTGCCGGACTGTCTTCATAATGAGGCAGTGAAAATTCGTCGCGTAATACATCCCAGAGGTTATCGGCATTGCGATAGCGTGTAATATCATCAGCCAGTTTCTGCTTGTGTTCTGGCGATAAATGCATATTTTTTTGATATACCTGAATACCTTCTGCACTTGGCGAAGCAAACGATGAGCCACTTACTAATGCGCAACTAATAATCAAAACAAATAGTTTTGTAGCAAATTCGCCGAAAACTTCCTTCAGGCTTCGCAAAGAAAAAATTTGGCAAAACAGATTTTTCCAAATTCTAGTCAAATAAAGTCTTCCTTTTAAATTAAGTTTGGAGAAATCAGCTGTAGATTTCTCACATCTGCTTTTCCGTTTTACTGACCAGAGAAGCGCTCACCTTTTTGACACTCATCCTCTTTCACTCAATACACATTACTAAAGATTACTGTGTATTAAAAGATTCAACTATCTTAACTAACCACTGCTCAATGATTCGAGACCTGGTATGTGCGCTACGGAATTTACAGACATCAGAAATACCATGCAACATATTCTGTTAAATCCAACATAATCAAGTCTTTGTTTTTTTATAGTTGTCGAATTCATTAATCGGATGCCAGGCATGACTGATTAATTACTGTACGTCAAGATCTGGTATGTTATAGTACCAAATTAGACTTGGTAAAAGAATAACTTTCCTTTTTCATCGCCAGCATGGCATACAGACAGCGCATTGAATAAGATAGCATGGTTCAATAGTTATTCTTTGTACAAGGAATTAGTCGGGAGAATATAAGGCTTTGGCACACGGCTACCGAATCCTTCAGCACTGGAATCAATGGTTATCTCAGCAGTTCCTGGGGCATACCTTACTGGACGCTGAAGAAAAGCAATTGCTTGGACTGCTGGACAAGCATTATGGCAAACACGCATTGTTAATCGGCGTATCGCATCAGCTTAGGCTATTAAACGCATCAAAAATTCCTTGTCACTCACTGATCAGCCCGCTTATGAGCAAGGGAAAAATCCCGGGTTTTATTGAAGGTGATTATCATGAACTGCCCATATTAACCGGGAGTATCGACCTCGTCATGCTCCCGCATACACTGGAATTCATCGATAACCCCAGGCAGTTATTGGCTGAGGCATGCCGGATCATCAAACCTGAAGGATTAATCGTCGTTACCGGGTTTAATCCTTATAGCATGTGGGGATTAACAAAACTGCTTGCGCGTGATAAAAAAGCCATTCCATGGTCAGCAAATTTTATCCATTTTAATAAAATCAAAAGCTGGCTTCAGCTTGCGGACTTCGAAATGGAAAAACACCAGTCCACGTTGTTTAGACCGCCAATCCAGAGTCAGGGACTATATCAGAAATTGCATTTTCTTGAGTATATTGGTAATAAATGCTTACCAATATTCGGCGGTGTATACGTGCTAATCGCACGCGCCAAGGTCATTCCGTTAACACCTATCCGTTTAAAATGGAAGCAGCAATTAAGCGGAATTAGAATATCAACTACTATTTCAGGCCATACTGCAAGACAATCAAAATGAAACATGTACAAATATATACAGATGGTGCCTGCAGGGGAAATCCCGGGCCAGGCGGGTGGGGCGCCTTGTTGCGCTATGGAAGTCACGAAAAAATTCTCTCCGGAGCAGAGCAACACACAACCAATAACCGGATGGAGCTCATGGCTGCCATTCAAGCACTCGCCGCGCTGAACGAATCATGTAAAATTGAACTGCATACTGATTCACAATACCTCCAGAAGGGAATTACCGAATGGTTAACAGGCTGGAAGAAACGCGGCTGGAAAAAAGCCGACAAATCATTGGTGAAAAATGCAGATCTATGGCAGGCGCTTGATAAGGAGGCAGGGCGGCATCATGTGAATTGGCACTGGGTGAAAGGACACAGCGGGCATCCGGAAAACGAATTGGTCGATGGTATTGCAAACCAGGCGATTGATGAATTGTTAAAATCCACATCCCGATAATGGATGTATAATTCAGATGACGAAAACCGTCAAATGTCAAAATACAGGAATAAATTAAGATATGCGGCAGGTAATTCTAGATACTGAAACAACAGGCATACGCATAGAAGATGGTCATCGAATCATTGAAATTGGCTGCCTGGAAATGATCAATCGCAAATTGACCGGCAAGCATTTTCATCAGTTCATCAATCCTGAACGTGAAGTGGAGGCAGGCGCGCTTGCTGTTCATGGCATCACGAATGAATTTCTGAAAGACAAACCAGTGTTTAGCCAGATCAGCCAGGAATTGATGGATTTTATTTCGGATGCCGAGCTGATTATTCATAACGCACCTTTCGATGTGGGCTTCCTCAATCATGAACTGATTTTGACCCGCCAAGGCTGGAAAACAATCACTGATTATTGCCGGATCATTGATACGCTGCAGATTGCCAGACAATTGCACGTTGGCCAGCGCAACAGTCTGGATGCGTTGTGCAAACGCTATCATATTGATAATTCCAAGCGTGAGCTGCATGGTGCGTTATTGGATGCGCATTTATTGGCACAAGTCTATCTGGCCATGACTGGCGGACAAGGAAGTTTTTTTGATACTATCGCCGAAAATGAAACTCAAAACGGAAAACATACAGATAGTTCTGTTACCCTGCCAGTAGAGAAACATACTCTGATTGTGCTGCACGCAGATGCGGAAGAATTGAGCGAACATGAAAAATATCTTGCATTAATGAAATCAAAGGGTAAATGTATCTGGATGGACTGACCTGACAAAAACGTCAGGATGACTTGACAGCCATAACGCTTGTAAAAAATAATGTTAATTTCGATTTATAAGTAACTGTATTAGTGAAAGTTATTTTTTGATATGCTGCAGCTTGCGTTGCAGCAAAAGTCAAAAAAAATAATACCGTCGTGTCCTTGCCTGAAAACTCTGGATCAGTGACAAAAACGACGATACCAGACGAAATGAATCGCTTGGTTGTAATTTGAAGAATTAGCTGGTAGAAAATGTAAGAACTAGCTACATCATGTGCACTATATAAAGTTTTTTATCAACATGATGTAGACGTCATTTAAAAATAACGTTAATATTCACTGCTTGCGAATTGACCAATACGTAATCATATATATACTGGAGAGATGGCTGAGCGGTCGAAAGCGGCGGTCTTGAAAACCGTTGTGTCCTCTGGGCACCGGGGGTTCGAATCCCTCTCTCTCCGCCAAAATCGAGCTGAATATTAGGGGACAGCCTTGATAAAAGTTCTGTTAGTTGATGATCACGAACTTGTGCGCATGGGCATCAAACGCCTGTTGCAAGACGTACAAGCCATAAAAGTGGTAGGCGAAGCAAGCACTGGCGAAGAAGCTGTGCTCTTGGCTAAAGAACTGGTTCCCGATGTGGTCGTAATGGATGTGCACATGCCAGGAATCGGCGGCCTTGAAGCAACCCGAAAAATGATTCGCCACAACCCGGATATCAAGATTCTTGCATTAACTATCTATGAAGACGAACCTTATCCATCCCGTCTTTTGCAAGCTGGTGCTTCCGGCTATATTACAAAAGGCTGCGATCCGGAGGAAATGATACGGGCAATACGCACCATTCATTCAGGTCAGCGCTATATCAGCCCGGGCATTGCCCAACAAATAGCAATCAAGCGATTCACCAAAGGTGATGAATCACCACTGGATTTATTGTCTGAGCGTGAACTGCAAATTATGCTAATGATTACGCAAGGTCAAAAAGTACAAGATATATCCAAAAAACTCTGTTTAAGCCCGAAGACTGTAAATAGTTACCGTTATCGTATTTTTGATAAACTCAATATCAACAGTGACGTAGAGTTGACTCTGATGGCTATGCGGCTGGGCATGCTTGAAGGCGCAAAATCAGAAACCGAATAACCCTGAATAGTCAGAATATTTTTCTTTTGACGTCCTGATCATATACATTTTAAAGTTATGTTTACCAATCCAATCGAGTTCGCATAACGAGTCCAGACATGCGTAACATCAAAACATTCCTGGCAAATCTTTCACACCATCCGGGTGTTTATCAAATGCTGGGTGAAAAGGGTGAAGTTTTATATGTAGGCAAGGCCAAGGATCTAAAAAAGCGCATATCCAGTTATTTTAGCAGCAGGGCAAGAGACCCCAAAACCCTTTCACTGGTTCAGAATATCAAGGACATTGATATTACAGTTACCCATACTGAAAATGAAGCTGTCTTGCTCGAATGCAACCTGATAAAAAAACATCGCCCTCGCTATAATGTTTTACTGCGTGATGACAAAAGTTATCCCTATATATTAATCACCAATGAACATCCATACCCGCGTATTGACCTCTACCGCGGACAGCGCCGGAAAAATGCCTTATATTTTGGCCCCTATCCAAGTGCGCATGCGGTAAGAGAAACCATCAGCCTGCTGCAAAAGATATTCCGAATCCGCACCTGCCGTGACAGCTATTTTGCTGTCAGAACACGTCCCTGCCTGCTTTATCAAATTGATCGCTGCACAGGCCCATGCGTTAAATTAATCTCACGAGAAGATTACGCACACAATGTCAATCTTGCGATACTGTTTCTCGAAGGTAAAAGCCAGCAAGTAATTGAAGAACTGCAAAGTAAAATGGAGACTGCTGCCAAACAACTGGATTATGAGCGGGCAGCCCTGTTCCGGGATCAAATCAATAGATTACGGCAGATCCAGGACCGGCAATATGTCAGCATCGATGAAGGCAACGCAGACATTATTGGTTTCGCCATGCAGTCAGGGGTTATCTGTATCCAGCTGCTATCTATCAGAAGCGGCCAGGTTCTTGGCAGCCGTTCGTATTTTCCTGATGTTCCGCCTCACTCAGATACCGAAGAAATTATTTCTGCCTTCATCACACAGCATTATCTTAACGATATGTCTCATATAGAGAGCATTCCCAGGCAAGTCATCGTAAACTCAGCCATTCCTGACCGAGAATGGCTTGAGAATGTATTGGCTGAACAAGCCTGCCATAAGGTTGCCATTATCCATCCATCACGTGGTGATAAAAAGAAATGGCTAACCATGGCTACTCTCAGCGCAACACAGTCATTGGCAGCACATCTGTTTAACAAGTCCAATATCCAGGACCGGGTCAGGGCACTACAGGAATTGTTGGGAATGAAAACCTCCCCGAAACGGATAGAGTGTTTTGATATCAGCCATAGCATGGGTGAGGCAACGGTTGCATCATGCGTTGTATTCGATCAAAACGGTCCCATGAAAGAATTGTATCGCCGTTTCAATATTCGCGATATCACACCCGGCGATGATATCGCCGCCATGCATCAGGTATTGCTGCGTCGATTTAAACGCCTGCAGCATGATAATATGCTTTTGCCAGATATTGCCCTGATTGACGGCGGCCCTACACAATTATCTGCTGCCAGAAAAGTGATGGATGAACTGGGTATCCATGAAATTGTGCTGGTTGGAGTATCCAAAGGACCTGAGCGCAAGCCCGGTTTTGAAACATTACATATCAATGCTCAACCGCCCATGCACCTCCCTCCCGACTCTCTGGCATTACATTTCATCCAGCAGATACGCGACGAAGCCCATCGCTTTGCGATAACCGGACATCGCCAGCGGCGTGACAAGGCCAGACGCCAATCAATACTTGAACAAATCCCCGGCATCGGAACCAAACGTCGTCGCGATTTATTACGTTATTTTGGTGGTATTCAAGGCATTGCTCATGCTAGTCTTGATGAATTGATGAAAGTACCTGGAATTAGTCATTCCCTTGCAGAAAAAATATTTGCAGCACTACATGACACGACCATATGATCAAATGTTTAATTGGCCGAACGTACTCACGCTAGTACGAATCTCTGTAATTCCATTGCTCGTTATTTTTTACTATCTTCCAGTCTCATGGGCACATTTATCAGCAGCTGTCATTTTTGCCATTGCCTCTATCACCGACTGGCTTGATGGCTATCTTGCCCGCTATCTGAAGCAATCAACCAAGCTTGGTGCATTTTTAGACCCGGTTGCTGACAAATTAATGGTATGTATCGCCCTGGTAATCATTGTTGCTGAACCAACCTTCCAGTTTGTGAGCGTGACATCCGCAGTTATATCCATCCCCACATTCATGATTACCATACCTGCCGGCATCATTGTTGCCCGTGAAATCATTGTCTCGGCTTTACGCGAATGGATGGCAGAAATAGGTAAACGCAAAAGTGTTGCCGTGTCCAGTCTCGGCAAAGTTAAAACCGCAGTTCAGATGCTGGCGCTAATCATATTGTTATATTGCGATACCTCCACCAATGCAGGCCTAGTATTTACAGGCTATATACTTCTCTATATTTCCGCGGTACTTACCATATGGTCCATGTTTATTTATCTGAAAGCCGCATGGGTCCAGCTGGTTTCTGTTGAAACCATTTAAATCCCGTTCTTATTAATTTTTTCAAAAATATCAAAAGAAATTCTCATAAATCTCTTGACATACATGGGTTCGTAGATAGAATTACACCGCAAATGATGATGCATGCGAGATTCACAAAGTAGCATGTTTTTTCGTGGAATTATGCGGGAATAGCTCAGTTGGTAGAGCACAACCTTGCCAAGGTTGGGGTCGCGAGTTCGAGTCTCGTTTCCCGCTCCAAGAATCTTAATAAAGCCTCAGAACCATCTGGGGTTTTTTGTTTTAGGCTGGGTGGCAGAGTGGTTATGCAGCGGCCTGCAAAGCCGTGGACGCCGGTTCGATTCCGACCCCAGCCTCATATTCGAAACGAGAGAGGGCAAAGTTGAAAGGCATGGCCTTGACTTACCCTCCGACAGCCCGGGTGGCGGAACAGGTAGACGCAAGGGACTTAAAATCCCTCGGGATCTAATCCCGTGCCGGTTCGATTCCGGCCTCGGGCAAGAATTCACCCTGTAGTAAACTTGGCTGATTGCCCCGTTTAAACTGACACGGGAAGCGTAAGGATGCTGACTACAGCATGTTTTCGCATTGGTACAGTAATTGCATCATATATTGTGGTAAGCTATCGCAATGACATTTGTAGTAACCGAGAAATGCATACGCTGTAAATATACGGACTGTGTTGAAGTCTGCCCCGTAGACTGTTTCTACGAGGGACCTAATTTTCTTGTCATTAATCCTAGTGAATGTATCGACTGTGCCTTGTGCGAACCGGAATGCCCGGTAAATGCGATCTATTCTGAAGACGACTTGCCTGAAAAATATCAACCATTCCTGCAATTAAATGCCGAACTCGCTGAGAAATGGCCAAATATCAACAGGATCAAGGAAGCGCCTGTAGACGCCGATCAGTGGAAAGATACAGAAGATAAACTCCAGTATCTCGAGAAAGAATGGCCAAAATAACTAATTTTCCAATAAAACTCCTGGCTTTCGATACTTCAAGCGCAGCGTGCTCAGTTGCCATCCAGAATGGATCCCGCATTGAAACACTGCATAAAATTGCTCCAATGCAGCAGGCCAAACTTATCCTGCCCATGATTCAGGAATTACTGAAAACCCTCGACATCTCGCTCGATTCACTGGATGCCATCATTTATGGCTGTGGACCGGGCAGTTTTACCGGCATCCGTATCGCATGCAGCGTGGCCCAGGGTGTAGGGTTTGCAATCGGAAAACCGGTGATACCAGTTTCATCATTGGCAGCTCTCGCCCAGTCTGCATACATGGAACATCATTGCCAAAAGCAGATGGTAGCTATTGATGCGCGGATGGGACAAGTTTACTGGGCACTATATCAACAGGATAAATCCGGCTGCGCAGAGTTGATAGGTAACGAACTGGTATGTGAACCCGGCCAGTTGCACGCACCAGAAGGCAGAGGATGGAGCGCAACAGGGGATGGATGGCTCAGTTACAGGCAAAGACTGGAAACACAATTAGGGTTCATGCCAGACAATATTTATCCGTCACAGTTGCCGACAGCCATGGCATTATTACAATTGGGCAGATCAAAATTCGAACAGGAGAAATGGGTAAGCGCCACAGAAGCCGTACCTGTTTATCTTCGTTGAGATTTAGTGTCTGTAAGACTAAAATTTCAGCTATACTTCGCGCGGGTACTCTGCGTTTTACCTGAAATGGAAAAAACGCATCCAGAATTCGCGAGAGACCCTGAATATAGATAGCAAAGCGGGAGTAAATATGACCGGCGTCAATAATGGCGAATGCCAAAATATAATAAACCAGGTTAAAGCATATATTAAAAGCCATGCCAATGAGAATGAAATCAACCTCCTTGAAGTATTCGCACAGCGGTACTTCGCATCCTGTTCTGTGGATGATTTAAAAGAACATCCCATTGCTGATTTGTATGGAATACTCCTGTCGCACTGGCAGTTTATACAGCAGCGCTCCCCGGGCGAAGCAAAAATACGTATTTTCAACCCAACCAAAGAAACAGACGGCTGGGAATCTATTCATACCGTTATTCAAATCTCACATGACGATATTCCATTCCTTGTGGATTCAACCAGGATGGTGATAAACCGTTTTGGCTATCTGATTCATTTCATCATCCACTTCGGAGGATTCAAAGTCAGACGCGACAGCCATCATCGCATTATTGATATCGCCACGAATATGGAAAGCGATAAGAACATATCAAGTGAAGCGCCTATCTATATCGAAATCGACCGTCTCCTTGACAGCAAGACAATGGAAGATCTAAAGGCAGACATTAGCAATGTTCTCGCTGACGTACGCGTCGCTGTCGCTGACTGGCGCAAGATGGTGGGTCGTGTGGAGACCTGTCTAAACGACCTGGAAAATAATCCGCCAAAACTTGAGATGGAAGAACTCGCTGAATCACGTGATTTTTTACGCTGGCTGATAAACAACAATTTTACGTTTCTCGGTGCCCGCGACTATAAATTAATCGGCAACGGTACTAATCGCGCATTGCAAATTGTGCCAGGCTCAGGCCTTGGTGTATTGCGTGACGAAACCTTTAGCACAACATCGAAAACATACACTGAATTGCCGCCGCAAGCACGAAAGATGGCTCTTTCAAAAAACATTTTGATCATTGCCAAAACAAACACGACTTCTACCGTACATCGTGATGCATATACTGACTATATCGGAGTCAAGCTCTTTAATGAAAACAATGAACTGATTGGTGAACGCCGATTTATAGGTCTATACACGTCAACCGCCTATCACTCCAGCCCGAGACAGATTCCATTTTTGCGTCACAAAGTCGACAAGATTCTTGAAGATCTCGGTTTCCCGCCAGACAGCCATGATGGCAAGGAAGCGGTACATATTCTTGAAACATTGCCGCGCGACGATTTATTCCAGGCATCGCATGAAGAACTGCTTGAAATGACGCTTGCTATTATTCAGCTTAAAGAGCGCAAGCGTATACGCCTGATAGTCCGCCGCGACGCCTATTATCGATACTTCTCATGTCTTGTGTATGTGCCCCGTGAAATATTCAACACTGATCTTGCATTTAAGATGCAGGAAATATTGATGGAGTCTTTCAATGGAATTGAATGCAATTATACTACTTACTTTTCAGATTCCGTACTGGCCAGAATTCACTATTTAATCCGTGTCAACCCTAAAATCCAGGTCGAATATAATATTGCTGACATCGAGAAAAAACTGATTTCGATAGCGCGATCATGGTCTGATGATTTGCGGGACCAGCTTGTTGAGCGGCATGGCGAAGCCGCAGGATTAAAATATTACAATAAATACAGCAAGGCCTTTCCTGCCAGCTATAGCGAAGATTATTCGCCGCGGGAAGCCATGGATGATATTGACAAGATAGAATCATTGTCAAAAGACAATCCATTAAACATGCTGTTTGCAAGAATGAACGGGCTTAACACATTAAGTCTGAAGCTCTTCCATGCCGACCAGACAATCGTTCTGTCAGATGTTCTTCCCATTCTTGAAAACATGGGTTTGAGAATCATTGGCGAAAGGCCGCACCAGCTGAAATTCAAGGATGGAATGCAAATCTGGATCAATGATTTCGACATGACTTATGCAGTGAATAAAGAACTCGATATCAACGATATCAAAGATATATTCCAGGAAGCATTCACCAAAATCTGGTTTGGCGAAGCAGAAAATGATGGGTTCAACCGCCTGGTTCTTGAAGCCAATCTCAACTTCCAGGAAACAGCCATGTTGAGAGCCTATACAAAATACCTGCGGCAAACAGGTTTCACGTTCAGTCAAAACTATATTGAGCGCGCATTGATTCATAATGCAGAAATCGCCAAGGCTCTGGTACAGCTTTTCACGCTGCGCTTTGATCCCGCTTATCAACATGGGCACCCGTCGGATCAAGGAGAGTTGATCAAATACATTGAACAATCCCTCGATGCCGTCAGCAGCCTGGATGAAGACAGAATTATCCGCCGCTTGCTGGAAGTGATACAGGCAACTATTCGCACCAATTATTTTCAGAAAGCAAATGATGGCAAACCCAAGTCCTATATTTCGTTCAAGTTTGATCCGGCACAGATTTCCGACCTGCCGTTGCCGCGGCCAAAATACGAAATATTCGTTTATTCACCACGGGTCGAAGGAATACATTTACGTGCCGGCAAAGTAGCAAGAGGCGGTTTGCGCTGGTCGGACCGCCGCGAAGATTTTCGCACCGAAGTTCTTGGATTAATGAAAGCGCAGCAGGTCAAGAATACTGTCATCGTTCCTGAGGGAGCAAAAGGCGGCTTCGTTGTTAAACATCCCCAGACCGCTGAAATCAGCCGTGATGAGTATATGAAAGAAGTTATTCACTGTTACTCAACTTTCATCAGTGGGTTGCTCGATGTGACAGACAATATCAAAGAAGGCGTCATCGTCCCGCCTGAACACGTGGTCAGATATGATGACGATGATCCGTATCTGGTTGTTGCAGCAGACAAGGGAACCGCAACCTTTTCCGATATCGCGAATGGTATAGCACAAAAATACGGCTTTTGGCTTGATGACGCATTTGCCTCCGGCGGTTCCGCAGGTTATGACCACAAGAAAATGGGAATCACCTCACGCGGTGTCTGGGTTTCCGTGAAGCGTCATTTTCAGGAAATTGGCATTGATCCGGATAAAGACGACTTTACTGTTATCGGGATTGGTGACATGAGTGGTGATGTCTTCGGTAATGGCATGCTGTTGTCAAAACACACCAAGCTCATCGGCGCGTTCAACCATATGCATATTTTCCTGGATCCGGATCCGGATCCAGCCGCGAGTTATGAGGAGCGTAAACGTTTGTTCAGTTTGCCGCGTTCCACCTGGAAAGATTACAATCCTGAACTCATTTCCAGCGGAGGAGGGGTGTTTGATCGCTCAGCCAAATCAATCAAATTAACGCCCGAGATCAAGCACATTCTCAACACGAAAAAAGACAGCATGGTTCCCAATGAGCTAATTAAAACCATGTTAAGATCATCCGTAGACCTGATCTGGAATGGTGGCATCGGAACTTTTGTTAAATCATCCCAGGAATCCCATCTCGATGTTGGTGACCGCACCAATGATGTCATTCGGATTGATGCTGCTGAACTCAATGCACGTGTCATCGCTGAAGGCGGCAACCTTGGCATGACCCAGCTGGCTCGCATCGAATACTCGCTGCAAGGAGGAATTGTCAATACCGATTTCATTGATAACTCCGCCGGCGTAGATTGTTCAGACCATGAAGTGAATATCAAGATATTGCTTAATCGTCTGATGTCTGAAGGTGAAATGACACGGGAACAGCGCAACAAGCTGCTCGAGAAAATGACGGACGAAGTAGCCTCACTTGTGTTGCTGGATAATTACGATCAAACACAAATGCTCAGTCTCGAAACGTCTGTCGCCCAGCAGACCATGGATTTGTTCCGGCAATACATGAATGACCTGGAAAAAAATGGCCGTCTGGATCGAAAACTGGAATATCTGCCTGATGACAAAACACTTCTGGAGCGCAAGGCAAGCAACAAACCGCTGACTCGCCCGGAAATTGCTGTACTACTTGCCTATTGCAAGATGTATCTTAAGCAGGAAATTCTGGCCAGCGATGTACCCGAAGATCCGTATTTCAGCAAATTCCTGCTGACCGCGTTTCCTAAGCCTCTTTGCGATAAATACTTGCCGCAAATGCAAGAACACAGTCTGCGCCGTGAAATTATTTCCACCCAATTATGCAAGAGCATCACGGATAGAATGGGAATCAATTTCGTAGAACGGCTGCAAAGAGAAACCGGCGCCTCGACATCATTCATCATTCGCGCGTTCGCCATTGCGGAAAACATTTACAAAATGGAAGACATGTGGCAGCAAATCATGGAGCTGGACACCAAGGTCAGCCAGAATATTCAATACAGAATGATGCTGCAAATTTATTACCTGATCAGGCGTGCGACACGCTGGTTTTTACGTAACCGCAAACCCAATATCGACATACAGAAGACAATCGATGATTTTTCATCTCAGATTGCCGACCTTATCAAGCGGTTACCGACGTTACTGGATGGCCCGAATAAAGATGCATTTGACACTGCTATCAGCTATCTTGTTGACCAGGGCGTGCCAGAAAAACTGGCGAAAAGCGTTGCAAGCTGTAATACACTGTTTACTTCTCTTGATATCGTCGAAGCTGCGCGTAAATATGACCTTGAACTGGCTGAAGTCGCCAAAACCTATTACCAGCTAGGTGAACGACTTGAGCTAAACTGGCTGCGTGAGTTAATGAATTCATACGTAGTTGAAAATCAGTGGGATGAATTGGCCCGCGCTGGCTTCCGTGATGATCTTGACCGGGTTCAGCGAAAATTGAGTGCCAGAGTATTAACAATGAAAGCGAAAGAAATCAAGGATAAATCCATCAATGAACGAATCGATGTCTGGATAAATCGCTATCAATTCCTGATGGAACGCTGGCAAAAGCTTTTGGCTGATATCAAATCAAGTGATATCGTTGGTTTCGTTACCTATTCCGTGGTATTACGTGAATTGTTTGATTTTGCACAGGCTGCATAAGGATGCGATATGGTGAATGAAAGGATTTCAGAGAAATTGTCTTACCCTTCCAGATTTGTCGAGGTGTATGGATCAAGGATGCATTACATTGAAGCCGGAAGCGGTGACACGATTCTTTTTTTACATGGTATACCAACCTCGTGTTATTTATGGCGCAATGTCATCCCGCATTTATCCACCCTGGGACACTGTGTTGCGCCTGATTTGATTGGCTTTGGCCATTCAGACAAACCCGATATTGAATATTCAGTCACTGATCACATCAGATACATTGAACGATTCATTGAAGAATTGAATCTTAAAAATATCGTTCTGGTCATGCATGGTTGGGGCTCTGTCATTGGTTTTGATTACGCCATGC